>NZ_JAFCGW010000010.1:0-197432 GCF_018604485.1 Sphingobium sp. BHU LFT2
TAAGGTCTACGGCTATCGCAAGCTACACGATGACCTGCTGGATCATGGCGAGACCTGCTGCCCCAACCGCGTTGCCCGGTTGACCAGGCTGGCGGGTATCAGGGCGCAGGTCGGCTACAAGCGCCGGCCCAGCAGCTATGGCGGCAAACCGTCCCTGGCGGTCGACAATACTCTGGATCGTCAGTTCGACGTCGCAGCTCCCGATCGGGCTTGGGTGACGGACATCACCTACATCCGCACTCTGGAGGGCTTTGCCTATCTGGCTGTCGTGATCGATCTTTATTCCCGCCGCGTGGTGGGCTGGTCGCTGCAGAGCAGGCAGACCACCGATGCGGTGCTGCAAGCGCTGCACATGGCGGTATGGCGGCGCAAGCCGAAGCAGCGGGTGCTGATCCATTCGGATCAGGGCTCGCAGTTCACCAGCATGGACTGGGCGGCCTTCATCCGGGCTCACAATCTTGAGCACTCGATGAGCCGGCGTGGCAACTGCCACGACAACGCGGTGGCCGAGAGTTTCTTTTCCTCGCTCAAGCGTGAGCGCATTAAGCGCCGGACCTGCAAAACACGCGATGAAGCCCGGCAGGACGTGTTCGATTACATCGAGATGTTCTACAATCCGGTCCGCAAGCAGGTCAGGAACGGGATGCTGTCCCCCGCACAGTTCGAACGGCAGCAGATTTTGAAAGCAGAAGGCGTCTAGAAAACTAGGGGCTACTCAATCGGGCGACTGCGCCGCTTCCTGCCGCGCAAAACCAACCTCGACGCCATCGATCAGGCAAGCATTCTCGCTGCCGCCCACCAATATAACCATACGCCCAGGAAATGCCTCGACTTCAAAACGCCCGCCGAGGCATTCTCTCAATGTCAGTCACATGTTGCACTTCAAACGTGAGTCCACACCCCAGCCTTCGCTGGGGCGACGAAATAGGGGAGTGTCCGCTAGCCGCTCATCTTGGTCTTTTGATGGCTGGTGCACTCGTGCAGGCGGCTTGGCTCTAGATGTCTCGACACGCTCGAAACGAACGGCTGTTGCTATTTTTGTCGCCTTCCTATTAACTCCGACAAATGATGAGGATGACATGGAAGGCCAGCCGCCGCGATATGCTCGCGGGTGGTGTGGCGGGGCTTGCGGCTGCTGGCGCAGTGCGGGCGGGGGCAGCTCCGGCGGAAGCGGGAAAAGCGGTGCTGGCGCCGCGTCCGCCGATGGGATGGAATAGCTGGAACAGCTTTGCCACCACCATCACCGAGGCGCAGGCGCGCGAGACCGCCGGGATCATGGCGGAAAAGCTGCTGCCCTTCGGCTATGACATCTTCACCGTGGACATTCAGTGGTATGAGCCCGAGGCGTCGAGCTATACCTATAATGCCAAGCCCAGGCCGGCGATGGACGGCTATGGCCGGATGATCCCGGCGCCCAACCGTTTTCCCTCCAGCGCCGGGGGCAAGGGCTTCACCCAGCTTGCCAAGGACGTGCATGCGCTAGGCATGAAATTCGGCATCCATGTGATGCGCGGCATTCCGCGCGCGGCGGTGGAACAGAATCTGCCGATCTTGGGGACGAAATATCGCGCGGCGGACATTGCCGACAGGAAGAGCATCTGTAGCTGGAACCCGGACATGTATGGCGTCGACATGACGCGGCCGGGCGCGCAGGCCTATTATGACAGCATCTTCCGCCTCTATGCCGACTGGGGCGTCGATTTCGTCAAGATGGACGATATGAGCCGGCCCTATGACGCCCATGCGGCGGAGATCGAGGCGGCGCACAAGGCGATCGTTGCTACCGGGCGGCCGATCATCCTCAGCCTCTCGCCCGGCGAAACGCCGGTGATGCGTGGCGATCATGTGCGGAAATATGCGCAGATGTGGCGCATTTCCGACGATTTCTGGGATGACTGGGCGATGCTGGAGGCGCAGTTCACCCGGCTGGAGAATTGGACGCCCTATCGCGGGCCGGGTTCATGGCCGGATGCGGACATGCTGCCGCTGGGGCGGCTGGCGCTGGGCGAGCGGGATACCCGCTTCACCCCGGACGAGCAGCGGACGCTGATGACCCTGTGGGCGATCGCGCGGTCGCCGCTGATCATGGGCGGCGATCTGCGGCATCTGGACGCGGCGACGCTGGCGTTGCTGACCAACAAGGAGGTGATCGCGGTCAATCAGGCGAGCACCGACAATCAGCCCCATTTCATGGAAGATGGTGCGCGTATCTGGTCTGCGAAGGCCGAAGGGAGTGGGGATCGTTATGTCGCGCTGTTCAATACGGGCGAAAAGACGCGCGGCGTGGAAATCAGCCTGAGCCAGTTGGGGATCACTGGGGCGACCAAGATGCGCGATCTTTGGCAGGGCTCGGTGATGAAACTGGAAGGCGACCGGGTTGCCGCGATCCTGCCGCCGCATGGGGCGGGACTGTATCGGCTGAGTGCGGCCTGACTATCGCCCCTCCCTTTCAAGGGAGGGGATCAAGGGGTGGGTGCCTCCGAAGGAGGCTCGCTACGCTCGCCACCCACCCCCGGCCCCTCCCTTGAAAGGGAGGGGAGGATGTTGCGTTACTTCCGGACCGCCGCGCTCTTGTCGCGGATGGCCTTGAATTCGGAGCCGGTTTTCCATTCGGGCCAGCGGGCCGAGAAGGCGAGGTCGCGGCCGATGTCATACATCAGGTCGACATCCTGCGCGGCGCCATCCAGCTTCCATGTATCGTCGACCGCGTCGCAGGCCTGGTGATAGCATTTGCCGGTATAGGCATCGATCCATGCCTGGCCGGCGGCGCGGCCGCCGTCGACCATGTCGGATGCACCGGCAAGGCCCATCATCAGCAGCACGGGCACGCCGCGCTTGGCCATGGAGAAATGGTCGGCGCGGTAGAAGAGGCCGCGTTCGGGCAGGCTTTCCTGGGTGATGACGCGGCCCTGCTTAGCTGCAAATTTGGTAAGGTCGTCCTCCAGCACATTCTGGCCCTTGCCGATCAGGATCACGTCCTTCGCCTTGCCGGCAGTCTGGAGCACGTCGATGGTGAGGTTCGCGACCGTCTTGTCGAGCGGGTATACCGGGTTCTGGGCGTAAAATTCCGATCCCAGCAGGCCGCGTTCCTCCGCCGTCCAGGCGGCGAAGACGATCGAGCGATCGGGGGCGGGGCCGGCCTTGAAGATGCGGGCGATCTCGAACAGGCCGGCCATGCCGAGCGCGTCGTCATTGGCGCCGGCACGATAGATGCGGCCCTGCGCGTCGGGCGCGCCCTTGCCATAGGCGTCCCAGTGGGCGCCATACATGACCGTCTCGTCCGGGCGCTTGGCACCGGGGATGCGGGCGATGACATTGGCGCTCTTCACCACTTCCTGGGTGACCGGGAAGGCGGCGGAGAAGCTGGCCCCCTTGAGTTCGACCGGCTTGAATTTCGCCGAGCGGGCTTGCTTGCGCAGAGCGGCCAGATCCTGACCGGCGCCGGCGAACAGGGCCTTTGCCGCCTCGCCCTCGACCCAGCCCTGCACCTGCAGGCTGGTCAGCTTGTCGGCGGGGCGGACGAGATCATAATTCTCGCCGCCGGGGCTGACGACCACGTTCCAGCCATAGCCGGCGCCCGGCGTGTCATGGATGATCAGCGCGCCGATCGCGCCGTGCCGGGCGGCTTCCTCGAACTTGTAGGTCCAGCGGCCATAATAGGTCATGGTCTTGCCGCCGAACTTGCCGAACGGGTCTTCGCCCTTCGCGGCTTCAAAGTCCGGGTCGTTGATCAGGAAGACGGCGATCTTGCCCTTGAGGTCCACGCCTTTGAAATCGTCCCAGCCGCGTTCCGGGGCGGAGACGCCATAGCCGACAAAGACCATCGGCGCGTTGGCGACGGCGACCTTGTCCTTGGGCTGGAGGGTCGAGAGATAGACCTGTTTACCGAATGTCCAGGGGGTGGCGGCGCCATTTTGCGCGACCGACAGGCTTTCCGACTGGCCAAGGCGGGTGTGTAGCAGCGGCACGGTCTGTACCCACTGGCCGTCGGGACCACCCGGTTCCAACCCCAACTGCTCGAAGCGGGCGACGAGATAGCCGATCGTGCGCTCTTCCCCCACGGTGCCGGGCGCGCGCCCCTCGAACAGGTCGGACGCCATGGTGCGAACCGACTGTTCCAGCTTGGCCGGATCGGTTTTCGCCGGATCGGTCTGGGCGCTGGCGGGGAAGGACAGGGTGGCAAGGCCAAGGGCCAGGAGGGGGAGGGCGTGTTTCATGCCCGTGCCTTAACCCCCGCACAGGGCGGGGGAAAGGGCCGTTTCAGAACTCGATATCCAGTTCCTCGATATCGTCGGGTTCGGCGCGGGCGGCGTCGATCCATTCGCGCATCAGCGGCCAGCCGTTGATGGTGTCGCAATAGGCCGCCGACCTGGGTGAGAGTGGCACGGCATAGGTGAGGAAGCGCTGCGCCACCGGTGCGAACATGGCGTCGGCCACGGTCGGCTTTTCCCCGAACAGCCAGGGGCCGCCATAGGCGTCCAGGCATTCGGTCCAGATCGTCTCGATCCGCTCGATATCGGGCTTGGCGCCCGAGAAGATCGGGAAGCGGTCATGGCGGACCTTGAGGTTCATCGGCAGGGCAGAGCGCAGATTGGCGAAGCCCGAATGAATTTCGCCCGAGACCGACCGACAATGGGCGCGGATGATGCGTTCGGCGGGATACATGCCGACCTGGGGATAGAGTTCGTGCAGATATTCCGCGATTGCGAGCGTGTCCCAGACGCTCGCCCCTTCATGGGTGAGGCGCGGCACCAGCACCGATGGCGACAAGAGCAACAGTTCGGCGCGATTTTCCGGATCATCGATGGCGATGATCCTTTCCTCCACCTTCAGCCCGGCGAGCCGGCACAAGAGCCAGCCGCGCAGCGACCAGGAGGAATAGTTCTTGCTGGATAGAGTGAGTTCCGCGACGGCCATCCATGCTCTCCCGATACACGGTTCCCGGCCCCCAAACGCAAAATCGCAGGGGCGGTTCCCTGGCAGATATGCCGAATGTTATTTTCCATCATTCATGATGCAGTGCAACATGAAAAGCATGTATAGCGTTTAAGGGAAGAACCGAGTCGTCTCCCCCAGGTTGAACAAGGTTGTTTTGGTAATATGCGAATGCTTTACGACGGTTACCAGGCCATGGAAGACATGCTGGCCCCGGCCCGCTTCGGGGCGCAGATGGCGCTGGCGATGCGCGACCATATGGGTCCGGTCGCCGACTGGCCGATGCCGCGCCGCATGTTCGCGCTGATGGACGTGTTCCAGGGCGCGCGTATGACCCACAAGCGCCCGGCCTATGGCATTGACCGCGTCCAGACCGGCAATGCCGAGGTCGAGGTGCGCGAGGAGATCGTGCTCGACCTGCCGTTCGGCGACCTGCTGCATTTCGTGAAGGACGATGTCGAGACCGCCCAGCCCAAGGTGCTGGTGGTGGCACCGATGTCGGGTCATTTCGCAACCCTGCTGCGCAGCACGGTAGCGACGCTGTTGCAGGACCATGACGTCTATATCACGGACTGGAAGAATGCCCGCGACGTGCCGATGGAAGCCGGGCGCTTCGGTTTCGACGAATATGTCGATTATGTGATCCAGTTCCTGCAGGATATCGGCCCCGGCGCCCATCTGGTGTCAGTGTGCCAGCCCTGTGTGCCGGCACTCGCCGCCGTGGCGCTGATGTCCGAGGATGAGGATGCGGCGACGCCCAGGTCGATGACCCTGATGGGCGGGCCGATCGATCCGCGCGCGGCGCCGACGGTGGTCAACGAACTGGCGAACGAGAAGCCGATCGAATGGTTCGAGGAGAATCTGATCTCCACCGTGCCGTTCCGCTATGCCGGACGCGGGCGCGAGGTCTATCCCGGCTTCCTGCAACTGTCCGCCTTCATGTCGATGAACATGGAACGGCACGGGTCGCAGCATCGCGAACTCTATCAGTTGCTGGCCGACGGCAAGACGATCGAGGCCGACAAGATCAAGACCTTCTACCAGGAATATTTCGCGGTCCTCGACATGACCAAGGAATTCTACCTGGAAACGGTCGACATGGTGTTCCAGCGCATGTTGCTGGCCAAGGGCGAATTGACGGTCCATGGCCGGGCGGTGAACCCCGGCGCGATCCGCAAGACGGCGCTGCTGACGGTCGAGGGCGAAAAGGACGATGTCTGCGCGGTTGGCCAGACGTCGGCCGCCCATGGCCTTTGCACCGGCCTGCGGCCGCATCTGAAGCGCCATCATCTGCAGCCGGGCGTCGGCCATTATGGCGTCTTTTCCGGCAGCAAATGGGAAAAGCAGGTCTATCCCCAGGTGCGCAACATGATCCTGGCGATGAACTGACATCACCGGCAATGGATGTGAAAAAGGGGCCGCTTCCTGTAGAGGAAGCGGCCCCTTTTCGTTGGGTTGATCAGGCAGCTGCGCGATTGAGATAGGGCAGGCGGCTGGCGAGTGCCGGCGGCAGGCCAGTGACGATCGCGGCACGGGCGCGGTGCCAGAAGGCGGAGAGCAGCAGCAGCGTGCCGCCGATCACCAGCGCGGTGAGCGCGGCGGACAGTTCGACCGCGCCGACCTTCTGGAACAGGCTGTAGAGCGCATAGAGGACGTAGGCGAGGCTGGAGACCAGCAGTGCGCGGCGGTCGATCGCCAGCGCCACCAGGCCGAAGGCGAGATAGAGCAGGATCACCAGGAAGGCCTGTCCCGCATCGACCAGCCCATGGGTGATGCCCAGCAATTGGAACAGCGAATGGGCGATCATCGGTGCGGCGGTCAGGTGCAGCCAGAAGGCGACGTCGGAGCGGCGGCTTGTGCGGCCCGGATCGCTCATGTCCCAGCGCATGGCGAGGGTGAAGATGGCAAGGCCGGCGACCAGCAGCAGGATGAAGGGCAGGGTGTGGCTGAACGGGATCAGCCACATGGCTAGGCCGCCAACGATCGCGGCCGCGCCGGCAGCACCGGCGGCGACGGTGATCGGCACCATGAAGCGGCGCCAGTGGAACCAGGCGGCGATCGCGGCGCTGAGGCCGGCGAGCGAGGCGACCAGACCCGCGCCGTCATTCTGCGCGTCCGGGATCATTGGTCCGATCAGCAGTGCGGCGGTGAAGGCGATGCCGCCGACAAAGGCGAGCAGCAGCAGGATCGAAGGCAGCGCCATGCGCAGGCGTCGCGTGAAATATTCGGCCAGGCCCCAAGCGGTGCCGGCGACGAACAGGCCGGACACGAAGGACGGCTGGTGCGGGGTGGTGATGCCGAGGTGAACCTCGTTTCCGAGTCCCGCGACCGCGACCAGCAGGATCACCGAGGCGATGGCGACGAAAATATCGTTGAAGCCGGTCAGCAGGCGAAAATGTTCCTCGTCCACCGAACTGGCGCGCAGGCCGGCGACATGGTCGCGCAGCGCCTGGGCGCTGGCGGGCGTCAGTGCGCCGGCCGCTACGGCATCTTGCAGATCGCTCTCGCTATACATTCTGGGGCACTCCTTGTCGGGCCTGGATCGGGATCATAGCACCACTGTATTGCTTGAGCAATACGGTTGATTTTGGCCTTTTTCCGGGCGCGGAGCGATGATAGCGCGGTTCGGACAGATAAAGGAGAGACCCCGATCATGACCCTGCCGGCTTCGCTTCAAGGCCGTTTGTCCCTGCCGCTGATCGGGTCGCCGATGTTCATCATCTCGCAGCCGGAACTGGTGATTGCCCAATGCCGTGCCGGCATCGTCGGCGCCTTTCCGTCGCTCAATGCACGCCCGTCCGGCACGTTCGAGGCCTGGTTGCAGCAACTGGGGGCGCAACTGACCGATCAGGATGCGCCCTTTGCTGTCAACCTGATCGTCCATCGCACCAATGCGCGGCTGGAAGAGGATCTGGCGCTGTGCGTCAAATATAAGGTGCCGATCGTCATCACCTCGCTGGGCGCGCAGGAGAAGGTGAATGAGGCGATCCACAGCTATGGCGGCATCGTGCTGCACGACGTCATCAACAATGTCTTTGCCAGGAAGGCGATCGAGAAGGGCGCTGATGGCCTGATCGCGGTGGCGGCGGGAGCGGGCGGTCATGCCGGCACGCTGTCGCCCTTTGCTCTGGTCCAGGAAATCCGCGAATGGTTCGACGGGCCGCTGGCGCTGTCTGGCGCGATCGCGACCGGCCGGTCGATCGCGGCGGCGCGGATGATGGGCGCGGACCTTGGCTATATGGGGTCGCCCTTCATCGCCACGACCGAGGCGAACGCGCTCGACGCCTACAAGGACATGATCGTCGACAGCGCATCGGCCGACATCGTCTATTCCGACGTCTTCACCGGCGTGCTGGGCAATTATCTGCGCCCCAGCATCGTCGCGTCGGGGCTGGACCCGGACAAGCTGCCCAAGGCGGCCGACATGGATTTCGCCAGCCTGGCCGGCGACAAGAAGGCGTGGCGCGACGTGTGGGGCGCGGGCCAGGGCATTGGCGCGATCAAGGCGGTGCAGCCGGCGGGCGCCTTCATTGCCCAGCTGAAGGCGGAATATCAGGCGGCGGTTTCAGGCTTCATGGCCTGAGGCCGTACCTCATTCCGCCAGGAAGACGCGCAGTTCCTTGACGAACATCTCGAACTGGTCGTGATGCAGCCAGTGGCCGGCATGGGGAAATTCCACCAGCCGGGCCTGCTGGAAATGGGCGATGCGACCATCCTTGACCGGGTTTGACGCCCAACTGTCGAGGCCGAGGCACAGCAGCGTCGGGCAGGTGATGCGGCGCCAGAAGTCGGGCAGATTTTCGTCTGTGCCGGCCTGGGGGGCGGCGCCGTGCAGATAGGGATCGAACTTCCAGCTATAGCTGCCATCCTCGTTGCGGTTCACGCCGTGGAGGGTGAGGTGCAGCGCCTGTTCGACCGACAGATGGTCGTTGCGTTCGCGCATGCGGGCGACCGCGGCCTCGATCGTGGCATAATGGCGCGGCGAGCGGCGGGCATTGGTGCGACGGGTGTCGATCCAGCCCTTCCATGTCTCTTCGGTACTGCGTTTGGCCTGTTCGGCGATGCGGTCGGGCGACAGGCCCAGTCCCTCGATCGCCACCACGCGCGCGACGCTTTCGGGGTAGAGACCGGTGTAGCGCAGGCTGATCGATCCGCCCAGCGAATGGCCGACGATGGTGACCGGCCGGCGATCGAGCAATTCGACCAGCTGGGCCAGGTCATAGACATAATTGGCCATCATGTAGGAGCCGTCCGACGACCAGCCGCTGTCGCCATGGCCGCGCAGGTCGGGGCAGATGACATGATAGTCTCGGGCGAGCGTGCGGGCCGTCCAGTCCCAGCTGCGTGCATGGTCGAAACCGCCATGGACCAGGATCAGCGGCGGCGCCGATGGATTGCCCCAGTCGAGATAGTGAAGCCGCGTCCGCAGGGATGTGAAGAAATGCGATGTCGGCGTCGGCTGTGTGGCTTTGTTCATGCGATCCTGTGGAGTTGCTGGCGGTCAGGATGCAATTGCCATCGGCCATGCGCATGACGATGGCAAGACATAAGGCCAAGAAAATATGTGAAATTCTGTCACATATTGTCGGGGATGACTTCAGGGGTGGCTATCGGTGCCGATCGGAACCAGTCGGCGGAGAGCGCTGTCGTGGCGGATGCGATGCACCATCATCGCCAGTTCCGCCTGGCGGAAAGGCTTGTCGAGGCGCAGGCGACGGCTGGCATCGGCGGGCAGTTCGGCATAGCCGGTGATGATGAGCACGGGCAGGTCGGGATAGGCCTGCTCGATCGCGTCGGCCAGTTGCGCGCCGGTCATGCCGGGCATGGCATGATCGGTGACGACCAGATCGATGCGACCCTGCTCCAGCATGTGCAGCGCTTCTCGCCCCGATCCGGCCTGGAACACGGTATGGCCCATCGTTTCCAGCATGCCGGCGGTATTGGTCAGCACCAGATCGTCATCATCGACCGCCAGGATGACCAGCGGTTCGGTTTCCAGCTCGTCCGGTTCGCACGGGATAGCCGTCCGCTCGTTGCTGGCGTCGGTCAGGGCGACGGGTAGCCAGATGGATACGCTGGTCCCCTTGCCGGGCTGGCTGGCGATGGTCATCGCGCCACCACATTGCTGGGTGAAGCCGTGGATCATCGACAGGCCAAGGCCGGTTCCCTTGCCCACCCCCTTGGTGGTGAAGAAGGGTTCGCGGGCGCGGGCCAGCGTTGCCTCGTCCATGCCTTCGCCTTCGTCCGTGACGGTCAGGCGGATGAAGCTGCCCGCGGCGAGATCGGGCTGGTCGCCTAGCGCCAGGGTGATCTCGCTGCCCTCGATCAACAGGCGGCCCCCGTCGGGCATGGCGTCACGCGCATTGACCGCCAGGTTGATCAGCGCCAGCTCCAGTTGGGCCGGGTCGGCATGGGCCGGGCGCAGCGACAGCGGGAAGCGCGTCTCGATCGCGACGCTGCTGCCGATCGTGGTCTTGAGCAGATCGGCCATGCCATGGATCAGCCCGATGCAGTCGACCTGTTCCAGCTTGAGTTCCTGCTTGCGGGCAAAGGCGAGCATCCGCTGGGTCAGGGTGGCGCCGCGATCGGCGGCGGTCATGGCATTGTCGAGATAGCGGCTGATGTCCGCGCCGGCCGCAAGACGCTGTCGCGCGAGATCGAGGCTGCCGACGATCACGGCCAGAAGATTGTTGAAATCATGGGCGACACCGCCAGTCAGCTTGCCGATGGCGTCCATTTTCTGGCTCTGGAAGATCGCCTCGCGCGCCTGCTCCAATGCCTGGGCCGCCTGGCGCCGTTCGGTGAGGTCGCGGGTGATCTTGGCAAAGCCCAGCAGTTCGCCGGCCGGATCGCGGATCGGATCGATCACGACGCTGGCCCAGAAACGGGTGCCATCCTTGCGGATGCGCCAGCCCTCCGCCTCGAACCGGCCTTCGCGCTGGGCGGTGTCGAGCGCACGGGAGGGGAGGCCCGCCATGCGGTCTTCCTCCGAATAGAAGCGGGCGAAATTCTGACCCATAATCTCTTCGGCGCTATAGCCCTTGAACCGTTCGGCACCGCTGTTCCAGCTGGTGATCGTGCCGACCGGATCGATCATGTAGATGGCATAGTCAGTGACGCTCTGCACCAGCAGGCGGAAGCGTTCCTCGCTGCGGCGCAGTTCCTCCTGCGCGGCGCGACGTTCGGTCAGGTCGCGGGTAACCTTGGCAAAGCCGAGCAGGTGGCCGGCGGGGTCGCGGATCGGATCGATCACCACATTGGCCCAGAAGCGGGTGCCATCCTTGCGCAGGCGCCAGCCTTCCGCCTCGAACCGCCCTTCGACCTCGGCGGTGCGCAGAACGGCGGCGGGCACATGGGCAGCGCGGTCTTCCTCCGTATAGAAAGCGGAGAAATGCTGGCCGATAATCTCGTCGGCGCTGTACCCCTTGATGCGCTGCGCCCCGCTATTCCAGCTGACGACGAAGCCGGCCGGATCGAGCATGAAGATCGCATAGTCGGTGACGCTCTGGACCAGCAATTCGAACCGGTTGACCGGCTGGCCTGTCTCTGTCGTCCCCATTTCCGCCCCTGACATTTTCGATCCTGTATCTTTGCCTGTGGCAAACGCGGCACGATGCAATCTGTTCCGCCATATGGGACGGGATCGCAACGGCTTGACTTCATGGGGCAGGCCCCGCACGACGCTGCTTCAATCAGAGAGGATCACATGGCAAGCGACGCGACTATCACCGTCATCGGCGAGGCAATGCTGGAACTGAGCCGGGGCAGCGGCGATGGCTGGAATCTGCGCTATGGTGGCGATGTCATCAACACCGCGATCCACCTGGCGCGGGCCGGGGACAAGGTGCGCTTTGCCAGCGCGATCGGCGCCGATCCTATGAGCGAGGATCTGCGCAAGGCTTGGGAAGCGGAAGGCGTCGATACCGGCCTGCTGATCGGCACGCCCGGCCGGACCACCGGCCTCTATGCGATCGAGACGGATGAGACCGGCGAGCGCAGCTTCCATTATTGGCGCGGCGAAGCGGCGGCGCGGGCGATGTTCGACCTGCCCGAAAGCGGCGCCATGGTTGATGCCGCCGGTCAGTCGGACCTGCTCTATTTTTCGCTCATCACCCTGGCCATCCTGCCGGACGCCGGGCGCGAGGCGCTGCTGGCGCTGTGCGAACGGGTGAGGGCGCGGGGCGGCCGGATCGCCTTCGACGGCAATTATCGGCCGCGGCTATGGAGCGACGCCGCGACTGCGCGGGCCTGGCGCGACCGGGCGATCGCACTGTGCGACATCGGGTTGCCGACCCTGGCGGACGAAGTGGAAATGGGCGAGGTGGATGATGCTGCCGACGCCGCGGCCCGCTGGGGCGCGGGTGATGGCCGCGAGATCGTGGTCAAGCTGGGCGCCGAAGGCTGTCTGGTCGGTGGCGTGCTGGTGCCGCCGCCGGCGCGGGTCGATGTCGTGGATTCGAGCGGTGCGGGCGATGCCTTCAACGGCGGCTATCTGCATGCGCGGCTGGCCGGCGCTGCGCCGGCAGAGGCGGCATTGGCCGGGCACCGTCTGGCCGGCTGGAATATCGGTCGGCGCGGTGCGATCCCGGCGCGCGATGCCGATGCGCCCTATGGCCAGAAGGTGCCGGCCTGAGCCGGGAGCGATCGCACGGGACGTGGCCTGTGGTCACGCCCTGTGCTAGCGCGCTGACATGACGATCGGGGATGCCGCATCGGCGGGCGGGCGCGACGAAGGATCGGGCCGCCGCCGCCAGATATTGGAAATCGCCGCGCAGCTTTTTGCGCGCAAGGGCTATCGCGGCACGTCGATGCGCGACATTGGCGAGCAGGCCGGGGTGCTGGGCGGATCGCTCTACCACCATATCAAGTCGAAGGACGCGCTGTTCGTCGAACTGCATAATGGCGCGCTGGATGCGGCCGAGGCGCGGATCGCGGCGGCGGTGGCGACGCAGGCCGATCCCTGGGCACGGCTGGAGGCGGCCTGCGCCAGCCTGCTGGATATCCAATTGGCGGCGGATTCGCTGACCATGCCGATGATGAATGATTTTCGCGCCGTGCCGGATGGCGTGCGCGACCAGCTTGTCGCGCGCCGCGACCGGTTCGAGCAATTGTTTCGGGACCTGGTGGCGGCGCTGCCGCTGCCGGCCGACATCGACCGTTCGCTCTATCGCACGTTGCTGCTCAGCCAGCTCAATTCGGCGGCCGACTGGTATCGCGATGGCCGGCTGACGCGGGCGCAGATCGCCGCGCAGATCGTCGCCATTTTTCGCCACGATCGGTTATAGTCAGGGCACCAGCGGCGCGCGTCCCAGCGACAAGGATGCCGTGTGCGTTTGACTGTAACAGATGTTTGGTATAGCTGGTCCGCAGCAAGTTTGGAGAGGTTCGATGTACAGCTATGTTCCGCCGATCGACGATTATCGCTTCCTGCTGAGCGAGGTGCTGGGCTTCGACCAGGCGATGGCGGAGCTGAACAAGGATGTCGACGCCGACCTGGCCGTGACCGTGCTGGACGAGGCTGGGCGCATGTGCGCCGAGCGCCTGGCGCCGCTCAACCGCGAAGGCGACGAGCATGGCAGCCAGTTGATCGATGGCGCGGTGCGGACGCCGCCTGGCTTTGCCCAGGCCTATCGCGACTTTGCTGATGCCGGCTGGGCGGCGCTGTCGGCCGATCCAGACCATGGCGGGCAGGGGCTGCCCTTCATCCTGCAGCTGTGGCTGGACGAGATGCTGTCGGCCGCGAACCTGTCCTTTGGCCTGTTCCCCGGCCTGACTCGTGGCGCGTGCGAGGCGATCGCCGCCCATGCCAGCGAGGAACTGAAGGCGACCTATTTGTCGCGCATGGTGAGCGGCGAATGGACCGGCGCGATGGCGCTGACCGAAAGCAGCGCCGGCACCGACCTTGCCCTGCTGAAGACCAAGGCCGAGCCGCAGGGCGATGGCCGCTATGCGGTGACCGGCACGAAGATATTCATCTCGTCGGGCGACCATGATTTTGGCGGTAATATCGTCCATCTGGTGCTCGCGCGCCTGCCCGACGCACCGGCCGGGGTGAAGGGGATCAGCCTGTTCCTGGTGCCCAAATTCCTGCCCGGCGCGGACGGTGCCTTCGACCAGCGCAACGGCATGTCGGTCGGCGCGCTGGAAAAGAAGATGGGCATTCATGCCCAGCCGACCTGCGTCATGAATTATGACGGCGCGACCGGCTGGCTGGTGGGCGAAGCGCATCGCGGCCTGGCCGCCATGTTCACGATGATGAATGCCGAGCGGCTGATGGTCGGCATCCAGGGACTGGGCATCGCTGGCGCTGCCTATCAGCAGGCGGCGGGCTATGCCAAGGAACGGCTGCAGGGCCGCAGCGCGGACAATGCGCGCGCGCCGGTGGCCATCATCGAACATGCCGATGTTCGCCGGATGCTGCTCAATATCCGCAGTTTCGTGGAGGCCGGGCGCGCGCTGGCGGGCTGGACGGCGCTGCAGCATGACCGCTCGCAGCACCATGGCGATGCCGGCGAACGGGCCAGGTCCGACGCGCTGGTGGCGCTGCTGACGCCGGTGGTGAAGGCGTCCTTCACCGATTTCGGCTTCGAAAGCGCGGTGCAGGCGCAGCAGGTCTTTGGCGGCCATGGTTACATCCGCGAATGGGGCATGGAACAATATGTGCGCGATGCGCGCATCGCCCAGATCTATGAAGGCACCAATGGCGTGCAGGCGGCGGACCTTGTCGGGCGCAAGCTGCCTATGGCGGGCGGCGCGGTGGTCGAAGGCTATTTTGCCCTGATCGCGGCCGATGTGGAAGCGGCCGGTGGGAGCGTGATCGCACGAAGCACCTGCACGGCGCTTGAGGCGCTGCGCACGGCGACGGCGGCCCTGCAGGGCGCGGACACGGATGCAGCCGGCGCGGCGGCAGTCGATTATCTGCGCCTGTTCGCGCTGGTGTCGATGGGCTGGATGTGGACCCGCATGGCGCAGGCGGCCGCGCAGGGCAACAGCCCGCTGCATCAGGCGAAGCTGAAGCTGGCCGACTATTTCGCGCTGCGCGTTTTGCCGCAGGCGCAGGGCCTCGCCGCCACGATCGCCGCCGGTGAAGCGTCGATCATGGCGTTGGAGATCGACGCCTTCTAATCGCGCACCATCAACACGTCGCAGGGCGCGCCTTCGAGCAATTCGGAGGCGCGGCTGCCGATCAGCGCATGGACGAAGCCGCTGCGACCATGGGCGCCCAGCACCAGCAGGTCGATATCGCGTTGTGCGATCAGGGTCGGCAGCACCTCGCCGGCGCGACCCTCGATCAGTTCGACCTGGAAGGGGCGGGCTTGGCCGGCCAGTTCCGGACGAGCGGCAAATTCGGCGCTTTCCCGTTCCGCTTCCGACCGGGCGAAGGCCAAGGTCTGGTCGGGATCGAGGCGGGAGGGGAAGCCGCCATCATAGACATGGACCAGATCGAGCCGCGCCTTGGGAAACAGCATCGCGGTCATCTGCACGGCATGGAGCGAACAGTCGGAAAAGTCGGTCGCGATCAGGATGCGCCGATAGGGGTGGCGCGGCCGTTCCTTGACCACCAGCACCGGCACGGGCGAACGCCGGACCAGATAGTCGACCGCCGTGCCCAGGATGAAGTCGCTGACATGATTGTGACGGGCCGGGCCGACGACGATCACCGCGCTGCCCCGCTCCTTGCCCAGTTCCGCGATGGTTTCGGGCGCACGGCCCTGGATCAGCACCGGTTCGATCGGCGCGGCGATGCCCTCGGTCAGCTTCGCGATGACCCGTTTGGCACGATCGGAGGCGCGAGCGACATGGGCGGCATCGCCCTTGTCCAACGCATGGGCGACGAGCAGCGTGCCGCCCAGGTCGGTCGCCAGTTCGACGGCCCGGTCAAAGGCCCGGTCGCTGCGGGCGGTCAGATCGGTGGCGATGAGGATGGTTGGCGGCACGAACATCTCCCTGTCTGGTCAGGTGGTAGCTAAGCGCCCGTTTGAGAAAGCCGGTTCCAGCCCTCACCCCCGCCCAACCACCCGATCCAGTGTCATCCTGTCGGGTGGTTGGGCGGGGGGGCGGGCTGGAACCGTACCGAAAAATCGCCCTTTCGCGATTTTTCAAACAGGCTCTAAGCGCTTGCAAGACAAAGCCTATCATCCTCACGCCGCGCTTGCCACTCCGGGTAGACCCTGGCCCGGCAGGGGGGCGATTGCAGACACCGGCACCTGTCGGTCGGTCAGCGTGAGTGGCGCGGGGCGGTGCGAAATCAGGATAAGGCCAGTGCCGGTCCGGTCGAGCCAGATGCGCAGCCGGCTGATCAGAAGCGCCTCGGTCGCGGCGTCCAGCCCCTCGGTCGGCTCGTCCAGCAACAGCCAGGGACGACCGGTCAGCAGCGCGCGTGCCAGCGACAGCCGCTTGCGTTCGCCGCCTGACAAGGTGCCGCCGGCTTCACCCAGCCGATAGTCGATCCCGCCGGGCAGGCTGGCGATGCGCTGGTCGAGACAGGCGACATGCAGCGCATCGACCATATCGGCCGCATCAATGCCGGGTCGGGCGAGGCGCAGATTGTCGGCGATGCTGCCGGCCAGCATCGGCGCGTCCTGGGGCGAGAGGGCGAACTGGTCGCGCAGCGCCGCCCCGGAGCAGGCTGCCAGCGGATGGCCGCCAAGCGCGACATCGGCCGTAACCGGACGCAGCCCGGCCAGACCCTCCGCAAGCAGGCTCTTGCCCGAACCGGAGCGGCCAGTGACGGCGAAGCGCGCACCGGGGCGCAATTCGATGTCGCCCAATCGAATGGCTTGGGGCGTCGCGGCGGATGGCGCAGGCGCATCGTCCAGCGGCAGTGCATCGAGCGCGGCCAGCCGGGCGAGGCCGGCATCGACGCTGGCCTGGCGGAAGGCGGTGCGCGACAGCCCGGCCATCGCCTCCACCGCGCCGGCGCTGGCCAGCAAGGCGAGCGCGACCTGCGGCGCGGGGGCATCGGCGCCGAGCAACACCAGCATGACCGCCAGCGCGCTATAGGCCGCGAGCAGGGCGGCCTGCACGCCTTCGCCGATGAACAGGCGGGCGCGGGCCCGGTCGAGCCGGCGCGTGAGCGGTGCCAGTTCGGCCATCACGCGATCCCCCAGTCCATAGGCCGCGATTTCCGCGCGGGCGCTCGCCAGTTCGACATAGCGCGCGCGCATTGCGCCGAGCGCATCAGCGGCCTGCTGCGCGGGGCCTTCGGTCAGGCGGCGGGCAAGGATGCGCAGCAAGAGCGGCAGGGCGGCGAGCATGACCGCCAGCAGCAGGGCCGACAGCCAGCCGCCGCTCGCCGCCAGCATCACGCCCGCCATCGCCGCCATCAATCCGGCGGTCCGGCTCGGCCGGCGCACGACCATATCCTCCAGCGCGTCAATGTCGCCGGTCAGCCGCGCGGCGGCGTCGCCGCTGGACAAGGGCAGGGCGGTGCGGCTGTCCTGCGCGGCGAGACGCGCGAACAGGCTGGCGCGCAGGCCGCCCATGGCTTCGAGCGCGGCGCGATGCGACCAGAGCCGTTCGCCATAGCGCGAGACGGTGCGCAATATGGCGAGCAGCCGGATCGCGGCGCTGGGCACCAGATAGTTGAACGCCTGCACGGCGAGGGTGCCGGCCGCGCCGGCCATGGCGGCGGCGGTCAGGAACCAGCCGGCCAGCGCCAGCAACGCGATGCCGGCCAGCGCCGCAATGACGGCGCACAGCGTCGCGCGGCGCAGCAGCGTGGCGGAGCCTGCCGCCTTGTCGAGCGCGATCCGGATCGGGTTCACAGCATCACCTCCATCCGCGCGGCGGCGGTCAGGCGATGATCGTGGGTGGCGACCAGGATCGCGCGCTCGGCCGACAAGGCGACCAGCAGGGCGATGATGTCGGCGGCGCTCTCCGCATCCAGATCGGCGGTGGGTTCGTCGCAGAGCAGAACGGGCCGTTCGGACAGGATGGCGCGGGCAAGGCCGATGCGCCGCCGTTCGCCGCCCGACAGGCCCGCCCCCTGATGATCGATGGCAAGGTCCAGCCCTTCGGGCCGCGCAGCCAGCATCGGCGTTAGACCGACACGCGCGGCAACCTGCGCGATCTCCGCTCGGTCGGCATCGGGGCGGGCGAGGGCGATATTGTCGGCCAGGCTGCCGGGCAGCAGCAGCGGCCGCTGGGCCGCCCAGGCGATGCGCGCGGGATCGACCGGAGTCAGTTCGCCCGAGGCCGGATCAATCTGTCCGGCGATCGCGGCGAGCATGCTGGTCTTGCCGCTGCCGGTCGGGCCGGTGAGGGCGATCAGGTCATGCGGCTTGAGCGTCAGGCTGACCGGGCCGATCCCCGAACCGATGCCGATCCGCAAATCCTTGAGATGAAGGCCATCGAACGGCGCGCTGGCCGGATGCGGCGCGGGCTCCGCTTCCGGCAGGGCGGCAGCGATTGCCTTGTCCGCCGCTTCGCCCATCTGCTTGTCATGATAGGCCGCGGCCAGCCGGCGCATCGGCAGATAGAATTCCGGCGCCAGCGCCAGCGTGAACAGCGCGGCGCGCAGGTCCAGTGTTTCGGGGGCGGGGAAGGGCAGCAGCCCCAGCAGCGCAAAACCGCAATAGACCGCGACCAGCGCCACCGAGAGCGCCGCGAAAAATTCCAGCACGGCGCCCGACAGGAAGGCGACGCGCAGCACCGCGCCGGTGCGGGTCGCCACTTCCTGCGCGGCGCCCGCCACCTGTCGGCTGATCCGCGCCTGCGCGCCATGATGACGGATCAGCGGCAGCGCGCGCAGCCGGTCGACGAACAGGCCCGACAATTCGGCCAAGGCCGCCAGTTGCCGCTCCGCCGCCGCCCGCGCCGCCGTGCCGGCCAACACCATGCCGAAGGCGAAGGGGAGCAAGGTTGCCAGCATGATCGCGGCGCAAACCCAGCTTGCGGTCGCGACGATCGCCGCCACCAGCAGCGGCCCCAGCACCGCCGCCTTGCGGATCGACAGGAAGCGGGCGCCATGCGCCTCGATCGCGGCGAGATGGTCGATCGCCAGCGTGGCATTCTCGCCCGCCAGCAGCGGCCGGGCCAGCCGTCCGCCCAGCAGCCGGGGCAGCAGCGTCGATCGCCGCGCGGCGACGATGCGCTGGGCGGACCGGATCGCCTGGACATGGGCCAGCATCAGCCCGGCCGCACGCACCAGCCCGCCCGCCAATAGCAACAGCGGCGGCAGCCAGCCGATCGCGACGCCATCGGCCAGCGCACTGACACCCTGCGCCAGTCCCGCCGCGAAAAGAGCGGCGCCGATGATGTCGATGACCCAACCCATGCCTGCGGTTTTCCCTAGCTAGACCTTGCGTCCCGTTCATTTAGGTTTGGCGGCAGAATATAATTTGATCTGTCTCAATGATGTAGCGCCGTCACGTCCATATTTCGCCAGCCAACTTGGTTCAGGGAAGAAAGGGGGTCGCGATGATAAGCATGGCCGTCGTTGAATTATCCAGGCTGCAATTCGCTCTCACAGCTTTATACCATTTCCTGTTCGTGCCCCTGACGCTGGGCCTTTCCTTCATGCTCGTCATCATGGAAAGCGTCTATGTCATGACGGACCGCCCGATCTGGCGGGATATCACCCGCTTCTGGGGCAAGCTGTTCGGGATCAACTTCGTCCTTGGCGTGGCCACCGGCCTCACCATGGAGTTCGAATTCGGCACCAACTGGGCCTATTATTCGCACTATGTCGGCGACATTTTCGGCGCGCCGCTGGCGATCGAGGGCCTGATGGCCTTCTTCCTGGAGGCGACCTTCGTCGGCCTCATGTTCTTCGGCTGGGATCGCCTGTCGAAGCGCGGCCATCTGCTCACCACCTTCATGGTGGCGCTGGGGTCGAACCTGTCGGCGCTGTGGATATTGGTCGCCAATGGCTGGATGCAGCATCCCACCGGCGCGACCTTCAACCCGCAGACGATGCGGATGGAAGTGACCGACTTCATGGCGGTGATCTTCAATCCGGTCGCCCAGGCGAAGTTCGTCCACACCGTCAGCGCCGGCTATGTCTGCGCCAGCGTCTTCGTGCTGGGCGTGTCGGCCTTTTATCTGCTCAAGGGCAAGCATATCGCCATTGCCAAGCGCTCCTTCACCGTCGCCGCCGCCTTCGGCCTTGCCGCGTCGCTGTCGGTCGTCGTGCTGGGTGACGAGAGCGGTTATGCGCTGACCGAGAACCAGAAGATGAAGCTCGCCGCGATCGAGGGCATGTGGCAGACCGAGCCTGCACCGGCCGGCCTGACCCTGTTCGGCCTGCCGTCCAACAGCGGGCGGGAGACCACGCATGAGATCAAGGTGCCTTATGTGCTGGGCCTCATCTCCACCCGCAGCCTGACCGGCGAAGTCACCGGCATCAACCAGCTGGTCGACACCGCCAAGGTGCGGATTGCCGCCGGCATCATCGCCTATGATGCGGTCGAGACACTGAAGGTCGATCGCAACGACCTGGTCGCGCGGGAAGCGTTCGAGCGCAACAAGGCGGATCTGGGCTATGCCCTGCTCTTGAAGCGCTTCATCGCCGATCCGCGCCAAGCCGATGCCGCGACGATCGAGAAGGCGGCCTGGAGTACCGTGCCCAATGTGCCGGCGATCTTCTGGATGTTCCGCATCATGGCGGGGCTGGGCTTTGCCTTCATCGCCTTCTTCGCGACCGGCTTTGCCTTCTCGTCGATGCGGCGGTTCGATGCGCGCTGGTTCCTGAAACTGGCCCTGTTCATGATGCCGATGCCCTGGATCGCGATCGAGGTCGGCTGGGCGGTGGCGGAAATCGGGCGCCAGCCCTGGGCGGTGGACGGCGTGCTGCCGACCTTCCTCGCCGCCTCCAGCCTGACGGTGCCGCAATTGTGGACCACCATCATCGGCTTCACCCTGCTCTACGGTATCCTGGCGGTGATCGAGGTGAAGCTGATGCTCGCCACCATCGCCAAGGGGCCGGAACGCTATGTCCCCTGGCGGCCTGACAGCCCAGCCGAGCCGGCGCCCGATTTCCGCGCCGTGCCCGCCGAATGACGCCTGCCAACCGGAGTTAGGACAATGACCATTCCGCTCGATTATGAAACGCTGCGCGTCATCTGGTGGCTGCTGCTGGGCGTGCTGCTGATCGGCTTCGCCCTTACCGACGGCTTTGACCTGGGGTCGGCGGCCTTGCTGCCCTTTGCCGGCCGGACCGACGAGGAACGGCGCATGATCATCAACAGCGTTGGCGCCACCTGGGAAGGGAACCAGGTCTGGTTCATCCTGGGCGGCGGCGCCATCTTTGCCGCCTGGCCCTTCGTCTATGCCGTCAGCTTTTCCGGCTTCTATCTCGCCATGTTCCTGGTGCTGTCGGCGCTGATCCTGCGGCCCGTCGGCTTCAAATATCGCTCGAAGAAGCCGGACGCCCGCTGGCGGGCCGGCTGGGACTGGGCGCTGTTCGTCGGCGGCCTGGTGCCCGCGCTCGTCTTCGGCGTCGCGGTCGGCAATGTGCTGGTCGGCGCGCCCTTCCGTCTCGATGGCGACCTGCGCATGTTCTATGAAGGATCGCTGCTGGGCCTCTTCACGCCCTTCACCCTGCTGACCGGCCTGCTGTCGGTCGCGATGCTGGTGCTGCATGGCGCTGGCTGGCTCAGCCTCAAGACGCAGGGGCCGGTGCTGCAGCGCGTGCGCCTTTATGGTCAGGGCGCAGCGATCCTGTCGATCATTCTGTTCGCCATCGGCGGGCTGTTCGTCGCCTGGAGCGGCATGGGCTATCGCGTCGATGGCGTGATCGATCCCAATGGCCCGTCCAACCCGCATCTGGGTGGCGCGGTCGCGGCGGCGGGCGCCTGGCTCGACAATTATGCGGCGCATCCCTGGATGCTGCTGGCGCCGATCCTGGGCTTTGTTGGACCAGTGCTGGCATTGCTGGGCATTCGTGGCCGGCGCGACACGCTGGTCTTCACCGGCTCGTCGATCGCCAATGTCGGTATCATCAGCACCGTCGGCCTGTCGATGTTCCCCTTCATCCTGCCCAGCTCGATCGATCCGGGTTCCAGCCTGACCGCATGGAATGCCTCGTCCAGCCACGGCACCTTGTTCACCATGCTGATCTGCACCGTCATCTTCCTGCCGATCGTGCTGGCCTACACGGCCTGGGCCTACAAGGTGATGTTCGGCCGGGTGACCGAGCGGGAAATCCGCCTCAACCCCGACTTTTACTAAGGATCCGACCTATGTGGTATTTTGCCTGGATATTGGGCGTCGGCCTGGCTGTCGGCTTCGGCATCCTCAATGGCGTCTGGCACGAGTTTCATTCGGAACCCGGCGAATATTGAGCTGACAGATAGCGCCCCGGCGGTTTGACACAGCCGGGGCGTCGCGCCACCCCATCGCGGCCAGAAGAACGCAGGGGAAGGGCATGGACGAAGAGGCTGCAACCGCCCGCATCGCGCGCCGCCATGCCCAGATATTGGGCGATGCGCCCCGCATCGAAGCGCTGAGCATCGACGAATATAGCGCCGATCTCGACCCGCTGATCCGGCAGATGATCGCCATCAACCAGAGCATCGACGCGCGCGAGGCGGACCTGCTGACCGACGTAACCGAAGCCCAGGCGCAGGGGCAGGGCGACATGTCCGTTGTGTTGGCGCGTCTGCCCGAAATCATTCGCACCATGATGCGCCATCCCGCGCTGTTCGCCCGCCAGACCGATGTTGGCGTTACGCTGCTGACGCAGGGCAAGCTTTCTGCGCGCGATCGGGAAATGGCGATCCTGCGCGTCGCCTGGCTCTGTCAGGCGCCCTATGAATGGGGCGAGCATGTGATGATCGCGCGCCATGCCGGCATCGGTCGGGACGAGGTGGAGCGGATCGTGACCGGTTCGGAACGACCATGACCGGGCGATCCTGCGCGCCGTCGAGGAACTGCATGGCGACGCCATGATCGCCGACGCAACCTGGGCCGTGCTGGCTGCGCGTCTGGACGAGGCGCAACTGATCGAACTGACGGTCCTGATCGGCCAATATCAGGCCGTGGCCTATTATCAGAACAGCCTCAAGCTGCGCCTGCACGGCGGCAACAAGGGGCTGTCCGCCCGATAAGCCCGGCCGTCAGATCGGTTCAGTTGGCCGGTTCAGCCGATCCGTTCACTCGGCATGTTTCGGGGCGGGACTGTCCACCCTGACGAAGCCGTGCGGGGTCTGGACCCACTGGCCGGCCTTCTTGCTGGTCGGCGTGAAGGCGACGCGGGCTTGGGGGCTGCTAGCGCTACGAATTGGCTTCATGGCTGGATACTCCCTGTTCCTTTTCATTCTATCCAAAATCACGCTGAACGAACCTCGGGAATAGTACGGGGATCGTCTATTTTCGGGATATTTTGTCGGATTGGATATTATTGCGGCCTTGAAATGCAAATTCACAAGTGCCCCTTTTGTTCCTAAGGAAAATCGCAAAATTCGCATGGTTTAGGTGCATCGCCGCTGTGATTGGTTTGTCCAAATTGGTCATGCCAACTTGTGGGACTGCCGGCGCCGGGTTAGCCTCCCGCAAAATCGAGGGAGGATGCCGTGACGAAGGGCCGCATGTTGATGCTGGGAAGCCTGTCCCTGCTGGCAATGACGGGTGTGATGCTGGGCGCTGCCACGCCTTCCGTCGACCCCGGCCGCTTTGCTCAGGTCGCAAAGGTCGATGACCAGTATCAGGCCTATAATGTCGAGATGGTGGAGGTGGTCGGCGGCCGCTTCTGGGCCCCATATCCCAAGCCGGGCGAGGCGCGGCCCCAGCCGACGGCCGGCGGCAGCGGCGGCGTCGACATCGCCGCCGTCATGTTCCGCAAGCGCGAGCCGATCGACCTGACCGGCGACACGCGGCTGCGCAATCTCGCCCGCGCGCTCGGGCCGACCTATGTGCGCGTGAGTGGCGGCTGGGCCAATGCCGTCTATTTCCATGACAGCGATACGCCGCCGCCCGCCACCCCGCCCAAGGGCTATCAGAGCGTGCTGACCCGTGCCCAATGGGCCGGCGTCGTCGACTTCGTGAAGACCGTCGGCGGCAAGCTGGTCGTGTCCTTCCCCGTGAGCGATGGCGCGCGCGACGCGTCGGGCGTGTGGGATTCCGATCAGGCGCGCCGGCTCAACGCCTATACCGAGAAGCTGGGCGGCCATATCTACGCCGCCGAACTCATCAACGAACCCAATGCGGGGTCTATGGTCGGCCTGCCCAAGGGCTATGACGCGGCCGCCTTCGCCCGCGACATGGCCGTCTTCCGCGCCTTCCGCGATGCCGATGCACCGCAGATGAAGCTCGTCGGGCCGGGCAGCACGGGCGAGGCCGGATTCGTCATCATGCCCCGCAATATCGGCGTGGTGCCGACCGACGCACTGATGAGCGCCGAGCCTCGGCCCAGGGTCGATATCTTCTCCTATCATTTCTACGGCACCGTCTCGAAACGCTGCGCCGCGATGGACAAGAGCGCGGGGATCAGCCCGGACCGGGCACTGGACGAGGACTGGCTGGCGCGGGCCGACAGCACGGCGACCTATTACAAGGAACGGCAGCAGCGTTTCGCGCCCGGCACCGATATCTGGATCACGGAAACGGCGCAGGCGGCCTGCGGCGGCGACGCCTGGGCAGCGACCTGGCGCGACAGTTTCCGTTATGTCGACCAGTTGGGGCGGCAGGCGAAGCAGGGCGTGACCGTGGTCTTCCACAATACGCTGGCGGCCAGCGACTATGCGCTGATCGATGAGGCGACGATGATGCCGCGGCCGAGCTATTGGGCGGCGGTCCTATGGGCGCGGCTGATGGGCAATGTCGTGCTGGATGCGGGGCAGAACGCGGGCAAGCTGCATCTCTACAGCCAGTGTCTGCGTGGGACACCGGGCGGCGTCGCGCTGGTCGCGATCAATCTCGATACCGCCAATCCCGCCAGCCTGTCGCTCGCCGGCAAGGCGACCCGCTACACCCTGACCGCCGACAATCTGGACGCGGGCAGCGTGAAGCTCAACGGCCGGACGCTGGCGGTGGGGCAGGATGGCGTCTTGCCCAATCTCAAGGGCGTCGCCGCGCGAGGCATGCAGTCGCTACCAGCGGCGAGCATCAGCTATCTCGCCTATCCCGATGCCCGTAACCCGGCCTGTCCCTGACGCCTGATACGGCGCCGGGCAGGCCGGGAAGGGGCTGTCCGGCGCATCAGGCCAGGGCCAGGGCAAAGGCGCCCATATGGGCGATGATGGCGCAGCACATGATGGCGATCGCGCCCTTGATGCTCAGAAAATCGGTCATGGTCGGTCTCCTTGGCCGGTCGGGGCGGATGATCCATTCATCGGCCCGCCGGTATGAGAGGGAGCGATGGCAGCCCACGATTGACGGGCAAGCGGCTTTTCGTCACGCAGGGAGAACAGAAGAAAAAGCGCGGAAAACCGGGCCATTCGCGGTTCGCGTTTCGCGAATGGAGAGGGGGATTGCGTGAAACGTCTCCGCCGTGTGCTGCTCGAACTCTGGGCGATGCTGCCGGTCGCGGCGGTGGTCGGCTTTCTTGGCCCCTTTGGCACCTATTTGTCGGGCGACTTCCTGCTGCGCGCCGGGCGATGGTGGATCATGCTGATGGGCGCCTATATACTCGCGCGGCCGACGCTGATCGCCTGGCGGGCGATCGCGCGGGCGACCCGCCTACCGCGCGGGTCTCTGGTCTTCTGGGGCATGGTCGCCTCCAGCTTTCCGATGGCGCTGATCTGGCGGCTGGTCGGGCGGGACGAGGTGCGACTGCTGGGCGGTTATGCCGGCCTGTTGCCCTTCACCTTGCTCTGTTGCCTGCTGGTGATGACCATCGCCTGGTGGGCGGAACGGGCGGACGCGCATCTGCTGCGCTATTATGATGAGCATATGGGGCCGACCACGGTCTTCGCGTCGGCGCTGGAAAGGGGCGTGCCTATGGACGCACCAGCGAAAGAGGCGGATGTTCGCCTCCATCGCCGGCTGAGCCCCGCCTTCGCCGGTCCCATAGTCGCGCTGGAGAGCGACGATCATTATGTCCGCGTCCATGGGCCGCATGGCAGCGAACTGATCCTGATGCGGCTGCGCGATGCCATTGCCGAAATGGACGATGTGCCCGGCGCGCAGACCCATCGCAGCTGGTGGGTCGCCAAAGCGGCGCTTGCCGACGGCGCAAGCGTGGGCAAGGGCCGGGAAATCCGGCTGACCAACGGTCTGTCCGCGCCGGTCGCGCGTGATTCCCTTGATCGCCTGCGCCAGTCCGGTTTCCTGCCGGACTGACGCGCGCGGGTCAGAGGATCAGGTTCAGCGCGACGATGATCAGGATCGTCGCCAGGATCGTGCGCAGCACCGCTTCGCGCACATGCGAGGCGAGCAGGCTGCCGACGATGATGCCGGGGATCGACCCGATCAGCAGTGATGCCAGCAGCGACATGTCGACCGTGCCCAGCCACCAATGGCCGATGCCCGCCACCAGCGTCAGCGGCACGGCATGAGCGACGTCGCTGCCGACGATCCGGGCGAGCGGCGTGCGCGGATAGAGGATCAGCAGCGCCGTCGCGCCGATCGCGCCGGCCCCGACCGAGGTGATGGTCACCGCCACGCCCACGACCACGCCCAGCAATATGGTGAGGTTGCGGGTGGTGGCGGGGCTGCGATCCTGGCCATGGGTGCGCGACCAGGCCGTGATCCGATCGCGAAACAGCAGCACCAGGCCGGTGAGGAACAGCATCACCCCCAGCGTCACCTTGATCGGATCGACCACGGCGGCCGACGGCGGCCCCATCGCCCGCAGCGCCATCAGCGCGCCGATCGCGGCCGGCATAGACCCCAGCGCCAGCCAGCCGACGATCGCCCAGTCGACCGACCGCTTCCAGCCATGGACCAGGCTGCCCACGCTCTTGGTGACGCAGGCATAGAGCAGGTCGGTGCCGACGGCCGCAGCCGGGTGGAAATTGAACAGCAGCACCAAAATCGGCGTCATCAGCGATCCGCCGCCAACGCCGGTCAGCCCGACCAGCGTGCCGACGATGAAGCCCGTCAGGGAATAGAGCGGATTGATCGTCACGGCCGCTCCTGCAGTGCATGACGACAGGCGGTGCGACCCATCATGGCGTCACCTAAGGGCGTTTGCGCCGCCCATGCAAGTCCCTGCACTCGATCCATATCCCTGCGTCCCCCTTATGTTTCGCGGTGGGACATAGCGGACGCCATGGCGGGGTGAAACCCGCCCCTTGCTTGAGGGGGGTGATAGCTTTGCTATGGACGGCGCGCGCCACATATCGCTCCCGCGGCTGTCTGGCCTGCGTCTGAGCGCCTAGCGTGCCGCCATAATCGACAGGAGCAGGATATGATGGAACGGGCACGGGTGGCGGTGGTGACGGGCGCGAGTTCGGGCATCGGCAAGGCGATTGCGAAGGCGATGGCACGGCAGGGCTGGCGGGTGATCGGCACCGGCCGCGATCCCGAACGGCTGGCGGCTGCGAAGGCCGAGATAGCGGCGGAGGCGGCCGGCGCATCGGTCACCATGTTGCGCGCCGACCTGTCGCTGCTGGGCGGAGCCGCCCAACTGGCGCAGGATATCGCTGCGCTGACCGACCGGGTCGACCTGCTGTTCAACAATGCCGGCGGCATGACCGATAAGTTGGTGATGACGGACGAGGGGCTGGAGGCGAATTTCGCCGGTAATCATCTGGGGCCGTTCCTGCTGACGCAGCGCCTGCTGCCGCTGTTGCGCAAGGCGACGCAGGATCAGCCGGCGGGCGCCGTGCGCATCCTCAACACCGCCTCAGACGCCAGCGAGATGATCCCGGCGATCAATCTGGACGACATGCAGAATCTGGAACGGTTCAGCCCCGGCATGGCCTATTGCACCGGCAAGCTCGCCAATGTGCTGTTCGCCCGCGCGCTGGCCGATCGGCTGGCGGGGGAGGGGATCGTCGCCCATGCGGTCCATCCCGGCGCGGTCGACTCGAACTTCTTTTCCCATGCGCCGGCTGACACGCAGGAGCGCTCGCGCGGGCTGGACAAGGCGAGCGAGGCGGACGGAGCGGACACGCTGGTCTGGCTGGCGACTGCCCCCGAAGGGGCGGCCAGCAATGGCGGCTATTGGTATCGCCGCGCACCGCGCACGCCCAACACGCTGGTCGAGGATGCAGCGATCGTCGATCGCTTCTGGCAGGAAAGCGAAAAGCTGATCGCGGCGCATGGCCGCTGAGAAAGCAAGGCGCCCCGGACCGGCAATCCCCATCGCCGGTCCGGGGCAGTCCCTCCCCCAGGGAACTTATTCCGGCACCTTCACCTGCGCCAGGCGCGGCGAAAGCAGGTGGATCGCCAGCAGGGCGATGAAATAGGCGCTGCCTGCGACGGCGAAGAGCGGTGCATAGCTGCCGATGCTGTCGAGGATATAGCCGGCATATTTGGCCATCAACATGCCGCCGATCGCGCCCGCCGTGCCGCCGATGCCGACCACTGATCCGACCGCCGCACGCGGAAACATGTCCGACGGCAGGGTGTAGAGATTGGCGGAAAAGGCCTGATGCGCGGCGGTGGCGATGCCGATCACCAGAACGGCGACCCACAGATTGTCGATCGACTGGGCAAAGAAGACCGGCGTGACCGCAGCGGCACAGACCAGCATGGTCAGCTTGCGCGCGGCGTTGACGCTGTGCCCGGCCTTCATCAGCCGTCCCGACAGCCAGCCGCCGGCCACGCTGCCAAGGTCCGACAACAGATAGATAGCGACCAGCGGCGGGCCGAAGCTGATGAGGTCGAGGCCGTAGCGCTCGCCCAGATAGCCCGGTAGCCAGAAGAGGAAGAACCACCAGATCGGGTCGATGCAGAATTTGCCGATGGCAAAGGCCCAGCATTCGCGCACGGCAATCAGTCGGCGCCAGCCGATCGGCGTGACCGGGTCGGCCGGATCCTGCTGGATATAGGCAAGTTCGGCGGCGCCGACGCGCGGATGCTCCTGCGGCCGGCGATAGAAAATCAGCCAGGCGGCGAGCCACACGACGCCGAATATGCCGGTCGCGATGAAGGCGAAGCGCCAGCCATATTGGATGGTCAGCCATGGCACCAGCAGCGGCGTGATGATCGCGCCGACATTGGCGCCGGCGTTGAACAGGCCGATCGCGAAGGCGCGTTCCTTCTGCGGGAACCATTCGGCCACCGCCTTGATGCCGGCGGGGAAATTGCCGGATTCGCCGACGCCCAGGCCAAAGCGGGCGAAGGCGAACTGGGTCACGCTATGCACGCCGCCATGGGCAACATGGGCGATCGTCCAGATGATGATCGCGACGGTATAGCCCAGCCGCGCGCCGATCGCGTCGACCAGCCGGCCAAAGCCCAGATAGCCGATTGCATAGGCCGCCTGGAACCAGAAGACGATATTGGCATAGTCGGTTTCCGACCAGTGCATCTCGGCCGCCAGCGTGGGCTTCAGCACGCCGATCATCTGCCGGTCGACATAGTTGATCGCGGTGGCGGCGAACAACAGCCCGACGATCACCCAGCGATAGCGCCCGACCCTCTGGGTTGCTCCGGCGACGGCCTCGTTCATTCTCTTCCTCTCCTCTTGCCCTGCGGCCTTGTCAGGCGGCCGCTTGGGGGCGGATAACGCAGTGTGCGGTGCCGAGCGGTCCGAAGTCCGCAACCACCGTCTGCCCGACGCGCACTTCATGCACGCCGGTGACGGCGCCTGTCGATATCCATGCGCCCGGTTGCAGCCTTATGCCGCGCGCGGCCAGATTTTCGAGCAGGAAACGCACGGAGCCGATCGGTCCATCGGGGAAGCTGACCGCGCGGCCGGTGCCGGCGACGACGCCATCGATGCTCAGGCTGATGTCGATCTCGGCAAAGGCCAGGCTCTGCCAGTCCGGCACGGCCGCGCCGATCAGCAGGCCGTTATTATTGCCGAAATCCGAAACGGTGACGGCCGGGCCATGCTCGTTGATGCCGGTGAAGGGCGAACTGGCGATTTCCAGGCCGATATGCACGGCGTCGACCAGCGCGGCGGCTTCCTCCAGGGTAAAGCTGGTCTGGGTAGGGTCGGGCGCCTGGCCGATGCGCAGCAGGAATTCCGCCTCCGCCGCGCCAAAGCCCTGGGCAAAGACCAGCCCGGTGGCATCGGGGGTCAGGGCATGGATGGTCGGGGTGAAGATCGGCCCGGCCAGGCGATCGGCGCCGAAACGCTCGACCAGCGGGGCGGGCACGCGGCCGACCTTCCAGCCGCCGACCGGCGCATCGACCAGCGCCAATGCCTCCGCCTGGATTGCATAGCCGTCGGCCAGGCTGGGCGGGATCGGGCCGGGATAGTCGGAAAAGCCCGTCGCCTGCTGTCGGGCGGTGACGAAGGCGCGCGCAATGGCGGCAGGGGAAGCGGCGGTCACGATGATCCTCTCGGCTGGTTCTGCCTCTCGGGATGCCTGCAAGAGTAACCGGTGTCAATAGATTTGCCGAGTGACGCATATTGCGCTGGTTGCGGGCCATAAGCGCGCTATAAAAGGGCCATGACAAAGACACCCAGGGACGAGGGCGCCACCGCCAAGCTGACGATCAACGACATTGCCCGCATGGCCGGCGTGTCGAAGAAAACGGTCAGCCGCGTCATCAACCGATCGCCGCTGCTGAACCAGGAAACCCGCGGCAAGGTGGAGGAAATCATCCGCCAGACCGGCTATGTCCCCAATCCGCAGGCGCGCGCGCTGGCGCTGGGGCGCAATTTCCTGATCGGCCTCATCTATGACAATCCCAATGCCCAGATGGTGCTGAGCATGCAGAAGGGGATATTGGAGGCGCTGCACGGCACCGAGTTCGAACTGGTGGTGCGCCCGGTGGACAGGGGCGCGGCGATGGTGATGGAGGACATCCATAATTTCGTGACGCGCCAGCGGTTGTTCGGTGTCGTCGTGCTGCCGCCGCTCTCCGAAAATGACAGTCTTTCCAAACTGTTCGACGATGCCGGCTGTCGTTATGTGCGCATGGGTTCGGCCCTGCTCGACGATCCGGAACATATGGTCGCCTCCAATGACCGCGACGCGGTGGCCGATGCGGTGCGCTATCTGATCGCGCAGGGGCATCGGCGGATCGGCCTGATCGCCGGGCCGCATGGCTTCCGTTCCGCCAAGGAACGGCGCGAGGGCTTTGAAATGGCGCTGGCGGAAGCCGGCATCAGCCTGCCGCGCAGCCTGGTTGCGGACGGACAATATACTTTTGAATCAGGGGTTTCCGCTTCGGAAAACCTGTTCGACCTGACCTCGCCGCCGACTGCGATCTTTGCCAGCAATGACGAGATGGCGGCCGGCGTCCTCTATGCCGCGCGGCTGCGCGGGATCGAGGTGCCGGAACAATTGTCGATCATCGGCTTCGACGATACGCCGCTCACTACCCGCGTCTGGCCGCCGCTGACCACGGTGCGCTGGCCGATTGCGGCCATGGGCCGCGCCGCCGCGCTCAAGCTGATCGGCACCGCCATAGGCGAGGAAGCAGAGGTCAGCGAGCCGTCGCTGTTCAGTTCGACCCTGATCCGGCGCAGTTCGGTGGCGCCTGCATCGGGCTGATCCACGCTAAGGTTGACACCGGTTTCCGAATTTGCTTCCCAAGGGACAATTGCGAATAACCGGTGAGGATATCATGTTCGACAAGACCTATTATGCGACCCACCCCGACATGATGGAGTGCGTGTCGAACGAGGAGCTGCGGGATCGCTATCTGATCGGCGGGCTGTTCCGTGACGGCGAATGCGTGCTGAACTACACCCATGCCGAGCGTTTCGTGATCGGCGGCGTGGCGGTGGCCGATGCGCCGGTGAAGCTGCCGGCGCAGACCGAGCCGGCTTCGGCGGCGGGCCATCCCTTCCTGGAGCGGCGCGAACTGGCGATCGTCAATGTCTCGGGCGTGGAAGGCACCGTGACCGTCGACGGCGAAGTCTTCACGCTCGGCAACAAGGATTGCCTCTATGTGACGATGGGCGCGAAGGACGTGGAGTTCGCCGGCGCCGGCGCGCGCTATTATCTCGCCTCCTGCCCGGCGCACAAGGCGTTCACCACCCGCAAGCTCGGCATTGCCGACGCCAATGCGCTGGAGCGTGGCAGCCTGGAGGAATCGAACGAGCGCACCATCTTCCAGCTCGTTATCCCCGGCATCTGCGACAGCGCGCAGCTGGTCATGGGCCTGACCGTGCTCAAGCCCGGTTCGGTGTGGAACACCATGCCCCCGCACATCCATGAGCGCCGCAGCGAGATCTATTTCTATTTCGAGCTGGATGGCGATGCCGACCGCGTCTTCCACTATATGGGCGAGGGCGATGCGATGCGTCACATCGTCATGGCCAATGAGGAAGCCGTGATCTCGCCGCCCTGGTCGATCCATATGGGATCGGGCACCAAATCCTATGCCTTCATCTGGGCGATGGCCGGCGAGAACCAGGACTATACCGACATGAACGTGCTGGACATCTGCCAGCTGGCCTGACGGTTTTTCGCCCCTTTCGCGCGAGCGGAAGGGGCCAGGGAGTCCTGATATGAGCACTATCTTCGATCTTGGTGGCAAGGTCGCCATCGTCACTGGCGCCAATACCGGCATCGGCCAGGCGATCGCGCTGTCGCTGGCGGCGGCGGGCGCCGACATTGCGGCAGTCGGCCGCACCCCGGCGGAGGAGACCGTCGAGAAGGTTCGCGCGCTCGGCCGCAAGGCGGAGATCGTCTCGGCCGACCTGTCGAGCATCGAGCCGGTGCAGCGCGTCGTCGACGAGACGATCGCGAAACTGGGCGGCCTCGACATCCTCATCAACAATGCCGGCATCATCCGCCGCGCCGACAGCGTCGACTTCACCGAGGAAGATTGGGATGCGGTGATCGACACCAATTTGAAGTCCACCTTCTTCCTCGCCCAGGCGGCCGGGCGGCACATGCTGGCGCAGGGCAGCGGCAAGATCGTCAACATCGCCTCGCTGCTGTCGTTCCAGGGCGGCATCCGGGTGCCGAGCTATACCGCGTCCAAGAGCGGCGTCGCCGGCCTCACCAAGCTGCTGGCGAACGAGTGGGCGGCCAGGGGCGTCAACGTCAACGCGATCGCGCCGGGCTATATCGCCACCAACAACACCGCCGCGCTGCAGGCCGACGAGACCCGCAACCGCCAGATCCAGGAACGCATCTCGGCCGGCCGCTGGGGCGACCCCAGCGACATCGGCGGCGCGGCCGTGTTCCTGGCCTCGCCGGCCGCCAATTATATCCATGGTCATGTCCTCGCCGTCGATGGCGGCTGGCTGGCCCGCTGAACTGAATGACCTCCGTTGGCGATTCCAACGCGAACGGATGAAAATCCAAGAGGAGGGCTCAGCCTCCCGACCCAGCACAGGAGGACGGATGCCCGATATCGACCGGCGGAGCGCGTTGACCGGGGCTGCGGCCCTGCTGGGCGCCAGTCTCGCTCGCCCGGCCCATGCCGCCACCGCCAGCATCGTGACCACCCGCAAGGGCCGGGTTGCCGGCACCCGCGAGGGCGGCCTCCATGTCTTTCGCGGCCTGCGCTATGGTCAGGATACCGCGCCCCGCCGCTTCCAGGCACCGCTTGCGCCCGATGGCTGGACCGGCACGGCCGATGCCAGCGCCTTCGCCTCCTCCTGCCCGCAACAGGGCAAGCAGGAGCTGGAGAGCGAGGATTGCCTGTTCCTCAATATCTGGACCCCCGGTCCCGACCCGCGCGCCAAACGGCCGGTGATGCTCTACATCCATGGCGGCGCCTATTCCAACGGCTCGGTGGTCGATCCGCTGACCTATGGCGACCGGCTCGCGGCGCAGGGCGATGTCGTGGTGGTGACGGTCAACCACCGGCTCAACATCTTCGGCTATCTCTATCTCGCCCGGCTCGATCCGCGCTTCGCCGACAGCGGCAATGCGGGCCAGCTCGACCTCATCCTCGCGCTGCAATGGGTGCGCGACAATATCGCGGCCTTTGGCGGCGATCCCGGCAATATCCTGGTCTTCGGCCAGTCGGGCGGCGGCGCCAAGATCGCGACGATGATGGCGATGCCCGCCGCCGCCGGCCTGTTCCACCGTGCCATCACCATGAGCGGCCAGCAGGTAACGGCGTCGGGCCCGCTCAACGCGACGAAGCGGGCGCAGGCCTATCTCGCCCGTCTGGGCGTGAAGGCCGATGACCTGTCATCTTTGCTGTCACTTTCAACGGCGCAACTGGTGGAGGGGCTGGCAGCGCAAGACCCGATCTTGGGTGGCGGCCTTTACATGGGCCCCGTGCTCGACATGACGCATCTTGCGCGCCATCCCTTCTGGCCCGATGCGCCGCCCCAGTCGCAGGCTATCCCGATGATGCTGGGCAACACCCATGACGAGACCCGCGCCTTCATCGATCCCCATGGCCCCAGGCTCAAGGGGCTCGAATGGTCCAACCTCGCCGCCCGGATGGCGCCGGAACTGCGCATGGACCTCTCGCCCGAATGGATCGTCGCCCAATATCGCGCGCGTTATCCCGACTGGTCGGCAGAGCGCATCTTCTATGCCGCGACCACGGCCGGGCGCAGCTGGCCGGGGCAGGTGCTGGAGGCGGAGGCGCGCGCCCGCGCCGATGCGCCGACCTGGGTCTATCAGGTGGATTTCGCCTCGCCGACCCAGCCCGATCGCGGCGCGCCGCACACCATGGACATCGCACTCGCCTTTGGCACGCTCGATGCGCCGGGCAGCTTCACCGGCACGGGCGCAGGTGCCCAGGCCGCCTCGCGCGCGCTGATGCAGCGTTTCCTCGCCTTCGCCCGGCATGGAGATCCGAACGGCGCAGGGCTGGCGCCCTGGCCGCAATATCGGCTGGACGGGCGGCAGACGATGATCGTCGATGTCGACAGCCATGTGGAAAGCGATCCGCGCGGCTGGGAGCGGGAACTCTTCGCCCGCGTCCCCTATATCCAGCCGGGTAGTTGAACGCCGTTCGTTGCCGGGCCGCAACCAAAAGGGGATGGGCGCGTTGAGTCCGCCCATGCAGTTGGAGGAACCGCATGGATACCCAGGATGTCGATTATGTCTCGGAACGCGGCGAGCTGCATTTTCTCGCCGCTCTGGTCGATGAGCTGATGCGCCGGCTGATGCTGTCGGGCGTGCTCAGCCAGGCCGAACTCAACGCGATCGAGGCGGATGTCGCCAAGCGCATCGGCAATGTGCCGCGCGCCTGGTGACTTGCCTGGTCAGTGAACCACCGGATAGCTGATGATCAGCGCCAGCGGTTCCTTGCCGACCTGCCGGATGCCGACCTGGGCATCCTTGTAGAGATAGGCGGCCATGCCCGGCGTCAGCGGCTTTTCCACGCCGTCGGACGTCACCACGCCTTCGCCCGACAGGACATAATAGACCTCGTCATGGGCGATCGGATGGACGCCGATCGCCGCGCCGACATGCAGTACGCGCTTGCGGAATTCCATGCTGCGCGGCTGCGGCACGGCGTCGCTGATGCGATAGGCGGTCGACATGCCGATCTCGCCATGCGGCGGCGGCTCGTCGCGCATCACCTCGCGCTCGTCGACGACCACCATCGGCGGCGCGGCGGCGGCCGCCAGCAACAGCATCAGGCTCATGGCTTTGGCTCCTGTCGCATCATCTTGTCGCGGTCCGACAGATGCTCGGTCGTCTCGTCCTTCTGGCCGGGATAGCGGCCCGATTTCGGCTCCATCGTGTCGAGATTCCAGTCGCCCTCGACAAAGGGCGCGCGAGTCGGCGCGAACTTGGGATAGCCGCCCACCTGCTTCTCATTGTCGATGATCTCGCCGCGCCCTTCGGCGACGAAGAACAGCACGCGCAGATCATCGGCATCCCGGTCCCACGGACGGGCGCCCGCGCGCCACAGCACATGGGTCTCGACATCGCGCACCGGCAGTACGTCCAGCCCCTGCCACCAGGTCGGCGGTGTCTGCGTCTCGATCAGCCTGGCCTTGGTCTCGCCATAGCGGCCGAACATCGGCAATGGCTTGCCGAACTTGTCGACGGCCAGATTGTCCTTGCCATAATATTCCAGGTCGCCGTCGCCGCCCAAGGTCAGGAAGGGCAGGCCGGTCGCCGTCGATACGCCGCCGCGCATGACATTGCCGACCGCCGCCAGCTTGCCATTCTGATAGGGATGTTCGCCCCATTCCAGCGCCATCAGATTATAATGCACGCCGCGCTCGCCCGGATCATAGATGATGTTGTTGACCACGGCGGCATGGACGCCGCCTTTCAGCAGGGGGTTGCGCTCGACATTGTGGGCGTAGACGTTGCGATAAATCAGGATGTTGGTCGCATTGTCGTGGATCAACGTGCCCTTGCTGTGCTCGCCCTTGGGATGGCTGGCATTGGCCAGGCCCTCGGCCGCCAGATTATAGGAAAAGGTGATGTTATGCGCCGTGTTGGCGCGCCATTCGTCGGGCGTCTTGCCATTGAAGCGCGGGCCGGACGCCGACATATTCTCGTCGATCGCCCAGGTGAAGCTGCAATGGTCGACGATGATGTCATGGCCGCCGACCACCGACATGGCATCCGCCTCCCATCCGCTCAGCAGCGGCTGGTCGTCCACTCCGGTGCGCACGCGGATATGGCGCATGATGACGTCATGGGTGGCGATGTCGATGCCCGACCGGATCAGGGTGATGCCGGGGGAGGGGGCGGTCTGGCCCGCAATGGTCAGATAGGGTTCGCGGATGGTGATGGTCTGGCGCGCCATGTCGATGACGCCGCCCACCTCGAACACGACGATGCGCGGGCCCTTTGCTTCCAGTGCCGCCTTCAGGCTGCCGGGGCCATCGGCCGCCAGCGTGGTCACGCGGATGATGCGGCCGCCCCGGCCGCCGAGCGTTGCCGATGCCCAGCCGACGGCGCCGGGAAACGCGGTCTTTGCGCTGGATGCGCTGGTCCTGGCCGGTGCGGCGGATAGGGTTGCGGGCAGGGGGATCAGGGCAAGGCCGGCAAGCGGCAGGGCGATCAGTGTGGCGGTTATTTTCATGCTTCCGAAAGCTCCTCTCCTGGCCAGACTTGCACCGTGACGGCGATGATGCAAGCAATTTGACACCGGTGTCGAATCTGTTTGCAGTCATTGTGGCAGCGAGGCGAAGGCGCGGGCTGCGCTCCGTCATTCTACGTCATGTGGTCCATATTGCGGTGCAAAATGGCTCGATATGGACGCTTTTCCCACAGGAGGGCGCGGAAAATCGCCGCGAGCGCTGGCTCGGCAGCTTCAGACATAATTGCCGCAATGATCATTGACATTGATCCGCAGTCGGGTCACAAGTTTCTGACACCGGTGTCTTCAAGGGGACAACATCGGGCCGCACCCCCAAAGAGGCGTGGCGGAAATATGGAGGGATGTTTCTATGATTGCGTTCGTACAGGCTTCGTCCGCCCGGAAATGGCTGTCCGCAGCCTCGACCCTGGCATGCGCCATCGCCTGCGTTTCCGCCGCTCAGGCACAGGCTCAGTCCGTGCAGGGCGATGCCGCGGTTGCGCCGGATCAGGGGCAGGCGGATGCCGCAGCCCAGGAATCCGACATCATCGTCACCGGTTTCCGCCAGTCGCTGGGCGCGGCGATCAACCTCAAGCGCCAGTCGGTCAGCTCGGTCGACGCGATCGTGGCGGAGGATATTGCCAAGTTCCCCGACCAGAATCTCGCCGAATCCCTGCAGCGCATCCCCGGCATCTCGATCCAGCGTGACGGCGGCGAAGGGCGCGCGATCACCGTGCGCGGCCTGGGTGCGCAGTTCACCCGCGTGCGCGTCAACGGGCTGGAAACGGTCGCCACCTCGACCGATGGTGCCAGCTCGAACCGCGACCGCTCCTTCGATTTCAACGTCTTCGCGTCCGAACTGTTCAGTTCGCTGGTCGTCCACAAGACCGCCGAAGCCTCGCTGGACGAAGGCTCGCTCGGCGCCGTGGTTGATCTCAACACCGGCAATCCGCTCGGTGGCAAGGAAGGGCTGACCCTCGTCGGTTCGGCGACCGCCTCCTATAATGATCTGGCCAAGAATTGGGGGCCGCGTCTGGCCGGCATCGCGTCCTGGAAATCGGCCGACGGCCGCTTCGGCGTGGCCCTGTCGGCCGCCTATTCGACGCTCGATACCAAGGAACTGGGCAATAACAGCGTGCGCTGGGCCCAGGCCCGCTTCGACAATGTCGATGGCACTCCCTGCTTCACCCAGCCCAATTCGGGCGGCACCTATGTCAAGAGCGCGGCCTGCGATGCGGCGGCCCTTTCCTTCCACCCGCGTATCCCGCGCTATGGCGAGGTGCGTCATGATCGTGAGCGGCTGGGTCTGACCGGATCGATCCAGTTCGCCCCGACCGACGCGACCAAGATCTCGATCGATGGCCTCTATTCGCGCTTCAAGGAAACCCGCGAGGAGAAGTGGGGCGAGGTGCTGCTGCGCTCCAACGAGCGGTCGATCAATGTCGTCAATCCGGTCTATGACGATAATGGCAACATGATCTCGGCCACGCTCAACGATGCCTGGGTCCGCACCGAACATTATCTGCGCAAGTCGAGCACCGAATTTTATCAGGTCGGCGGCACCTGGGACCAGGATGTGACGGACAAGTTCCGCTTCACCCTGCTGGGCGGCCTGTCCAAGTCCAACGCCGACATTCCGGTCGAAACCACGGTGGTCTTCGACGATCGCGATGCCCAGGGCTATAGCTATGACTATAGCGACATGAAGCATCCCAAGCTGACCTTCGGTACCAGCGTGACCGATCCGGCCAATTTCCAGCTCGCCGAAATCCGCGACCGTCCGTCCAACACCACCAACCGGTTCAAGACCGCCCAGTTGCGCACCGAATGGGATGCGGCGGAGGGGCTGACCGTGAAGGTCGGTTCGATGTGGCGCCGGTTCGACTTCAAGACCGTCGGCTATCAGCGCGATACCGCGGTCTGCGGCAATGGCGGCAAGGATCTGGTGCTGGGCACCATCACCTGTTCGCCGACCAGCCTGTTCGGCCCGAGTGCCGTTTATGGCTTCCAGGCGACGCCGGAATTGAGCGAACTCTTCACCCTGGGCAAGGCGGGCCAGCCGTCGGGCACCACCACCCAGTGGCTGATCCCCAATCTGGACACGGCGACCGCCTACACCAAGCTCTATGACCGCGCGCTGGCGCTCGACGTCGGCAACAACCGGTCGGTGCGCGAGGAAGTGACCGGCGGCTATTTCCAGTTCGATGCCAAGGGCGACCTGTTCGGCCTCGAATATGCGCTGAACGCGGGCATGCGCTATGCCAAGACCGACCAGCGCTCGACCGGCCTCAATGGCGGCATCCCGGTGACGATCAAGCGCAGCTATGAGGATTGGCTGCCGGCCGCCAACCTGGCCCTGTTCCCGACCGACAAGCTGGTCATTCGCGCGGCGGTGGCCGATGTGATGACCCGCCCGACGCTGGGCAGCCTGACGCCGGGCGGCTCGGCCGACGGCTTCCAATATCGTGTCAGCTACGGCAACCCCTATCTCAACCCCTATCGCGCGACCGCCTATGACCTGGCCGTCGAATGGTATTTCGCGCCCCAGTCGCTCTTCTCGGTCGCCCTGTTCAAGAAGGATGTGCAGAGCTTCCCGGTCGCCGCGACCATTTCCAACGCGACCTTCGCGGAAACCGGCCTGCCGGCTTCGGTGCTGGTCAGTTCCTCGCCCGCCGCGCTCAATCCGGCGCTGCAGGCCGAACCGATCTGGACCATCGCGACCACGGTCAACGGCACCGGCGCCTCGCTCAAGGGGGCGGAAATCGCGCTGCAGCTGCCCTTCACCTTCCTGCCGGGCATCTTCAAGCATTTCGGCATCCTGGCCAACGCGACCTTCATCGACTCCAACGCCACCTATAATGTGTCGGGGCCGGCGGTCGTGCCGGGTGGCGGCCTGGTCAATGTCGCGCGGGAGAATACGTTGTTCGGCGTGTCGAAGCGGGCCTATAACGGCACCCTCTATTATGACGACAACCGCTTCAGCGCGCGCGTCTCGGCCAGCTATCGCGGGCCTTATAGCGACCAGAACAGCGGCACCGGCAACGTCTTCGAAGGCTATAATTCGACCGTCAATGTCGATGCCTCGGTCCGTTACAAGGCGACCGACTGGCTGGAATTCACTCTCGACGGCATCAACCTGACCGATGAATATCGCGGCCGCTACACCGACCTCGATGCCAATCGCAACTATGAGTACAATCATTTCGGCCGCACCTTCCAGTTCGGCGCGCGCGTGAAAATGTAGCCTGTTCTTTCGGGTCGCGCCATCACGGGCCAGCCGCCTTCTGCACGAGGTGGCTGGCCCTTTTTCTTGGGCCAGTGGTGGGGCAGGGATGGTGCCGGGCAGACGACAGCAATAGTCCATTCATATAATGACATTGACTCGCGTTAGCGTTCTCAAATAAGGCGCCGCCAAGAATATTTGGGGGATTATATGGTGCGGTCGTCTTTCTTTTTCTCCGGGGCGGCGATCGTCGCGCTGGCAAGCCCAGCCATGGCGCAACAGGCGCCGGATGCCGATATGGACCAGGCTCGCGCCGACATCATCGTCACCGGCGAAAAGAGCGCCCGCACCCTGCAGCAGACCCCGACCAGCATCGCCGTCGTCACGCCCGAGACGATCGAGCGCGAGGCGCTGATCACCATCCAGGACGTCTATAACCGCACCGCCAACCTGTCCGAAACCTATGGCTCGTCCGGCTTCACCATCCGCGGCATCAGCAATAGCGGCGTCGGCGCGGGCGGGCAGGCGGATGCCGCCAGCGTCTATGTCGATGGCGCGCCGGTGCCCAAATGGGCGCTTTATGGCGGCCCGACCGACCTGTGGGATGTGCAGCAGGTGGAAGTGCTGCGTGGCCCGCAATCGACCATCCAGGGCCTCAACGCGCTGGCCGGCGGCATCGTCATCACCAGCAAGGATCCCTCGCTGACTCGTTGGGGCGGTGACGCGCGCGTGCTGTGGAGCGAATATGATGATCGCACCTTCTCCGCCGCGATCGGCGGACCGATCATCAAGGATGAGTTGGGCATCCGCCTGTCGGCCGAGCGCCGCAACGATCGCGGCCTCATCTACAATGTCACCCGCGACGAATATAGCGACGCGCTGGAATCGCTCAATCTGCGCGGCAAGATCAAGTGGACGCCCCAGGCGATTCCGGGATTGGAGGCAGTCGCCAGCTACAATCGCGTGCGGCGCGACGGCGGCTATCTCTACGAATATGCCCGCACCGACGTGCCCAATTATTTCAACCACCGCGTTGCCACCGGTGACCAGCCCAGCCGCGGCAAGATCGACAGCGACCTTGCCGTCTTCAACATCAGCTATCCGCTGGCCCAGGGGCTGAAACTGTCGAGTGTCACCTCCTGGAACCGCTCGCGCGTCCATTCGGTGATCGATACCGACGGCACGCCGCAGGATATCCAGGCGATCGACAATCGCTATAATTACCGCACCCTGACCCAGGAAATGCGCCTTAACTATGATGGCGAACGGCTGAGCGGCCTGCTGGGCGCCTGGTATTATCGCCGCACCGGCAGCATCGACCAGAATAGCCGGGTGAACATCGATACGCCGACCGCCACCATCGCCGCCCTGCTGCGCGCCAATGGCGCGACCGCGGCGCAGGCGACTTTCCTCAGCAATGCCTATGCGGCACAACTGCCGGTCATCCCGGTCGCCTATTCGGCTGACCAGCCGGAAAAGGTGGAGACGATGGCGCTGTTCGGCGATGCCCGTTTCAAGCTGACCGACCGGCTGACCCTGATCGGCGGCTTCCGCTTCGACCATGAGCGCAACCGCTATGCTGCGCAAACCGTGGCGACCTTCAACGGCACGCTGCCCGATGCCAATTTCCTCGGCGCCGCCTATGCCCCGATCATTTCGCTGATCAACCAGGGCGTTCTGGGGCTGGTCGACGATGCCTCCTCGCCGCTGGCGTCCAACAGCCGGAGCTTCAACGCCTTCCTGCCCAAGGCGGGGATCAGCATGGACTGGACGCCGGACCTCACCACCGCCTTCACCGTCCAGCGCGCCTATCGCTCGGGCGGCTCCAGCCAGAACCCGGCCCGCGCCCTGCTCGTCGCCTATGATCCGGAATATAGCTGGAACTATGAAGGCTCGCTGCGCTCCAAATGGCTGGACGGGCGCCTGACGCTCAATGCCAATGCCTTCTACATGACGTGGAAGGACCAGCAGGTCACCGCCTATTTCGGCCAGAATGCCTATGATTACAACACGGTGAACGCGGCAGGATCGCATCTTTACGGAATCGAGCTGGAAGCGAATGCCACTATCGCGCGCGGCATCGATCTCTATGGCTCGGTCGGCCATGTCCGCACCAAATTCACCGACTTCGTCCTGCCCGCAGGGGCGACCAGCACGGTTGACCTCACCGACACCCAATTCCCCTATGCGCCGCGCTGGACCCTGTCGGGCGGCATCAATGCGCAGTTCGGGCCGGGCTTCGTCGCCAATCTCAACGCCAATTACCGGTCGTCGGTCTTCACCGGCGTCGGTCAGGATCAGGGCCAGTACAAGGTCGGTGGCCGCACGGTCGTGAATGGCAAGATCGGTTATGAGACCGATCATTGGTCGCTGTTCGTCTTCGCCCGCAACATCCTCAACGAGGATTATATGCAGTACCAATATGCCGCGATCCATCAGGCGATCCTGGGCGAGCCCCAGACCGTCGGCGTCGGCGCGAGCGTCCATTGGTGATCGCGCTCGCCAGCCTGCTGCTTATCGCGGGCGGCGCCCTGGGCGCTGCCCTGCTGCGCCGCTCTTGGGTGCGGCGGGACCGCTCCGTGCTTGGCCTGCTGCTGGCGGGATGGGCCATATTGATCGGCCTGCTGGTCGCCGCCTTCCTGCTGATCGGACCGGTCAAGGGGCTGGCCTTGGGACTGGCGATGGAGGGGATCGGTGCGCTCGCCATCATCTGGTTCGGCCGGGTCCGGCGCAAGGCGGCGCGGGTGCGCGATGGCGATGTCGCGCCCGAGCCGCTGGAGGAGCCCGGCCGCTTCTGGCGCGGGGTGCTCCGCGCCTTGCTCGCCGGACCGCTCGGCATGACGGCGGCGATGGGTGTGGCCTTTTGCGTCACCGTCTATCTGCCCGGTGATCCGCGCACCCGGATCGTGCTCGGCGGCCTGTTGCTTCCGATCCTCTGGGGGCTGGCCATGACCTGGACCCTGGCGGACCGTCGCCTGCTCCGCGCCACCGCCGTGCTGGTCGGCACCAGCATCATCGGCTTCGGCCTCGCCGCCTTGGGAGGGGCCGCATGAACGACCAGAGCGTCCAGACCAACAGCCGGGCGAAGAAATGGCGCTGGCCCTTGTCGCCCGAAACGGTGCGATCGGTGCTCAGCAGCCACTCGGTGCTGGGCCTCGCCTTTGCCGCGATCATCTATATCGTCTGCCTGACCGGCACGGTCGCGGTGTTCGCACCCGATCTGGAGCGATGGGAAGTGCCGGCGACGCCGGTGGTGACCAGCCTGTCGGATGCCTCGGCCGCCCGCGCCATCGCCGAAGCGGCCAGGCGCGCGCCGGCCGACACCACCCTCTATCTGTCGCTGCCCACCGCGAAACAGGATGGCGCCAGCCTCACGGCCTTCAGTGCGACCTATGAACATAAATGGGGCGTGGCGGCCGATGGCGCGCTGTCCGATCTCGAAGCGGTCTGGACCGAATTCCTGATCCATCTCCATATCAACCTGCATCTGCCGCGCAGTTGGGGGCAGTTCATCGTCGGCCTGACCGGCGTGGCACTGCTTTCCTCCCTGGTGTCGGGCATATTGGCGCATCCGCGCGTGCTGCGCGATGCCTTCCATCTGCGGTTGGGCGGTTCGCGCCGCCTGCAGGAGGCGGACCTGCATAATCGCCTCGGCATCTGGGCCTTGCCCTTTCACTTCACCCTGGCGTTGACCGGGGCGCTGCTGGGGCTCAGCACCATCATCGTCGCGATGCTGGCGATGCTGCTCTATCGGGGCGACATGGGGAAGGTCTATGAACTCTTCCTCGACCCGCCGCCCAAGGTTGACGCGCGCGCCGCGCCCATTCCCGATATCGCCCGGCTGATCGCCGATGCCCGCGCTCGCGCGCCGGCGGCCGTGGCGGACAATATCATGGTCGAACGGCCCGGCCGCGCCGATATGCGCATCTCGATCCACAGCGGCCGGCCGCACTTGCTGACCCAGCAGGACGAGGTGCAATATGATGCGCGCGGGCAACTGCTCCATCAGGAGCAGCCGCAGGATCTGGTCGCCGGCACCCGAATGCTGAGCGGCATCGGCCAGCTGCATTTCGGCTGGTTCGGCGGGCTGCCCGTGCGGATCGCCTATGGCCTGCTCGGCATTGCGCTCTGCATCGTCACCTCCAGCGGCGTGACCATCTGGCTGGCCCGCCGCCGCGATCGCGGCCGGCCCGCGCCGCAATGGGAACGGATCTGGGCTGCGATCTGCTGGGGCCAGCCGGTCATCCTCGTCCTCACCGCCGTTCTGGCCTTCGCCCTGCCGCAAGCGCCGCTGCCGCTGGTCTGGCTGGGCCTCACCATCCTGTCGGTGCTGGCCGCCGGCATGGCCAAGGCGCTGCCCGGTCCGCGCCTGTCGCGCGGTCTGCAATGGGCGCTGGTCGCGGGCCTGCTGGCGGTCGGGCTGCTTCACGGCGCCCCACTGCTGGCGGGCGGGCAGGGGCTGCTGGTCGACCTGTTGCTGCTTGCCGGTGGCATCGGCCTGCTGCTCGCCCTTCTGCGCAGCCGCGCGCCAGCCAAGGCCTAAGGCAGAAACTTGCCATTCCCCTCCCGTAAACGGGAGGGGCAGCGAGACTTGCGCGCGCAGCGCGCTAGTCGCAGCGGGGTGGGCTTGCGCGACGCTGCCCCGGCTTTCCTACTCGGCCCGTCTCTGATCTACCCTTGGGGATGCAAGCGTCGCCCCCTCTCTTTTCCAGACCACCCGCCTGTCGCGTGGCTGTCGCTTCACTGTCGCCTCGCCGTCGCGTCGAAGGCGCTCGGGCGTGACCCGATTTCCCCGCCGCTGTCGCGTCACAGGCGCGTGGCCGGCGCGTCGCGGGTGCATCACAGGCGCATTGGCCCGAAATAGCCCGCACGACACTGTGAACTTCGACTGTCGCGTCCCGTGTCGGCCCCAATCGGCCTAGAGCGCGCGAAAACGGAAATCGGTGAAGCGCGCTTCACCCGCACCGGCAGAATAGAGGCCGGGGCGCAGCATCAGGAAGCCGCCGCGCACATTATGGTGATAGCCCGACACTTCCATCCCCCGGTCGAAGCGCGTCCAGCTCCTGCCGTCGTCGGCGCTGATGTGAAAGCGGATGATATGCCGGTCGTTGGTGACGCGCATCCGCATCCGACGGCCATGGGGATTGGCGGGGCGGCCGCGCTCTATCCCATATTGATGGGTGACGAACCGCTCCTGGTCGAAGCCCAGCCCGCAATACAACTGTTCGTCATAGAAGAGCAGCAGGCCGGCGACGGCACCCGGTGCGATCTCGATCGTGCATTCGAACTGATAGGCTTGATCGCCCGCCACCAGCAGCAGCGGCGACGAACTGGAGGGGGCCGTTCCGCTGGCCTTCAGGACCAGCGATCCGCCCTCGACCCGCGCCCGCTGCGCCTCCTGCGGCGAAGGCTTGAAGAAATTCCATCGCGATCCCAGGCGCAACACACTGAAATCATCCGACAGTGGCTGGCCATGCGGCCCGGCCTGGCCGCCCCTGGGCTTGGCGATCGGTTGCGACAGGTCGCCGCCGGTCATGCGGAACCAGCCGTCCGTGGTCCATTCGACCGGGTCGAGCAGCGTCTGCCGCCCCAGCGTCCAATAGCCATTTTCATAGCCATGATAGACCGACCACCAGCTGCCATCCGGTCCCTCGACCAAGGTGGCATGGCCGCGCGACCACCATTTTTCGGCGCGGTCGACGGTGCGCACGATCGGGTTGGCCGGACAATTTTCCCACGGTCCATGGATCGACCGCGACCGGGCGGCGATCACCATATGGCCGGTCGGCGGCCCGGCGGTGCCGCCCACGGCGGTCACCAGATAGAAATAGCCCTTATGGCGCAGGATCTTGGGGCCTTCGGGCGAGAAACCCTCGACATCCCAGTCGTCGGGATAGTGCCAGGGGTCATAGACATGTTCGGGCTGGCCGACGGTCGCCAGGCCATCGTCGGTCAGGCGCACCCGGTCGCCGCCCGACAGGAACAGCCAGCGCGATCCATCCTCGCCCACCGCATGGCCGGGATCGATATGGTTGGGCAGATTGAGGTCGATCGGATCGCTCCACGGCCCCTCGATCCGGTCGGCCCAGATCACATAGCTGGTGTTGGGAGATGCCTTGACCGGGATGTAGAGATAATAGCGGCCCTTATGCTTGCACAGTTCAGGCGCCCAGACCGATCCGATATTCTTGTGCAGCGCCGGGCCGACAGGTCGCCAGTTCACCAGATCGCGCGAATGCCAGATGATGAGGCCGGGATAGGAATCGAAGGTCGAGAAGGTCATGTAATAATCCGCGCCATCCTTCAGGATGGTGGGATCGGGATGGTCGCCCGCGATCAGCGGATTGAGGAAGCGGCCATCGCCCAGGTCGGCGATGCGCTGATTGTCGAAGCCGCGGCGCCAGTCAAGCGCGGGGGCAGGCGTGACCGGTGGAGCAGGGGGCGCTGCCCGCGCCTCGCTCAAACCACCTGCCAGCGCCGCCGAAGCCGTCGCCAGCAATGCGTCCCGTCGGCTGACTGCCATGACCCTCTCCCGATTATTGATACCGGTTACCTAAGGGCCATGACCTGATGCTGTCAAATGGCGCGGACCCGATCTTCGTAAAGCTCCAGCGGCAATCCGTCGGGGTCGGCGAAGAAGGTGAAGCGCCGGTCGGTATATTCGTCCACCCGCACCGGCTCGCACGCCACGCCATGGCTTTCGAGCCGGGCGACCTCCGCATCCAGGTCGCTGACGGCAAAGGCCAGGTGGCGCAGGCCACAGGCTTCCGGGCGCGAGGGGCGCGGCGGCGGATTGGGGAAGGAGAAAAGCTCGATCTGCGCGTCGCCGACCGCCAGATCGCATTTCCAGCTGTCCCGCTCGGCGCGATAGACCTCGTTCAGCACGGCAAAGCCGAGAATGTCGACATAGAAATGGCGGGACCGGGCATAGTCGGACCCGATGATGGCGATATGATGGATGGCGTGCATCGCCCAGCGCTATCGCGGGATGCGCCCGTCGCGCAATGGCTATCCGGCGATCAGTGCCTGAAGGTCGAGCAGCGCCCGACCGAAGGACAGGCCCTGCGGCCCGGCGACGAAGCGGGGTTCCCACTCCGGCCCGAACTTGTCCTTGTAGGCGCGCAGTCCCTCAAAGCCATAAAGCGCATTGCCATGCTGGTAGAGCAGCGCCCCCAGCTTCGACCAGAGCGGTGCCAGCCGGCGCGCCTCCAGCCCGGAAAGCGGGGCGAGGCCGAGGTTGAACCAGCGATAACCCTGTGCCTTGCCCCACAGCATCAGGTGGATGAACAGAAAGTCCATCGTGCCATAGGGCGCGCCGTCGTCATGGCGCATCAGGTCGACCGACAGTTCGGACTGGTCGGCCGCGGCCCAGATATTGGCGAAGGCTACGATCCTGCCCTCCTGCCGCACCACGGCACAGTCGAACCGCGCCATATAGGCGCGATCGAAGCGGCCGACGCTGAAGCATTTTTCCTTGTGCCCCTTGGCCTGGAGCCAATGGGCGGAAATCTCGGCCAGCCGGTCCATTTCCTTGTCCAGCATGGCAGCGGGGATGATCTCGAAACTGGCGCCCTCACGCGCCGCGCGCCGCTCGGCATAGCGCAGAGGCTTGGCATCCGGGCCGTCCAGCGTGAAACCGGCCAGATCGACATGCGCTTCCTCGCCATATTTGACGATCTGCAATCCCAGCTCGATCGCCAGCGGCAGCATGTCCTGGCTGATCTGGTAGAGCAGCAGGCGGCCCTGCGCCGCATCGGCCTGTTCGCGCAGCCGCCAGAGCAGATCCGCCCACTCGCTTCGGGCGCCGACGGGATCGCCCATGACGATCCAGCTATGCCCCCTGATCTGGTACATCAGGCAACAGGTGCCGCCATCCGACACCAGGAAGCGCTTGTCGCCGATATAGGCAAGATTGGCGTCGGTGCGTTCGGCCAGCGCCAACGCGGCCTCCGGCGGGACGGCGGCATTGCTGGCCAAGGCGGGAATGGTCGCGGCCGGGCGCAGCAGGCGCCACAGCGCCACGCCGATCAGCAGGACGGCAACGGCCAGGCTGGCGCGCAGGAAGCGCGACGCATCTGCGCGGGCGGCAAAATGCCACCAGAGGTCGTTCTGATATTCGACATGCTTGTAGGCGAAGAAGCCGATCCAGACGCAGAGGCCCAGAACCACTGCGACCGTCGCCAGCCAGCCGGGGGTGAAGGCGTCGGCGATCAACTGGGTCCGACGATAGAAGGCCGGGCGCGCCCATTGCAGCAGCGCGGCGATCAGCAGCATCGCCGCCGCCTCCTCATAATCCAGCCCCTTGAGCAGCGAGAAGATCGCGCCGGCCAACAGCAGGATGCGGGTCAACCAGAAGGCGCCGTCCAGCCGCCGATAGAGGCCGGCCGACAGGATCAGCAGCGCCGCGCCGACCAGGCTGCCGGCCATGTGGGAGGCTTCGAGGAAGGGGAGGGGCACGACGCTGTTGAGGGTCGCGACCCGGTGCGGGATGGCCGGGAGCGAACCCGATACCAGCAGGATGGCGCCGCCCAGGAAGACGAGCGCTGCCGTCATGATCGGCGCAAGGCCGGTCGTGACGGCTTGCAGCCCGCGCAGGGTCCGGCGCAAGGGCTGCCGCCAGCGCCAGCCCTCCTGCGCAACGATGATGCCGACCGCGATCAGCAGCGGCAGGATATAATAGACCAGTCGATAGGCGAGCAGCGCGGCGACCAGTTGCGGCCGATCGACGCCCGGCAGGGCGGCGAGCATCACCAGTTCGAACACGCCGACGCCGCCGGGCACATGGGTCAGCAGCACGGCGACGATGGCGAGCGCATAGCCCAGGAAGAAGGCAGGCCAGGCGTGCAGGCCGACGCCGGGCACCAGGACGAACAGCGCAGCGCTGGCCGCAGCGAGATCGATCACGCCGATGCCGATCTGGCAGAATATGCGCGAGGCAGGCGGCAGCGGCAGGGACATGCGGCCAAAATGCAGCATCCGTCCCTGCCGGCCGGCAAAGATGATCAGGCCGATGATGGCCGTGAGGGTCAGGCTTCCGGCCACACGCAATGCTGGCGCGGACAGGCGGATATCGCCCATCGACAGCGTCTCCGGCCGCCAGACCAGCATGGCCGCCGCCAGCGTCAGGACGCCGCCCCAGAAGGTGGCGCCAGCGATCGCGACCACCCGCGCTACATCGGCAACACCCAGCCCCGCCGCGCTGTAGATGCGGTAGCGTGCCGATCCGCCGGTCAGCAGCGACAGGCCCAGATTATGGCTGAGCGTATAGCTGGTGAAGGAAGCGAGCGCCGCCGTCCCATAGGGCAAGGGGCGGCCGATCGAGCGCAGCGCCAGCACGTCGTAGAAGGTGAGGGTCACATAGCTGATCGCGGTCAGCAGCAGGGCGGGCACCAGGGCTGCTGGACCAAGTGCGTGAAAGGCCGCGCGTATGTCGCGCACATGCACATCGTGCAGCAGATGGTAGAGTGCGACGAAGCCGAGCGCGGCGAGCAGCACGACCAGCCCCACCGACAAGGGCGTCTGGTAACGGCGCAAATATGTCATGGCCCCCATCCGCCGCTATCCCGTCTTGACCCGGTGCCAGAGCTGGCTGCGGCAGAAAAGCCCACCCAGGATGCAGCCGGAAATCTTCAACTGGTCCGGCCCTTGCTGGTCGATGGTGGAATAGAAGGTGCGGCCCATGTCGGGCACATAGACCCGCCCGGCCCAATGGCCCGGTCCTTTGGGGCGATAATCCTGCAACAGGGTGGTGCCGACCAGATGCGGGATGCCGGCATCGCTGGCATCGGCCAGCGCCTCGGCATTGGCGTGGCTGACCCAGCCGCACAATCTGTCCTGGCAGGCGCCGGTCGTGACCGTGACGCTGCCGCGCGGATTGATCCAGGAACCCAGCACCGGATCGGCCGCCATCGCCGGAACGGCGGCGATCAGGCTGATGCCGGCAAGGAACAGGCGCAAGGCATGAGGCATGGGTCAGGTTTTCCGGATCAATCCCTGCCGGGCGAAGGCCGCGTGCAGAATATGGTAGAGCGCATCGACATCATGGTGCAACGGGTGTCCGCCCGGCAGCGCGATGGTCTGCACATTGGGCTGGTGCAGCAATGGGCACAGGCTTGCCGCTTCCTCCTGTCCATGGACGCAGAGCAAAGGCGCCCAGTCGAGCTTGCGCGCGGTCGGCAGGGCGTCCGCCTCCGCCATGGCAAAGGTGAATATCTCACCGGGCGAAGCGCGATATTCGACCGTGGCGCCTGGCACGACCAGCGCCACCATGGCGATGGCATGGCGTTGCGCGGGAGGCAGCGCGGCAAGGCCGACATGCGCCATGTCGGCGCCGAAGGACTGGCCTATCAGGATGACCGGCGCGGCGGGATCAATGCTGTGGGCCTGAGCCAGTGCCTGGCTGATCAGGGTAGTGGCTTCGGCAGAGCTGCGGGTCCTGCGAAAATAGGTCAGCGAATTGACGCCGACGGTCGGCAGGCCGTCTTGCGTCAGGCGGGCCATGATGCCCGGCCCCATGCCGACCTTTATGCCCATGTCGCCCGACAGGATGATGGCGATCGGCGTGCCATGGCCCGGCCGATAGCCCTGCGGGCGGGAGAAAGAAAAGGGATCGCCGCCCAGATAGCCGAGCCATTGGAAGGTCGCTGCCAGCAGAGCGAGGATCAGGATGGGCAGGATATACCGGATGCTCTTGCCGCTGCGCGCCATCATGCCGTCTCCTCGATCGACCCGAGCGCCCGGCACGTCGGGAGGAGACCGACGTGCCGGGCTGTGAGCGGTCGGAACAAGACCCACGCGTTCCGACCGTTCGGCCAGCTGGTCCAAGCTGGCCTGTTTCGTGCCACCCAAGGGGGAGGGGAGGTGGCACGACCGATATGGTCGATGACGGCCTGCGGTAGCGTGGCTGGAAGATGAACTTTTGGAGAGGCGGCCGATCAGATGCGGCGGGCGACTGCGCCGGCGGCCCAGCCCATGCCGACGGCCAGGGCGATGGCGGTCAGGCCATAGAGGAAAGACCAGCGTTCAGCCGCGACGGCCATGAACTGTTCGAAGCCCGATTTGCGGACATGGATGTCGCGCACCGCCGCTGCCACGACGCGGCCGTCCTGCACCAGGAAGGTTTCGGCGGTATAATCGCCCACGATCACGCGCGCCGACAGCGGCAGGCGGGCGCGATAGAGCACGCTGTCACTGATCTCCACCGTGCCGGGGCGTTCAAGGAACAGGCCGTTGCGCTGGCGCAGATCGACCAGGCCAGCCTGGAACCGGTCCAGCTCCGCGCTGTCGTTGAGCGAGGAGGGGGAGAGTTGCAGCTTGTCGACGCCCAGTTCGTAGATCGCCGCCGTGCGTTCATCGACGATCTGGGCGATCGGTCGGGAGGAGGCCATGGCGTAGAAGCTGGGCGCAGAGCGAAAGCGGGCGCGCTCGGCATTGACCCAGATGCCGGCGACCTTCTGTTTCTCGCGCATGGTGATCGACTGTTCGGGGCCCTTCAGCACGACGACGATGTCCGCCGGCTTGTCCGGACGCCGACCGTCGGGATAGACGATGGCGCCGAACAGCAGCAGGTCCGCGCCGGTGAAGCTGTACTGGATCTCGACCTCGCGCTGCGACACATCGGGCACCAGTTGCGGTTCGTCCGCGGCACTCAGCAGCAGCGCCAAGGCCGGCAGGATGAGGCGGGATATCCTCATTTGACGTCGATCGTGAAGATTTCGTCGGGCCGCCAGCCCAGCCCCAGCGCCATGCGCGCGGCGACCAGCAGCACGATCGCGGCGAGGAGGATGCGCAGATATTCCGGGCGGATCGTCATCGACAGCCGGGTGCCGACCTGCGCGCCGGTGACGCTGCCGATCAGCAGCAGCATGGCCAGCACCAGATCGACCGCCTTGGTCGTCATCGCGTGCATCATGGTCGTCGCCATGGTGACGAACAGGATCTGAAACAGCGACGTTCCGACCACCGACTGGGTGTTCATGCCGAGCAGATAGAGCATCGCCGGCACCAGGATGAAGCCGCCACCCACGCCCAGCAACATGGTCAGGATGCCGGTTGCCATGCCCAGCAGCAGCGGCGCCAGCGGCGAGATATAGAGGCCCGAGCGATAGAAGCGCCAGCGCATCGGCAGTGCGGCGACCAGCGGATGGTGGCGGCGCTTGCGCGCCTGCATGCGCTTGCCGGTCTTGAGCGCGATAAGCGCCTGGATCGACTCCTTCGCCATCAGCGATCCGATGCCGCCCAGCATCAGCACATAGAGAATGCCGATCACGGTATCGATCTGCCCCAGCGACTGGAGCAGGCGGAAGATGAGAACGCCAAGGCCCGCGCCGACCACGCCGCCGGCGATCAGTACGCCGCCCATGCGGAAATCGACGGTGCCGCGCGACATGTGGGTGACGACGCCGGACACGCTGGCGCCGGTCACCTGGCTGGCAGCGGAGGCTGCTGCGACCGTGGGCGGGATGCCATAGAAGATCAGCAGCGGCGTGGTGAGGAAGCCGCCACCCACGCCGAACATGCCCGACAACAGGCCGACGACGCCACCCAGTCCGATGATGACCAGGGCGTTCACCGACAGATTGGCGATGGGCAGGTATAGATCCATGCCCCATCGGGTTAGAGACAAAAGACTCCGAGCGAAAGCCGGGAGATGGCCGGCAGGCTAAAAATCGGCGGCGAGTGTGACCGCCAGGCCGGAAGCCGGTTTGGCTTGACCGGCGACACGTTCACGCCATTCGATCCCGATGCGTGCGGCGATCACTGGAAGGGGCAGACGAAACTGGATTTCGGGGCCGATATCCAGTCGTTCGACATCGGGTTGCGCACCACCAGACAGGCTGAGGCCAACGCGCAGAGGGCTGTCCTTGACCGGCGCGAGCAGCGAGAATTTTCCGTCGATGAAAAGGTCGCGCTTGTGCAGCCCCACCATGCCGGTCTGCGCATAAAGGCTGGCTTCGATCGGTCCTGCCACGGGTTTGGGGCCAAAACCGCCGACGAGCAGCAGCGCGAAGGCGTCGCGCGCCTGGGTATCGAGCGCGATCCGTCGTTCGACGCCAAGGCTGACGGCAATATGGCGTATTGGCTGATAGGACAGGCCGATCGCGGTTTCGGGCGCTTCTGGCGACTGGAGGGCCGTCGTGGCCCGACCATAAGCTGCAAGGCGCCCCGAGGATCGGGGCATCAGGTCGAAGTCGATCCGTGCCCCGGCCTGCGACCCGCCGAGGCGCCCCACCGTGGCCAGGTCTGCCGATGAACCACCGCCGGAGCGCCAGAGCAGCCAGGCGCTGCCTTGCCAGCGATCATGACCGACGGGTGATATGGTCGATACCGAAATGGCAAGCGGTTCCATGGCTTTGGGCCGGCCTAGGGGAGGTCTTTGTCCGGAGGCGCCAGAGGTCAACGACCATGCAGTCGATAGTGGCGCGATGGCATAAGCGGTCCGGACTGGCTTGAAGGGCGAACTCGCACGGATGGCTTGCCACTTATTGCCAGAATAAATTGCCGTCTCTGCTCTGCGGATGATCGGGATCATGCGCTCCTGACGGGTGGGGGAGCCGATCCGACTGCCTTTTGCCGGGGTCGGCACTGTCGCTGGTAGTGGTGCTGTCGACGCGATCGTGCCGAACAGGCGCATGCCGGTCCAGCCGATGCACAGGATGAAAAAGAAGCGCACCGGCCGTCCATCGGCCGATGATCCGATCATGCCTGCTCCTCCATGTCGGGGAAGCGATGTTGCGTCTTGTCCCACACCAGCGGCTTGCCCAGCAGCGACTGGACATAGAGGACCACGGCGCGCCGGGCGGCCAGGATAGCGATCGCGTTGCCGACGAACATGCGCGGCACTGCCGCCAGTCCATGCCGCCAGCCATAGGCATGGCCGGCAAAGATCGCGCGCATCATGATGCGCCATGCCATGAGCCAGAGATTGAGCGTCAGCAAGCTGTCGATCAGCGGCGTCGACGGCCGCATTTGCGGCGCCAGGAATGGGCGCACCAGTTCCAATATGCTCCAGAGCAGCAGCGTGGCGTAGGCGGCCACGATGATCAGGGCCGCAAGGGTGGCGCGTCGGTCCCTGATCCGCATCCACCATTCGGCCGGGCCACCCTGCCAGCCCATCCGATCCCATCCGGCAAGCGAAATGCCGATGATCCAGCGTGCCTTTTGGCGGATGGCGGCCGGGGCGCTGTCGGGAAAATATTCGCGTGTCGCGACAAGACGGCCCTGTGCGTCACGGATGCGCAGGAAGATGCCCCGGCCGCCCATGTCGGCGATCCGCAACCCTGCCTCATAGTCTTCGGTCAATGACCCCGGATCGAATGGCCCCGCGTCAGCATGAGGGGCGAGGGCGGCCAATATATTTCTTTCAAAGGCGCAGGCGACGCCGGCAGAGGGAATGGATGCACCAAGAAATTCCCTCACTGTCAGGGACTTCCCATGGGCTTCCGCAAACTCATCGCAATAATGATTGGCGATGGCACGGGAAAACCAGGTGCCGCGACCCGGTAGGGGGAGTACCGGCAATTGCACCAGCGCGAACCGGTCGATCATGTGATCGAACAGCCGGATTTCATCGGGATGCACGACGTCTTCGGCATCATGCATGACGATGGCCTTGAACCGGATGCCGCTTCGGCCTTCCTCCGCCAGCATGCTGCGCCAGTTGATGTTCAGGCAATCGGCCTTTGTGGTTGGGCCGGGGCGGTCATTCAGGCACAATATGATATGCGGTTGATCGATGGCGATGGACGCAATCGCGTCGATCGTTGCGGGATCATTGGGATAGGCGCCGACGAATATGCGATAATCGGCATCGCCCCAGCAATGTACGGCATGGCGCAGCATCGCGCCGATGACGTCCGCTTCCTGCCAGGCGGGAATGAAGATGGCGATACGGCCGGGCGTCGATGAAGGTGGCAATGTCGCCATCGTCATGCGGAGGCGGCGAGGGTGCCGGACCGCCCGCCAGGCTCGGCGGATCAGGAACAGAAGGTCGATCGCCAGATCATCCAGCCCGCCCAAGGCGAAGCCGATGACCGCGAACAACAATATCTCATAATGCAGCGCCTGTAGCGCGCCAAAGAGCATGTCCCCCACGATCCCGGATTTCCCCTGTCCCGATCGCCATGCGGCAGGGCGAATTTATGTCATGAGAACAGCGGTCTTCCAAGTATTTTGGAGAAAGTCTGTCAACATTGGCCGGCTGATCTGGGTTGGACCTGAGCGGAAATTTCCCTAAGGGGGAAGAATGGCAATACCGGCAAGCACTTATGGAGAAGAGGCGTGACCGAACGGCCCGTGTCCGCCCTCAGGAATTTCTTGAAGGGAGAAGCAGGCAGTGGCGTCTTGCTGATGATTTCGGCCGCGATCGCAATGATCATGGCGAATCTTCCTGGTGCTGCCGGCCATGTCTATCATGACATCTTCCATATGGTGACGGGGCCGGTGCTTGCTCCTGCGCTCGGTCCCATGACGATCCATTTGTGGGTCAATGACGGACTGATGGCGATCTTCTTCCTGCTCGTCGGGCTGGAGATCAAACGTGAGTTCGTCGATGGTGGCCTGTCCACCTGGGAGAGGCGGCGCCTGCCTTTCATCGCGGCGGGGGCGGGCATGATCGCGCCAGCGCTGGTCTATCTGGCCGTTACGGCTGGGGAACCGGCCCTGGCGCGCGGCTGGGCGATCCCGGCGGCCACGGATATTGCCTTCGCGATCGGGGTTCTGGCGCTGCTGGGGTCGCGGGCTCCCGCATCGATCAAGCTGTTCCTGACGGCTGTCGCGATCGTCGACGACATGGGCGCGGTGGCGATCATTGCGCTGGCCTACAGCCAGGGGCTGGATGTCATGGCTTTGGCCGGCGCCTTTATCGTCCTGCTGGTCATGTTCGGCATGAACCGCGTCGGCGTGCGGGCCTTGGCACCTTATCTCATCGGCTTCCTGCTGCTCTGGTATCTGATGCTGCTGTCGGGCGTGCATGCCACGATCGCGGGCGTGCTCGCCGCCATCACCATCCCGGTCAATCGCACGCCGGGTGCGCCGGATGCGGTGGACAGTCCGCTCCATCGCCTGGAACATCTGATCCATCCCTGGAGCGCCTATCTGATCGTACCGCTCTTCGGCTTTGCCAATGCCGGCATCACGCTCAATGGCGAAGCGATCGGCGCTCTGCTCAGCCCCTTGCCGATCGGTGTGGCGCTGGGGCTGCTGCTCGGCAAGCAACTGGGCGTGTTCGGTAGTATCTGGCTGGCGCAGAAGCTAGGCATCGCGGCGCGGCCTTCGGGGGCGAGCTGGGTGCAGATTTACGGCATGGCGCTGCTGTGCGGGATCGGTTTCACCATGAGCCTGTTCATTGGCGCCCTCGCCTTTCCGGGGCAGCCATTGCTGGTCGAGGAGGCCAAGATCGGCATCCTCGGCGGATCCTTGCTGTCCGCGCTGTGCGGTTATGCGGTGCTGCGTTTTGCACCAGCGCCGCGTTCGGTCGAGCGGGGCGCAGGGTGAGGGGAATCGCGTAGCATTAACCTTCATGCTACTATCGCTCTGCCGTTGCCGCGACTCGCTTCGCGTCAGCGCGCCGACCGCACTTTCGAAAAATACGGGAGGAGGGCGAACCGATGGAGACGGACGTCAATTATCTGCTGCATCGCCAGCAGATGTCGCTGATCAACGCGCAGGCAACGGCATCGCCCGAGGGGCGCGCTGCCTATGAAGGGCTGGCACGCGGTTATATCGATCAGGTCGAAGCCTATCGCAGGCGCAATGAGCAACGGGAGAGGCTGATCATTCCGGCACATTGATTCTCCGACCATTGACTCGTCGCGCTATCGACGGGAAATCAGGCGATCGATCACTTCCTGATGCGGGCCGTCGGCACCGCATTCGCGCTCCAGTATCTTCTTGATCTTCTCCAGTTCGGCTTCGGTCAGATGTTCGATGCCGATGAAGTCGTTGCGCGCGGTCTCGATCGAACGGATCAGTTCGTCGAGCTTGGCCTGGATCGCCGCGCCGTCGCGGTTCTGGGCATTCTGGATCAGGAAGACCATCAGGAAGGTGACGATGGTCGTGCCGGTATTGATCACCAGTTGCCAAGTGTCGGAATAGTGGAAGAGCGGACCGGTCACGCCCCAGATCAATACCACGCCGACCGCCAGGATGAAGGCGAGCGGCTGGCCAGTCCAACTGGCGATCCGTGCCGACAGGGCGGAAAATATCCGATCCATGCAAACTCCTTTGGCTGTCCTGCGCATTTAGGCTCTGTTCAGCCATCTGCTGTCATGGCCATGCCCATGGCAACCATATCTTTTCGTGCAACGATCGGCGCGCTCGCCGGCTCTCTTCTGCTGGCCTCCTGCGCCAGCGTTTCCCCCGAATCACGTGTGCGTGCCGGGCTGATCGACGCTGGTCTTTCACCGCGAATGGCCGGCTGCATGGCCGAACGCATGGTCGATCGGCTCAGCCTGGTGCAGTTGCGACGGCTCCAGTCGATCGCCTCGCTCCACAAGTCGCACATGGGCAAGATGAGTATGGACGAACTCCTCTATAAGGTCCGTGCGCTGGAGGATCCGGAGATTTTCCTGGTGACCAGCAAGGCCGCCATTCACTGCTCCTTCTGACGCCGATTTCACAATAAAGCAGGGTCGGGCTTCGCAAGGGTTTTGCAATTTTGCAAAGTCGTTTTGCGAAATGGCTCTGGCCCTGCTTCCTCGCCTGTGCTTAACCCGCCTCAACAGTTTTCCTGTGAACAAAGGACGGGCTAGCCCATGAACATTCACGAATATCAGGCGAAGGAACTGCTCGCCAAGTATGGCGCGCCGATCGCCGCCGGTCACGCTGCCTTCACTGTCGAGGAAGCCGTCGAGGCTGCCAAGAAGCTGCCCGGACCGCTCTATGTCGTGAAGTCGCAGATCCACGCTGGTGGCCGCGGCAAGGGCAAGTTCAAGGAACTGGCCCCCGAAGCCAAGGGCGGCGTCCGCCTCGCCTTCAACCTGGACGAGGTGAAGGCCCACGCCACCGACATGCTCGGCAACACGCTGGTCACCATCCAGACCGGCGACGCAGGCAAGCAGGTCAACCGTCTGTACATCACCGACGGTGCCGACATCGCCAAGGAATTCTACCTGGCGCTGCTGGTCGATCGCGCCACCAGCCGCATCGCCTTCGTCGTGTCGACCGAAGGCGGCATGGACATTGAAGAGGTCGCCCACTCGACCCCCGAAAAGATCCACAGCTTCTCGGTCGATCCGGCCACCGGCTTCCAGCCGCACCACGGCCGCGCCGTTGCTGCTGCCCTGGGCCTGACCGGCGACCTCGCCAAGCAGGCTTCTAAGGTTGCCGCGTCGCTCTATGCCGCGTTCCTCGACACCGACGCCGAGCAGATCGAAGTCAATCCGCTGGCACTGACCGAGCAGGGCAACCTGCTGGTTCTGGACGCCAAGGTCGGTTTCGACGGTAACGCCATGTTCCGTCACAAGGATATCGCCGAACTGCGCGACCTGACCGAAGAAGATGCGGCCGAAGTCGAAGCGTCGAAGTACGACCTCGCCTACATCAAGCTGGACGGCAACATCGGCTGCATGGTGAACGGCGCTGGCCTGGCCATGGCGACCATGGACATCATCAAGCTGAACGGCGAATTCCCCGCCAACTTCCTGGACGTGGGTGGCGGCGCCACCACCGAAAAGGTGACCGCAGCTTTCAAGATCATCCTGAAGGACCCGGCCGTTAAGGGCATTCTGGTCAACATCTTCGGCGGCATCATGAAGTGCGACATCATTGCCAATGGCATTGTCGAAGCTGCCAAGGAAGTGAACCTGTCGGTTCCGCTGGTGGTCCGCCTGGAAGGCACCAACGTCCAGCAGGGCAAGGACATTCTGGCCAATTCGGGTCTGCCGATCGTCCCCGCCGACGATCTGGGCGATGCGGCCAAGAAGATCGTGGCAGAAGTGAGGAAGGCGGCCTGAGCCCCCTAATCACCTGAGAAGATACGCCATAGGGCGTGGGTGACCTGGAAACGGGTCGCCCACGTCCGTGTTCGCGTTGGCGGGCGATGGCGTGAAAATGGAGGATGTTGAAATGAAGATCCTTGTGCCCGTGAAGCGGGTTATCGATTACAACGTAAAGCCGCGCGTGAAGGCGGATGGCACGGGCGTGGACCTGGCCAACGTCAAGATGAGCATGAACCCGTTCGACGAAATCGCCGTCGAGGAAGCCATTCGCCTGAAGGAAAAGGGCGCGGCGACCGAGGTCGTGGCGGTATCGATCGGCGTCGCCAAGGCGCAGGAAACGCTGCGCACGGCGCTGGCGATGGGCGCGGACCGCGCCATCCTGATCCAGACCGATGATGAGGTTGAACCGCTGGGTGTCGCCAAGCTGCTCGCCAAGGTTCAGGAAGAGGAAGGCGCTGGCCTGATCATCCTGGGCAAGCAGGCGATCGACGATGACAGCAACCAGACCGGCCAGATGCTCGCCGCGCTGCTGAACCTGCCGCAGGGCACCTTTGCCAGCAAGGTTGAGGTCGAGGGCGACAAGGTCAACGTCACCCGCGAAGTCGATGGCGGCCTGGAGACGGTGAAGCTCAACACCCCGGCGATCATCACCACCGACCTGCGCCTCAACGAGCCGCGCTATGCGTCGCTGCCGAACATCATGAAGGCCAAGTCCAAGCCGCTGGCGAACAAGACCCCGGCTGATTACGGCGTCGATATCGCCGCCCGTCTGGAGACGCTCAAGGTCTCCGAACCGCCCAAGCGCTCGGCCGGCATCAAGGTTGCCGATGTCGATGAACTGGTGGCCAAGCTCAAGGCTCTGGGAGTTGCAGCATGACGAAGACGCTCGTTTGGGTTGAACATGAGGGCGGCGCCGTCAAGGACGCGACCCTTTCCGCCGTGACCGCTGCAGCCAAGCTGGGCGAAGTCCATCTGTTGGTCGCTGGCCAGGGCGTCGACGGCGTTGCCGCCGAAGCCGCCAAGATCGCCGGCGTGGGCAAGGTCCATGTCGCCGACGACGCGGCCTTTGGCCATGCGCTGGCAGAGAATGTCGCGCCGCTGATCGTCGAACTGATGGGCCATCATGACGCGTTCGTCGCGCCGGCCACCAGCAACGGCAAGAATATCGCGCCGCGCGTCGCCGCCCTGCTGGACGTGATGCAGATCAGCGACATTCTGTCGGTCGAGAGCGAAGATACCTTCACCCGCCCGATCTATGCCGGCAACGCGATTGCCACGGTCAAGTCGAAGGACGCCAAGAAGGTCATCACCGTTCGCGGAACGGCCTTTGAAAAGGCGGCCAAGGACGGCGGCAATGGTGCGGTGGAAGCCGTGGCCTCGACCGGCGACAAGGGCATTTCCTCTTTCGTCGGCGCCGAGATCGCCAAGCTGGAACGCCCCGAGCTGACCAGCGCCAAGATCATCGTGTCGGGTGGCCGCGCGCTGAAGGACGGTCCGACCTTCGAGGAATATATCATGCCGCTGGCCGACAAGCTGGGCGCGGCCGTCGGTGCCTCGCGCGCGGCGGTCGATGCGGGCTATGTCCCCAACGACTATCAGGTCGGCCAGACCGGCAAGATCGTCGCCCCGGAAGTCTATATCGCGGTCGGCATTTCCGGCGCGATCCAGCACCTTGCCGGCATGAAGGACAGCAAGACCATTGTCGCCATCAACAAGGATGAGGATGCGCCGATCTTCCAGGTGGCCGACATCGGCCTGGTCGGTGATCTGTTCAAGGTGGTGCCCGAACTGACCGGCAAGCTGTAAGCCGAATTGGCTTGAGTAGGAAAGGGCGTGGGGAGCGATCCCCACGCCCTTTTTTTGGCTATTCGCAGTTGATGTCGTTCTTGTCGATCGCCCGGCCGGCAAGGGCGCCGCCGGCGCCGCCCAGGATGGTGCCGAGCGTCTTGGAACCGCCGGGAGCGATGACATTGCCGAGCACGCCGCCGGCAAGGGCGCCGACGATGGTGCCGGTGGTGCCGTCATCCCGCTTGCAATAATAGCGGCCGTCGCGGTCGCGGTAGATCTGGTCATTGTCGCCGAGATGGCGGCGCGGCGGGCGGCGATCCCGGTCGCGGTCACGGCCGCCGGGCGGGCGGTTGTAGCCGCCGGGGCGGTCATAGCCATAGCCGCCGCCATAATTGTCCGAGGCGCAGGCGCCGAGCGGGAGCATGGCAAGGGCGGCAAGCGCCATTATGGGGGTACGCACGGGATAGTCTCCTCTTCTTTTCCCTGTCGGGAGGAGAACCCGCAAGCGACGCGAAGGTTGCGCCAAGATACTGATCAGAAACGCGAAACCGCCCGCCGCTGCCATCGAGAGGGGAGTGCGGCAGCGAGCGGACGGCATCAACGGCGCGTCGAGGGGACGCGCCGCCGAGACAATGGGGCTTAATGGGCCAGGGGCGAGGCGCCGCTGGCCGTGGCCGGGGTGACGACCGGGGCCGGGCTGTCCTGGATGCGCTGGTCCTCCAGCTTGGCCTTGGCGTCGTTGTAGCGGGCGACGAGGTCGTCCTTGAACTCGGTCAGCTTGCCGTCGTCATAGAGCTTCTTGCCGACATAGCCGGCGATGGCGCCGAAAATCAGGGTGCGGATCATGGGGAACTCCTTGGTTGCCAGTCGGGGAAAAGAACCGGCGTCGGCGGCAAGGGTTCCGAGCATGATTGCGTCCGCGACGGGCCTTGCTAGTCTTGCGACGGACGGTGGCGGGGGCCGCCGTGACAAGGGGGTGGCAATGTCGGCATTCGATCTGGTGTTCGCGGTGTTCGGGCTGCTGCTGGGGCTGGCGATCGCCGAGGTGCTGGGCGGCTTTGCCCGTGCGCTCAAGCTCAAGCGGACCGCCAAGCCGGTGCGGATCGGCTGGCTGACGCCGCTGCTGGGGCTGTTCGTGCTGGTGGACCTCACCAGCTTCTGGGGCAGCGCCTATATCATGCGGGACCAGATGGATGCGAGCTATCTGACGCTGGTCGTGGTGCTGGCGATCGTGGGCGTCTATCATCTTGCCGCGTCGCTGATCTTTCCCGACGAGCCGGAACAATGGCCCGATTTCGACGACTGGTATGACCGGCAGAAGCGGATGGTGATCGGCGGGCTGCTGCTGGCCAATGTCGCGGTCACGATCGGCCAGGGCGTGCTGGAAGAGGTAAGGCCGGTGGCCGATGCCCCCGCCGGGCCGCTTGCCCCCTATGCCGCGCCGATCCTGCTGGGCGGGCTGGTGGGGCTGCTGACCCTGCTGGTCGCGCTGTTGCGGGTGCGGAGCCGGCGCGCGAACATGGCGATGCTGATCGCGGCGAACCTGATCCTGCTCGGCGCCAGCATTGCCGAGGATTATATCTGAGCGGGATCGGGCGCCACGGTGAGGTGGCGCCCGGCCCGATCGGCTGATTATTCGGCGTGGGCGATGTTCACCGCGGCCATCTTGCCGCGCTTGTCCTGCTCCAGGTCATAGGACACGCGGTCCTTCTCGCGCAGGGTGGCGAGGCCGGCGCGCTCGACGGCGCTGATGTGGACGAACGCGTCCTGGCCGCCGGTGTCGGGCTCGATGAAGCCATAGCCCTTGTCGGCGTTGAAGAACTTCACGGTTCCGGTGATGCTGCTCATGATATTTCCTTCTTTCATGCGGCGGACCCATGGCGGGCACGCCGGGTCGCTAGAGGGGCAGGGAAAGAGGGAGATAGGTGCCGCAAAGCGCCGAAGACCGTCGATTTGCGACTATAGCAGCGCCCTTGTACGGCATTGCGGGCGTCCTGGCAAATCACTGGCCGTTTCGGCGGGGTCTGCCGCCGCGTCCTCCTCTTCCTCCTCCTCGCTCAGAAGCTCGTAGCCCGCCGCTTCCAGGACGGCGATTTCCTCGTCGCTGCCTGGCGCGAAGCCGAAACGGGCGTCGCGGGCGCGGGTGGCGGCCTCCTCATAGGGGCGGGCCTGCGCCTCCAACTCCGCGGCATAGGCGGCCTCCTCGGCTTGTGTCAGGGCGCGGTCATACTCGTCGATATCGTAATAATCCTCGCTCTGGTCGCCGGTGAAGCCGGGCGGGGCGGGGTAATCGGTGCGCAATTCCTGGCGATCCTCATCCCACCAGACGCCGCGCAAACGGGTCGCGGCCTCCTCCGGCGGCAGGTCGGCGCGGTGGATATGGGGGCGAAGTTCACACCGTTCATTGCGGTCGGAAAAGGGCGAGATTCCGGGCTGGACAGGCGGGCGCCTGGCACCGGGCTGGAGCGCCAGCCGGGCGGCGATGAAGAGCGCGACCGAGGCGGCGGGGGCGAGGGCGGTTGCGGCCTCCGGCGCGACGGGTTCGGGTGTCTCGGGCTGGTCGCCATTGAGCATGCGGGCGTCGGCCATGTCGCGGGCCATGCGCTCCATGCCGGTGCGCGGCAGGCCGATCAGTTCGGATTCCTTGTCGGCCTCCTCGGCCGGGCAGATCAGGTCGAGATAGGCGGTGAAATCCTGGGCCACGACGCGGGCGAGCGCGGCGTCCGACCCTTCGGGCGGGCTGTCGGCCATGCGATCGAGCCGCGCGAGCATCGACATGGCGAGGCGATTGTCATGGCGGTGGCGGCGGACTTCGTAATTGTCGGGATCCTTGCGGATGGTCTCCTCGCTGCCCATGATCGCGCGCGACAGGAGATCGTCGGCCAGGCGGGCGCGGGCGATCAGGATCGCGGCGTCCCAGCCCAGGCGAAAGGCGGCGCCGTCATGGCGGATGCGCAATGTATAGGCCGAGCGCGCGGTGATGCGCACCCCTTCGCAGGCGAGCATGATGACGCCGGTGGCGGCGAGTATCTCCAGGAAGCGCCGCTGGCGCGCCGGGCTCCAGCCATCGACCCGCCGTTGCGGATCGGGCGTGGGGATGGTGTCCGGCAGGGGCGGCGTGATCGGCGGAAATGCGCAGGACATGGCAAGGCCCTTTCAGGGAAAGAGGACGCGTTGCCGGAAGGGTAGGCAGAAAGCCGGGCTGTAGGACAGCGGAATAGGAATTGGCCACCAGCGCGCCCATACGGGCCTGCAAAGCGCGCCTTTCTGCGTTCCGGTGCTCACGTACTTGAAGTACGCTGCGTCGAACCGAGACCCGTGTCTCGGTTCGAGGTACTCGAAAGATCACACTTTTGCCCTGCGGTCGTCTTCGACTCCGGCTCCGTCTGGACGCACTGGAGACCAATTCCTGCGTAGCGATTGCCACGGCGATCAGGGATATTGCTGGCCTTTGCGCCGGTCGATGATCGCTTGCATCCTGCGCATTACCTCTTCGTGCGGGATGCGCGGCTTGTCGCTGGCGAGGGCGGCTTCGACCTGGGTCCGGAACCATAGATCATAGGCGACCGGGTCTTCCGGTCCGCGCAGGTCGGGCGGGACCAGATCGTCGTCGGAGAAGGCGTCATCCTTGGGCATCGTCGCACTATAGCAGGGCGGCGGCTTGTCTGATAGTTTGTCGGTCATGACACTGGCAGGCTTTCCCCGTATCGCTGTTGATCCCGCCATTTGCGGCGGACGGCCGATCGTGGCCGGAACACGGATGCGGGTGAGCGATATATTGGAGATGCTGGCCGGTGGGGCGAGCGTGGACGAGATTGTCGCCGATTTTCCCTATCTCAGCGAGGATGATGTGCGCGCGGCGCTGGCTTATGCCGCTGCTATGGCCGATCATCCGGTGGTGCTTGCCGCCGAATGAAATTCCTGATCGACGCGCAACTTCCGCCGGCCCTGTGCCGGTGGTTGCGCGATCATGGGTATGAGGCGGTGCATGTGTCCGAGATCGACATGATTGCGGCGAATGATGTCGCGATCGCTGCGCGCGCCGAGGCTGATGGCGCGGTGCTGGTGAGTAAGGATGAGGATTTCGTCCTGCTACGCCTGCCGGATCGGTTTGCGTTGCTGTGGTTGCGGTGCGGGAATGCCACGAACAAGGCTTTGGTGACTTGGCTGGAGCCGAGGTGGGGGCGGATTGAAGTACTGCTGGGGGATGGTGAGCGGTTGGTGGAGGTGCGGTAAGATTGGAGATCGGATCGGCGGAATCCCATCGGTGTGATAAAGGCGCCAATGTCACTCCATTAATTTGTACCAATCGCGAACAGCGAGCTTTAATCGTATCGCCTCTTCCTCTGGGAGCATGTTGCAGTGAGCTATGGGGCCTCTCACCAAATTAAGCCGGTTGATAACGCGCAGAACGCGATTTCGAGAAGCATTTGAAAACATTCCAGAAAAAACTTCCCAATTTTCTTTTATTATCTCTCCAAGTTCGCCAAACGTCGTGTAATCAAGGTGGCGTTCTGATCTTGGTGGTAGGCCTTCTGCCGCCTCTCTATCTAAATTCTTCTTTGCATTATCACGAACAAATTGTGGAACTACCGTATTCCACCAATCTATTCCTTTACTATCTTCAAGTGTTTCTTCGATTAAATCTCTAATGTCATTCTCAAGTATATAGAATAATCTATAGAATTCGCTCATTCTTTCTGCATCAATTGTGATTCTATAATCAACTTGTTTTAAATAGTCAGAGACTAGTGAATCTGCCTGTGCTTCTAAGGATCCCCTGCTGGCGCTCAAATTTTGATGAGCCATTACCAAATTTAGATCGCGAGTGATCACCGCTGATTTTAAGAAAAATAGCTCAAGGCGATTTTCATTCATTTTAGAAGATTCTCATTAAGGGACTTAAATATAGCATTAAATACGGATATATTATCAGTTTCAGGCAAAATAATATTTATATTGTAAGAAATACCGAGATGTCCGGTTTTAGATCGGGTCATTGTTGGAGTGGTGGTTTGATCTTCGGCGGTTGGAGGAGAGGGTGTTTCCTCTAGGGATTGAGTAATATCTCCATGTATAAATCCTCGAACCGCATCAAAGCTCTGATACATCAATCGGACAATGGGATCGGATCTTTTCAATCCAGTAATTTCGACAATTGTGTCCTTGACGCCATTCTCATCGGCTTTGTGAATATACTCATTTCGACGAAATAGCTCAGTGAATGCGTTTCTTAATCCTTCGTAAGCAGCTTGCGTTCGGCCGCCATCCGTCTTGAATTTAGAGTAAAGGAGCGTTGGTGTGCCATCCGGTCCCAAAAATTGCATCTTTTTGAGCATCGGAGGAACCGTCCGAGCAGAGCCGCCGGTCAGCTTTAGGATTGTTTCCATGTAGTTTGCACCGAACTTGTCCGGCCGTTCCGCAGGGATGATTAATTCGAGGGCTTTTTTAAATACGCCCGGAGATGTGCTATAAGGAATTCCTCCTTTGATCTCCCGGCGCTCTGCCTTGTCTTTTGCTCCATTCCCTTCTTCCGGAAGCGTGCTCGCTGCAGCTGGTGCATCAACAGTGTTGGCCATCATTATCCCCCATTGTCGGGGTAATTGTATTTGTATTCAAATGGCTGGCAAATGCATTTTTGTATCAATTTTAAATGAGTTATGTTGACGGCGGAAAATCACTCCGCCGCCACAGCCTCCAGCCCCAGCAGCGGCGCCAGATAGCGCCCGGTAAAGCTCCGCGGCTCCTTCACCACCTGCTCGGGCGTGCCCTGTGCGACGACTTCGCCGCCTTTCACGCCGCCTTCGGGGCCCATGTCGATGATATAATCCGCCGTCTTGATGACGTCCAAATTATGCTCGATCACCACGACGCTGTTGCCCTGTTCGACCAGGGCGTGGAGGACTTCCAGCAGCTTGCGGACATCCTCGAAATGCAGGCCGGTGGTGGGTTCGTCGAGGATATAGAGGGTGTTGCCGGTGGCGCGGCGCGACAATTCCTTGGCGAGCTTGACGCGCTGGGCTTCGCCGCCCGACAGGGTGGTGGCTTGCTGGCCGACCTTGATATAGCCAAGGCCCACTTCGGCGAGCATCGCCATCTTGTCGCGGATCGGCGGCACGGCCTTGAAGAATTCGACCGCATCCTCGACCGTCATGTCGAGCACGTCGGCGATGCTCATCCCCTTGAACTTCACCTCCAGCGTCTCGCGGTTGTAGCGGGCGCCGTGGCAGACGTCGCAGGTGACATAGACGTCGGGGAGGAAGTGCATCTCGATCTTGAGCACGCCGTCGCCCTGGCAGGCTTCGCAGCGGCCGCCCTTGACGTTGAAGCTGAAACGGCCCGGCTTGTAGCCGCGCGCCTGCGCTTCGGGGAGGCCGGCGAACCAGTCGCGGATATTGGTGAAGGCGCCGGTATAGGTGGCCGGGTTGGAGCGCGGGGTGCGGCCGATCGGCGACTGGTCGATGTCGATCACCTTGTCGCAATTTTCCAGGCCCGTGATCTTGTCATGCGGGCCGGCGACGATGCGGGCACCGTTGAGGGTGCGGGCGCTGGCGGCGTAGAGGGTGTCGATGGTGAAGCTGGACTTGCCCGATCCCGACACGCCGGTGATGCAGGTGAAGGTGCTTAAGGGTATCGACGCGGTGACGCCGGTGAGATTGTTGGCGCGGGCATTGTGGACGGTGAGCTTCTTGCCCGAGCCCTTGCGGCGCTTGGCCGGGACTTCGATGCGGCGGGTGCCGTTGAGATAGTCTGCGGTCAGGCTGTCCTTGTGCGCCAAGAGTTCGGGCAGGGTGCCCTGGGCGACGATGGTGCCGCCATGGACGCCGGCGCCCGGCCCCATGTCGACAATATAGTCGGCGTGGCGGATCGCATCCTCGTCATGCTCGACGACGATGACGCTGTTGCCGAGGTCGCGCAGGCGCTTGAGGGTGACGAGCAGCCGGTCATTGTCGCGCTGGTGCAGGCCGATCGAGGGTTCGTCGAGGACGTAGAGGACGCCCGAGAGGCCCGAGCCGATCTGGCTGGCGAGGCGGATGCGCTGGCTTTCGCCGCCTGACAGGGTGCCTGATGTGCGGTCGAGGTTCAGATAGTCGAGGCCGACATTGTTGAGGAAGCCGAGGCGCTCGACAATTTCCTTGAGGATGGCGCGGGCGATCTGGTTCTGCTGGTCATTGAGCGCGTCGGGCATCGCGGTGAAGAAGGCGAGCGCGTCCACCACCGAGCGGCGGGTGGAGACGGAGATGTCCTCGCCGGCGATCTTGACCGCGAGCGCCTCGGGCTTGAGGCGGGCGCCGTGGCAGGTTTCGCAGGGCATGGCGGTCTGGTACTTGGCTAATTCCTCGCGCATCCAGGCGCTTTCGGTCTGGAGCAGGCGGCGGTTGAGGTTGCCGATCACGCCCTCGAACGGCTTCTTGACCTCGTAGCTTTTCTTGCCATCGACGAAGCGCAGGGTGACGGGCTTGCCGCCGGTGCCGTGGAGGATGATGAGCTTCACTTCGCCCGGCAGATCGGCCCAGGGGGTGTCGAGGCTGAAGCCGAATTCCTTGGCGAGGGAGCCGAGCACCTGCATATAATAGGGGCTGGGCGGGTTGGACTTGGCCCAGGGGACGACGGCGCCCTTCTTGAGCGATAGGGCTTCGTTGGGGACGACCAGTTCAGGGTCGAACTCCTGCCGCTCGCCCAGGCCGTCGCAGGCCGGGCAGGCGCCCATCGGCGCGTTGAAGGAGAAGAGGCGCGGCTCGATCTCGGGAATGGTGAAGCCGCTGACCGGGCAGGCGAATTTCTCGGAAAAGACGATGCGGTTGGCGGGGATGCCGGCATTCTTCATCTTGCCTGCGGACTGGGCTTCGTCTTCCCGGCCGGGGACGACACCTTCGGCCAGGTCGACGAAGGCGAGGCCGTCGGCGAGCTTCAACGCCTGCTCGAAGCTGTCGGCGAGGCGGGTGGCCATGTCGGCATTGACCGCCAGGCGATCGACCACGACTTCGATGTCATGCTTGTATTTCTTGTCGAGGGCGGGGGCATCCTCGATCAGGTAAAGCTCGCCGTCGATGCGGACGCGGGTGTAGCCCGCCTTCTGCCACTCGGCCAGTTCCTTGCGATACTCGCCCTTCCGCCCGCGCACGACCGGGGCGAGCAGGTAGAAACGGGTGCCTTCGGGCAGGAGCATCACCCGGTCTACCATCTGCGAGACAGTTTGCGCGCTGATCGGCTCGCCGGTGGCGGGCGAATAGGGGATGCCCACGCGCGCCCAGAGCAGGCGCATATAGTCGTAAATCTCGGTGACGGTCGCGACCGTGGAGCGCGGGTTGCGGCTGGTGGTCTTCTGCTCGATCGAGATGGCGGGGCTGAGGCCCTCGATATGCTCGACATCGGGCTTCTGCATCATCTCCAGGAACTGGCGCGCATAGGCGGAGAGCGACTCCACATAGCGGCGCTGCCCCTCGGCATAGATGGTGTCGAAGGCGAGGCTGGACTTGCCCGAGCCCGAGAGGCCGGTGATGACGATCAGGCTGTCGCGGGGCAGATCGACGTCCACGCCCTTGAGGTTGTGCTCGCGCGCGCCGCGGACGCTGATGTGGGTCAGCATTCGGTAAACCTCTGCTTCGAAATATGGGTCAGACTCATGGGGGCGTTGTTCCAGATTTGTTCCGTGGGGGCAAGGGGCGTTGCCCGGTCGGAAGGCAAGATAGGAAGGGGGAGCGGCCAGGGGAAGATGGGCGGGCGTGGACGATGGCGCGCTGCGCCGGCCGGAGGGCGTTTCTGGTTCGGCTGCGGGCGCGTCTCGGCCTGTCTCGGGGTTTCCATGGATGGCCGCGGCTATGGGATCGCACGTAGAAACGGGGCATGACCTATTGGCGGCTCCATTGGCATGCGGGCGTCCTGAGCGTGGCGGGCAGCGTCGCGGGCATGACATTGGCGACGACCGGGGCCATGGCCCAGAGCGAGACGCCCGCGGGGCGGATCATCTTCCTGGGCTGGACCGAGGGCAAGGACCATTCGGTGTGGCTGTCCGGTGTCGATCCGGGCGAGTTTTTCGTCGTCTTTCCCGAGACCGGGGAGCGGGTGGACAGTTGGACCCAGCCCGATACCGGCCTGCACCTGACGGTATCGCCCATCGTGCGGGAAAATGGCGGCACCCATAATCTGTTCGCCCATATTCGCACCGAATATGCGGAATATGACAATTTCGTCGATTCGGCCGACCAGCATCCGGGCGGCATCAATTTCCCCGATCACTGGAACCGGCCCGACCCGGAACTGCCCGATCTGATCACGCCGGAATTGCGGCCGAACCCGGACACGGTGACGCCCGGCCTGCGCCCCTTGCCGGATACGGTAACGCCGGGGTTGCGCCCCAATCCGGATTTGATCACGCCCGGATTGCGGCCCTTGCCCGAGACCGTGACGCCGGAACTGCGCCCGAACCCCGATACAGTGACGCCGGGGCTGCGGCCCGATCCGGATACGGTGACGCCGGAGTTGCGGCCTGATCCGGACACGGTGACGCCGGAGTTGCGGCCTGATCCGGACACGGTGACACCGGGGCTGCGGCCCGATCCGGATACAGTGACGCCGGGTCTGCGGCCCGATCCGGATACGGTGACGCCGGAATTGCATCCTGATCCCGAAATCGTCACGCCCGAATTGCGGCCGGTACCGGTTCCCATCACGCCGGAGGCGCGGCCGGATCCTGACACAGTGACGCCGGAAGTCCGCCCGGACCCTGATACACCGACACCCGAATTGCGACCCGATCCGGATACGGTGACGCCGGGCTTGCGGCCCGATCCGGATACGGTGACGCCGGGTCTGCGGCCTGACCCGGATACGGTGACGCCGGGCCTGCGGCCTGACCCGGACACGGTAACGCCGGGTCTGCGTCCTGATCCGGACACGGTGACGCCGGGACTGCGGCCTGATCCGGACACGGTAACGCCTGGACTGCGTCCTGATCCGGATACGGTAACGCCGGGTCTGCGCCCTGATCCGGATACGGTAACGCCGGGCTTGCGGCCTGATCCGGATACGGTGACGCCGGGCTTGCGGCCTGATCCGGATACGGTGACGCCGGGCTTGCGTCCTGATCCGGATACGGTGACGCCGGGACTGCGTCCTGATCCGGATACGGTGACGCCGGGCCTGCGGCCCAATCCGGATACGGTGACGCCGGGTCTGCGGCCTGACCCGGATACGGTGACGCCGGGACTACGGCCCGATCCTGATACGGTGACGCCGGGTTTGCGGCCTGATCCGGATACGGTGACGCCGGGCTTGCGGCCTGACCCGGATACGGTGACGCCGGGTCTGCGGCCTGATCCGGATACGGTGACGCCGGGCTTGCGTCCTGATCCGGACACGGTGACGCCGGGCTTGCGACCTGACCCGGATACGGTGACGCCGGGCCTGCATCCTGATCCGGACGTGGGCGGGCCGACCGTGCGGCCGATACAGCGGCCGCGCCCCGAGACGCTGCCGCCGATTGCGCCGACCGGTGTCGCGCCGGGCCGTGACGAGCGGCGCCCGATGCTGATGACCGCCGATGAGGTCTGCCGGGCCGGGCGTGAAGGCCGGCTGCGGGGCGATCCGCAACTGGTCGAGAAGGCCTGCCGGATTGCAGCCAATGCCCGCCGGCGCTGGACCGCCTGGGGAGAATGGAGCTATTCGACGCTGAAGGATGACCGTTCCGGCGCCCGGACCAGGGGCAGCGCGAACCAGTATAATATTGGCCTGGATCGCTGGATCGACAAGCGCACGGTTGCCGGCCTGGCCATCCAGTTCGGCAATTCGGATTATACATCCTTCAATGGCGGCATGCGCCAGCAGGCCGATTCCATCACGGTGAAGCCCTATATGGTGCATCGGATGGCAAATTCGGACGTGGTGCTGGATGCCAGCATCGGCCTCAATTTCGGCGAATATGAACAGCATGTGCTGATGCTGTCGGGCAAGCATGACAGCTTCACCCTGTCGGGCACGGTCGGGATGAGCGCGCAGCGCCCGATCGGCAGCTTCCTGCTGCGGCCCCGCCTGTCGTGGAGCTATGCCAGCATCTGGCACGACAATTATGTCCTGCAGGGGCAGGTGGGCAATATCGACCTGCGCGTGCTGCAGGGCGATGCGCGCTATGATTATGGCGCGGTGGCGACGTCGCTGGAGATCAGCCGGCCGTTCCGATCGGATGATATGGTCATCACCCCCTATGTCGAGGGTGGCGTCGATTTTGCCTATCTGCGCCCCAATGGCGGCCGTGTCCTGGGGCCGGACCTGCGCCTGATCGCGACCACGCCGGCGACCGGATCGGTCCGGTTCGGCACGCGCATCCAGTTGCGCGGCAATGTCGCGCTGATCGGATCAGGCGAATATTACGGGATCGGATCGGGCGGCCTGTCGAGCTGGCAGTGGCGGGGGAATCTGTCCTTCCGCTTCTAGCGCGGTGGGGTAGGAGCGAGCGGGTCGCGGGCGAAGGGGCGGACGAGTTGTCGCGTCGCTGATGGCGCGTATCGGCGCAAAAACACTGGTCAAGCCTGTTCGGGTGCGGCACAGGCGAGGGGCATGAGCCTGCCCGATCCTTCCACCTTCATTGCCGAGGGCGCTTCCGCCGCGGTCTATCGGCTGGACGGGGGGCGGGTGCTCAAACTATTCCATGAGGGCGTCGACGCCGGGATCATCGCCCGCGAACATGCGACGGCGCAGGCGATCCAGGCGACCGGCCTGCCGGTGCCGCGCGTGTTCGGGCGCGCGGAGGCTGGCGGGCGGCAGGGCATCATCTATAGCGAGATAGAGGGGCCGAACCTGCTCCATCATATCGTCCGCCATCCCCATCGGATCGGCTGGGCGATGGGCGCGATGGCGGCGTTGCAGCGGGCCATCCATGCACATGACCTGCCCGAACTGCGCAGCCGCAAGGCGATCTTGGCCGAGGATATCGAGATGGCGCCGATCGGCGATCGGCTGCGCGCGGCGGCGATCGACCGGCTGGACCAGTTGATCGAGGGCGAGCGGCTGTCCCATGGCGACCTGCATCCGGCCAATCTGATCGTCAGCGGCGACGGGCTGGCGGTGATCGACTGGTCCAAGGCGGCGCGATCGGCCCCGGCGGCCGATGTGGTGCGCAGCGAGATGTTGATGCGCTTCGGGCCGGGGCAGTCGGCCGGGCGGCTGGAGGGCAAGCTGCGCGATGCGACGACGGCCTATTATGTCGGGCGCTATCGCAAGCTGGCGGGGATGGAGCCGGATGCGCTCAATGCCTGGCGGGGACTGGTGGGGCTGGCCTGGCTGCGGCACCGTCTGCCCGGCCGGGATGCCGCCTTTGCTGCCTATCTGGCGGACGCGTTGGCGCGCGCCGGATTGCCGCCGCTGGACGCCTGATAACGGCGCGCGATGTCGTTGGTGGATGGCGGTGGGCGGTTCGTCCGCGCCCGATGCCGCCCGGCGGATGCTGTGCCCCGGTTATCGAAGCGGCGTGCGCAGCATCGGTCCTGTCGTTATTCTGACATCGAAACAGGCCAGAGAGCAGCGCGTTAAGCGACGGTTCACGGCCGATGGTGCCGTGTTGACGGTAACAGTTGAGACAAGATCTGGAGTGCCCGACAGCATCCGGATACGCCCCCGGCATTCCCTTGCGCCGGGGGCGTTTTCATGTCCGCTTTCCTTGAATCTCCGTAATTTCCCCTAGGGAATAGGATGTCGTTTCGCAGACGAATGGCATTCGTCCCGTCGTTCGTCCCCGCAAATCCGCGCTTGGTCGATGGATCGGTCGTTGGCCGATGCCGGGGGTTGCCGGTCGAAGCGGACGGGCGGCGAGAGGGCCGGGCGCGTACACAGGATGGGCGAACGGGATATGGCGCAACGCCCCCACAAGACCCCCGCCGAACCGTTCGCATCCGGCGCGTCGACGCCCCCTGACGACGCAGGCCGGATGCCATGACAGTTTTGAGGAGACACGCCATGTTCGCCACCGCCAAGATCATCACCGCGCTCAGCGCCGCCGCCGCCCTGCTGGCAGGTTCCGGCATCGCTTCGGCCGAGGAGTTCACGTCCAACGGTCGCACCACCGAGGTCCGCTTCGGCGACCTGGACCTCACGCGCCACGCCGACCAGCAGGAACTGCGCACCCGCATCTCCCGCGCGGCCAGCCGGGTCTGCTTTAGCACCGACATCAATACCATGAGCGCGTGCCGCGCGGCGGCGATCGCCCAGGTCGAGGCGCCGATCGCGACCGCCATCGCCCGCGCCCAGACCAACGAGCGCTATGCCGATGCCAAGGATGCCCGGCCGGTGGTCGGCAACTGACCATCCGCATCCCGCCAAGGGAGGGAGAGGGCCTGGCGCGAGCCGGGCCCTTTTTGCGTGGGAAAAGGCCCGTCGCCCCGGCCATTCTCGGTATTTCCCCCGATGGCGGACCTCCGGATTTGCGACGATCAGAAGGGACAGGTTCAAGGGGAAATAGGTCATGCGCGCGCGTCTTCCCGGCACTTCGCCCGTCATCATGGCAATGCTGATGGCCGGGGGGCTATGCGCGCCCGATGCCTGGGCGCAGAGCACGGAATCGCTCTACGAACCGATCGGCCATCATAGCGGCGGCGACGTGCATGCGGTGGACGAGACGCCGAGCTATGTCGTCCCCGATTTCGCGCCGGCCAAGCCCGCCGACCCGAACAAGGAACTGCCCTTCTTCAAGATCCGGCTGGGCCTGTCGCTGATCGGCGACTGGACCGATTTCAGCCAGGATGCGGTCAATGAAAGCCAGATCGGCCGGCAGGAGAATGAGTTTCAGGTGCGATCGGCGCGGCTCAGCCTGATCGGATCGGTCGGCGGCGACTATCGGGTGAGCTATCAGGTCAGCGGCGAATATAAGGGGTTCGACACCAACCCCGAGCAGAAATGGAAGCTGACCGACGCGTCGCTGACCTTTCCGCTGGGCAGCCGCACCAAGATGACGCTGGGCAAGACCAAGGAGACATTCTCCTACGAAATGGTCGGGGATTCGGCGAACCTGCCGCATAGCGAGCGCGTGCTGACGCCCTTTTTCACGTCGCGCAATTTCGGCGTCCGCTTCGTCCAGGTGCTGGGCGCGAACAAGGCGGCGACCTTTTCGGCGGGCGCCTACAAGGATAGCTGGGATTTCGGCAGCTCGACTGATCGTGGCTGGGACTATTCGGCGCGCATGACCGGGCTGATCTGGGACGTGCCGGACCGCAATGAGTTCCTGCATGTCGGCGTGGCCTATCGCCATGCGGCGGCGGACGGCACGATCCGCTATAGCGGCCGGGCGGAAACCAATGTCGGCGACGTCGCGATCGACACCGGGAGATTCGCGGCGCAGAGCAGCGACGGCTTTGCCGGCGAGGCGCTGCTGAATGTCGGGCCGGTGTCGTTCCTGGGCGAATATATATTGAACCGGACCAATTCGCGCGAATTTCGCGATCCGGTCTTCCATGGCTGGTATGTTACCGGCAGCTGGATATTGACCGGCGAAACCCGGCCCTATGACCGCAATGTCGGCTATGCCCGGCGCGTCATACCCAAGGGCCGCTGGGGCGCGCCGGAACTGGTGGCGCGCTATTCGGAAATGGACCTGGACGATAATGGCATCGAGGGCGGCCGTTTCAAGAAGACGATGCTGGGCCTTAACTGGTGGGCGACGACGCGCTGGAAATTCGGTGCGACCTGGGGCCACACCTGGCTCGACCGGTTCGGCGAGCGCGGCGAGAGCGACACGGTGCTGACCCGCATCCAGTGGATCTATTGAGCGGGTAGCAGCGCCCGGAGGCGCATGTCCAAAAGGCCTCTCAGCGTCCCGTCATCGCCCGCGCATTGGCGAGATAGGTGCGGCCGATGCGGATCTCGTTGCCGTCGGCCAGCGCCGCGAACCAGACGCCGCTGCCGTCGTGACGCAGCCGCGCGATATGCGGGCGGCGGACGATGTGCGATCGATGCAGGCGGACGAACGCCTGCGGATCGAGCCGTTCCTCCAGCGAACTGATGGTCTGGTGCAGCAAATAGCTATGGGCGCCGACATGGAGGCGCATATAGTCGCGCTCCGCCTCGATCCGGTCGATCTGGTCGGCGGCGATGCGGACCAGTTCGGAACGGTGCGGCACCCAGAATTCCTCGGCCCATTCGGGCGCGGGTTCGGCCGGGGCGGGTGGGGTACCATCTTCGCCATCGCGGCTGCGCAGCGCCTGTTCGACCCGGTCGACCGCGCGGGTCAGGCGGTCATGGGCGACGGGCTTGAGCAGATAATCGACCGCGGCAAGATCGAACGCCTCGACCGCGAAGCTTTCGAAGGCGGTGACGAAGATGATCGCCGGGCGGATGCCCATCTGGCTGATCGCGCGGGCGACGCCGATGCCGTCGAGCAGCGGCATGGCGATGTCGAGCAGCAGCAGGTCGGGCTTGAGGGCCTCGACCAGGCGCAGCGCCGCCTCGCCATCATTGGCGGTGCCGACCAGCGCGATGCGCGGCTCGCGCGCGCACAGCATCTGCAATCGCTCGACCGCGAGCGGCTCATCATCGACGATCATGGTGCGGATGGACATGGGCGTCAGCACCCCCGGCGGTTGAGCGGAAGGAAGAGATTGACGGCAAAGCCGCCATCGGCTTGTGGACCATAGTCGATCCGGCCCTGATCGCCAAAGCGGGCGGACAGGCGGTCGCGCACATTGGCGAGGCCGATGCCGCTGCCGCCATCGCCGGCGCTGGGCGGCTTGTCGCCATTATCGGTGACGGTGAGGTGCAGCAGGCCATGCTCCTCGCGCGCGCGGATGGTGATGGCGACCGGGCTGGAAGTGCGCGAGACGCCATATTTGATCGCATTTTCGACCAAGGGCTGGAGGATCAGGCCCGGCACGCAGGCGGTCAGCAGGTCGGCGGGAATGTCGATCCGGGTAGCCAGCCGGTCGGGGAAGCGCACCGCCTCGATATCCAGATAGAGTTTCTGGAGATGGACTTCCTCTTCCAGTTGCACGTCATCGAGCGGATCGCCGGTGAGGCTGGTGCGGTAGAAATTGGAGAGCGACATGATCATCTGTTCGGCCTCGTCGCGCCGGTCCTTCATCACCAGCGAGGAGAGCGAGTTCAGCGTGTTGAACAGGAAATGCGGGTTCACCTGATAGCGCAGCGAGCGCAGTTCGGCCTGTTGCGCGGCGCGTTCGAGGCGCGCGGCGCGGCGTTCGGTGCGATGCGCCTCGCTGGCATAGGACAGGCCGAGATAGAGACCGGCCCAGGCAGACAGGAAGAAATAGCGGCTGACGGCGTCATCGACGATATAGATCAGCGCATGGGACTGGGCCTCATATTTCTGCTGGTCCATGTCGGGAAACATGCCCATCGGGTCATAGATGTTGAAGACATAATAGTTGGCGACCGCCATCGCGAGCGCGAAGGGCGCGGCGAGCGAGAAGGCGGCGACGATGCGGACCGCCAGCGGCTTGGCATCGAACCGGCGTATCGCCAGATAGAGAATCCAGGTCACGATGATGCCGATCAACGTCACCACGGCGCGGCGGGCGGCCATTTCGCCCTGATAGTCGAAGCCCACCACCAGCGCCCGCACGCTGATGAGGATCGCGTAGAAGAACCAGAAGCCGATGATGGAATAGAGGGCGGCGGTCGGCGAAACGCCGCGCGGCCCCTCTTCGGTGGGAAGTGTCATGGATGATATCTACGCCAGCTTGCCGGCGCTGTCGCCCCCTGCGCGCGATGCTGGTCGAAGCGGCTTGGCGGTTGGTCGAAGCGGCGGCGTGGGGCACTGGCGGGGAACCGGCGCTGGCTCCTGTCGGTTGATCCGGCAGGAGAAAAGGAGACGCGCAGATGAGCGATACGAAGCGCGAGAGCGAGAAGAAGCTGGACGAGGCGCTGGAAGACAGCATGGACGCGTCGGACCCGCCCGCGACCAGCCGGCCGGACGATGACGGCGAACCGGTGCCGTCTTCGGGGTTTCCCGAAAAGCCCCGGCCCGAAAAGCCCGAGCGCTGACCGATAGCGGACCGCGAAAATCCATGTTATTCCAGTCGGGCAAGCGCGGCCCCGACCGCCATCAGGCGGCAGGCCGGCTTCCCGCGCGAGAGGAGCAGACGACGATGCCGACTTCCACCACCCCCGCGATCGAACGCATTGCCCGCGTGCTGGCCGGGCGCCAGCTCAGCCTGAATGGCGGCGGCCAGGATCCCCATGCGGCGGGCGCGGTGGATGCGGCCTGGCCCGACCATGTCGACGATGCCTATGCGATATTGCACACGCTGCGCGAACCCGATGCCGACATGGCGCGGGCCGGCGACGTGGCGGTGTGGCGCAGCATGATCGGCGCGGTGCTGGAGCGGCGCCCGGCCTGAGCAGGGGCGCCCCGGAGGCGAAATATTAACCCGGTCATGGCAGGGAGCGCGCAGGAGACTGCGCCATGTACCACATCGAATTTCGCCATGATCTGAACCTGCTGGACATCAAATGGTCCAAGCTGTTCACGGCGCAGGAAGTCGCGGCTTATGCCCGCGAGTGCAAGGCCCGCTTCCTGGCCGAGGGGTTCAAGCCGGGCTATCTGCTGCGCATGGACATGAGCGCCAGCAGCGCCCAGCCGCAGGAGGCGGTCGCGTCCTTCCGCGCGAATCTGGGCGATTTCCCCAAGGCGCGGCGGATCGCCATCATCACCGGCAGCGCGATCACCCGGTTGCAGGTGAAGCGAGAAATGACGCAGCCCTATCTGCGGATATTCGATGATGCAACGGCCGGCCTCGCTTGGCTGCTGGCACCCGAAGCGGTTGAAGCGCAGGCATAATCCTCCGTCTGTCGCATTTCACAAAAATATCATGTTGCACTGCAAAAAGAAATCTGGTCCCTTGTGACAATCGGTGGGACAGGTGCCCGTTAAGCCTTTGCTAACCATGCGGGGCGCATGTTCTGCTGATCGACTTCAAGTCGGAGGGCATGAGCAATGGGCACGAGTGCAAGACCGGCGGACGGGGCCATTACCCTGGCGGAATTGCGGGAATTCGCCAGTTTCCCGTCGGCCACGCAAAGATATATTCGCAGATCGCTGGACATCGGGCTGCATCGCCGCGACGCGATGAAGCTATGGTCGCGCGACATGGTCGAGGAAGCCAGCATCCGCGCCCAGGCGCGCATCTATGGCCGGCTTGACGAGATCAAGGCGCATGTTCCCGACGATAGCGGGCTGGACCAGGTGGAGCCGTTCATGGCGCCGCTGGTGACGGTGTCCGCCTTTGACCTGGGGCAGGACCGTCTGGCGAGCTTCTCGGCCTATCGCTTCCTCTATGAGCGACTGCTGGGGGCGGGGGCGCGGCCCTGGCTGCCGGGCGCCTTCTGTGCGGCGGCAAGCCTGCCGCATTTGCATCCCGAAAAGCGGCGGCTGCTGTTGCAGTCGATCAGTGAGGCGGCAGCCACGGCGGTCGGCTGGTCCAACCGCGAACCGACCTTCTACCCCGAATGGGTCGAGAAGGTGGACCTGTCCAAGGCCAACTGATCCGGCCTGATCCTGCCGGCGCCCCTGGGGAGGGCGCGGGCGGGATGGCGGCTTGGCTGGTGGTCAGGCGGCGTGCGGCCTGTCCTTCCTCCGCCTTCTTCACGGCGCCGCGCGCATGAACCGCGCGGCGCTCGACCGTCCTCCATCATCTCTTGCTCTCGAAGAACAGGAAAATCACAGCCTTCACCGGGTGGGATTTGGGTGGTTATCAGTCTGTCAGCTTTTGGAGAGATAGCTGGCAATAGCTGACACCGCGTGGTGAAAAATCATTGGCCAACAATGGCCCATTTGCGAACGTTTCGATGTGCAGTAGGTCTAGCGGTATGAAGGATTTCGCTTCCGATCTGATCGTCCTCAACCAGCGAATGCGTGCGGGCACCATCTTCTTCGATAACTTCGAGGGGATCAACGCTTCAGAGAAGCTGTATAGCAATCTTGAGATGTTCGGACTGGCGCGGTCGGATGTGATGATTTTAGGCGTCACCCCCGATGGGGACGACACGGTGATCGGGCATCTTATCACTCGGGACGGGGCATCTTTCACCTTCGATCTTGATTTGGCTAATCCCGAATATTCACGCGTCGAAGGCCCTCACATCACCACCGGAAAGGGCAGATGTCATTCAGAAGGCGTGATTGAAGCCGTCGCTCGCTGGTTCAGGGATCACTGACCTAAACCTGCCGCTGCCCTCCTGCCAAATCTGTCCCTTTTCCTTCAATTCGCCATCTAAATGAGCGGCGGCTTTCAACGATCCAAATGAATAGAAGGGGGGCAAGAATTGGTCGAAACCTGCCAATCGTCACGGGCGTCATCCTGACGGAGGTCAGGATCCATCTTGCACTACGCCAGATAGGGAGTGCTGAATGGATCCCGGATCAAGTCCGGGATGACGGATATGCCAAGGTCAGCTTTTGGGAGAAGCCGTCGAGTAAGTGGAGGGCGCTCTTTCTGGGCGGGAGCCATCAAGGCTTCATGGCGGGAGACGGGGGGGGGCGTCCCGCTACAAAAGGTCGGAGACGGGGCCTGGAGATCACGAAGGTCAGGCTGATCGACATGCGCTCGCGGATCGGTGCTGGATGCGGCTCGGCATGGTTCCGGTCCTGATCGGCAGGCGGTTCGTGCGGGCAAAGAAAAAGGGGCTGCGCGGCGGCAGCCCCTCCATGATCCCGATCGGGCCGGTCCTCAGCGGATCGGCGAGTCCGGCGACAGGCGCATGTCGAGATAATTGTCGACCGACTTCATCAGCTGGTCCAGCTCATGCTCGAAGAAGTGGTTGGCTCCCTTGATCTCGTCATGATGAATGGTGATGCCCTTCTGGGTGCGCAGCTTGTCGACCAGCTTCTGCACCGCGCTGGCGGTCACCACTTCGTCCGCCGTGCCCTGGACGATGATGCCCGACGAGGGGCAGGGCGCCAGGAAGGAGAAATCATACATGTTGGCCGGCGGCGCGACCGAGATGAAGCCGCGGATTTCCGGGCGGCGCATCAGCAGCTGCATGCCGATCCAGGCGCCGAAGGAGAAACCGGCGATCCAGGTGGTCTGCGCTTCGGGGTGGAAGCTCTGCACCCAGTCGAGCGCGGCTGCGGCATCGCTGAGTTCGCCAATGCCATTGTCGAACGTGCCCTGGCTGCGGCCGACGCCACGGAAGTTGAAGCGCAGCACGGCAAAGCCACGCTTCACGAAGGTCTTGTAGAGTGCCTGGGTGATGCGGTCGTTCATCGTGCCGCCGCCCTGCGGATGCGGGTGCAGGATCATGGCGACCGGCGCGCGCGGGCGGGGCGGGGGGCTGAAGCGGCCTTCGAGGCGACCTTCGGGTCCGGGGAAAATGACGTCGGGCATGGCACCTGTTATGGTCTGGGCTGCCACGGGGCAGCGGGGAAAGGGTCCGTGCGCGCGCCGGGGCTTGGCCATATGGCCTTCACGCTGGCGCAGCGCGGCAATCCGCCTATATAGATGCCGCCGCCATTTCCGCAATCAATGAGTAGTTCCGCTTGGCCGCCGACCGCCTTTATCTCGATCATGCCGCGACCACCCCGATGCTGCCGCAGGCGCAGGCCGCGATGGTCGCCGCGATGGCCGGCTGGGCCAACCCTTCCAGCCCGCACAGCGACGGGCGCGCGGCGCGGGCGATGCTGGAGGATGCGCGGCGGCGGATCGCGGCGGCGCTGGGATGGGATGGCCATGCCTTCTTCACCTCCGGCGCGAGCGAGGCGATCGCCATCGCGCTGACCCGCGCCAAGGCGGCGCGAATCATCACCTCGCCGGTCGAGCATGATGCGGTGCTGCGCGTGACCAGGGAGGCCGAGCGGCTGGCGGTGGATGGCGATGGCCGGGTGCTGTTGCCGGAACTGGCGCCGGGCAGTCTGGTCGCGATCCAGCATGTGAACAACGAAACGGGCGTGATCCAGCCACTGGCGGATTTCCGGCGCGCGGGGCTGCTGCTGTTTGCCGATTGCGCCCAGAGTGCGGGCAAGCTGGCCCTGCCCGACGCCGACATGGTCGCGATCAGCGCGCACAAGTTCGGCGGGCCGCCGGGGATCGGCGCGCTGCTGATCCGCGACCTGGCGCTGGTCGAACCGAGCGGCGGGCAGGAGCAGGGCTACCGTGCCGGCACCGAAAATCTGCCGGCGATCATGGCGATGGCGGCAGCACTGGAGGCACGGGGCGATTGGATGCCGGTGGCCGCGGCGCTGCGGGCAAGGCTGGACGCCGGGATCGAGGCGGCGGGCGGGCAGATCGTCGCGCGTGACGCGCCGCGTTTGCCGGCGATCGCCAGCTATCGCATGCCCGGCCTGTCGGCGCGGGCGCAGCTGATCCAGTTCGACCTGGCCGGCATTTCCGTGTCGGCGGGCAGCGCCTGTTCGTCCGGATCGCTCAAGACCAGCCATGTGCTGGGCGCGATGGGCTGGGACGCGGCGGCGGCGGGCGAGGTGGTGCGGGTGAGTTTCGGCCCGCAGACGAGCGTGGGCGATGTCGATCGCTTCCTGACCACATGGACCGCCATGGCGGAGCGGGCGAGCCGGTGATCTATCTCGACTATCAGGCGACGACGCCGCTGGCGCCCGAAGCCTTCGAGACGATGGTGCCGCTGCTGCGCGACCAGTTCGCCAATCCGCACAGCGCGCATCGCGCCGGCCGCATGGTCGCGGCGCAGGTGGAACTGGCGCGCGATGCGATCGGCCAGTTGCTGCCGCCGGGCGGCAGGCTGCTCTTCACCTCCGGCGCGACCGAGGCGCTGAACATCGCGATCCAGGGCGCGCCGACGGGCGACATCGTCACCATCGCGACCGAACATGCCGCCGTACTGGATACGGTGGCGGCGATGCGGCGGACGGGCCGGGCGGTGACGGTCTTGCCGGTGGATGGCGACGGGCTGGTCGATCTGGCGGCGGCGGCGCGGGCGATCGTGCCCGGGGTAGCGCTGGTCGTCGCGATGCTGGTCAATAATGAGATTGGCGTGATCCAGCCGGTCGGCGCGCTGGCCGACCTGGCCCATGGCGCGGGCGCGCTGTTCCTGTGCGACGCGGTGCAGGGCTATGGCCGGGTGCCGATCCCCGACCAATGCGACATGGTGGCGATCAGCGCGCACAAGATCCACGGGCCCAAGGGGATCGGCGCGCTGTGGCTGCGCGACGGGGTGAAGATCGACCCGCTGATCCATGGCGGCGGGCAGGAAGGCGGGCTGCGGTCGGGCACCTTGTCGCCCGCCCTGTGCGCCGGCTTTGGCGTGGCGGCGTGCCTGATGCGGGAGCAGGCGGAGGCCGATCAAGCGCATTTGGCGGCGCTGTCTGCGCAGGCGCGCGCGCTGTTTGCCGACTGGACGCTGAACGGCAGCGCCGACGCGCGTTATCCCGGCAATCTCAACATTCGTCGCGCCGGGATCGACGGCGCGCGATTGTTGTCCGATTGCCGCAATGTGTCTTTTTCGCTCGGCAGCGCTTGCGCGAGCGGGTCCGGGCGGCCTAGCCATGTGCTGCGCGCCTTGGGTCTTTCAGACGGTCAGGCGCGCGGATCGGTGCGGATCGGCTTTGGCCGATACACGACACCGGCCGAACTGGAGGAGGCTGCGAAGGTGATTAACGGGGCGGCGACCGCACAAGCGGCGCCGTGAGCAGGGAGCATCGCATAGCATGACCATGGTCACCTTCATCAGCGCCGACGGCGAAAATCGACTGGAGGTCGATGCGCCTGCCGGGTCCGTCCTGCTGGAGGTTGCACAGGCGGCGGGTCAGCCGCTGGAAGGAACATGCGAAGGGCAGATGGCCTGTTCGACCTGCCATGTCATCGTCGATGCCGCCGATTTCGACCGCCTGCCGCGCGCGAGCGAGGATGAGGAGGATATGCTGGACCTGGCCGCTGCGGCGACCCGCACCAGCCGCCTGGCCTGCCAGATCATCCTGTCCGAGCAACTGGACGCGCTGACTGTCCGTATCCCTGGCGAATTCAACAATATGCAAGGTATGTAAGCCATGGCGCTGCGCAAATCCCTCTCGCTCGCGGCGCTGACCGCCTGTCTGGTCGTGGCCTTGCCGCTGTCGGCCGCGCCCAAGAAGAAGGCGCCGGCCAAGAAGGCGGAAGAGGTGCCGACCCTGCCGACATTGATGCCGCCCGCACCACGCTATCTGGTGCCGCAATCCGCGCTCACCTCCGTCCGCAATCCCAAGGAGATCGAGGAGGAGACCGGCGGGCGCATGGGCATCGCGCTGGTCGATCGCGACGGCGCGCTGATCCTGGGTTTCAACCGCGATGATCGCTTTGCCATGTGCTCGACCTTCAAGGCGCCGCTGGCTGCTGCCGTGCTGATCGGCGCGCAGGGCGGCAAGTTCGGGTTGGAGGGGGAGATACCCTTCACCAATGACGATATTCTCGATTACGCGCCCGTCGTGAAGAAGAACAAGAAGCGCGGCCGCATGTCGATGGCCGAACTGGCCGAGGCGGCGGTCGAAGTGAGCGACAACAGCGCCGCCAACCTGTTGCTGCCGATGCTGGGCGGGCCGGAGGGGCTGACCTCCTTCATCCGTGCCCATGGCGACAAGATCACGCGGCTCGACCGTATCGAACCCGAGTTGAACGAGAATATTGCGGGCGATCCGCGCGACACGACCAGTCCGGCGGCGATGGCCGGGCTGATGGGACGGCTGTTGTTCCGCGATATGGCTGCGGCCGATGCCGACAGGCTGCGCGGCTGGCTCAATGCCAGCACCACCGGCGACAAAAGGATCAAGGCGGGCCTGCCCGAAGGCTGGACCTCGGGCAGCAAGACCGGCAGCTGCGGCACCGCCTATAATGACGTCGCACTGGTGAAGTCGCCGGCGGGCGAGGAATATATATTGGCCATCTATCTCGACCGGCCGACCGTGGACGACAAGAAGGCCGAGGCAGCGATCGCCGAGGCCGCCCATTCGGCGCTGGAATTCGTCAGCAAGGCGCAGAAGAGCGGGCTGGACTAGCTTTCAGGAAGGCAAGGGCATGGAAGCCCTTGCCTTCCTGTCATGAGTTCGCCATATGCCCGGCCGGGAGTCGGGCGGACGTAGTCGTCGCCAACCTGGTCAGGTCCTGACGGAAGCAGCCACAACGATTTTTCTGCGGGTCGTTCCGGCTCCCACCTTTCCGCACAGCATCATCTCTTCGCAAGGTCCGAACGGGCTTCGACAAGCCGCATCTGAACGGTTAGGAAACAGGCATGTCCGATTCCCCTCAGCCCTATCGCGTGCTTGCGCGCAAATATCGTCCGCGCAACTTTCGCGAGCTGATCGGGCAGGACGCCATGGTCCAGACGCTGGGCAATGCGATCCGGCGCGGCCGCCTGGCCCATGCTTTCCTGATGACCGGCGTGCGCGGGGTCGGCAAGACGTCGACCGCGCGGCTGATCGCCAAGGCGCTGAACTGCATCGGCCCGGATGGGCAGGGCGGGCCGACGATCGACCCGTGCGGCGTGTGCGAACCCTGCATGGCGATTGCCGAGGGCCGGCATATCGACGTGGTCGAGATGGACGCCGCCAGCCATACCGGCGTCGACGACGTGCGCGAGATCATCGAGGCGGTGCGCTATGCCGCCGTGTCGGCGCGCTACAAGATCTACATCATCGACGAAGTCCATATGCTCTCGAAGAACGCGTTCAACGCGCTTCTCAAGACCTTGGAGGAGCCGCCGGCCCATGTGAAATTCCTGTTCGCCACGACCGAGGTGAACAAGGTGCCGGTGACGGTGCTGTCGCGCTGCCAGCGGTTCGACCTGCGCCGCATCCCGGCCGAGATGCTGGCCGGCCATTTCGCCCATGTGGTCGAGGCCGAACAGGTCGCGGCCGAACCCGATGCGCTGTCGCTGATCGCGCAGGCGGCCGAAGGCTCCGCGCGTGACGGCTTGTCGATCCTCGATCAGGCGATCGCCCATGCCGAAATGGGCGAGGGCGAGCCGATGGTTACGGCCGCGCAGGTGCGCGAGATGCTGGGCCTGTCGGATCGCGGCTCCACCCGCCGGCTGCTCGGCCTGCTGCTGGAGGGCGATACCGCCGCGCTGCTGGGCGGGGTGCGCGATCAATATGCGCTGGGGGTCGAGCCGCTGTCGCTGATGCGCGGCCTGCTGGAACTGGTGCATGCGGTCACGCTGGTGAAGGCCGGGCGCGACATTGCGACGCCGGGCCAGTCCGACGAGGAGCGCGGCGCGCTGGCCGACTGGGCGTCGCAGATCGGCTTTGGCCCGCTGCATCGGCTGTGGCAGCTGATGCTCAAGGGCCATGACGAGGTGGCGACCGCCGCCCTGCCGATCGAGGCGTGCGAGATGGCGCTGCTGCGCGTGATGCATGCCGCGACCATGCCCGATCCCAGCGACCTTGCCCGGATGCTGCAGGGCGGGGTGCCGATGGCCGCGCCGGCGATGCCGGGCCAGGCGCCCGCCGCCGCCGCGCCCGCGCCGGAACCCGCGTCCAGCCTGCCTGCCACATTCGAGGATCTGATCGAAGCCTTCTGGCAGAAGAGCAAGGGGCATCTGGCGCAGGAAATGCATGATTGCGTGGGGATCATCCGCTATGATCCGCCAATGCTGGAGTATCGCGGCACGGCCAGCCTGTCGCCCGACTTCGCTACCCGGATCATCCCGGCGCTGCGCGAGGTGACCGGCGTCGCCTGGACGGTGACGCAGGGCGAGGGGGAGGCCAAGCCGACCCTGCTGGCCAATGAACAGCGCCAGCTGGCCGACAGCCGCGCCGCAATTTTGGAAACCCCGGTGGTCAAGGCGGCAATGGACGCCTTCCCCGATGCCGAGCTGGTCCATTCGGACGAGCCGGAACAATGGAGTGCCGAAGCATGAAGGATCTGAACGAAATATTGGGGATGGCCAGCCGCGTGCAGGAAGAACTGCAGCGCGCGCAGGACAATCTGGACAAGCTGGAAGTCGAGGGTGCGGCCGGTGGCGGCCTGGTCAAGGTGAAGGCGTCGGCCAAGGGCCGCATCCTGGGCGTTTCGATCGACGACAGCTTGCTGGCGCCGTCGGAAAAGCAGATGCTGGAAGACCTTATCACCGCCGCGTTCAACGATGCGCGCAAGAAGGCGGACGAGGTCAGCAACACCGAAATGGGCAAGATGACCGCCGGCCTGCCGCTGCCGCCGGGCTTCAAGCTGCCCTTCTGAGCCGGCGCGCACTGCCGTTCCGGGGCTGCCGCTGGCGGATAAGCCCTTGTTCATCGTTGCAGCAATATGGTGATCGCTGATTGATTGACGCGACGGGCATCCCCATAAAGGCGATGAACCGCATGACGGGCCGCAAGTCCGGCCCTGGAGAGTGAATGACTACGCAATATCCCCTTCTGCCGCTGCGCGACATCGTCGTCTTCCCGCAGATGATCGTCCCGCTTTTCGTCGGTCGCGACAAGAGCGTCGCCGCGCTGGAAGCGGCGATGGAGGGCAATAAGGAAATCTTCCTGGTGTCCCAGCTCGACCCGGCCGAGGATGATCCGGGCAAGGACGCGCTGTATGACACCGGCGTGGTGTCGGTGGTGCTGCAACTGCTCAAGCTGCCCGACGGCACGGTGCGCGTGCTGGTCGAGGGCAAGCATCGCGCCCAGCTGGCCGATCTGGCGCCGGCCGAAGCGGGCTATCTGGTCGCCGAGGTCGCGCCGGTCGAGGAGATCGTCGCCGAAGGTCCGGAAGCCGCTGCGCTGATGCGCTCGGTGGCCGAGCAGTTCGAGAATTACGCCAAGCTCAACAAGAAGCTGCCGGCCGAAACGCCGGTGCAGCTGCGCGAGATCGACGATGCCGGTCGCCTGGCCGATTCCGTCGCCGCCAACATCAACGTCAAGGTTGCCGACAAGCAGTCGCTGCTGGTCGAGCCCGATCCGGTCAAGCGGCTGGAGATGGTCTTTGCCTTCATGGAAGGCGAGCTGGGCGTGCTGCAGGTCGAGAAGAAGATCCGTGGCCGCGTGAAGCGCCAGATGGAAAAGACCCAGCGCGAATATTATCTGAACGAGCAGCTCAAGGCGATCCAGCGCGAGCTGGGCAATGGCGAGGGCGAGGAAGGCGATGAACTCGCCGAACTGGCCGACAAGATCGCCAAGGCGAAGCTGAGCAAGGAAGCCCGCGCCAAGGCGACGGCCGAGCTGAAGAAGCTCAAGGGCATGCAGCCCATGTCGGCCGAAGCGACGGTGGTGCGCAACTATCTCGACGTGCTGCTGGGCCTGCCCTGGGGCAAGAAGGGGCGGGTCAAGACCGACCTCAAGAAGGCGCAGGCGATCCTGGACGAGGATCATTTCGCGCTGGAGAAGGTCAAGGACCGGATCATCGAATATCTGGCGGTGCAGGCGCGCACCAACAAGCTGAAGGGGCCGATCCTGTGCCTCGTCGGCCCGCCGGGCGTCGGCAAGACCTCGCTGGGCCGTTCGATCGCCAAGGCGACCGGCCGCGAGTTCGTGCGCCAGTCGCTGGGCGGTGTGCGCGACGAAGCCGAGATCCGCGGCCATCGCCGCACCTATATCGGCTCGCTGCCGGGCAAGGTCGTGTCGAACCTGAAGAAGGCGGGCACCATGAACCCGCTGTTCCTGCTCGACGAGATTGACAAGCTGGGCCAGGATTTCCGCGGCGATCCGGCATCGGCGCTGCTGGAAGTGCTGGACCCCGAACAGAACAGCAAGTTCCAGGACCATTATCTGGAGATCGACGTCGACCTGTCCGACGTGATGTTCGTGACGACGGCCAACTCGCTGAACCTGCCGCAGCCGCTGCTCGACCGCATGGAGATCATCCGGCTCGAAGGCTATACCGAAGATGAGAAGGTCGAGATCGCCCAGCGCCATCTGGTGCCCAAGCAGATCGACGCCCATGGCCTGAAGAATGGCGAGTTCGAGGTGACCGAGGCCGCGGTGCGCGACCTGATCCGTTACTATACCCGTGAAGCCGGCGTCCGCACGCTGGAGCGGGAAGTGGCGCGTCTGGCCCGCAAGGCGCTGCGCAAGATCCTGGAAGGCGCGTTCGACAAGGTCGAGATCACGCCCGAAAACCTGGCCGACTATGCCGGCGTGCGGAAATTCCGCCATGGCGTGGGCGAGGAAGAGAATCAGATCGGCGCCGTCACGGGTCTGGCCTGGACCGAGGTTGGCGGCGAATTGCTGACGATCGAGGCGGTGACCGTGCCCGGCAAGGGCCTCATCAAGACGACCGGCAAGCTGGGCGAAGTGATGAACGAATCGGTGCAGGCCGCCTTCTCCTATGTGAAGGCGCGTTCGCCCGGCTATGGCATCAAGCCGAGCCTGTTCAACCGCAAGGACATCCATATCCACCTGCCCGAGGGCGCGGTGCCCAAGGATGGTCCGTCAGCCGGCATCGGCATGGTCACGACCATCGTGTCGACCCTGACCGGCATTCCCGTCCACAAGGATGTGGCGATGACCGGCGAGGTGACGCTGCGCGGCCGGGTGTTGCCGATCGGCGGCCTCAAGGAGAAGCTGCTGGCGGCGCTGCGTGGTGGCATCAAGACGGTGCTGATCCCGCAGGAAAACGAGAAAGACCTAGCGGAAATCCCGGCCAACATCCGCGAGGGGCTGGAGATTGTTCCGGTGTCCCATGTCGACGAGGTGCTGGCGCGCGCGCTGGTGTCCAAGCCCGAAGCGATCACCTGGACCGAGGAAGATGATCTGGCGGCGCAGCCCAGCGCCGGCCAGGGTCGCGACGGCGATCCCGCTATCCGTCACTAAAAGCCCGGTTTTCGGCGCGTTTATGCCCATGGGGGCAAAAACGCGCCGACGCCGGCTTTTTTGACGCTTTCCCTTTGACACCGCTTGAAAGCTGGGCCTTATTGCCCCGCCTACGCCGCGATTCCTTGACTATCCAACATCTATAAAGGGGGTTCCCAAGGCATGAACAAGCAGGATCTTATCAGCGCGGTCGCTGAAAGCAGCGGTCTCAGCAAGAGCGACGCCAGCAAGGCGGTCGAGGGCGTGTTCGACGCCATCACCGGCGCGCTGAAGAAGGGCGACGAAGTGCGCCTGGTTGGTTTTGGCACTTTCTCCGTGTCGCAGCGCAAGGCTTCGACCGGTCGCAACCCGCGCACCGGCGAGACGATGACGATCAAGGCGTCGTCGCAGCCGAAGTTCAAGGCCGGCAAGGGCCTGAAGGATTCGGTCAACTAAGGATGCAGGCGCGCCCGCTCGGGCGCGTTTACGTCTGATGATCTGCCGGCGTCGCGGTCGGAAGTAGGTTTGCGGGAGAGTGGCGCTGCGGCAGGGGAAACCCGCCCGGCGCATGCATGTCGAAAGGAAGGGGTAGGGGCCGGGGGCCTCTGCCCCTTTTTTCATGGCCTTGTGCGCCGGATCGCGGCGATGACCGGCCTGCTGCCCTCGACCTGCTCCGCCTGCGGGGGTAGGAGGGGGCATGAGAACGATCAGACGGGGTATCGGGACTTCGGGGGCGGCCTTGGCGCTGCTGGGGACATTGTCGGCCTGTGGCGGGGGGAATTTCCGTACGGTGAGCGACATGCCGGTGCGCATCGGCAAGCCCTATACGGTGCGCGGCACCACCTATGTGCCAGCCGACCAGCCGGGCTATGACCTGGTCGGCTATGCCAGCTGGTATGGGTCGGAATCGGGCAATCGCACCGCCAATGGCGAACGCTTCCGGCCGGGCTGGATCACGGCGGCGCACACCAGCCTGCCCTTGCCCGCCTATGTCGAGGTGACGGCGCTGGATAGCGGGCGCACGATCCTGGTGCGGATCAACGACCGTGGCCCCTTTTCGCGCGGGCGGATCATCGACCTGTCGCGCGGCGCGGCGGAGGAACTGGGGATTCGCGGGCAGGGCCATGCGGCGGTCCGGGTTCGCGCCGTCGATCCCCCGGAAAAGGATCGCAAGAAGCTGCGCAAGGGCAAGCCGGCGGAGGGACGGCCGCGCGTCGGGGCGGACGAACTGGCCGTGCTGCGCGCCCGTCTGGCGGCGTCTGGCAACGATGCCGGGCGATAATTTTCATCCTTTGACATAAGCTGCTTGACGGAGGAGGGGCGGCCGCATATGTGGCCCTTCTCGCGGGGCAACAGCCCCTGTGGCGATCGTAGCTCAGTTGGTTAGAGCGCCGGTTTGTGGTACCGGAGGTCGCGGGTTCGGATCCCGTCGATCGCCCCATTTCCTTCGGGAATGCGCGAAATGAAACCCCGTCCTGCCTTGGCAGGATGGGGTTTTCGCGTTTCTGGCTTCGGTGATTTTCCTGGCGCGTGGCGGCGGCTTTCCGCTGCCCTGGGCGCAACAAGAAAGGGCGCCCCTTGCGGGACGCCCTTCCTCTGCCGACTAACGCCTATGGGGCGTTGAGACCCAGGTTTAGAAGCTGGCCTTGATCATGCCGCCAATGATGCGCGGTTCGTTGATCATGCCGGTCAGGTTGTTGAAGTCGATCGCGCTGACGGCGCGGATCTGGTTGGTGATGTTGCGGGCGAAGGCTGCGATCTCATAACCATGGTTCGACTTGTAACCGACCTTGAGGCCACCCTCCAGCGACGAACGGCCGCGGAATTCGGCCGCCGAGTAGAGGAAGTAGTTGATTTTGCTACGATAGGCCCAGTCGGTATAGGCGAAGACTTCGCCCGCATCGCCGACCGGAATGCCATAGCGCAGGGTCGCATTGGCGATGTAGCGCGGCGCCTGGGGCAGGTCATTGCCGTCCAGATAGCTGTAGGTGGTGCCGCCATCGACGAAGGTGTTGCCGGTGGGCGTACACATGCCCGAGCCGCAGACCGCCACGAAGGCGTTCTTGTCGCGGATTTCCGTGAAGTTGTAGCTGCCGCCCACGGTCAGGTTCAGGTGATCGAGCGGCTGCGCCTCCAGATTGCCTTCCAGACCATAGCCGACCGCCTTGTTCACGTTGATCAGGCGGGCCGAGTTGCCGACGCCGCCGACAGCCGTCAGCTGCAGATCGTCGGTGTTCCAGTAATAGGCCGACAGGTCGAAGCGGACCATGTTGGCGATCGCGCCCTTGATGCCGCCTTCATAGGAGATGGTGGTCTGCTTCTTGGCGACCGAGGGAACGCTGAAGAAGGTCACGCGGTCCTGGATCGCCGGGCCCTGATAGCCGGTGGCGACACGGCCATAGAGGTTCACGTCGGGGCTGAGCGCATAGGTGGCGCTGACATCCCAGGACAGGTTGCTGCCCTGCGCGGTGTTGCTGAGCGGCAGGTCGACGCCGATCAGCTGCGACGAGATGCTGCTGGCGGCGAGCGCCGGATCGAGCGTGATCGTGTCGCGCTTGTCGTCATGCGAATAACGCACGCCGGCACGCAGCGTCAGGGCCGACGTCACCTTGGCTTCGCCCGAGGCGAACAGGCCGATATTCTCGTTGGTGTTGTTGTGCAGGATCGCACTTACCCGGTTGCCCGCGAGATCATAGGCATATTCGTTATATTTCAGGCGCTGGTGGAAGAAGTAGGTGCCCGCCTGCAGGCGGATGCCGTTCATGTCGTCCGTCGCGAAGCGGAATTCCTGGCTGAATTCCTCCGGCTTGGTCACGCCGCCGGTGTTGGAGTCGAACGAGCCGACGCCGAGCTGGCCGGCGGTGCAGCCGGTATAGGGGTAGCAGCCGCCGCCATCGATGTCGCCGGTGCTTTCGACGCTGGCCTTCTCATAGCCGGTGGTCGAGAAGAAGGTGCCCAGGCCGTCGACATGGAGCTGCATGCGCAGATTGCCGCCGCCCTGCTTCATCGACTGGCTGGTATAGCCGTCCAGGTTCACATGATCCTTGTCGAAGCCGTCGACGAAATGGTTGCTGCCCTGCTTGAAGATGTTGGCGCGGAACACGCGCGGGCTGCCGTCGAGGTCACGATAATGACCGCTCAGCACCGCCTTGAAGTCGCCGGCTTCATAGGCCAGCTGCACGCGGCCGGCCATGTCGCGATAGCCTTCCAGCTCGCTGGCGGCGTTGCCGCCTTCATTGTCGTTCTTGACCCAGTCGTCGCGACGCTGGAGCAGGCCCGACACGCGGAAGCTGAGGCCGTCGGCGATCGGGCCGCCGATCGCGGCTTCAGCATTGACGGTGTTGTAGGTGGCCCAGGAGGCGCTGGCATAGCCGGTGAAATGATCGGTCGGCGCGGCCGAGGTCATCTTGACGACGCCCGCCGGGGTGTTGCGGCCGAACAGCGTGCCCTGCGGGCCGCGCAGCACTTCAACGCTGGCAAGGTCGAACACCGGGAAGCTCTTGAGCATCGGATTTTCGAGCGCGACATCGTCGAGCACGACCGAGACCGGCTGGGCGGCGTTGGGATCGAAATCGGTGTTGCCAAGGCCGCGGATGTAGAAGCGCGGGAAGGTGCGGCCGAACGAGCTTTCGACCTGAAGGCTGGGCGTGCGCGCGGCGAGGAAGCGGACGTCGAGGCCGCTGCTGTTGAGGGCGTCGAGCTTTTCGCCGCCGATGGCGGTCACGGCGACCGGCACGTCCTTGGCATTTTCAGCCCGGCGCGAGGCGGTGACGACGATTTCACCCAGGCCTTCGCCCGATGCGGCGGGCGCTTCGGTCTGGGCATGGGCGGCACCGATCGGCGCCAGAGCGGTGAGTGCGACGGCGAGCGCGCCGCGCGAAATGCTGGTGAAGATATGCGAAGATGTCATATTTGGCCCCCTTGATTGGCCTGGCATCCGTTTCCCTGCTGGTGTCCGCTGTTGCGGATCGCGCGCGACGCTATGCGCGCGCGGGCCTTGGGGCAAGCAAGACTGTCGCCATTCTGTAGTATCCGTGCAACAGATTTGCCAAAATGCGACAGTCCGACCCGATGGGGCTGTCAGGCCGTGCCCCAATGCAAAGCGCCGAAGGGACTTCGCACGGGCCGCATTGCCGATTATAGCGCGCGGATGGATGACGCACGCGACCGGGGGCTGACCCTCAACCCCAAATATGATGACCATGGCCTTATCACCGCGGTGGTGACCCATGTCACCTCGGGGGAAGTGCTGATGGTGGCGCATATGAATGCGCAAGCGCTGGCGCTGACGGTCGAGACCGGCCTGGCCCATTTCTGGTCGCGCAGCCGCCAATCACTGTGGAAGAAGGGCGAAAGTTCCGGCCATATGCTTGGCGTGCGCGACATCCGGATCGACTGTGACCAGGATGCCGTCTGGGTGCTGGCCGAGCCGGCGGGACCGACCTGCCACACCGGCGCGCGGTCCTGCTTCTTCCGCCGGATCGGCCCCGATGGGCTGAGCGCGGTCGATGAACCGGGTGTCGATGCGGCGCACTAGCCTTTTTCTCGCATGTCTTCTGGCCGGGTGTCAGCAGGCCGCGACGCCGGGCGCCGCCGCGCCCGATCGCGCCGGGGCCGCGGCTTCGGGGCTGGAGCGCGCGGCGATCGCGACCGGCGCCATTGCCGACGCGTCGCGGATCGCGCCGGTCGGGCTGTTCCAGCGGCGGCATGAGGCGGGGCGGGATTCGCTCTGCGTCCTTCCTGCCAAGTCGGGCGACTATCGTTTCGGGCTGGAGGCGATTTTCGGCACCGAACAGAGCTGCCATGGCGCGGGCACGGCGCGGCGGGCCGGCGACAAGCTGATCCTGAGCTTTTCCGGCGGCAGGAAGTGCATCATCGTCGCCCAATATGATGGCGACCAGGTGGCGCTGCCCGGCGTGGTCGACATGGCCTGTGACCGGCTGTGCGACGGGCGCGGCAATCTGGAAGGGGTGACCTTCCCGCGCATCGCCAATGATGCGGGCGCGGCCCTGCGTGCGCGTGATCGCGCGGATGAACCGCTGTGCGAGGCGGACTGAACGGGACGGACTGAACAGGGCCGGCATTTTGGCCGGCCCCATCAGGTTGATCAGCGATAGCCGGCTGCGGCGAGCAGGGCGACCAGGTCCATCCGCTTGACCTTGAGCGATTCCGGCGCCGACACGTCGATCCATTCGTCGGGCGAGTGACCCCGGCCGCCGGTCGCCGCGCGCGGGATGGTGATGGCCGGGATGCCCAGGCTCATCGGCACATTGGCGTCGGTCGAGCTGAAGCTCATCCGCGCGGTGACGCCTTCGGCGGCATAGGCGGCGGCGGTCTGGCGGACCAGCGCCGTATCGGCGGCAGTGCTGCCGGCCGGACGATCGCCCACGACCTTCTTGTCGACGCGGATCGGGCCTTCCTTGATCGAGCGGGCGCCATTTTCGGTCTCAACGGCCTTGTCCACCGTGGCGAGGAACGCCTGTTCCAGCTTGGCCAGTTCAGCCGCGCTTTCCGATCGCATGTCGACCTGCAGCCAGACTTCCTGCGGGATGGCGTTGACCGAGGAGCCGCCGCCCACGACGCTGGCGCTGTAGGTCGTCTTGGGCGACTGGGGCACCGGAATCTTGTAGAGATCGACGATCGCCTGGCTCATCGCCGTCATCGGATTGACCAGGCCAAAGGCGCCGAAGCTGTGGCCGCCGGGGCCGGTGAAGGTCAGGCGATAGCGCTTTGATCCGACGCCGCCATTGATCAGGCCATCGACCGAGCCATCGTCGATCGAGAAGAAGCTGGCGATGCGGTCCTTATATTTGCCCTTGTGGAACAGCTGCTTCATGCCGCGCAGGTCGCCCAGGCCTTCCTCGCCGACATCGCCGACGAACAATATGTCCATCGGCGCGCTGATATTGGCGCCGACGATCGCCTTGATCAGGCTCAATTGGGTGGCGAGGCCGGCGACATCGTCCCCGACACCGGGCGCGTGGAGCTTGTTGCCTTCACGCCGGACCGTGACCGGCGTGCCTTCGGGAAAAACGGTGTCGAGATGGGCGGACACGACGATCAGCTTGCCGCCGGGCTTGCCGCTGCCACGGCGCAGGCCCAGCACATTGCCGCCCTCGTCAATCTCCACATCGGTAAGGCCGGCGGCGCGGAACATGTCGGCATAGGCCTTGGCCCGCGCCTCTTCCTTGAACGGCGGCGCCGGAATCTGGGTCAGGGTCACGATATTGTCGACCCACTGGTCATGTTCGGCCTCCAGCGCGGCGAAGGCGGCCTTGACCGCCGGGCGCGCGCGGATCGCGGCAATGGCGCGGGCATCGGCCGGTGCGGTCGCGCTGGTGGGCGTCGCGGCACGGACCGGAACCGACAGGGCCGTGCTGGCCAATATTATACAGAGCGCGAACCGCTTCATTCTGGACCCCTTTTATGATGGGCGCACCGGCATGGGCGCCGGGGTCCGTCTAGCCGGGGAGGCCGGCGCGCATCAATGGCCGATATAGCGGCCGGGGCGGTGGTTGACGAACAGCACGGCGTTGATCGCGGCGGCCGACAGGACGGACAGGCCAAAACGCTCGGCATTGAGGATCGGCAGCGAGGCGAGCAGGATCAGCACATCGCAGGCCATCTGGGTGCGACCGGCATTCCAGCCGCGCGACTTCTGCAGGATCAGCGCGACCACGCCGACGCCGCCCACGCCCGCGCCATGGCGGGCGATGGCCAGGATGCCGAAGCCGATGATCGAGCCGCCGAACAGCGCGGCAAAGAAGGGGCTGATCCGGGCGATCTCCATCGCATAGGGCATGGCAAGGCCGACGCCCATGATCGCGATATTGGCGAACAGGGTCTTCAGGCCGAAGGCCATGCCCATCGCCCGGCCGGCGAACAGGAAGAAGGGGATGTTGATCAGCAGGAACAGCGTCGCGGGCGACAGATGGATCAGATAGGACAGCAGCAGCGCGATGCCGGCCATGCCGCCGGTCACCAGCTTTGCCTGTTTCAGCAGCATCAGCCCCATGGCGATGAAAGCGCAGCCGATGGCGATCGCATAGAAATCCTCGGCAGGACTATGCGGCCGCGCGACATGGGCGGGCGGAACGGGCAGGGCAGGCGACGGCGCCGGGGGCGTCGGATCGATCGAGGTCATGGCATGTCCGAAAAGCGTGAGCGCCCCGTGCCATCCTCTCTTGTCGTCTTTGTCCGCGCCCATAGTCGCAGATGGGCGTTCTGAAAAGAGGCGGGTTAGCCGGCATCCACCTGTTTCGGGCCGAAGCGGTCGATCGCTTCGAACAGGCGTGTGAGCGCGATCCGTTCCTCCGCGTTGATTTCCGGGCGCCAGACTTCGAACAGCAGGATGACGCGGGTGTCATTGCCCCGGTTCCAGGCCTCATGTTCGATGCTGTCGTCAAAGATCAGCATTTCGCCCGGCGCCCAGGCGCGCGTCTCTGCGCCGACCCGCAGCGCGCAATTGTCGGCCACGATCAGCGGTAGATGACAGATCAGGCGGGTGTTGAGCAGGCCATGATGCGGCTGGATATGGGTGCCGGGCTTGAGCAGCGACCAGAGCGCCATCGGAGAGCGGCCGGTGATCATCGGGCGATCGGCATGGTCGAGCGCGGCCATGACGGCGGGGCAGCGGGCGGCATGGTCCGCCACGATCTCGCCCTGTTGCCAGAAATAATAGGCGCCCCAGGAGGGATCGTCGCGCAGCGGGTTGTTGGGCGCCGGGCGATCGGTCGGCGTCTGGACATAGGGCGCGAAATCGGGGGCGCCGGCACGGACGTCGTTCAGTTCAGCGATGATGGCGTCGGTTGCAGCCTCGATCGCCGGCACCCAGGCAAATTCGTCGCGCTCGTAAAAGGCGCGCTGCGGCAGGCCGGGGAAATAGAACATGCTGGGTTGTTGCAGATAGAGTTCGCTCTTGCCCAGCAGCAGGTCGGTCGCCTGCGCAATCCGGGGCAGGGCGGGCAGGTCGGCGATGGCGGCGCTCAGATGATCCTCGAACTTGCGGCCGGACTGGGCGATGCTGGCCTGCGCCTGTTGCAGCAGCGGTTGCAGCGCGGGGGGCGCGCCGGTGGCCGCCGCCTGCGCCAGAGCACCGCGGAACCAGATCGATGCACCGCGCTCGTCGCCGCGCCGGATCAGATTCTGGCCCATTGCCAGCATGGCGGGCAGGTTGCGCATATCCTGTTGCAGGATGCGGTTGAGCGCGGCCTGTTCGCCGTCCAGATCGCCCAGCCGGTTGCAGGCCTGGGCCAGCAGCATGGCCGGAGGGTCGGCCATTTCGGAGAGGGTGGCGCGCGCCACCGCCGCGTCGCCGCGGCGCAATGCGGCGATCGCCGCGTCCTGCAAAGTCTGTTCGCGTGCCCGATCCGTCATCCGCCCGCCTTAGCCAGCGGAACGGATGGAAGGAAGCGGCTTATTCGCAGGGGACCAGCGCGGGCTGGGCGCTGCGCCGTGCGGTGGCGACCAGATAGATGGCCAGGCCGCCGAGCGACAAGGCGCAGCCGATCCAGCCGGTCGACACCAGGCCATAGCCCGCCGCGATCGACAGGCCGCCGAGCCAGGGGCCGAGCGCATTGGCGATGTTGAAGGCGCTGTGGTGCAGTGCGGCGGCCAGCGTCTGGGCGTCGCCCGCGACATCCATCAGTCGCGCCTGCAACGGCGTGCCCATGCCGCCGCCAATGCCGATCAGGAAAACGATGAGGCTGAGGCTCCAGATATTGCCGGCCATGAAGGAGAAGAGAGCCAGCGCAACCGCGCTCCACACGAGGATGCCGATGACGGTGCGGTTGAGCGCACGGTCGGCCAGCCAGGCAACGACGAGATTGCCGATCGTCATGCCCAGGCCAAAGACGATCAGGATCAGCGGCACCAGGGTTTCGGACACATGGGTCACCTCGATCATGGTCGAGGCGACATAGGTGTAGACCGCGAACAGGCCGCCAAAGCCGATCGCGCCGGTCAGCAGGGTCAGCCAGACCTGCGACTTGCCGAGCGCGCTCAGTTCACGCATCGGGCTGGCCTTCGGATCGCCGGCGTCGCGCGGGGCGTAGAGCGCGACCAGGCTCATGGTCAGCACGGCGAGCGCGCAGACCACGAAGAAGCCCGAGCGCCAGCCCAGTATCTGGCCCATCCAGTTGGCGACCGGCACGCCCAATACCGTGGCGATGGTGAGGCCCGACATCACCTTGGCGATCGCCAGGGTGCGCTTCTCGATCGGCACCAGGCTGGCCGCGACCAGGGCGGCGACACCGAAATAGGCGCCATGGGGCAGGCCCGAAAGGAAGCGGAACAGCAGCATCCAGTGATAGCTGGGCGACAGCGCCGACAGGCCGTTGCCGACCGCGAACATCGCCATCAACGCGATCAGCAGGGTGCGGCGCGGCAGGCGCGCGGCAAAGGCGGCGATCAGCGGCGCGCCGACCACCACGCCCAGCGCATAGGCGCTGATCGCATGGCCGGCGGTCGGCAGGTCGATGTGGAGGTCGCGCGCGAAGAAGGGCAGCAGGCTCATGGAGGCGAATTCGGTCGTGCCGATCGCAAAGGCGCCCACGGACAGCGCGAAAAGGACGAGCGCGGGGTGCGCCTTGTGGGACTGGCTGCCCATGACAAGCTCCATGCTGCAATGCAAAATGACGGAAGTCCGCCAGATGGGCCGAGTGACAGCGATGGTCAAGGCTGCATACGTATGAGATTCTTGCAACTGGCAACGCATCTGGTGCAACGCGGCATCGAATGTCGCTTTTCCAATTAATCGTATATGGTATTCATCACGCATGGGCAGGAATGGAATGAACGGGCAGAGGGCGGTGCTGGCGGGGGCTGGCGCCGTGCTGGCCTCGCTGCTGTCGATGAACATGGGCGCGGCCTTTGCCAAGACGCTGTTCCCGATCGTCGGTGCCTATGGCATCGCGGCGCTGCGCATCTTCCTGGCGGCGATCCTGCTGATGCTGTTCCGGCGGCCGTGGCGGCGGCCGATCCCGGCCGATGTGCGCTGGCCGCTGCTGATCTATGGCGCGACCCTCGCGCTGATGAACCTGCTCATCTACCAGGCGTTCGCCCGCATCCCGCTGGGCATCGCCATGGCCATCGAGGTGACGGGGCCGCTGGCGATCGTGCTGTTCGGGTCGCGCCGGCCGCGTGATTTCCTGTGGCTGGGGGCGGCGGTGATCGGCCTGCTGCTGCTCTTGCCGCTGCGCAGCGATGCCGTGCTTGATCCTTTGGGTGTCATCTTCGCTGTCGGGGCGGCGGCCTGCTGGGCGCTTTATATCTTGACCGGCAAGCGGGTGTCGGACGCGCTGCGCGGCGATGCGGTCGCCTGGGGCATGCTGGCGGCGGCGATCCTGGTGCTGCCGGTCGGGCTGACCCATGCCGGCGCGTCGCTCCTTTCGCCCTGGGTGCTGATGGTCGGGCTGGCGATCGCCCTGCTGTCGAGCGCCTTGCCCTATTCGCTGGAGATGGAGGCGATGCGGCGCCTGCCCGCGCCGGTGTTCGGCCTGTTGCTGAGCGCGGCGCCGGCGATCGGCGCGCTGGCCGGCTTCGTCGTGCTGGGAGAGCGGCTGACCGCGCTGCAGGGTGTGGCGATATTCTGCATCATCGCGGCATCAGGCGGTAGCGCGCTGACGGTGCGTCATGCGCCGGCGATCGAGGATGCGCCGCAATAGAGCGCGCTGCGTTAAATCCGACGCAGATCGCGCGCTCTAAGTTTTTGTTGTCGCATCGTTTTAAGCGCAAAACCGGTTCCCACTTTTGCGCACGATGCTCTAGGGCCGGTCAGCCGCTGACGACGGCCTTGCTGGTATCCAGCATCTTGCCGTTGGTGATGATGACCATGTCGCCGACCTTGGTGACGCCGAACAGCTTCTGCGCAAATTCCTTGGGCACGCCGATGCAGCCATGGGTGGCATAGCCCCATTTGACGTCGCTGCCGTGGATGGCGACGCCGTCGCTGGTCAGCCGCTGCATATAGGGCATGGGCGCGTTATTGTAGGTGCTGGAATAATGGTCGGCGTCCTTCTGCATGATCGGGAAGGCGCCCAAGGGGCTCTGCTTGTCGGTCGCGCCATAGAGGATGACGGCGGCGCCGATTTCATAGCCGTCACGGAAGACGGACAGGGTCTGGGCTTTCAGGTCGACCGTGATGATGACCGGCCCCTTGGCCGGCGCGCCTTCCTCGTCCCAGGCATAGTCGCCATGTTCGAAAGGTCCCTCGATCTTGAGCACGCGCTTGACCGCCAGGGCATGGGGATCGACCTTCATGCCCTGATCGCTGCGCCGTTCGACCAGCGGCAGCGGCTTGGGCGCGACGGCGGCCTCGGCCGGTTTGGCCTGGGTCGCGTTGCCGGCGTTGCGATCGATCTTGTCGGTCAGCAGCAGCGCGCCGCCGCCCAGGACGGCGCCGATCAGCAGTTTCGGGCCAAGGCTGCGAGCCAATGTGCCGATGACGCCTGCCATGATCTTCCTCGCTTCATCCTTTGCCGGTCAAGCTAACAGCCTAACCGGCAAAGGTTAAGGTCAGCCTTCGCGCGCCACTTCGGCGGCGGCGATGGCGGTCAGGTTGAGGATGCCGCGCGCGGTGACGCCGGGCGTCAGCACATGGATCGGCTGGGCGGTGCCGATCAGCATCGGTCCGACCGTGGGCGAGCTGGACGAGGCGCCGAGCGCCGTCAGCGTGATATTGGCCGCGTCGAGGTTCGGCATCACCAGCAGGTTGGCCGGCCCCTCGAACCGGGAGTCGGGGATCAGCCGTTCGCGCAGCGCCTGGCTGAGCGCGGCGTCGGCGTGCATTTCGCCATCGACCGCCAGCTCCGGCGCGGCCTGGCGGACCAGGTCGAGCGCGGCGCGCATCTTGCGGGCGCTGGGGCTGTTCGAGGCACCGAAATTGGAGTGCGACAGCAGCGCGACGCGCGGCTTCAGGCCGAAATGCTGCAACTCGGTCGACGCCAGCAGCGTCATTTCTGCAATCTGGTCGGGCGTCGGGTCCGGCACCATATGGGTGTCGGTGATGAACAGCGCGCCGGCGTCCAGGATCAGGCCCGACAGCGCGTAGATGCGGCTGTGGTTGGGCGCGCGATCGATGATGCGCAGGACATGTTCGACCTGGCCCCAATATTCGGAGCGGCCACCGACCAACGCGGCGTCGACCCGGCCGGTGCGCAGCAGCATGGCGGCGGTGACGGTCGGGCGGCGATAGACATGGCGCAGGATTTCGTCTGGCGGCACGCCCTTGCGCGCGGCGATGGCGCGATAGGCCTCGACCAGTTCGCGCATGATGTCATGATCCGTCTCGGGATCGATCACCTCGACATCGCGGTCGAGCTGGAAGCTCAGGCCCATGTCGGCCAGCTTCTGTTCCAGCAGGCGGCGGCGTGCGACGATGGTCGGCTTGACGATGCCTTCGTCCAGGCCGTCCTGGATCGCGCGGAGCACGCGCTCATCCTCGCCCTCACCATAGACGATGCGGCACTGGCTACCGCGCGCGGCATGGAAGACCGGCAGCATCAGCTGGCCCGAGCGGGTGTTCTGGTGCGACAGGGCGCGCTTATATTCTTCCAGGTCCAGCGTCTTGGTGGCGACGCCGCTGTCCATCGCCGCCTTGGCCACGGCACCGGCAATCTCGCCGATCAGGCGCGGATCGAACGGGGTCGGGATGATGTAATCGGCGCCGAACACCAGCTTGCGACCGCCATAGGCCTGCGCCACGCTGTCATGCGCGGGCATGCGGGCGAGGGCAGCGATCGCGTCGGCCGCGGCGACCTTCATCGCTTCGTTGATCTGGGTCGCGCCGCAATCCAGCGCGCCGCGGAAGATATAGGGGAAGCACAGGACGTTGTTGACCTGGTTCGGATAGTCCGACCGGCCGGTGGCGATGATCGCGTCCGGGCGCACTTCGCGCGCGGCTTCCGGACGGATTTCCGGCTCCGGATTGGCAAGCGCGAAGATCAGCGGATTGGGCGCCATCAGCGGCAGCCATTCCGGCTTCAGCACGCCGGGCGCCGACAGGCCCAGGAACAGGTTGGCGCCCGGCAGCACGTCGGGCAGGGTGCGCGCGTTGGTGTCGCGGGCATAGCGCGCCATGTTGGGCAGCATGCCTTCGCGGCCCGAATGGATGACGCCGTCCTTGTCGGTCATCGTCACATTGTCGATCGGCAGGCCCATCGAGACGAGCAGGTCGACGCAGGCGAGCGCGGCGGCGCCGGCGCCCGAGGTGACGAGCTTTGCATCGGCCAGGGTCTTGCCCTGCAGCACCAGCGCGTTGCGCACGGCCGCGGCGACGACGATGGCGGTGCCATGCTGATCGTCATGGAAGACCGGAATGTTCATCCGTTCCTTCAGGCGCCGTTCGATCTCGAAACATTCGGGCGCCTTGATGTCTTCCAGATTGATGCCGCCAAAGGTCGGCTCCAGCAGGGCGACGGCTTCGACGAACTTGTCCGTGTCGGTGGTGTCGACTTCGATGTCGAACACGTCGATGTCGGCGAATTTCTTGAAGAGGACAGCCTTGCCTTCCATCACCGGCTTCGACGCCAGTGCGCCGATCGCGCCGAGGCCGAGGACGGCGGTGCCGTTGGAGATGACCGCGACCAGATTGCCACGCGCGGTATAATCCAGCGCCTTGGCGGGATCGGCAGCGATCTCCTCGCAAGGGGCGGCCACCCCCGGCGAATAGGCCAGCGCCAGATCGCGCTGGTTCACCATGCGCTTGGTCGGCTCGATCGCGAGCTTACCGGGCTGGGGAAGGCGGTGATAGTCTAGGGCGGCGCGGCGGGTGTTATCGTCCATGCGATGCGCCTTAGAGACTGTGTTCCGCTAGGGCAAGCCAGTGCGGTCCGTCCGCGACTCCCACGGCGGCGCAAGGGCATATTGCGCAGCAAGAAAGTCGACGAAGGCGGTGATGGCCAGCGGCGGATTGGCCTGTGGCAGTTGCACGGCATAGAGGGCGACGTCGCTCGACCCTTCATGATCGGGCAGGATCTGGCGCACATCGCCCTGCGCCAGCGCGTCACTGATGTCCCACAGCGAACGCAGCGCGATGCCGCTGCCCGACAGCGCCAGTTCGCGCACGACTTCGCTGCTGTTGGTGCGGATATGGCTGTGGCCATCGATCGCGACCGGCCCCTTGGGACCGATCAGCCGCCAGGGTAGCTGGCCGTCGGCGGCGAGCAGGCGGTGCTGCTTGAGGTCGGCGATGCGGCGCGGCGTGCCGAAGCGCTCAAGATAGGCGGGCGCGGCGCACAGGATGCGGCGATTGGGCGCCAGCCGCCGGGCGGTGAGGCCGGCACCCGGATCGGCGGCGATGCGGATGGCCAGGTCCGCCCGGCTTTCGATCAGGTCGACATAGTCGTCCGACAGGTCGAGCCGCAGGTCGACGCGCGGATGATCGTCCAGGAAAGGCTGGAGATAGGGGGCAAGATGCATGCGGCCAAAGGAGGTCGGGGCGGTGATTCGCAGCGGGCCGGACGCAATCGCCGACACGCCCGACACCCGCCGTTCGGCTTCGTCGAGGGAGGCGAGGATCGCGCGCAGGTCGCCATGGAGCCGCTCGCCCGCCGGGGTCAGCGCCAGCCGGCGGGTGGTGCGGTGGATCAGCCGGGCGCCCAGCCTGTCCTCCAGCCGGGCCAGCCGCTTGGACATCATCGCGGGCGAGATGTGGAGCCGCCGTCCGGCGGCCGCCAGCCCGCCTTCATCGACGATGCTCACGAACAATTCATGGTCCGGGTCCATCATATTCGTTCACCACAGGAAAGTCTCTATTCGAATAATAGCGTCTACACGGCATAATTGGAAAGGCGTAAAAGGACGGCATAGCAAGGAGTGGATTGCATGACCGACCGTATGACGGACCGCGCCGGCCTGAAGGTTGCGCAAACGCTGGCCGACTTCATCGAACAGCGCGCGCTGCCGGGCACGGGCATTGATGCCGACGCCTTCTGGGCGGGCACTGCCGACATATTGGCGCGCTTCACCCCCGACAATGCGGCGCTGCTGCGCACGCGCGACGACCTGCAGACGCAGATCGATGCCTGGCATCAGGTGCGCCGGGGACAGGCGCATAATGCCGCCGCCTATCAGGCCTTCCTGCGCGAGATCGGCTATCTGGTCGAGGAACCCGCGCCGTTCGAGATCGGCAGCGGGAATGTCGATGCCGAAGTCGCCCGCATGGCCGGGCCGCAGCTGGTCGTCCCGATCCTCAACGCCCGTTTCCTGCTCAACGCCGCCAATGCGCGCTGGGGCAGCCTGTATGATGCGCTCTATGGCACGGATGCCATTGCGGGCGCGGCTTCGGGCAAGGGCTATGACGCGGCGCGCGGGGCGCAGGTCATCGCCTGGGCCAAGGCGTTTCTGGACGATGCCGTTCCGCTGGCAACGGGAAGCTGGGCCGATCTGGCGGGCGAGGAAATCATCCTGGCCGATCCGGCGCAGTTTGTCGGCACGAGTGCGAAGGGCAGGTTGTTCCGCCATAATGGCCTGCATATCGAGGTCGTCTTCGACCCGGCCCATCCGATCGGCGCAACCGATCCGGCCGGCATATCCGACGTCATCCTGGAATCCGCGCTGACCACCATCTGCGACCTGGAAGATTCGGTCGCGGCGGTCGATGCGGTGGACAAGGTTGCCGCCTATGCCAACTGGCTGGGGCTGATGCAGGGCGACCTGACCGAGACGTTCGAGAAGGGCGGGCGGCAGATGACCCGCGCGCTCAATCCCGATCGCGCTTATGTTGCGCCCGATGGCAGCGCCTTCACGCTGCCGGGCCGCAGCCTGTTGTTCGTCCGCAATGTCGGTCATCTGATGACCACGCCGGCGATCGCGCTGCCCGATGGGCAGGACGCGCCCGAGGGGATCGTCGACGGCATCGTCACCAGCCTAATTGCGCTGCACGATCTGGCAAAGGCGGATGGCAACAGCCGGGCGGGCAGCGTCTATATCGTCAAGCCCAAGATGCACGGGCCGCAGGAAGCGGCCTTCACCAACCGCCTGTTCGACGCGATCGAGGATATGCTGGGCATGGCGCGCCACACGATCAAGGTCGGCGTGATGGATGAGGAGCGGCGCACATCGGCCAATCTGGCGGCCTGCATCCATGCCGTCCGCGATCGGATCGTCTTCATCAATACCGGCTTCCTGGACCGCACCGGCGACGAGATGCACACGTCGATGCAGGCCGGGCCGATGATCCGCAAGGGCGAGATGAAGGCGAGCGACTGGATCACGGCCTATGAAGATCGCAACGTCCAGATCGGCCTTGCCTGCGGCCTGTCGGGGCGGGCGCAGATCGGCAAGGGCATGTGGGCGGCGCCCGATCGCATGGCCGACATGCTGGAGCAGAAGATCGGCCATCCCAAGAGCGGCGCCAACACCGCCTGGGTTCCGTCCCCGACGGCGGCGACGCTGCACGCGACCCATTATCACCGCATCGACGTCTTCGCCCGTCAGGAAGAGCGCGGGGCCGAGGGCATCGCGTCGCTCGACAAGCTGCTGACCATTCCCGTCGCGGTCGGCCGCAATTTCTCCGAAGAAGAGATCGCGCAGGAACTGGACAATAATGCGCAGGGCATATTGGGCTATGTCGTCCGCTGGATCGACCAGGGCGTCGGCTGTTCCAAGGTTCCCGATATCCATGATGTCGGCCTGATGGAGGATCGCGCGACCTTGCGCATTTCCTCGCAGCATATGGCCAACTGGCTGCTGCACGGCATCTGCACGGGGAGCCAAGTTGATGCCGCGCTCGTCCGCATGGCGGCCAAGGTCGACGCGCAGAATGAAGCCGATCCGCTCTATCAGCCGATGAGCGGGCGCGAGGACGAGAGTCTGGCCTTCCAGGCGGCGCGCGCCCTGGTGTTCGAGGGCGTCGCGCAGCCCAATGGCTATACCGAGCCGCTGCTGCACGCCTATCGCGCCCGCGCCAAGGCGGAGGAAGTCCTCGAGATAGCGTAAACTTCGCTGTCACTCTTTCCCATGCTGCGTTAGCCCTGATCGGGTCGCAGCATGGGAGAGGCGCCATGACCATCATCGTCCATCATCTGAACAATAGTCGTTCGCAGCGCATCCTGTGGCTGCTGGAGGAACTGGGCGAGCCTTATGACGTGCGCCGCTATGAGCGGGACCGCAAGACGATGCGGGCGCCCGCCGCCTTGCGCGCCGTTCATCCGCTTGGCCGGTCGCCGGTGGTGGAGGTGGATGGCCATCGGCTGATCGAGACCGGGGCGATCATGGAATATCTGGTCGCGCGGGCCGGTGGTTGCTTCGGCGCGCCTGCCGATGCGGAGGGCGCGATCCGCTGGCGCCAGTTTCTCCATTATGCCGAAGGATCGATGATGCCGCCGCTGCTGGCCCTGCTGGTGGTCGGCAAGCTGGGCATGCTTGGCCGACCGGCACGGCCGACGGTTCAGGGGATGCTGGACGATCATCTCGACTGGCTGGAAAGCGAACTGGCAAGCCGGCCCTATTTCGCCGGACCGGACTTTTCCGCCGCGGACATGATGATGAGCTTTCCGATCGAGGCGTCGCGGGCACGCGGCGGGCTTGACGAATCGCGTCCGCATCTGATCGGGTGGCTGGAGAGAATACAGGCGCGGCCCGCCTATCAGGCCGCGCTGCGCACCGGGGGACATTATGCTTACGCCTGATCGCCGCACCTTGCTTCGCTATGCCGCTGCCGGGGTCGCCACATCGCTGGTCAGCCCGCGCCTGTTCGCGCAGGAAAAGGCGGTCGAGGCGCTTCAGTCGATCACGCGCGACGTCACCCCGATCGGCAAGGCCGAGCGCGCCGACCGGCTGGCGCGGGCGCAGAAGATGATGCAGGCGCAGGGCATCGACGCGCTGCTGGTCGAGCCGGGCGCGAGCCTCATTTATTATAGCGGCATCCGCTGGTGGCGTTCCGAGCGGCTGACCGCGCTGGTCATTCCGGCCAGCGGCACGCCTCTGGTTGTCTGTCCCTTTTTCGAGAAGCCCTCGATCGACGAATCGCTCGCCATTCCGGCCGAGGTCCGCGTCTGGCAGGAACATGAAAGCCCCTATGCGCCGATCGCCGATTATCTGAAGGCGCGGAGCCTGGACAAGGGGCGGATCGGCATCGAGGAGACGGTCCGCTATTTCGCGGTCGACGGGCTGAAGGCCGCGCTGCCCGCCGCGACCCTGGTGAAAGACCCGGTGACGCGGGCCATCCGCATGCGCAAGACGGCGGCCGAGATCACGCTGATGCAGAAGGCAGCGGACGTCACCATGGGCGCCTATCGCTGGACCTATCCGCAGGTGAAGGCGGGCATGACCCCTGCCGATATCGGCGCGCTGATGACGGCCGCGACCAGTGCGCTGGGCGGCAAGGGTGAGTTCAACCTGATCCTGCTGGGCGAAGCGGCCGCCTATCCGCATGGCTCGGGCAAGCCGCAATCGGTGCGCGCGGGCGAGGTGGTGCTGATGGATTGCGGCTGCACGGTCGAGGATTATCAGTCCGACATCAGCCGCACCTTCGTCTATGGCGCTGCGCCCACCGCGCAGCAGCGCAAGGTGTGGGACGAAGTGGCGCAGGGGCAGCAGGTCGCGATCCGGGCGGCGAAGCTGGGCGTGGCGGCCGGCACGGTCGACGATGCGGTCCGCGCTTATTATGAGAAACTGGGCTACGGCCCCGGCTACAAGCTGCCCGGCCTGTCTCACCGCACCGGCCATGGCATCGGCATGGAGGGGCATGAGCCGGTCAACCTCGTCCATGGCGAGACGACCAAGCTGGACATCGGCATGTGCTTCTCCAACGAACCGGGCCTCTACCTGCCCGGCACGATGGGCGTGCGCATGGAAGATTGCTTCCACATGACCGCACAGGGGCCGCAATGGTTCTCCAGACCGCCGGTGTCGATTGAGGAGCCGATGGGGTAATTCCTCCCCGGAACGGGGAGGGGGACCGCGCCCGGAAGGGCGTGGTGGAGGGGCAGGCGCCATGAGCGCTTCGCGTGACTAACAGTCTCCGACTGCCCGCCGATACCCCTCCGTCGGCGCTTCGCGCGGCCACCTCCCCGTGCCGGGGAGGAATAGACCAAATCCCCCGCTTGTGCGGCGGGCCGCTTCCCACTAAATCGCGCGCATGACCTCGACCAACGACATTCGCCGCAGCTTCCTCGATTATTTCGGGGCCAATGGCCACACCATCGTTCCGTCCGCGCCGCTGGTGCCGCACAACGACCCGACGCTGATGTTCGTGAACGCCGGCATGGTGCCGTTCAAGAATGTCTTTACCGGTCTGGAAACGCGCCCCTACAAGACCGCGACGTCGAGCCAGAAGTCGGTCCGCGCCGGCGGCAAGCATAATGATCTGGACAATGTCGGCTATACCGCGCGCCACCACACCTTCTTTGAAATGCTGGGCAATTTCAGCTTCGGCGACTATTTCAAGGAACAGGCGATCCATCATGCCTGGACCCTGCTGACCAAGGAATGGGGCCTGCCCGCGGAAAAGCTGACCACGACCGTCTATCACACGGACGACGAGGCGTTCGACCTGTGGAAGAAGATCGCGGGCCTGCCCGATCACAAGATCATCCGCATTCCGACCAAGGATAATTTCTGGGCGATGGGCGACAGCGGCCCGTGCGGCCCCTGTTCGGAAATCTTCTACGACCATGGCGACCATATCTGGGGCGGTCCTCCCGGATCGCCGGAAGAGGATGGCGACCGTTTCGTCGAGATCTGGAATCTCGTCTTCATGCAATATGAGCAGGAAGCCAACGAGATCGTTTCGGAACTGCCCAAGCCCTCGATCGACACCGGCATGGGGCTGGAGCGCATCGCGGCGGTGATGCAGGGCGTCCATAACAATTATGACATCGACACGTTCAAGGCGCTGATCGCCGAGAGCGGAGCGCTGACCCGCACCGCGACCGATGGCGAGTTCCAGGCCAGCCACCGCGTCATCGCCGACCATCTGCGCTCGACCAGCTTCCTGATCGCCGACGGCGTGCTGCCGGCGAACGAGGGCCGTGGCTATGTGCTGCGCCGGATCATGCGCCGCGCCATGCGCCATGCGCACATCATCGGTGCCAAGGATCCGCTGATGTATCGCCTGGTGTCGAGCCTGGTGTCGGAAATGGGCGGCGCCTATCCCGAACTGGTCCGCGCCCAGCCGCTGATCGAGGAAACCCTGCTGCGCGAGGAAACCCGCTTCCGCAAGACGCTGGAAAACGGCCTCAAGCTGCTGGACGAGGCGACCGCCGATCTGGCCGAGGGCGCGACCCTGCCGGGCGAGACCGCGTTCAAGCTCTATGACACCTATGGCTTCCCCTATGACCTGACCGAGGATGCGCTGCGGACCCAGGGCCTGTCTGTCGACCGCGCCGGCTTCGACGCCGCCATGGCCGAGCAGAAGGCCGCCGCGCGCGCCGCCTGGAAGGGATCGGGCGAGAAGGCGTCGGACGAGATCTGGTACGACATCGCCGAAACGCTCGGCGGCACCGAGTTCATCGGCTATGCCTCGACCAAGGGCGAGGGCGAAGTGCTGGCCCTCCTCAAGGATGGCGCGCGCGTCGATGCGGCGTCGGTCGGCGACAAGGTGACGATCATCACCAACCAGACGCCCTTCTATGGCGAGAGCGGCGGCCAGAATGGCGACGCCGGCACGATCACCACGCTGGGCGGCCTGGTGGCCGAGGTTGCCGATACGTCCAAGCCGCTCGGCCGCCTGCATGCGCATCAGGCGGTGATCAGCGCGGGCAGCGTCAAGGTCGGCGATACCGTCAACCTGACGGTGGATGTCGAACGCCGCGATCGCATCCGCGCCAATCACAGCGCCACCCACCTGCTCCATGCCGCGCTGCGCAAGGAACTGGGTGGCCATGTCACCCAGAAGGGCAGCATGGTCGCGGCCGACCGCTTGCGCTTCGACTTCTCGCATCCCGAGGCGCTCACCCAGGCGCAGATCGCCAAGGTCGAGGCCGACGTGAACGCGCAGATCCGTCATAATGACGAGGTCATGACCCGGCTGATGACCCCGGACGACGCGATCGCCGCCGGCGCGATGGCGCTGTTCGGTGAGAAATATGGCGATGAAGTCCGTGTTCTCTCGATGGGCAAGGGCGACGACCATAGCTATTCGGTCGAACTGTGCGGCGGCACCCATGTCCGCGCGCTGGGCGACATTGCTCTGTTCAAGATCGTGTCGGAAAGCGCCGTGTCTTCGGGCGTGCGCCGGATCGAGGCACTGACCGGCGAGGCTGCGCGCCTGTGGCTGGTCGAGCGTGACGAGAAGCTGCGCCAGACGGCGGCGGCGCTCAAGACCACGCCGGAAGAGGTGCCCGCGCGCATCGCCGCGCTGGTGGAGCAGAGCCGCAAGCTGGAGCGGGAACTGGCCGAGGCCAAGAAGGCATTGGCGCTGGGCGGTGGCGGTTCGGCCAAGGTCGCCGGTCCCGAGAAGGTCGGCAGCGTCGACTTCCTGGGCCAGGTGATCGACGGCCTCGACCCCAAGGAACTGCGCGGCATTGTCGACGGCAACAAGAAGACGCTCGGCAGCGGCGTGTCGGCGGTGCTGGCCGTGGTCGATGGTCGCGCGACCATTGCGGTGGGCGTGACCGACGACCTGACCGGCAGCTTCAGCGCGGTCGATCTGGTCCGTGCGGGCGTCGAGGCGCTGGGCGGCAAGGGCGGCGGCGGCCGTGCCGACATGGCCCAGGGCGGCGGCCCAGATGGTGACAAGGCGCAGGCCGCGATCGACGCGGTCAAGGCCGCGCTCGCCAGCGTTCCGGCCTGACAAGATGGGGAGGCGCGCCGCCGGTGCGCCTTTCATCCCGATGCTGCGCCTGATCCTTGCATCCTGTCTGCTCGCCCTGCCGATGACGGTGCGGGCGGGTGAGGCGGCGACCATCACCTCGCCAGAACCGTTGCCGGCCGCGCATGATCGCGCGCGCCTGTTCCTGGGCGGCAGCATCGACATGGGCAAGGCGACCGACTGGCAGCGCGACATGATTGCGGCGCTGGCCGACGAGAAGGTGACGATCCTGAACCCGCGCCGGGCGGACTGGAACCCGGCCTGGAAGCCCGAAGCGAGCGATCCCCATTTTCGCCAGCAGGTGGAATGGGAACTGGCCGCACTGGACAGCGCCGACATCATCATCCTCTATCTGGCGCCGGGCACGCAGAGCCCGGTCAGCCTGCTGGAAATGGGGCTGCATGCGCGCGGCGGAAAGCTGATCGTGCTCTGTCCCGACGGCTTCTGGCGCAAGGGCAATGTCGACATCACTGCCGCCCGCTATGGCGTGGAGCAAGTGTCGACGATCGAGGAACTGACGGCCGTGGTCCGTCGGCGCATCGGCGCGGTCAACAGGGCGCTGTCCGCAGCCGATTGACCCGCCCCTGCGCGCCTGACAAGTTGCGATGCAGGGGGATATATGGCCAGCATTGCAAGCATATCGTCGCAGCCCAAGGGTATCGCGCCAGATCGTTTCGAGCGGTTTCTGGCGGTCGCCGCGATCATCCTGCTCGCCGTGGTGCTGACCGCGATCGGGCGGGGGCGTGGGCAGTGGGGGCAGGTGCCGGGCCTCGTCTGGTTCCATCTGCTGACGATCCTGATCGCGCTGGCGCTGACGCCGGTGATGCTGTTGCGGCGGCGTGGCGACGGGCGGCATCGCTGGCTGGGCTGGGTGTGGAGCGGCGCGCTGTTCCTGACCGCGCTCGACAGTTTCCTGCTGCACGGGCCGGGCAGCCGGTTCAGCATCATCCATATCCTGTCGATCTTCACCCTGATCCAGGTGCCGATCATCGTGCTGTCTGCGCGGCGCCATGACCTCAAGCGCCACCGTCGGTCAGTGCGCGGCATGGTGACGGGCGCGCTGCTGATCGCCGGCTTCTTCACCTTCCCGTTCGATCGGATACTGGGCCACTGGCTGTTTGGCTGAGCCGGGCCTAAGAGGCTGCCATGGATCTGACAGCGTTGATCGACGATATCGTGGCCGCCATGGCCAAAGAGACGGAGCGGGGCACTGTTGCCAGCTATATTCCCGAACTGGCGAAGGTGGATGCCGGCCAGTTCGGGATCGCCATCGCCACCGCCGACGGGCGGCTGCTGACCGGCGGCGACGCTGACACCGGCTTTTCGATCCAGTCCATTTCCAAGGTGTTCGCGCTGACGTTGGCGCTGGGCAAGGTCGGCGACCAGCTGTGGGACCGGGTGGGCCGTGAGCCGTCGGGCAATGCCTTCAACTCCATCGTCCAGCTGGAGCAGGAACATGGCATCCCGCGCAATCCCTTCATCAATGCCGGGGCGATCGTGGTCGCCGACGTCAATCTGGGCGGGCATCAGCCGCGCGTGGCGATCGGCGAGATGCTGCGTTTCGTGCGCTATCTGGCTGGTGACGACGCGATCCGCATCAATGAGGAGGTTGCCGCGTCGGAAACAGCGACCGGCTATCGCAACATGGCGTTGGCCAATTACATGCGCGCCTTCAACAATGTCCGCCACCCCGTCGATCTGGTGCTGGGCAGCTATTTCCATCAATGCGCGATCGAGATGAACTGCCGGCAACTGGCGCTGGCGGGCCGTTACCTGATGCTTGACGGGCGGCATCCCGAGGGTGGACGGGTCGTGTCGCCCAGCCGGGCACGGCGCATCAACGCGCTGATGCTGACCTGCGGCCATTATGATGCGTCGGGCGATTTTGCGTTCCGGGTCGGCATTCCCGGCAAGTCGGGCGTGGGCGGCGGCATATTGGCGATCGTGCCGGGCCGCGCGGCGATCGCAGTCTGGTCGCCCGGCCTCAACGCCAGCGGCAACAGTGCGCTTGGCACCAAAGCGCTGGAGATGCTGGCGCGGCGGACCGGCTGGTCGGTGTTCAGCCCGCCCGAAGTGCATCAGGGCTGACGCGGCGACGCGACAGTCGAAGTTCATAGTGTCGTCAGCATGGATTTGGGCCATTTGCACCGGAAACGCGCCTGCCACGCGCCACCGACGCGACAGTGACGTAACAATCGGGTCACGGCCACGCACCTTCGACGCGACAGTGAAGCGACAGCCAGGCGACAGCGACGCGACAGTTGCGGTCGATATGGGGCGATGTCGTGCAGGCGTTTCATCGCGGAGGATAGAACAGAGATCAGCGCAATAGGAAAGGCTGATGCCCTCAGGGCACTTCGTCCTGGCGCAGGCGGCGCAGGCGGGGGGCGGACTGGAGCTGGGCGGCTTCCTTGATACCGACGCGCAGATCCTCGCGCGCCTGGTGGATCGAGGCGATCACCGGCCCCATGGCGACGCCGAGGTCGACCAGCGCGGTTTCGGCCAGTTGCAGCGAGCTTTCGAGCGTTTCGGGCACGGCATCGCTGGCGCCGGCCTTGTAGAGCTGGGCGGCATGGTCGGCGTCGCGGGCGCGGGCGATGATCGGCAGGTCGGGCACCCATCCACGCACCCGCTTGGTAACGCGCACCGACAGGACCGGATCGTCCATCGTCAGGATGAGCGCGCGGGCATGGCCGAGGCGCAGGCGGTCGAGCATCTCCGCCCGCGCGACGTCACCGAAAAGGATCGGATAGCCCAGGCGCCGGGCCTCGGCGACGACGTCGGGATCGGATTCGACGACGATGAAGCGCTGGCCATGGGTCTTGAGCAGGTCGCAGACCATCTGGCCGACACGGCCGAAACCGATGACGACGGCGGCCGCCTCGGTCTGGTCCGGTTCGGTCTCGACCCGTTCCTCGCCAATGGCATTTTCCAGCCGCTGGGCGATGTCATGGCCAAAGCGCGCGAGCAGCGGCGTGATGGTGAGGCCGATGGCGGTGACGATCTGCCAGAAGGCGGCGGTGGAAGGCAGGATCAGCTTCGCCGCCGCCGCCGCCGACAGCACGATCAGCGTGGTTTCCGACGGGCTGGACATCAGCACGCCGACTTCCAGCGCGACGCCCTTGCGCACGCCCGAGAAATAGAGAAGCAGGCCGGTGACCAATGTCTTGGCGACGACGACGCCGAGCACGGCCAGCAGCAGGCTGGGCCAGTTGGCGAGGATGACGCGCAGGTCCAGGCTCATGCCCACGGTGATCAGGAAGACGCCGAGCGCCAGCCCCTTGAACGGCGCGGTCATCACCTCGACCTCGCCATGATAGTCGGTCTCCGCGATCAGCAGGCCCGCGAGCAGGGCGCCGACGATCGGCGACAGGCCGGCGATGGAGGTGGCAAGGCTGGAGAGGATGACGACCAGCAGGCTGGCGGCGAGGAAGACTTCCGGGCTCTTGGTGCGTGCCGCCTGACGGAAGATATGGGGCAGGAAGATGCGGCCGAAGACCAGCATCACCGCGATGGTGAGGCCGCCCTTGAGCAGGGTGGTCGCCAGTTCGTTCCACGCGGCGTCCGGGCTGGTCGCGACCGATGGCGCCAGCGCGCCGAGCATGAAGATGATCGGCACCAGCGCCAGATCCTCGAACAGCAGCATCGAGAAGGCGGAGCGGCCGACCGCGCTCTGGGTGCCGACCATCGGCAGCACCACGGCGGTGGAGGACAGGGCAAGGGCAAGGCCGAGGCCGATCGCGCCGGCGGTCGGCTGGCCCAACAGATAGAGGCCCATGGCGATGAGCGCGGCGCTGCCCAGCAATTCGGTCGCGCCGACGCCGAACACCTGCGCGCGCATGCTCCACAATCGCCGGAAGCTCAGTTCCAGGCCTATGGAGAAGAGCAATAATATGACGCCCAGTTCGGCAAATGGCTCAATCGCCGCCCGGTTGGAGATGGTGACATGATAGAGCCAGGGATATTGGCCGACCAGCGAGCCAAGTCCTGCCGGACCGACGGCAAGTCCCACCAGGATGAAACCGATGACGGGACTGATGCGGAAACGGGCGAAACCGGGAATGACCAGGCCCGCTGCACCCAGGATGACGAGGGAGTCGCTGAAGCTCTGGGGATTGATTGCATCGGTCATGAGGCATCATTGCGGGTGACGCACGGAAATGCCAGCCTTTTGCCAAAAGAATTCCGAGCAAATTGCCGGGCACAGTCCGGAGCGGGACGATATGACATTTGCGTTACCGGCCTGTAATTTTCCGGACATCCCGGTGCAAAATTGGCGGCGCTAAAAGGGCGGTCGGATTTGCTATGGACGAATGGTGATGGGAATGATGGCTGCGCCGCTGCAAGATGCGCCGATCAGTGCCGGGGATATCCTGATCTGGGCAAGGGTCGAGCAGGCCCTGGCCGGCAAGAATGCCGCCCTTGCGGCGCAGATCAATGCCCGCACATGCGGCCGCAGCATGAGCCCCACCGCCGATGTCGAGATTGCGTCCGAACTGGCGCGGATGGAGGAGGGGCAACTGGTCAGGCTGTGGCTGGGCGCCGACGATCCCGAACATCCGACCCGCCGGGAAATGCTGGCGCTCGATCGCCTGGCGCTGATCAGCGCCGATTTCTGATTGTCGAGAAAAGCCGCCTGGTGCGGACGATGGGACTTGAACCCATATTCCCAGGGGGAGGCGGATTTTAAGTCCGCTGCGTCTACCGATTTCGCCACGTCCGCGCTGCGCCTTCCCCTGAAGGCTCAGGCGCGGCAGGTCAAGGGGCTGATCAGTCGGCGGCCTTGCCGTTCAGCCGTTCGCGCATTTCCTTGCCCGGCTTGAAATAGGGCACGCGCTTGGCCGAGACCGGCACCTGTTCGCCAGTGCGGGGATTGCGGCCGGTGCGCGCATCGCGTGCGCGGGTGGTGAAGGCGCCGAAGCCGCGCAGTTCGACCCGGCCGCCACTCGACAGGCGATCGACAATCTCGCGGAAGAAAAGATCGACGATCCTTTCGACTTCCTGCAGGCTGAGGCCCGGATTTTCTTCGCCGAGTTTCTGGATCAGTTCAGAACGGATCATAGTTCCTCCAGCACCCCTAATTTCCCCTGCCGACATTTATAAACAATTGGAAAGCTGTTGACAATCGGGGAGCAACGAAATCGTTTCGATAGGGCAAGGAAGTAGCGGGCGGGCATGAAAAAGCCCGCCGGAACATGGGTTCCGGCGGGCTTTTCTTTGCCTGTTGGCAGGAAGGAAGGGATTAGCCTTCGTTCTTGGCCTTGAGCGCTTCGCCCAGGATGTCGCCCAGCGACGCGCCGCTGTCCGACGAGCCATACTGTGCAACAGCCTGCTTTTCTTCGGCAATCTGCATCGCCTTGACCGAGAAGGTCGGCTTCTTGGCGCGGTCGAAACCGGTCACCATGGCGTCGAACTTCTGACCGATCTGGAAGCGTTCCGAACGCTGTTCGTCGCGGTCGCGGCCCAGGTCGCTGCGCTTGATGAAGCCGGTGGCGCCATCTTCGCCAGCCTGGACTTCCAGGCCGCCGTCGCGAACTTCCAGAACGGTCACGGTGACGATCGCGTTCTTGTTCAGGCCAGCAGCAGCGGCGGTGGTGCCGCCGGCGGCCGGACCGCCACGCTCAAGCTGCTTCATGCCGAGGCTGATGCGCTCCTTCTCGACGTCGATGTCGAGAACGACGGCCTGAACCGTCTCGCCCTTGCGGTGCAGCGCCAGCGCGTCTTCGCCCGAGATGCCCCAGGCGATGTCCGACATGTGGACCATGCCGTCGACGTCGCCGTCCAGGCCGATGAACAGGCCGAATTCGGTCGCGTTCTTGACTTCGCCTTCGACGGTCGAGCCGATTGGGTGACGTTCTGCGAACGAATCCCACGGGTTCGACTGGGCCTGCTTGAGGCCGAGCGAGATGCGGCGCTTCTCGGGATCGACTTCGAGAACGATGACTTCCACTTCCTGGCTCGTCGAAACGATCTTGCCGGGGTGGACGTTCTTCTTGGTCCAGGACATTTCCGAAACATGGACCAGGCCTTCGATGCCCGGCTCCAGTTCGACGAACGCACCATATTCGGTGATGTTCGTGACGCGGCCCGACAGCTTCGCACCGACCGGGTACTTGGCGGCGGCGCCTTCCCACGGATCATTTTCCAGCTGCTTCATGCCGAGGCTGATGCGCTGGGTTTCGCGGTTGATGCGGATGATCTGGACACGGACGGTGTCGCCGATGTTGATCATCTCGTTCGGGTGGTTGATGCGCTTGTACGACAGGTCGGTGACGTGCAGCAGGCCATCGATGCCGCCCAAGTCAACGAACGCACCATAGTCGGTGATGTTCTTGACGACGCCTTCGATGATCTGGCCTTCGGCCAGGGTCTGGATCAGGCCCGAGCGCTGTTCGGCGCGGGTTTCTTCCAGGATGGCGCGACGCGACACGACGATGTTGCCACGACGGCGATCCATCTTGAGGATCTGGAAGGGCTGCGGGATGTCCATGAGCGGGGTGACGTCGCGAACCGGGCGGATGTCGACCTGCGAGCCGGGCAGGAAGGCGACAGCGCCGTCGAGGTCGACGGTGAAGCCACCCTTGACGCGGCCGAAGATGACGCCTTCGACGCGGGCGCTTTCGGTGAACTCGGCTTCGAGCTTGTCCCAGGCGGCTTCGCGGCGAGCGCGGTCGCGCGACAGCATGGCTTCGCCATGGGCGTTTTCGACGCGGTCGACATAGACTTCGACTTCGTCGCCGACCTTGAGGTCAGCCTTCTGGCCGGGAGCGGCGAATTCGCGCAGCGGCACGCGGCCTTCCGACTTCAGGCCGACGTCGATCAGCGCCATGTCGTTTTCGATGCCGGTGACGGTGCCCTTTACGACGCGGCCTTCAAAGCCGCCGTCTTCGCCACCGAGAGAATCATTGAGAAGCGCGGCGAAATCGTCGCGCGAGGGGAATGCCGTAGAGGCCATGGTTGGTCCTTCACTCATCATTGCTGGCCAATCGGTTGTGTCCGATGGTCTTTGGCCAAACCACGCATGCGGCCGAATACCGCCTGCGTATCCAAGGGGTTGGGCGTTGGAACGCCAAGCCTGGAAAAGCGAAAAGGGCGCCCGGAATTTCCGCGCGCCTTATCGGGTCACACGCTTACGGGCGACCTTCAAGCTGGGCGTCCACAAGCGCGATGGCCCGCTGGACGGCGGCGTCTATAGTCAAATTGCTGGTATCTAGCAAGTCGGCGCCGTCGGCCACCTTGAGCGGGGCATGGTCGCGGCTCATGTCGCGGGTGTCGCGGGCCTGAATGTCGGCGATCAGGCTGTCCATGTCGGGTTCGCTGCCATGGGCCTCAGCATCCTTGAAGCGGCGTTCGGCGCGGACATGGACGCTGGCGGTGACGAAGATCTTGGCGTCGGCGTCCGGCGCGATGACGGTGCCAATGTCGCGCCCGTCGAGGATGGCGCCGCCCGGCTGGGTGGCGAAGTCGCGCTGGCGCTGGACCAATGCGTCGCGCACGCTCTGATGCACCGATACGCGCGAGGCGAGGCTGCCGACCGCTTCGCTGCGCAGCGCCGGATCGGCCAGGATGGCGTCGTCAAAGCCGCAGGCGGCCAGCGCGTCGGCCTGATGATCCGGGTCGCCGCCATTCTTCAGCACGCACAGGCCCACGGCGCGATAGAGTAGGCCGGTGTCGAGCACCGGCAGGCCATAATGGCGCCCCAGCGCCTTGGCGATCGTGCCCTTGCCCGATGCGGCGGGGCCATCGACGGCGATGATCATGCGATGGCTCCCAGCGTCTGGAGCAGGGTGGTGAAGGTCGGGAAGCTGGTCGCGACCGGGCGCATGTCGTCGATGGTGACGCCATCGCGCGAGACCAGGCCGGCGACCGCGAAGCTCATGGCGATGCGGTGATCGAGCCTGGTGGCGATCGGGCCGCCGCCGGGCAAAGGCTGGCCGCCGCTGCCCTCGATGATGATGCCGTCCTCCAGTTCCTCGACCGTGACGCCGATCGCACGCAGGCCGGTGGCCATGGTGGCGATGCGGTCCGATTCCTTGACGCGCAGTTCGTCGAGGCCGCGGAAGATGCTGCGGCCGTGCGCAAAGGCTGCCGCGACGAAGGCGACGGGATATTCGTCGATCATGCTGGGCGCGCGGGCGAGGTCGGGCTCGACACCGTTCAGGGCAGAGGCGGTGACGACCAGGTCGCCGACCGGCTCGCCGCCGACTTCGCGGGCATTGATGATCTCGATCGATCCGCCCATTTCGCGCAGCAGGTCGATCAGGCCGGCACGAGTGGCATTGAGGCCGACATTGGCGATCGTCACCTGCGATCCCGGCACCAGCAGCGCCGCGACCATCGGGAAGGCGGCCGACGAGGGGTCGCCGGGCACGACGATATTCTGCGGCTTGAGTTCGGCCTCGCCCTTGAGCGTGATGATGCGGGTGCCGTCGGCCTGGACCTCGACCTCAAGGTCGGCGCCGAAGCCCTTGAGCATGCGTTCGCTATGGTCGCGGGTCGGGATCGGCTCGACCACGCGGGTGATGCCGGGGGTGTTGAGGCCAGCGAGCAGGATTGCCGACTTCACCTGGGCCGAGGCGACCGGCAGGGTGTAGTCGAGTGGCACGGCCGGGCAGGCGCCGGTCATGGTCAGCGGCAAGCGATCACCGGGGCTGGTGGTGAAGCTGGCGCCGACGCGGGAGAGCGGTTCGGTGACGCGCGCCATCGGGCGCTTGCTGAGGGACGCGTCGCCCACGAAGGTGGCGGTGATGCCATGGCTGGCGACCAGGCCCATCAGCAGGCGGGTCGATGTGCCGCTATTGCCCATGTCGAGCGCTTCCTGCGGCTGGAGCAGGCCCCCGACGCCGACGCCATGAATATGCCAGATGCCGTCATCGTCGCGCTGGATGTCGGCGCCCATCGCGCGCATCGCGGCGGCGGTGGCCAGCACATCCTCGCCCTCCAGCAGGCCTTCGACCCGGCTTTCGCCCACGGCCAGGGCGGACAGCATCAGCGAACGGTGGGAAATGCTCTTGTCGCCCGGAACCGCGACGCTGCCGGACAGGGCAGGGGCGGCGGTGAAGGTCATCGGGCTGGGTTGGTCATTATGGCTGGTCACGGGGTATCCATCATCTTGGAACCGAAAAAATGCGCCCGGCTTTTGACAGCGCGGTTTCGCTATGGCAAGGCGCCCGACGTTTCGTGGCCGACTTCTGTCGTGCCGCGTGATTTCTGTTTGAGCATCGAAGAAGGAACAGGCCGGACATGGTGAAGGCTGAATGGGGCACGAAGCGGACCTGCCCGAAATGCGCGACTCGCTTCTATGACCTGGGCAAGGACGACCCGGTGACCTGCATCAACTGCGGCGCCGCCTGGGAGCCCGAACCGGTGCTGAAGTCGAAGCAGCCGCTGCCCTATGAAGAGGCCGCGCCCAAGAAGGTCGTGGAAACGGCCGATGGCGAGCTGGAGACGGCGGACGATGATCTGGACATCGATCTGGACGTCGATGATGACGGCGATTCGCCGGATAATGACGTCGATCTGGGCGGCGATGACGACCTGGGCGTCGATGCCGGCAGCGATGACGGCGACGACGACAATTAAGTGAAAATTCTGCTTGCCAACGGGATCGCCTGATCCTAGAGGCAGCGACCTCCGAGGCGCCGGACCCAACGGTGCCTCAAGATGGTACGGGGCCTTAGCTCAGCTGGGAGAGCGCCTGCATGGCATGCAGGAGGTCAGCGGTTCGATCCCGCTAGGCTCCACCAATTTTTTCGGCCGACGGCTTGTGCCGGACATGGTTTGATCCATTTGGGACGCGGTTCGCGCCGTATCAGGATGGGGCCTTAGCTCAGCTGGGAGAGCGCCTGCATGGCATGCAGGAGGTCAGCGGTTCGATCCCGCTAGGCTCCACCAATTTTTCGGCCGACGGCTTGTGCCGGACATGGTCTGATCCATCGGGACGCGGCTTACGCCGTATCAGGATGGGGCCTTAGCTCAGCTGGGAGAGCGCCTGCATGGCATGCAGGAGGTCAGCGGTTCGATCCCGCTAGGCTCCACCATTTTTCTTCACATAGCATCATGCACACGCAACCCATGGGATTGCGTTGATGGCCTTCGGATTCGGTCGGGCTGGCTGCGGCGTCGTATCGAGAGGGGGCACCCCTCCGTCTGGCCTACGGCCAGTTCAAGGGAGACACGGGTCTCCCTTGAACTCCCCTTGCAGGGGAGGATGGTCTGGAAGCGACCACTAGCAGACAGTGGCGCGTTGATGTTAAGCATCATGAATGACGAACGGATCGTTCTTATCCTACTATCGGTATGTCATAGCGGTTCATATCGGGCTTTGCGGCTATCTCATTTATACGCGTGGTTTTTCCCGCTTCGTTACCGATGAACTGCCGCTGCGTATGGCGATCTTTGCCGCTCTAACGGCTGCACTTTATTGGTGGTGGAAACGCAGGAAAGCTGACGTCTGCTAACCACCCTTTTGGGCCATTCCTGCTTTTGCGAATGAGGACGGGGCAACGCCGCTCAGGCCAGCGTGACGAAGCTGTCCATCACCCGCTTGCGGCCGGCGGTTTCGAAGTCGATTTCCAGCTTGTTGCCCTCGATCGCGGCGATCGTGCCATAGCCGAATTTCTGGTGGAAGACGCGCTGGCCGACGGACACATCGTCGCGGCCCTTGTTGCCGAGCGACACGGCGGAGGTGCGGGCTTCGACGATTCGCACCGGCTCGCGGCTGAACTGGCCGCTGGTCTGGGCGCGCTGCCAGCCGGGGCCGCGCGACGAGCCGCGCGCGACATTGGCGAAGGGATCGTCCCGTTCCGACCAGTTGGCGCGCCAGAGCGAGGCGCCGCCGGACATGCTGCTTTCCTCGTCCACATGTTCGGGCGGCAATTCGCCGACGAAGCGGGAGGGGATGCTACTGGTCCACTGGCCATAGATGCGGCGATTGGCGGCGTGGAGGATGGTGCAGCGCTTGCGCGCGCGCGTGATCGCCACATAGGCGAGGCGCCGTTCCTCCTCCAGGCTGTTGAGCCCGCCTTCGTCCAGCGCGCGCTGCGAGGGGAAGATGCCTTCCTCCCAGCCGGCGAGGAAGACATTGTCGAATTCCAGCCCCTTGGCGGCGTGGATGGTCATGATGGTGAGCTTCTGCTCATCCTGCTGCGCCTCATTGTCCATGACCAGGCTGACATGTTCGAGGAAGGCGCCCAGCGTCTCATATTCCTCCATCGCGCGGGTGAGTTCGCTCAGATTTTCGAGGCGCCCGGCGCTCTCGGTCGAGCGTTCGGCCTGGAGCGTGGCGGTATAGCCGCTTTCGTCCAGGATCTGGCGCGCCAGTTCGGCATGGGGCAGTTGTGCGGCGCGATCGCGCCAGCGGGCGAGATCGCCGATGAAGGCGCCGAGCGAACGGCGCGCCTGGGGTGTCAGTTCGTCGGTGTCGAGGATGCGCGCGGCGGCGAGGGCGAGCGGAATGCCCTCCGCGCGCGCCAGACGGTGCAGCTTCTCGACCGCCTTGTCGCCCAGGCCGCGCTTCGGCACGTTGACGATGCGTTCGAAGGCCAGGTCGTCTGCCGGCTGGTTGACGAGGCGCAGATAGGCGAGCGCGTCGCGGATTTCGGCGCGCTCATAGAAGCGGAAGCCGCCGACGATGCGATAGGGCAGGCCGATCTGGATGAAGCGGTCTTCGAACTCGCGGGTCTGGTGCTGGGCGCGGACGAGGATCGCGACCTCGTCCAGCGAGCCGCCGGCGCGGGCGATCGCCTCGATCTCGTCGCCGACGCGGCGGGCTTCTTCCGGCCCGTCCCACACGCCGAGCACGCGCACCTTTTCGCCGACGTCGATGTCGGTCCACAATGTCTTGCCGAGGCGATTGCCATTTTCCGCGATCACCCCGGAGGCGGCGCCCAGGATATGCGGGGTGGAGCGATAATTCTGTTCCAGGCGAACGATCACGGCGCCCGGAAAATCCTTTTCGAACCGCAGGATATTGGCGACTTCTGCGCCGCGCCATGAATAGATGGACTGATCGTCGTCGCCGACGCAGCAGATATTCTTGCGGGTCTGGGCGAGCAGGCGCAGCCAGAGATACTGGCTGGAGTTGGTGTCCTGATATTCGTCCACCATAATATATTTGAAGCGCTGCTGATATTGCTCCAGCACGTCGCGGTGACGCTTCAAGATGGTGAGAGAGTGCAGTAGCAAGTCACCGAAATCGCAAGCATTCACTTCACGCAGGCGGGCCTGGTAGGCGGCATAGAGCTTCTGCCCCTTGCCATGGGCATAGCCCTCCGCCTCACCGGCGCCGACTTCCTCTGGGGTGAGGCCCTTGTTCTTCCACTGGTCGATCAGACCGGCGAGCTGGCGGGCGGGCCAGCGCTTCTCGTCAATCCCCTCGGCCTGGATCAGCTGCTTCATCAGGCGCAACTGGTCGTCGGTGTCGAGGATGGTGAAATTGGACTGGAGGCCCACCAGTTTGGCATGGCGGCGCAGCATCTTGGCGGCGATCGCGTGGAAGGTGCCGAGCCAGGGCATGCCCTCGACCGCCGGGCCGATCATCCGGCCGACGCGCTCGCGCATTTCCCGTGCTGCCTTGTTGGTGAAGGTCACGGCCAGGATTTCCGAGGGCCAGGCGCGCTGGGTCGCGACCAGATGGGCGAGGCGGGCGGTGAGCGCCGCCGTCTTGCCCGTGCCCGCGCCGGCCAGCACCAGCACCGGTCCCTCCGTGGTCAGCACCGCTTCGCGCTGCGGTTCGTTGAGGCCCTTCAGATAGGGCGGGTCATTGGGAGAGGGGGCAGGCACGGTCATGGGCGATCAACTAGGGATGGGCGGTTGCGGGGGCAAGGGCGGATGGCCTTGCAGCGGGACGCAATCTATGAGAACAAAAAGGGAATCACGCAAGATGCGAATGGAGCAAGATGATGGTGACGGGGCGGTGCCAGTGCGGGGCGATCCATTATGCGGCGGAGGGCGAGCCGGTTTACAGCGCGCTGTGCCATTGCAGCGATTGCCGGATGAGCGCGGGCGCGCCGATGGTCGGCTGGGCGTTGTTCGCGCATGACAAGGTGACGATAGAGGGCGATCCGGTCACCTACCAATCGTCGGACAATGCGACCCGCCATTTCTGTGGCACCTGTGGCACCGGGTTGTTCTACACCAACCCGACGGTGTTTCCCGGCATGATCGACATCCAGAGCGCGACGCTGGACGACCAGAGCGCCTTTCCGCCGGCGGTGCATGTCCAATATGCCGAGGCGGCGCCGTGGATGGCGGCGGCGCATGACCTGCCCCGGTTCGATCGATACCCGTCGGACTGAGCGTGCGGCCGGCGTCAGCGGCGGCACGGTTCGTCGCTGACGCGGAACAGGCATGCGGGGCGGCCGGTTTCTCCCTTGCTCGGGGCAAGGAGTAGAAGGACCAACCCGATGAAGATCATCATGATCGCCGGCTTTGCCGCTTTGTCGATGGCGGCGATGCCCGGTCAGGCCGGGGCGCAGGCGATGTCGCCGCCGGCCCAGAACCAGGATCCCAATGCGGCCCAGCCGACCGGCGCGGTGCCGGCCGAGACGGGCATGGTGCCGGCGCCTGCGGACGTGCCGCGCGATCCCGCCGCGCCGGTGGGATCATCATCCAATCCTGTAACCGTCGGCGGCAACATGACGCCGCCGCCGACCGAGGCGAAGGCCTATCCGGTCTGCGGCAAGGGCGTGCAGGATGGCTGCGTCAATCCGGGCGAGGCGAAGAAGAGGATGCGCAGGCCGGGCTGAGATCGTGCTTTGGGTCGGCGGCTGCAGGGCCGGGCAGGGCGGCGATGAGCGCTGCGAGGCCGGTCCGGTCGCGCGCCGCGTCTGCCAGGCTGTAGCCGTCCAGCACCGTCAGGAAGGCGCCGACCGCCTGCGCCAATATGCCTGAAAGGCCGCAGGCGGGACGGATCGCGCAGGACGCGCAATCAGCCATCGCCATGTCCGGCTCGCTATGGCGCACGACCGCGCCGATGCGGATATCGGCAGGATCGGCGGCAAGGCTGAAGCCGCCGCCGCGACCGCGCTGGGTGCGGATGAAGCCAACCTGGCCCAGGCCATGCACCACCTTCATCAGATGATTGCGCGACAGGCCATAGGCGTCGGCAATTTCCGGGATCGTCGCCCGTCCGCCCGGTACGGCGGCGAGATGGATCAGCACGCGCAGCGCATAATCGGTGTGGCGGGTCAATTGCATCGCGCCCTCCTATCCTGCGCGTAGACCGTCTTAAACATATATTCAATTTACATCTTAAAAGATGCATATTAAATGAACCTTATCGAGTCCCCGATAAGGAGCCTGTCATGCGCGAAAATCTGTCCCCCGAAACCATCGCCATCGTGAAGGCGACCGGCCCGGCGCTGCGCCGCCATGGCGTCGAGATCACCACCCGCATGTATGCGCGGCTGTTCGAGGATGCGTCGATCAAGGACATGTTCGATCAGGCGGCGCAGGCCAGCGGCGAGCAGCCGCGCCGGCTGGCGGCGGCGATCCTGGGCTTTGCCGAGAATGTCGACAAGTTGCAGGCGCTGGACGGCGCGATCGCGCGGATGGTGCAGCGCCATGTCGATACCGGTGTGCAGCCGGACCATTATCCCAAGGTGGCGGCCGCGCTGCTGCCGGCGATCCGCGAGGTGCTGGGCGAAGCGGTGGCGACTGATGAAGTGCTGGCCGCCTGGGCGGAAGCTTATACTTTCCTGGCCGATATCCTGATCGGCAGGGAACAGGCGGCCTACGCCGAGGCCGCCTGACCGATCATCTGGCCAATTATCTCGCGGGTGGCGTGCCGACCGCGCCGGTGCCAAAACCGCTCTGCATCACCGGCCGACCGAACTTGTCGACATAGCTGGGCGCTGCGACGCCGGGATGCTGGCCGTCGGCACCGCTGAGGCGGGCATAGACGAGGGCAATGTCGGCAGTGTAGCAGCGCTTGGGCTTGCCCGAGCGGCAGGCGGCCGGATGGGCCGGCGCTTCGGCCGGACGGGCATAGAGCGTTGCCGTCTCCGCACCGCCGATCCGGCTGCTGCGGCCCGTCGCGTCGTGGATTTCGACATAGCGATAGCCATTTTCCCGCGCCAGTTCGGCGGCGCGATAGATGGCGAAGTCGATCGCGATGGCGCTGCCGATATGGCTGACGCCGGCATCGACCTGCCAGAAGCCATCCTTGGTCAGCTTGTCCTTATAGCCGTCGCCCCGGCCGTTCATCGGGCCGTAGAAATAGCGGCTGTCCGCCGGCTGGGCATCGACCGCCACGGCCGTCAGCGTGGCCAGCATGGCAAAGGCATATCGAAAAGGCATGGATCACCCCCCTTGGACCGAAACAGGGTCGGTCTAAGGGGCTGGTCTTAAGGTCCGGTTATTCGCCGATGCTCAGGCTGCGGGCGCGCTATCCTCTGCGCGGAGCAGGGTGAGGCGCGCCTTGCCGACGTCGCGCACGGCGTCGACGATGAACCCCTTGACCGCAACGTCTTCGCGCCGGTCGGTTTCGATGCTGATCCAGGTGGCCGGGCTGGTCCAGCCCAGGCGCGCCAGCTTGTCGAGCGCGACCTGACCCGCGCCGGTGTCATAAGGCGGGTCCATGAAGATGAGGTCGAGCGGCGTCTTCGTCGGGCCGAGCGAGAGCACGCTGGTCTGGCGGATGTCCGGGCGCAGGCCGAGCTTGTCGCCATTGGCGCGGATCGCGTCGATCGCCGCCTTGTCCTGTTCGACGAACAGGCAGGAGCCGGCGCCGCGCGACAGGGCCTCAAAGCCCAGCGCGCCCGAGCCGGCGAAGAAGTCGCCTACGGCCAGTCCCTCGAACGATCCCAGCCGGCTCGCCAGCATCGAGAAAAGCGTCTCGCGGGTGCGGTCGCCGGTGGGACGGGTGGCGTCGCCCTTGGGCGCGACCAGCGGACGGCCGCGCCATTGACCCGAGATAATCCTCATTTCTGTGCTTTCTTCAGGCTGCTGCGGAAGGCGACCAGGTCATGCTGGCGCACTTCCTCGACCGCGCCGCCGGCCAGTTCGCCCAGTTCGAACGGGCCGTAGCTGGTGCGGATCAGGCGATTGACCTTGAGTTCGAAATGTTCGAGCACGCGCCGCACTTCGCGGTTCTTGCCCTCGGTCAGGGTCATTTCGATCCACTGGTTGCGGCCGGTGCGCCGTTCCAGATTGGCCTCGATCGGACCATATTGGATGCCATCAATCTCGATGCCGTCGAACAGATCCTCCAGTTGCTGCTGACTGACCTCGCCAAAGGCGCGGGCGCGATAGGTCCGTGGCACGCCGGTCGAGGGCAATTCCATCTCGCGCTTGAACTCGCCATCGGTGGTGAGCAGCAACAGCCCCTCGGTATTCATGTCGAGGCGGCCGATCGGCATCAGCCGCGGCAGGTCGTCGGGCAGGATGTCGTAGATGGTCGGCCGTCCGGCGGGGTCGCGCTCGGTGGTGAGGAAGCCGGTCGGCTTGTGGAACAGGAACAGGCGCGCGGGGGCGGGCGCGGCGACCGGATCGCCGTCGACGGTGACGCCATGGAGCGAGGTCAGCAGCGTCGCGGGGGTATCGATCGTGACGCCGTCCCTGGCGATACGGCCTTCCTCGATCATCCGCTCGATCTCGCGGCGCGAGGCGATGCCGGCGCGGGCGAGCAGCTTGGCGATGCGCTGGGGTTCGCCCTTGCCGCTGGTTTCCGCGGCGGCACGGGCCGGGTGCGGGTTGGCGACATGGGGCGCAGCCGGCTTCTTGCTGCCGGGACGGCGCGGCGGATAGGATGTGCCGCCCATACGACCTTCAGTGCGGCCTTCGGGGCGCGGGCGAGCCGGGCGGTCACCAAAAGCGGGGCGGGCGGCGCGCTCGCCAAAGGGCGCGCGCGCGGGACGATCTCCAGCGGCCGCGCGCTCGGGGCGCTTGCCTTCGGTCGGGCGACCGCTGCGGGCGGGGCGTTCGGCGCGATCCGGCTGGGCGGCGCGGTCGGGGCGGCCACGGGCCGGGCGGTCGCCACGGCCTTCTTCGCGGTTTCCGGCAAAACGACCAGCACGGCCTTCACCCGAAGCGCTGCGATCGGGGCGGGCGCCGCGACCTTCGCCGCGTTCACCACGACCGTCGCCGAAGCGATTGCCGCGGGCTTCGCCGGGGCCATTGCGATCGGGGCGTTCGCCACGCGGGGCGGGGCGGCCCGGACGGCCTTCGCTGCGGCTGTCAAAACGACCTTCGTTGCGACCATCCGATCGGGCGTCCGATCGGGCGGGGCCACGGCCCGTGCCGCGATCGGCGCCGCCACGCGATCCGGGGCCGGAGGGACGCTTGGGACCGCCCGGACCTGACCGGCGCGGCGGACCAGATTTTTTTGGCGGTTCCACTTGATGCATTCCTTTTCGTGACGGGTGGCCATCCCCATATCAGGGCGGCATGTGCAATATGATGAACGGTGCCATAGCGCCGTCCATGTGAACGGCAAAGCCCCGGCCGGGCGCAACCCGGCGCCGGGGCGCGGCGTTGGTCGGTTGCATGGCGGAAACGGGGCAGGACAGCAAATGTTTTTCGGGCGAATCAGAGGGGACGACACCGCCAGGGACGGGGCGAGAGACGGGGCAGGTGCGCCGCGCAACGCCATCCGCAGCGTGCTGGTGGTGGAGGATGAACCGCTCGTCGCCTTCGACCATGAGCATATCCTGTCCCAGGCAGGCTATCGCATCGCCGCCACCGTCGACAGCCACACCCACGCCGCCCGCGTGATCGATGCCGGATCGGTCGATCTGGTCGTGACCGACATCAATCTGCGCGGTGGGCGTTGCGGCATAGAGGTCGCGCGTCATGCCCATGCGCGCCAATTGCCGGTGCTGTTCGTCACCGGTGCCTGTCCCGCCGATGCGCGATCGCTGGCGGTCGGCTGCCTCGCCAAGCCCTTCGCCCCGCGCGACCTGCTGGCGGCGATCGCGGTGGTCGATGCTGTGCTGGCCGGACGTGCGCCACCACGCAAGCCGCGCGGCATGAAGCTGTTCGCCGAGATCGCCTGACGCTGGGCTGATCCGGGGCAGGCAGGCGGCCGTGCCGCTTGCCTCTGCTGCATTTGCTCATATGGTGGCGCCCGGATCGCATCATCGGGGGCATCACAGATCATGACGGAATTGGCCGGCGGCACGCGCAGCTGGAGCGACGCGGTAAAGCCCTATGTGCAGAAGGAGCCGCTGGCGGCCTTCTTCCTGGGGGTTTCGTCCGGATTTCCCTATGCCATGATCGGCGCCACGCTGACGACGCGGCTGGCACAGGACGGCATCGACAAGAAGGCGGTGACCGCCTTCACGCTCGCCTTCCTCGTCTACAACCTAAAATGGCTATGGGCCTGGATGGTCGATGGTGTGCGCCTGCCGATTATCGGCCGGTTGGGGCAGCGCGTATCCTGGCTGTTGCTGACGGGGCTGCTGGTGATGGCGGCGGTCGCCAATCTGGCGCTGGTCGATCCGACCACCGGCCTGTTGCAGACGGCCTATGCCGCGATCCTGGTCGGGGCCGCCGGTGCGACCTTCGACATCGTGATCGATGCCTATCGGATCGAGACGCTGAAGCCCGAACAACTGGGCGTGGGATCGGGCATGTCGCAATATGGCTGGCGGATCGGGTCGGTGGCGGCCGGCGCGCTGGCGCTGGTGCTGGCGGCGCGGATCGGCTGGCATGGCGCCTATCTGGCCTGCGCGGTCTTCGCCCTGCCGGCGATGCTGACCGGCCTGGTGCTGGGCGAGCCCGAACGGCACCGCGAGGCGGCGGCGCGGCGCGGCATGGGCGAAGTGTGGCAGTCGATCGCCGGTCCGCTGGTGGAGTTTTTCCGCCGCCGGGGCGCGGTGCTCGTTCTCTGCTTCATCCTGCTGCACAAGATCGGCGACACGCTCGCCAACCTGACCTTTCGCCTGCTGTTCGACGACATGGGATACAGCAATGACGAGATCGCCATCTATGACGTCGGCATCGGCTTCTGGGCCTATCTGATCGGCATCTTCGTCGGGGGAATCCTCTATGCACGGCTGGGCATGAAGCGGTCGGTGCTGATCAGCCTGGTGCTGATGTGCGTGTCCAATTTCAGTTTCGCCGCACTGGCGGCGCTGGGCAAGAGCAACTGGGGCATGGCCGGGGCGATCGGCTTCGAGAATTTCGCGAGCGGCATCGGCGGCGTCACCGTCGTCGCCTATTTCTCTGCGCTGTGCGACCTGCGCTTTACCGCCGCCCAATATGCGCTGATCTCGGCGGCGGCGAGCATCGTCGGCCGTTTCCTGACCGGGACGACCGCCGGCGCGCTGATCGAGCGGTTCGGCTATGTCGATTTCTACCTGCTGACGACGGCGCTGGCAGTGCCGGGCATCCTGCTGTTCTGGCTGATGATGCGGGCCGGGCTGATCGACGCGAGCATCGGCACGGCGGCAAGCGCCGATGGCGACAGGGCTAACGGAAGCGCCGCATGATCTTCCTCGTCGCGTCCATTTGTATCCAGATCATCTGTGCGGTCGATGTCGTGCGTAGCGGCCGCAACCAGATCTGGATGCTGTTCATCTTCCTCTTCTCGCTGGCGGGCTGCTTTGCCTATCTGATGCTGGAGGTGCTGCCGGCCTATTGGGGCAATCGCCATCTGCGCACCGCGCGCAGCCAGGTGGTCGGCAAGGTCGATCCCGAACGCGGCCTGCGCAAGGCGCGGGCTGATCTGGACCTGGCGGAGACCGCGGCCAACCAGATCGCGCTGGGCGATGCGCTGCTGGACCTGGGCCGCTTTGCCGAGGCGGAGGCGGCCTATCGCAAGGGGCTGGCGCTGGGGCCGGGGCAGGATGCGACGACGCAGGTGAAGCTGGCGCAGACCCTGTTCGAACTGGGGCGCAGCCGCGAGGGGCTGGCGGAGCTGGACGATGTGCCAGAAGTCGGCCGGGGCAGCGAATGGGATCGGCGTGCGCTGCTGCGGGCGCGGATGCTGGCCGATATCGGTGAGGATGCGCAGGCGCGCCTGCTGTTCGAGGATGTGATGAGCCGTTATGCTGGCGAGGAGGCGCGCTGCCATTATGCCGCCTTCCTGCTGGAGCAGGGTGACCGGCTGCGCGCGCGGCAGATATTGGAGGAGGTCGAGCAGCGGGCCAGGCGGCTCGACCGCACCCAGCGCGCCGCCCAGGCGGATATGTATCGCTGGGCCGGCGAGCGGCTGGCGGAGTTGCGGAAGGCGGCGGCTTAGAGCGCGCTGCGTTAAATCCGACGCAGGCAGCGCGCTCTAATTTTTTGTTGTCGCATCGTTTTAAGCGCAAAACCGGTTCCCACTTTTGCGCACGATGCTTTAATTGGCCGCGTAGAGGTCCAGCGGCCGGCCAAGGTCGCTATGCGCCTGCGCCACCGCCTGCAGGCAGGTGAGCGCGCCCAGCGCATCGTCATTGCCCAGCAGTCCCGAGACATTGTCGAAGGCGGTATGCGGATCACGCAGCGCATCGCCCACCGCCTGCATGATCGCCGCCTCGTCCGCGGTCATCCGCGCGCAGCAACAGGGCGCGACCAATATCTTGCGGCTGGCGGCGCGCGCCAATTCCAGCATCATCGCGCGCATCAGCACCAAGGGCCGGCGATAGCTTTTGCCGAAGGCGCCCAGCATCGCATTGGCGGCATGGGCATCATTGACCCCGGCCGTCGCCATGCGGCGCATGACGAACAGGAACAGCCGATTGCCATAGCCGCCCGGAATGGGCCGGGGCAGTTCGACGGGGTAGCTTTCTCCATATGCCATGCGGGTGCGCCTTTGTGTGACTCGGGGACACACAAGCTACGCTATTGCGAGGCATTCGCAAGTCTAAATCGGTCGGGCAATTGTCCGTTCAACCGCAAAATCTCTCCGGCCATATAGAGCGAGCCGGCGATCAGGATGATCGGTGCCGCATCCTGGGCCTGGGCGGCATCCTGCGCGATGGCGGCGATCGCCGCTTCCGGACCGTCATGGGCGGTGCAGCCTATGCCCCAGCGGGCGGCGACGGCGGCAAAGCGTTCGGGCGGATGATGATCATGCCCCGGCACCGGCAGCGCATGGATATGGGCGATGCGGCCGCCGAACGGGGCGAGATAGGCGTCCATATCCTTGTTGGCGAGCATGCCGATGACGAGCTGGATCTGGCGGCTGTGTAACCGGTCGGCGGTGAAGAAGGCGCTGATCGCCTGGCCGGCGGCTTCATTATGGCCGCCGTCGAGCCAGGCTTCCGCCGCATCGGGCAGGGCCGCGAGCAGCGGGCCGCGCTCCAGCCGTTGCAGCCGGGCGGGCCAGTGCGCCCAGAGCGGCGCGGCCTTCAAAGCCGCCTCGCTGACCAGCACGGCCTGCTGATGGCGGAGCATGGCGATGGCGAGGGCGACATTCTGGACCTGATGCGCGCCGGGCAGGCGCGGCATCGGCACGTCGACATGGCCCTGTTCATCGCGATAATGGACCCGGTCGCGATAGACGGCCGCGTCCCAGGCGGTGCCCATGGCGAGCCATAGGGTGCCGGCGCGATCGGCGGCGTCCTGCATTACCGGGGCGAGGGCGGCGTCATAACGCTGTGTCACCAGCGCCGCGCCGGGTTTGGCGATGCCGGCCTTTTCCGCGGCGATGATCGGCAGCGTGTGACCCAGGAAGGCCTGATGATCGATGCCGAGCTGAGCGATGCCGCAGACGACCGGATCGACGATGACATTGGTGGCGTCGAGCCGCCCGCCAAGGCCGACCTCGATGATGCAGGCGTCGGCATCATGTTCGGCAAAGGCGAGGAAGGCGGCGGCGGTCGTCACCTCGAAGAAGCTGGCACCGATCCCTTCGGCCACGTCAAGCACGCGGGCGAGATAGGCGGCGAGCATGGCATCGTCGATCAGCTTGCCAGCGATGCGGATGCGCTCGTTGAAGCGAACCAGATGGGGCGAGGTGAAGACATGGACGGTCTTGCCGTCCGCCTCCAGCGCGGCGCGCAGGAAGGCGCAGGTCGACCCCTTGCCGTTGGTGCCGGCGACATGGAAGACCGGCGGCAGGCGAAGGTGGGGATCATCCAGCCGCTCCAGCAGCCGGGTGATCCGTTCCAGCCCCAATATGTCGGCGCCGGGGGACAGCGACCAGAGCCGGTCAAGCTGGGCCTGGACCTGCGGGTCGTCCGAAACGGCATGGTCGGCCATGGCGCGCTGATCCCCCTATCGCGCTTTTGAGGCTCAGGCGGCGGCGCGCGGCGTCAGATAGCCGATCACGCGGGCCAGCGTGTCGCGCAGTTCGCTGCGATGGACGACCATGTCGAGCATGCCATGGTCGAGCAGATATTCGGCGCGCTGGAAGCCTTCGGGCAGCTTTTCGCGGATCGTGCTTTCGATGACGCGCTGGCCGGCGAAGCCGATCAGGGCATTGGGCTCCGAAATCTGGATATCGCCCAGCATCGCGTAGCTGGCGGTGACGCCGCCGGTGGTCGGATCGGTCAGCACGACGATATAGGGCAGGCCGGCGGCATGCAGCTTCTGGATCGCCACGGTGGAGCGCGGCATCTGCATCAGCGAGAGGATGCCTTCCTGCATGCGCGCGCCGCCGGCGGCGGTGAAGATGACATAGGGGCATTTATGCGCGATCGCGTCATTGATGCCCTGGATGAAGGCGGCGCCCACGCCCATGCCCATGGAACCGCCCATGAAGGCGAAATTCTGCACGCCCATGACCAGAGGCACATCGTCGATCGCGCCGCGCGCGTTGATGAGCGCATCCTGGTCGCCGGTGGAGGCGCGGGCGGCCTTGATCCGGTCCGGATAGCGCTTGCTATCGCGGAACTTCAGCGGATCCTCCGGCACGCCGGGCGTCGGCAGCAGGATGAAGCCGGCGTCAAGGATCTGCTCGAACCGTTCCGACGGGCCGATGCGGCCATGATGGTCGCAGCGCGGGCAGACCGAGAGATTTTCCTCCCATTCCTTGATGAAGACCATTTCCTTGCACGACGGGCACTGGTGCCAGAGCGTTTCGGCGGTGGTTTCCTTCTTGGTGAAGGGCAGGGCGTTACGAACGCGGTTGATCCAGCTCATGCTGCGGTCTCCCGGATAGAAGTGGTGAGGGCGCCGCTGAGCGACGCGACGAATTCCTGGACGAAGGGGCCGGCGGCATCGCCGTGCGAGCCGACGATGTCGACGATCGCCGAGCCGACCACCACGCCATCGGCGACGCGGCCGATGGCGGCCGCCTGTTCGGGCGTGCGGACGCCGAAACCGACCGCGATCGGCAGGTCGGTGGCGGCCTTCAGCCGATCGACCGCCATTTCGATATTGGCCTGCGCCGCCTGCTGCTTGCCGGTGATGCCGGCGACGGCGACATGGTAAAGGAAGCCGCTGGCGCCGTTCAGCACGGCGGGCAGGCGGGCGGCGTCCGTGGTCGGGGTCGCAAGGCGGACGAGATGGACGCCGACGGCGCGCAGGGCGGGGCCGAGTTCGGCATCTTCCTCCGGCGGGATATCAACGCAGATCACGCCGTCGACGCCAGCGGCCTTACACTGGTCGGCGAACCACTCGGAACCGCGCGCCAGCATCGGATTGGCATAGCCCATCAGGATCATCGGCGTTTCCGGGTGGCGCGCGCGGAAAGCAGCGGCCAGGGTAAAGACGTCCTTGGTCTTGGTGCCCGAGCCGAGGCTGCGCAGGTTTGCCAGTTCGATCGCCGGGCCGTCGGCCATCGGATCGGTGAAGGGCATGCCCAGTTCGATGATGTCGGCGCCGCCCGCGACCAGCGCATCGAGGATGGCAGGGGTCGAGGCGACGTCCGGGTCACCGGCGGTCACGAAGGTGATGAGGGCGGCGCGGCCCTGCGCCTTGCAGGCGGCGAAGCGGGTGGCGAGACGGTCGGTCATGCTCACATCTCCACTCCCAGCGCGTCGGCGACGGTGAAGATATCCTTGTCCCCCCGGCCCGACAGATTGACGACGATGATCTTGTCCGCGTCCAGCGTCGGCGCGACCTGTTCGGCCGCCGCCACGGCATGGGCGGATTCGAGCGCGGGGATGATGCCTTCGAGGCGGGAGAGGGTCTGGAAGCTTTCCAGCGCCTCATCATCCTTGATCGGCAGATATTTCACCCGGCCGATCTCGTGCAGCCAGCTATGTTCCGGGCCGATGCCGGGATAGTCCAGGCCAGCCGAAATGCTGTGTGCTTCGGTGATCTGGCCGTCCTCGTCCTGGAGCAGATAGGTGCGGTTGCCGTGCAGGATGCCCGATGCGCCGCCAGCCAGCGATGCGGCATGCTTCTTGTCGAGGCCTTCGCCGGCCGCTTCCACGCCGATCATCGCGACTTCGGGATCGTCAAGGAAGGGGTGGAACATGCCGATGGCGTTGGAGCCGCCACCGACCGGGGCGATCAGCATGTCGGGCAGGCGGCCTTCGGCCTCCATGATCTGCGAACGGATTTCCTTGCCGATGATCGACTGGAAATCGCGCACCAGCTCGGGATAGGGGTGCGGGCCGGCGGCGGTGCCGATGATGTAGAAAGTGTCATGGACGTTCGACACCCAGTAGCGCAGGGCGTCGTTCATCGAATCCTTGAGCGTCGAGGAGCCGGAATGGACCGGGATCACCTCGGCGCCGAGCAGCTTCATGCGGAAGACGTTGGGCTTCTGCCGCTCGACATCCTTGGCGCCCATGAAGATCTTGCATTCCATGCCGAACAGGGCGGCGACGGTCGCGGTGGCGACGCCGTGCTGGCCCGCGCCGGTCTCGGCGATGACCTTCTTCTTGCCCATGCGGCGGGCGAGCAGCGCCTGCCCGATGCAATTGTTGATCTTGTGCGCGCCGGTGTGGTTGAGTTCCTCGCGCTTCAAATAGATCTTGGCACCCTTGCCCGGTTCGGCCTTGGCGCGCAGCGCTTCGGTCAGCCGTTCGGCATAATAAAGCGGGTTGGGGCGGCCGACATAGGAGCGCAGCAGCTCGGCATATTCGGCGTGAAATTCGGGATCGGCTTTGGCCGCCTTGTAGACCTTTTCCAGCTCCAGGATCAGCGGCATCAGCGTCTCGGCGACATAGCGGCCGCCAAAGGCGCCGAAATGGCCGTTATCGTCCGGCTGGCTGCGGAGGCTGTTGGGCAAAGTGATCGTGTCGGTCATGAATATCTTTCCGGGGACAAATGATGGGCGTTCGCTTGTGGTCAGGAAGCGATCAGCGCCATCGTCCTTCGATGCGCATGGCAGGGGCGTTCAGCGTCAACATGCCGACACCGCTTTGCAGAAGGCCATGATCTTGTCCACACTCTTGATGCCCGGTGCATCCTCGACGCCCGAAGAAACGTCGATCAGCGGCGTGTCGGTCAGGCGGATCGCATCGCACACATTGTCGATGCCAAGGCCACCCGAAAGCCCCCAGGGTGCGGGCATGGCGACGCCGCGCAGCAAGGTCCAGTCGAAGCGCAGGCCCATGCCGCCGGGCAGCGCCGCGCCATCGGGCGTCTTCGCGTCGAACAGCAGCCGGTCGACCGTGCCGGCATAGGCCTGGGCCGCGTCGATATCGGCGCGGGTCTTGACCGAAATCGCCTTCCAAACCGGCAGGCCGAAACGCTGGCGAATGGCGGCGACCCGCTCCGGGCTTTCCTTGCCATGGAGTTGCAGGGCGCTGAGCGCGCCGGTGCCGGTCAGCCGCGACAGTTGATCGTCATCGGCATCGACGACCACGGCGACGCGATCGACATGGGCCGGGACGGCCGCAGCGAGCGCGCGCAGCTGGTCGGGTTCGACGTGGCGCGGGCTCTTGGGGAAATGGACGAAGCCGACATGGCTCGCCCCGGCGCGCACGGCGGCGCCCACCGTCTCCGGCGTCGACAGGCCGCAGATCTTGATCGCGATTCGGGACATGGGTGGGCCTTTAGACCGTAAGGGAAGGGAAGTCACATTGAGACAGGCTGGGTCAGGTCCATGTCGTGCAGTGCCAGCCACTGATCGGCATGGTCGATGCAGGCCTGGCCCAGGAAGCGATCGAGGACAGCGACGATCTCCGCATCGCTCATCGTCCGGGGATCGAGCGGCGGATGCCAGTGCAGCGCGAAATGCGGGCCGCTGGTGCGGACCAGATAGAAGGGCAGGAATTGCGCCCCAACCTTGCGCGCGAGGCGCAGGGCGATCGAGAGATTGCCCGACGGTTCGAGCGCGCGGCCGAAGGTCGGGAACCAGACCTGCCGGTCGCGTCGTTCGTCAGCCAGGATATAGAGGGTGGCGCGATCCTTCTGGGTCAGATGCTTGAGCACGCCGCGTGCCGCGCCATCGCCGCCGATCGCCTCGCCCATATAGCTGGATCGCGCCTTCTTGAGCTGGGCGGCGATCCGGGGGTCTTCGGGATCTTCATAGACGCCAAGGCCCGGTCGGTCGGTCGACCATTTGATATGGGCGGCGAGCAGATCCCAATTGCCGATATGGCAGGTGAAGGCGATCATCGGGCCGGGACCGTCCAGCACCGCCTGATAGGCGGGCTGGTCGATGACGGTCACATGGTCGGCATTCACCAGCCGGTCGATATTGGCGAGTTCCGCCAGCGTGCGGCCGACATTCACCCAGCGACGGGTCAGGATCGCTTCGCGTTCCGCCTGCGGCAGGCCGGGCCGCAGCAGCGCCAGATTGGCGCGGGCGCGGGCGTCGCGCAGCTTCATTCGGGGACGGGCGACATGCGCCGACAGCCAGCCGCCCAGCCAGGAGGCGAGGCTGGCGGGAAGCAGGCGGAGCAGGGTGAAGAGAAAGGGGTTGGAGAGCATGGTCCTGCCCGTCATACAGGAGCCGTTGAGGCGGTAAAGAGCCGCGAAGGGGGCTGGTGGTGACGATGATGCTGGCGCTGTGGCTGCTGCTCCAGGCGCTGAGCCTGATGGGCGTGGTCAATTATTGGCGCCATCTGCCGGCGGACCGGCAGGAGGAGGCGCCCGACGGTGCGGTCATGATCCTGTCGGTGCGTGATGACTGGGAAGGTGACAGCGAACTTGTCACCCGGCTGAAGGCGCAGAGTGCGCCGTTCCGACTGCTGCTCGCGACCTCCGGCGCCTGTGCAGCGGCGGAGACGCTGGCTGCGGCCGAGCCGGATTGGGTGCAGATCGTGCGCGCCGGCGTGGCCAGCGACGAGGGGCAGAAGGTCCACAAGCTGCGGGCGGCGCTCAAGGCGCTGCGCGACGCGGATCGTTACCTGATTTTCATCGACGCGGATATCGCGCCGCCGGCACGGCTGGCCGGGCGGCTGCTGTTTCCGCTGGTGCGGGACAAGGCGGATATCGTGACAGGCTATCGGCTGCTGCTGCCGGCCGGGCAGGGCATGCCGGCACTGGTCGGCGCGGTCGAACTGCAACTGGCGACGCTGCCGCGCGCGGCCAGTTCCACCATGCCCTGGGGCGGGGCAATGGCGATGACGCGTGCGGCGGCCGAGCGGATCGACATCGATGCGGCGCTGGCCGGGCGCCTGTCCGACGACATGGCGATCGGCCTGGCTGGCTGGCGCGCGAAGCTGCGGATGCGGCCGGTGCGCGACCTGCTGGTGGCAAGCCCATTGGACGGAAGGTTGAGTGCGCTCTGGAATTTTGGGGTGCGTCAATATCGCCATATCATCACCAACAGCCCGCGCATGTGGGCGGTAGCGACCGGTGCCGTCGCGCTGCAATCGGGCTTCTGGCTGTGGGCGCTGGGCTGGGGCAGCTGGCCGGCGATCGCGATCGGCTATGGCGCGGCCTGGGGCCGGGCGGCGGCGCGGCGGCGGATATTGGCGGCCGTGCTGGAGCCAGAGCAGGCGGCGCGGGCGCGCCGATCGCTCTGGTGGGACATGGTGACGCCCTTTGCCGTCTGCTGGGCGCATCTGGCGGTGCAGCTACAGGCTGCCACATCCAATCGCATCAGTTGGGGCGGCTGGACCTATCGCGTCGTGCGTGGCCGGGTGGTGGAGATGGGCCGGGGGTAGTTCCCTTCCTCCCCGAGGCTGGCTCGGGAAGGAAGGGGAATGGATCAGAACCCGGCCGGGAACAAATGATTGCCGGCGTCGTCGAGGCGCAGGATCACCTTGCCGGCGACCGCGCTGATCGGCAGGTCGCCATAGAGATGGGGGAAGAGGGCGCCGCCGCGCGACACTTCCCATTTGATCGCCTCGCCAAAGGGGGCGAGGTCGATCATCAGCATGACCAGCCGATCCTGTCCCGCGAAATGCTTGGCCGCCGTTTCGGCCGCCTGATCGCGCGTGGACATGTGGATATAGCCGTCCTGCAGGTCGATCGGCGCGCCCTTGAACACGCCGTCGGCCTTGAACTGGTCATATTGCTCGGCGGTCAGGATCTTGTAGGCGAACAGCTCGCTCACGCTTCGCCGCCCTCGCTGCCAGTTTCCGGGGCCGCTTCGGGCGCGCCCTCGACGGAGCCTTCTACCGCTGCCTCGGCATTGTCATCTTCGCCGTCCTCGATCCGGGCGGTGGACACGACATGCTCGTCCTTGGCGACGTTGAACAGGCGCACGCCGGCAGAATTGCGGCCGATCACGCGCATCGACGACAGGCCCATGCGGATCAGCTTGGCCTGATCGGTCACGAGCATCAGATGATCCTCATGCGCGACCGGGAAGCTGCCGACGACCAGGCCGTTGCGGGCGATATTGTCGATATTGGTGATGCCCTGGCCACCGCGACCGGTGCGGCGATAATCATAGGCCGAGCTGATCTTGCCATAGCCATTGGCGCAGACGGTCAGGATGAACTGTTCCGCTTCGGCAAAAGCGGCCATGCGTTCGGCGCTGTTGATTGCCGGGGTCGCCTCATTCTCCTTCCACGGGGCGGCGCGCAGATAGTCGTCGCGTTCCTCGGTGGTCGCGTCGAAGCCCTTGAGGATCGAGAGCGAGATGACTTCGTCGCCGTCCTTGAGCGTCATGCCGCGCACGCCGGTCGAGGTGCGGCTCTGGAATTCGCGCACGTCGGTGGCGGCGAAACGGATCGCGCGGCCCTGGCGGGTAGCGAGCAGCACGTCATCCTCTTCGGTCAGCAGGGCGACGCCGATCAGGCGATCGTCACTGCCTTCGTCAAAGCGCATGGCGAGCTTGCCGTTGCTGGGCACATTAGCGAAGGCATCCATGCTGTTGCGGCGCACGGTGCCGTTCGCGGTGGCGAACATGACGTGCAGTTCCTTCCAGCTTTCCTCGTCCTCTGGCAGAGGCAGCACGGTCTGGATGGTTTCGCCCGGTGCCAGCGGCAGCAGGTTGATCATCGGCCGGCCACGGGTGGCGGGGCCGCCCTCGGGCAGGCGCCAGACCTTGAGGCGATAGACCTTGCCGGCGGTCGAGAAGAACAGCACCGGCGTGTGCGTCGAGGTGACGAACAATTCGGTGACGGCATCCTCATCCTTGGTCGCCATGCCCGAACGGCCCTTGCCGCCCCGGCCCTGGGCCCGGAAGCTCTCCAGCGGGGTGCGCTTGATATAGCCCTGCACGGTGACGGTGACGACCATCTCCTCGCGCTCGATCAGATCCTCGTCATCAATGCCGTCGGCGGCAGGGGCGATGACCGACACGCGCGGCGTGGCGAATTCGCGCTCGATCGCCTCGAACTCTTCGCGCATCACGGCGTAGAGCTTCACCCGGTCACCCAGGATGGCGAGATATTCGGCGATGGCTTCGGCCAGTTCGGCCAGTTCCTTGCCGATTTCGTCGCGGCCGAGCGCGGTCAGGCGGTGGAGGCGCAGGTCGAGGATGGCGCGGACCTGGACGTCGCTGAGCTTGTAGCTCTCGCCGCCGACTTCGGTTTCGATGGCCTCGACCAGGGCGAGATAGGGTGCGATCTCGCCGATTGGCCATTCGCGCGCCAGCAGCGATTCGCGGGCGGCGGCCGGGCTGGCCGAACCGCGGATGATCTTCACCACCTCGTCGAGGTTGGTGACCGCGACGACCAGGCCGAGCAAGATATGGGCGCGGTCGCGCGCCTTGTTCAGCTCGAACTTGGTGCGACGGGTGATGACCTCTTCGCGGAACTTGACGAAGGCTTCGATGATGTCGCGCAGGCCCAGCAGTTCCGGGCGGCCGCCACGGATCGCCAGCATGTTGGCGGGGAAGCTCGACTGGGCCGGGGTGTTGCGCCACAGCTGGTTGAGGACGACGTCCGGGGTGGCGTCGCGCTTCAGGTCCATGACGATGCGCACGCCTTCGCGGCTCGATTCGTCACGAATGTCGCTGATGCCCTCGATCCGCTTGTCCTTGGCGGCTTCGGCGATCTTCTCGACCAGGCCCGACTTGCCGACCTGATAGGGGATGGAGGTGAGGACGATCGAGCGACGGTCGCCGCGGCCTTCCTCCACCTCGTGCCGGGCGCGCATCAGGATCGAGCCGCGCCCGGTATGATAGGCGTTGCGGGCGCCCGACTGGCCCAGGATCAGTGGTGCGGTCGGGAAGTCCGGGCCGGGGACGATCTGGATCAGCTCGTCGGTCGAGATTGCCGGGTTTTCGATATAGGCGAGGCAGGCGCGCAGCACTTCGCCGAGGTTATGCGGCGGAATGTTGGTCGCCATGCCGACGGCGATGCCGCCGGCGCCGTTGACCAGCAGGTTGGGGAAGCGGGCGGGCAGCACCTGCGGCTCGCTTTCCGACGCGTCATAATTGGGGGTGAAGTCGACGGTGTCCTTGTCGAGATCTTCCAGCAGCGCGGTCGCGACCTTGGCCAGGCGCGCTTCGGTGTAACGCATGGCGGCTGGCGGATCGGGATCCATCGAACCGAAGTTCCCCTGACCGTCGATCAGCGGCACGCGCATCGACCAGTCCTGGGTCATGCGGGCCAAGGCGTCGTAGATCGAGCTGTCGCCATGGGGGTGATACTTACCCATGACTTCACCGACCAGACGGGCCGACTTGCGATAGGGGCGGTTGTAGACGAAGCCCGATTCCTGGGCCGAGAAGAGAATGCGGCGATGCACCGGCTTCAGGCCGTCGCGCACGTCCGGCAGGGCGCGGGAGACGATCACGGACATGGCATAGTCGAGATAGCTCGACTTCATCTCATCAACGATGCTGATGGGGCTGATGTCCGAAGGGTCGGCGAGGACGGTCTCGTCGGTCAAGGCGATTCTCTTTTTGGATGGGTGTGATGCGTTGTCCGACCACTAGCCGAGCGAAACAAATCTGTCACCCCTCGCGCGCGCCCGCGCGCCCGCATGTGCAGCCAAGGCGGTGATTGGCGGGCGTGAAGAAAAGCGGAACGAAGCGGCAGCATGACAGTTGCAAAATGCGCGGATATAGGCTTGTTCAAAGCCCGTTCACGCGCCGACCCCTAATCGGCGTTCAACCCGGATGTCGCCTGTGGTCCCCCTGTCAGGCGCGAAAAGGAGATGAGGATCATGCGTTTTGTTACCCCGCTGTCGCTCGCGCTGGCTCTGGCGCTGACCGGCGGCGCCGTTTCGGCTCCCGCCTCCGCCGCGAAGAAGGAAGAAAAGCCGGCCGGCCGCAAGCTGAACGTGTCGCCCGAAGTGCTCAAGTCGCTGCAGGCTGCCCAGAAGGCGTCCGACGCCCAGGATTTCGCCGGTGCCAAGACGGCGCTGACCGAAGCCGATGGCAAGGCGGCGTCGAACGACGACAAGTATCAGATCGGCGCGATCAAGCTGAACACCGGCATCCAGAGCAAGGATGACGCGCTGAAGATGGAAGGTCTCAACCAGATGCTCGACAGCGGCCTGACCCCGCCCGAGCAGACCGGCCAGTTCAACATGGTGGCGGCCGACGCGGCTCTTGCCCAGAAGAATTACGACGTCGCCATTTCGCGTGGCCAGGCGGCGCTGGCTGCTGGCTACAAGGCCGAGCAGGTCAACCCGACCATCGCCCAGGCCTATTTCGGCAAGGCCGGCACCGGCAATGCCTCGGCCGAGCCGGCGCGTGGCTTCAACCAGCAGGGCCTCGCTGCGCTGAAGGCGGCGGCGGACGCGACCAAGGCGTCGGGCCAGCCCGTGCCGGCACAATGGTATCAGATCGGCGTCAGCCGTGCGGCTGCCGCGCGCCTGCCGGAAGTCACCGATTGGGCCAAGTGGGCCTATGCCGCCAATCCGAGCGGTGAAAATCTGCGCACGCTGATCCGCCTGTTCCAGCAGGCGAACCCGAACATCACCAACCGCGAAAATCTGGACGTGCTGCGCCTGATGTCGGCGGCCAAGGGTCTGGTGGTCGCTGCCGACTTCACCGAACTGGCCGAAATGGCGTCGAAGACGGGCATCTATGGCGAGGTCAAGTCGACGATCGATGCCGGCCGCGCCAAGGGCGTGCTGAACGCCAGCCAGGCGGGCGACATCTATCAGGCCGCCGTGGGCCGCATTCCCGGCGACAAGTCGTCGCTGGGTGCCGCCGAAGCGGATGCCGGCAAGGCCGCCAATGGCAAGGTCGCGGCTGCGACCGGCGACGCCTATCTGGGCTATGGCGACTATGCCAAGGCGGCGGCGATGTTCGAACTGGCCAAGCAGAAGGGCGGCGTCGACGCCGACGAGATCAACACCCGCCTGGGCATTGCCAAGACCATGGGTGGCGACAATGCCGGCGCCAAGTCGGCGTTCGAGGCAGTCCAGGGCGGTGCGCGCAAGCAGATCGCCGATCTGTGGCTGACCTATCTGGGCACCAAGGCCTGAATCTAGTATAAGGCGCGCAGATCGTCGCTGGTTCGGCGGTCTGTGCGCCTTCATTTTTTTGAATGACCGGCCGGGGGCCGGGATATTGCAGTGGGGGAGGCCTGTCATGGCCAAGCGGAATCCTGTTTTTCTGACTATCGGACTGCCGGTCGTGCTGGCCGGCGCCATGCTGGCGACGCCGGCTGCGGCCAAGAAGAAGATCGTGGTGGCAGGGCCGCCGATCGAGATGTCCGACGCCTTCCGCGCCGACGTGCAGGCCGCCGAAACCGCGATCAAGGCGCGTGATGCGTCGACCGCCAATCTGCGCATCGCCGCGCTCAATCCGACCACCGACATGGAAGCCTATGCCGCGGCCGGCCTGCGCTTCGAGGTGGCGGTGCTGCGCCGGGACATCCAGGCCCAGCGGATCGCGCTGACCGACATGTTCAAGACCAGCTCGGTGCCCAAGGCGGACGCGCCGCGCCTGCGCTTCATCGCCGGCTATCTGTCCTACATGGTCGCGAACTATACCGATGCGGTGGCGCAGCTCGATTATGCCAAGACGCTGGGCTATTCGGGCATCGACGCCACCATGCTGCGCGCCGACATTGCGATGCGCAAGAACAAGTCCAAGGAAGCCCGCACCTATGTGCAGGAGGCGCTGGCGCAGCAGAAGGCATCGGGTCAGCCGATCCCGGCCGCCTGGTATGACCGCGCCATCTCCATGGCCTATCAGGCCAATGACTGGGATGAGGTGAGCAGCCTCTATCGCGAGCGGCTGGAAGTCTATCCGTCGACCCCCGAATGGCGTTCGGCGCTGACCAACTATCTGGCCGGCCAGGAAAGCGACCCGCAGGTCCAGCTGGACCTCTATCGCCTGCAGGCCGCCAATGGCGCGATGGCGAGCGAGCGCGATTACCAGACCTATGCCCAGCTGGCCGAGAAGACCGGCAATTTTGCCGAAGCCAAGGCGATCATCGAGGCGGGCCGTTCGGCCGGCAAGCTGACCACCAGCCAGGCGACCACGGCACAGTTGCTGAAGGCGGTGACGCCCAAGGCGACCAAGGATATCGCCGCCATGCCCGCGCTGGCGAAGAAGGCGGCGGCGGCGAGCGATGGCAAGGCGGCGCTGAATGCGGCTGACGGCTATTTCTCGCTCGGTCAATATCCGCAGGCGGTGGAGCAGTATCGGCTGGCGCTGAGCAAGGGCGGGGTCGATCAGGGCCATGCCAATGCGCGCCTGGGCATCGCGCTGGCCCGTTCGGGCGATCTGGCCGGTGGCAAGACCACGCTGGCCCAGGTGACCAGCGGCAACTGGAGCAATGTCGCCGGCTTCTGGTCGGTCTGGGTCGATCTGCAGCATCGCAAATCGGCGCAGCAGGGCACGGCGCAGACCGCCAGCTGATCGCGGGCGCGACATGACAGGAAAAAGGGCCGGTCCCCCCGTGGGGGCCGGCCCTTTTTCGTTGCGCTTGTGTGCCGGCTGTCGCGGGCTTGCCGGATCAGACCGGCAGCGGGACGCCGGGCAGATTCTTCGACGTGCGGATCGTCAGCGACGTCTTGACGCTCACCACATTGGGTGCCGGCGTCAGCTTCGACGTCAGGAATTGCTGGAAGCTCTGCAGATCGCGCGCGACCACCTTCAGGATGAAGTCGATCTCGCCGTTCAGCATATGGCATTCGCGCACTTCGGGCAGGGCGTCGACATGGTCCTGGAACGCCTTGAGATCGGCCTCGGCCTGGCTCTTGAGGCTGACCATCGCGAACACGGTGATGGTGTAGCCCAGCATCGCCGGATCGACCACGGCGTGATAGGCGGTGATGGCGCCGGCTTCCTCCAGCGCGCGGACGCGGCGCAGGCACGGCGGTGCCGTCAGCCCGACCTTCCGCGCCAGATCCACATTGGTCATCCTGCCATTGTCCTGCAATTCGCCCAGGATCTGCAGGTCGATGTCGTCGATATTGGGCCCCGCCATCAGATTGATTATTTCCTTACCTGTTACTGCGGGCGCATCATAATAATATTTCAGCGCAATGCAATTGTCCCACTATGCGACGCTCATATTGTGCGTCGAAATCACGCTTTCGCTTTGGGTAAGGACTGCTTATCGGTTAGGATGTAACGAACAGCGATGCGGGCATGCCGCCTGTTACCGCTTGAATATGGGGACTTTGGTTGCGCTTCAACGACATCATGCAAACCGTGCTGGCTGCTGACGATCGCAGCGGCGTGGGCGCGGTGACGCTGTGGCGGCAATGCGTCGACCTGCTGGCGCAGCATGATCGCTATGATCGTCCCCCCATGGACGCACCCGATCGCGAGGCTCTGCTCGGCCGATTGGCTCAGTTGCGGCCGCAACTGTCTGAAATGCAGCGAATCGCGACCGTCGTCGAACTGGGTGGCCGGCTGCGTTCGGCCAGCCTGATCCGCTTCTTTGCCGGTGACCGTCCGGCGATCGCCGGCGCGGCGATGGCACGCGCGCGCCTGTCCGATCCGCTGTGGGCCGCACTGCTGCCGCACCTCAGCCCCACGGCGCGCGGCGTGCTGCGCGGCCGTCGCGACATCGGCCCCGAAACGCGGCAGGGGCTCGAAGCCTTTGGCCCGACCGACCTGGTGCTGACCAGCGGCACGAGCGTCCGTGAAGCCGACATGTTGTTGACCGCGGACATGGCGCTCGCGGCCGAGCCCGTCGTCGAGCCGGAAGTTGCGCCGCAGCCGGTGGCCGAACCCGGCCCCGACCAGATCCGCAACCTGGTCGACCGCATCGCGCGCTTCACCAGCACCCGGCGCCCGCCCGAAGAGACGCCGCCGCAGGACATCATCGTCGCGCCGGTGACGCAGCCCGCGCTGCGCGCCGAACAGCCGCATTTCTTCGCGTTCGAGACGGATTCGACCGGCGTGCTGGTCTGGGTGGACCAGGGGCCGCGCGCCGCGCTGGTCGGCCTGTCGCTCGGCGAAATCGCGCTGGAAGGGGCAAGCGGTCCCGATGGCCATGTCGCCGGCGCCTTCCAGCGCCGCAGCGGTTTCCAGAATGGCCGTTTCACCATCATCGGCGGGATGATGGCAGGCGAATGGCGCCTGTCGGCAACCCCCTTCTTTGATCCGCGGTCCGGCCGGTTCCAGGGCTATCGCGGCCAGGCACGGCGCCCCTATCTGCACGAAGTGGCGACGACGCCGTCGGGACCGGTGACGATCGCCGGCCTGTCGGCGGATTCGCTGCGCCAGCTGGTGCATGAACTGCGCACGCCGCTGAACGCGATCCTGGGCTTTGCCGAGATTATCGAACAGGAATTGTTCGGCCCGGCCGGCGTCGAATATCGCGAGATGGCCGGCAATATCGCGGTTGATGCGCGCCATTTGCTGGCGGCGTTTGACGATCTGGATCTGGCGGCGAAGGTGTCGCGCGGCGATGGTATCGGTGCGCCGCAGACGATCGATCCGGCATTGTTGGTGATGCAGGTCGCGGCCCGTTTCCGCGACCAGGATGGCCGGGCGGTGACGCCGATCGACATCGCCGTGTCGCAGGATCTGCCGCAGATCAGCATCGATCCGGTGCAGGGCGAGCGCATGGTGCAACATCTGCTGCGCACGCTGATTTCGGTCGCGCCCGAGGGCGAGGCGGTAACGGGCGCCTGCTGGTTCCAGCCCGATGGCGCGTCGGGCAAGGTGGTGCTGGCGATCGATCGCCCGTCGACGCTGAGCGGCATGGACGAGGCGCATCTGCTCGATCCGGGCTATACGCCCGAGGGCGACTGGGCGGATGGGCCGTTGCTGGGGCTGGGCTTCTCGCTGCGTCTGATCCGCAGTCTGGCGGCCGGTTGCGGCGGCAGCCTGGATGTCGGCCCGGACCGTTTCCTGCTGCGCATCCCGGTCGACGGGATGGAAGAGGATGTCGTTGGCAATGGCTGATTTTCGGGCTGGTCGGGCGCGGGCTTGACCGGAACGAAACCCTATCGCAACCATTGCGGGATAGGGAAGGGCGATGCAATCAGCTCATCATCATGACGGCAATCTGCTTCGGGCGCCGCTGCCCGAGGATATGATTGCGCTTCCGGCCGCGTTCGGCACCCGTTTCATGCTGTTCGTCGATACCGAGGAGGAGTTCGACTGGAACGCGCCGTTCCGCCGGGAAGGCCATGGCGTGACGGCGCTGGCCGGCATGGCGCGCGGCCAAGCCTATTTCGCTGCGGCCGGGGTCAAGCCCGTCTATGTGACCGACTATCCGGTGGTGGACAGTGATGCGGCCGCCGGAATGATGGGGGCGTGGGTGGCAGCGGGCGAGGCCGATGTCGGCGCGCATCTCCACCCCTGGGTCAATCCGCCCCATGTGGAGGATGTGAACGCCGCCAATTCCTATGTCGGTTCGCTGCCCGAGGCGGTGGAGGCAGCCAAGCTGGAGGCGCTGTGCCGGCGGATCGAGGATCGCTTTGGTCAGCGGCCGATCGCCTATCGGGCGGGGCGCTATGGCGTCGGCCCCAACAGTGCGCGGCTGCTGGAGGCGGCAGGCTTTCGCCTCGATACATCGGTGCGCAGTCGGTTCGATTACAGCCATCAACATGGCCCCGATTTCCATGGCCTGCCGCAAAATCCCTATTGGGCGGGGCCGACACGGTCGCTCGTAGAGCTTCCGCTGTCGACCGCCTTTACCGGCTTGTTGCGGGGCGGCGGCGAGGGGCTTTATCGCGCGACCCAGGCGATGGGGCCGCTGGCCGGCGCACTTTCGCGGGCGCGGATGCTCTCGCGCGTACCGCTGACGCCCGAAGGCATCACCGCAGCCGAAGCGACGGCGGCGATCGACGCGCTGATCGAGGAAGGCGTGCGCGTCCTCAATTTCAGTTTCCATTCGCCCACACTGGAGCCGGGACACACGCCCTATGTCCGTGACGAGTCCGATCGCACCGCCTTTTACGGCTGGTGGGATAGGGTGCTGAGCCATCTGGCGCGGCGCGGCGTGGCGGCGGTCAGCCTGGATCAGTTGCTGGATGCCATTCCTGCGCGTGCGAAGGCTTGCCAAGCCGCCTGATGCTCCTTATCGCCGCGTTCAAGGTGGGGCCTGTAGCTCAATGGTTAGAGCTGGCCGCTCATAACGGCTAGGTTGCGGGTTCGAGTCCTGCCGGGCCCACCATTGTCTCCAAGCTGTTGAAAGGCTTGGAATTCGTTGAAAGATAAGGACTTTTTGCGGACGTCTGTTACATCTGTAACAGTTATCGAAGTATCCAGTCCTATTTCGCTAATGGCGGCGCAGTTTCTTATTTTCGGCGGATTGTGCCCGATAAAAAGCGCGCCACCCTCGGTAAGCATGAAATCATGCTGTTCCTGTGGGCTAAGGATAAAGAGGAAGCCAAACGGCTCATCTCGAAGAAATCCTCAAATCCGACGCGCTGTTTGCCAGTGAAAGTCGAGCATGAACGGGGTGCTCTACAAGCAACGCAGCCGCATCGAGCGCATGCGCGGCCACCGCAAGATCAACTGCGCCACCGCCAGATACTGGCTCAAATTTGTCTAGGACGCCGGGCATCATGAGTCTATGCGCGACACCGAAGGTGATAAATCAGTCAGCGCAAACGCAAGGTAGGGCCGCGCACCCCGCCGCAATGCGGACCGGATTGCACCGCGCCATTGCGCCTTCCGGCAGCGTCACCGAAAAGCCTCTGCGCAACGGATCGGGCGCTCCGGGATAATAGTCCGTGCTGACCGCCTGGGCGCCGCTGTCCATGGCCGCCTGTGCCTTGCGATAATCGCCGACACGTGCCTCCACCGTATTGGCATCGGTCCGCGTGCGCACGATGACGCCCTGCTTCACCCATGCGCTGATCTTGGCGCCATCGACCAGCGGATCCTGCACGATCTGGATCGCGGATTCGGGCTGATCGTCGGGATACCAGCCGAACATCGCCCGCCCCGCCAGCGAGGGATGGCCATCGCGATAGACATTGGAGACCGCATCGCGCACGTCGAGCATGATGTAGATGCGGCCTCGCGCGGCATCCAGGCTGGGCCATCCATGGGTGCGCACGGCATCGCGCAGCGTCCTGGCCTTGCCGCGCACCTCATCGGGCGTGATGAGCCGCTTGCCCGGTAGGACGGATCGGATTTCGGCATCGAGCGCATCCAGCATCCCCTTGTCGTCCAGTCCGATCGGATTGCTGATCCCCGGTCGGTTCGACGGCGTGTCGGCCGCATTGATGGTGATCATGATCGGCAGGTGATCGGGGTGCGCGCGTGACCAGCGATCGACCTCGGCCAGGCATTGGACCAGCGCCGGGCAGGTGCTGAGATAGTCGACATCGGGAATGTGGAACGTCTTGAAGCCCGGCTTCAGCATCGCCTGGCGGTCGAACCCGGTCTGTTCGCCGGCCTCCCGCGCCCATTGCTCGCCCTTGGGGTCGGCATAGCGACCGCCCTGCGGGTCGGCGAAGATGTCGAGTTCAAGCTGGCGAACGCCGGCATCCAGCTGCTGGGTGAGCGGCAGATGATAATAGTCCAGCCCATCGGCGAGCCGCGGCTCGATCGCCCTGATCCTGGCCATGACCGCCGCGGGTATGCGCGCCTTGAAGCTGTTATGCGATCCCACCACCTGGATATCGTTCATGGCCCGGGGGGCCGCCGCGCCGACCAGGGTCAGCGCGGCGGTGGCAAGAGCGATGGCTGGTCCGACCCCGCGCATCAGAATTCGGTCCGGATGCCGAACAGGAAGGTGCGGCCATAATATTGGATCTCGTTGAACCGCTCCTTGATGCCATTGTAGGAATAGGCCCTGGCCCCGGCGAGGTTGATCGCCTCCAGGCTGACCAGCGTCTTGGGCAGCACCCGGATGGACAGGTTGCCGTCGAGCGATCCGAACGGCGCCACATAGGATTCGGTCTGGGTCGTGCTGCCATTGCCGGACAGATATTCGCCGCGCCAAACATAGGACAGGCGCGCCGAAATCGGTCCCTTGTCGTAGAAACCGACAAGATTGTAGCTGTCCTTCGACAGGCCGATCAACTGATCGACGATCGGCCGCGCACCGGCGGTATAGTTCGATTCCACTTCGGTATGGGTGTAGGACGCCTGGAACCCCAGGCCATCGAACGGGGCCGGCAGGAAATCGAACACCTGGTTATAGGCCGCCTCGATGCCATAGACCTTGGCCGTGCCGCCATTGACCTGGGTGCTCAGCAGCACCGTGCCACGCCCCGGAATCTCGGTATTGACGTTCTGCGCGGTGATATAATCGTCCATCTTCTTGTAGAAGAGCGCGCCGGTCAGCGACGCATTGGGACGGAAATACCATTCCAGCGAACCGTCGAACTGCGTCGCCAGGAACGGCTTGAGGTCCGGGTTGCCACCGCTCGCGGTCGGCGCATCGGTCGACACGCTGATCTGCGGCGCTGTTTGGGTCATGTTCGGGCGGGTCAGCACCCGGCTGGCCGCCAGACGGCCGATCAGGCTGGGCGTCAGTTCGGCGCGCAGGTTGAAGCTGGGCAGCCAGTTGTTGAACGTCTTGGGGAAGCTCGCCGGGGTCGGCGTGGTGCCCAGCGTCAGCGTGCCGCTCGCCACCTGGTCGGTGTGGACATAGCGCAGGCCGACATTGCCGGTGATGCCCACGCTGCCGAGATCGAAACCATAATCCGCGCGGACATAGCCACCAAGGATCTTTTCCGTGACGACATAGGAAGCGCGCATGTCGCCCGCCGTCAGCGGCGCGTTGGCGATCGCGTCGGTGAACAGCGTGTCATAGAAGGCGCTGGTGATGGGCGTTGCCCAGTTGCGCGGGAAATTGCCCGGAATGTTCGAGAAGGCATCATCGAAGGGCAGCGCTTCATAGCCACCCGGCACGACCTGCGAGATCGGCGGGTTGCCGGTGATGTTCACGGTGAAGTCGCGACGCCAATAGTCGCGCTTGCGCCAATGATATTCGCCACCGGCCTGGATCTTGGTGATGAAGCCGTTGAGGTCGTGGCCCACGTCAAGGCGGGCATAAGTGTCCCAGTCCTTGCTGTTCTTGGGGGCGATGTTGAACGGATAATAGATGTAATTGGCCGGATTGCTGACGTCGACCGGCGTGCTGAGCGTCGGCGCGACCTTGTACCCGCCCGACGCGTCATAGGTCAGCGGCGCGATGATCTGCATGCGGCTGCGCACCGTGCCTTCGGCATAGCTGGGGTGGAAGCTATGGGCATAGGACCAGTTGGCATTGGCCGAAACATGCCAGTCGCCCGGATTCCATACCTGCTTCAGGCCGACATTGATCAGGTCGTGGCGGTTGAGGCTATATTCGCGCGAGGCCATGAAGCGGACATTGTTGATCGTCGCCTTGGTGACCGTATTGCCGTCCAGCGTCACCGACCCCGGCACCAGATAGGTGCCCGGATCGTCGGGATAGATGTCGAGACCGAACTCGTCATATTCGACGTCCAGCCGCGTCAGCGACACGTCCAGCGTGGTTTCCAGTTCGTCCGAAGGGCGCCACTGGGCCGAGATCAGGCCTGAAAGACGCTTGCGGTCTTCGGTTTCGATCGTGGGACGGGTGCGGGTCGGCGTATAATAGCCGGTCGGCAGATATTCGGCGCCCGCAACCGGATTGGCAGGCTGTACGAATTTGTTCAGGTTCCAGCCGGTATTGTAGAAACGGTCGTTGCGCACCGACTTGGCCCAATATTGGGCGCCGACCAGGAAGCCGAACTGATCGTCCCTGGTCTTGAAGCTGGTCAGCACGGTGGCGTTCGGCCGCACCTTGTCGGTCATGCTGGTATAGGTGCCGCGCAGATTGACCGTGGTCTTGTTGCCCACGTCCAGCGGGTGGAAGGTCTTGACGTCGATATTGCCGCCCAGCGCCCCCTCGGTCATGTCGGCGGTCGGCGTCTTCACGACGTCGATCTGCGACACGAATTCGGCCGGCAGCATCTCGAAACGGAACTGGCGCCCTGCTGCGCCGCCATTTTCGATGAGGTCGTTGATCGCGACGGTGCGACCGTTGACCAGCGTGCTCTGGAATTGCGGGCCAAGGCCACGGACGCTGACATAAAGGCCTTCGCCGCGCGGACGGGTGATCGCGACACCGGTGATAAGCTGCAGCGCTTCGGCGACATTCTGGGTCGGGAACTTGCCGATGTCGGTCGACGCGATGGAATCGACGCCATAGGCGGCCTTGCGCTTCGTCTCGGTCGCGGCCGCCAGGCTGCGGGCATAGGTGCCGGTGACGACGATTGCACCATCGTCCTGCCCATCGGCAGGAGCAGCCTGATCGGCGGCCGGTGCGACGCTCTGCGCCTGGACCGGCGACGACAGGAGCAGCGCAAAAATGGCGAGCGGAAGCGGCGCGCAAAGCATGCGCGATGAACGTGACATGTGGTGGTTCTCCCCAAGGCTCCAAGGCCGACGGGGCGCGGTTAGATCGTTGTTATTGCAATATTGTGGCGCGTATATTTCATCTTGAATTTTCCGCCGCTCGATCGTTCCTGTCCTGGAATCCTGTCACGGAACGACCAGATGCTGCCGATCCACGCTCGTTTGCGCCTGCGATCAGTCGACCGTCGGCTATTGCACTGGTTGTGTGAAAGGTCGGATAAGATCCGATCCTATCGGTTCCTTGTGGGAAAACGGCGCGGTAATCCGGTTGTGCTCATTAGGCGGCGTGACAGCGCGTCGTGGATGGTGTCAGGCAGCCTCGATTTTCAGGGGCGCGCGCTCGGGTTCCAGGCTAGGGCTCATGGTAGGCCTTCCCCATAGATAGCCTTGCGCTTCATCGCATCCTTCGGTGCGAAGGAGCCGAAGCTGATCCTCGGTTTCCAGTCCTTCGGCCAAAACTGGCACTTCAAGGCTATGTCCCAGCGCAAGGACCGCACGAATGATCGCCCGAGCCTGATGGCTGGTTTCCGAATCCAGCAGGAAGGAACGGTCGATCTTGATCTTGTCGAAGGGGAAGGAGTTGAGCGTATCGAGCGACGAATAGCCGGTGCCGAAATCGTCCATCGCGATGGAAACGCCAATCGCCTTGATTTGACGCAGAATATGCAGGGCACGGGCCTTGTCACTGACAAGGGCGGTTTCGGTTATCTCCAGTTCCAATCGATGCGCCGGCAACCCGCTCTCCAGAAGTGCCGATGTGACAATCTGGATGAGATCGACATGCATGAGTTGTACCGGCGACAGGTTGACCGCCACACGCCAGGGTTCAGGCCAGTTGGCGGCATCACGGCACGCCTGGCGCAGAACCCATTCGCCAATGGCCAGAATTTCCCCGCTTTCCTCGGCAATCGGGATGAATTCCGCCGGCGAGATCCAGCCATCGCGTGGATGCTGCCAGCGCAACAGCGCCTCATATCCGACCACGGCCTCGGTGGAGACCAATTTCTGGACCTGATATGCCAAACTGAACTCGTCGCGTGCGACAGCCTCGCGCAGATCATTGGCGAGCGTGCGGCGGGCGCGCGCGGCCTCGTCCATGCCCTGTTCGTAGAAGCAGACCTGACGACCAATAGTCGCTTTTGCTCGGTACATGGCGAGATCGGCATTGTTCACCAATGGCTCTCGGCGGGAGCCGTCCGTTGGGAAAATGGCGATGCCAAGGCTTGCGCCAGGATGGATGGAGAGGCCATCCATTTCGATCTTCTCGACCAGGCAGCGTTCCAGGCGGGAGATGAAATTGTCCAGGGCATCGTCATTTTCAAACGATTTGAACGCGGCAAACTCATCGCCGCCGAAGCGGGCGACGACCTCGCCTCGGCCCAATTGGCCTAGCATGCGTCGAGCCAGTTCCTGCAGGACTGCATCGCCCGTTGAATGGCCATGCACATCGTTCACTTCCTTGAAGCGATCAAGGTCGATGCCGATCACGGCGACCTTTCCGCCATTTCGACTTGCCTGGCTGAGCGCGAGATCGAGACTATCATTATAGCTCGATCTGTTCGGCAGACCCGTCAGTTCGTCATGCAGTGCCATATGTTCGATGCGTTGCTCCGCCCGACGACGATCCGTGATATCGTCGAAGGTGGACACCCAGCCACCATCTGGCAGCGCATGATGGGCAATGGAAAAGGTCGAGCCATCCGCAAAATCAGCAATCAGAACGCCGCCATCCGGATTTTCGATACAGGCCCGGTGCCGGGCCAGAGTTTCTTCCAGTGCCTCTGCGGCGACCGCGCCTCCGGTGCGCTTGGCTACCGCAATCCGAACAAGTTCCTCGAAAGCGGTTCCAGGCGGGCATTGCTCGTGAGAGACGTCGAACAGCGTGCTCACCCTGTCATTTGCCAATGTCAGTTGCCCATTTTGGTCGAAGAGGCAGAGGCCTTGATGCATGTTGGACAGGGCGACGTCGAGTTTTGACCGCGTCTCCTCCAACCGCAATTGATCTTCCCTCATTCGGGTCATATCGCGCGTGATCTTGGCGAAGCCACGGAAGAGTCCTGTTTCGTCAAAGACGGACTCGATCGTCACATGAGCCCAAAATCGGCTGCCGTCTTTGCGATAGCGCCAGCCTTCCGCATTGAATTTACCATCTTGCCGCGCTGTTTCTATGCCGCGTCTCGGCAGGCCCGCCGATCGATCCTCTTCGGAGTAGAAGGAGGACAGTTCCAACCCCATGGCTTCGGTGCTGCTATAGCCCTTCAGGCGCTGTGCGCCGGCATTCCATGAAGCGACGCGACCGTCCCGGTCCAGCATATAGATTGCGCAATCGCTGATGCCTTGGACAAGAACCTTGAACTCGCGCTCGCTAGCCCCGACGGCAGCATGCAGTCGTGCGCTCGACAGTGCCGCCATGATGCTGACGGTCAGGACGCCCAATGCAACAATGGCGACGGCCAAGCCCATTTGCGGAGTGGAAAGAAGAAGCCCTCCGGTTTCCTCAAGACGGTTGGGGCGCAGGGATAGCGCAGCCATGCCGGCAAAATGGAGCGACAATATGCCGGTGAGTATGGACAAGGCCGCGAGCACCCCGGTCGCGTATCCACGCCGGTCGAGGGCGAAATGAAAGGCAAGCGGTGCTGGAGCGGTTATGAGCAGGATGGATGCGATCACCATCGGTTGCGACCACCGGAAATCGGCATCGATCCTGATGGCGTAGATGCCCAGATAATGCATCGAGGCGATACCCAGTGCAACCACTAGGCCCGCCAGAATGCGGGCGTTGAGGGCAGAGGATCGCAAGGCAATCATATGTGCCAGGGTGAGCGCGCTCACGACCGTCAGAAGCGACAATATTGTGGGAACGAGCGCATAGCCGAGTATTATGCCCGGGTCATATCCCATCATGGCGGTGAAGTGCGTCGACCATACCCCGAAGCCGCCAACGCCTCCCGACGCGATTGCCCAGCGTATATGATCGATATTTTTCGTATCCCGGGCGCGCCGCAGAAACAGGACAATCGCTATCGCGGATATGGCGCAAATTAGCCCTGCAGCCGCGACGAGGCGAAGATCGTGATCGTCTCGGATGCAGAAATAGATATCGAACATGAGGCTGGATCCCTTAACCACACCCCTCTGGCATGCGCGCCTTTAGTCGAAGTTAATGACCCGAAAAATTATGTATTTTGCAGATCCTGTCGCGTCACAAGTTCTTGATCGCATGCGGATATCTGGAAAAGACAGCGATGTTATTTTCCGCTGCGGGAAGGCGTGGGGGAATTCCGGTCATCTTTTAACGCCCCTTTACGGCCATTCAGTCACCGATTTTCCGGTCCAGGTCGCGGCCAACTCGCTATGCTGCTCTGGATGCCCGGCACTGGCCGCAAGGAGAATGGCTGCGTTCCGCCGATTGAGTGTCAGCCCCATGTCATTTGAGAATAGCGGCAGACGAACCGTTCGCGCCCATACCAGGCGCATCGAACCGCAGGCTGTGCGATTTCGAAAGACAGGGGGGGGGAGGCGGAGGGCGCATTCCGCAGTCGGGAATGCGCCCATCATCGAGGTTCAGTGGGCCGGATCGAACGCAATGGCTTCGAGTGCGGCCTTGACCTCCTGCGACAGATCCAGCTCCACTGCTGCCAAATTCTCGGTCAGATGCGCGACATTGGACGTGCCGGGGATCAACAGCATGTTCGGTGCGCGCGCCAACAGCCATGCAAGCGCCAGCTGCATCGACGTAGCGCCCAGGCGATCCGCCAAATGGGCCAATGCCTGCGATTGGATGGGCGAAAAGCCTCCGAGCGGAAAAAATGGGACATAGGCGATGCCCTGGCTCGTCAAGCTGTCGATCAGCGCGTCATCCGCGCGGTGCGCCAGATTATACTGGTTCTGGACGCACGCGATCGGGACGATGCGCTGGGCCTCCGCAACCTGGCTCTCTGTCACGTTGCTGAGGCCGATATGTCGAACCAGTCCTTTCTCGCGCAGCTGTGCAAGGGCGACGATCTGCGCCTCGATCGACCCTTCCGACGGCGCGTGGATGTCGCCCATAATGCGCATGTTGACCAGGTCGAGAGTGTCGCGGCCAAGGTTTCGCAGATTGTCTTCGACGCCCTGCTGCAATTCGGCGGCACTTTGTGCCGGCAGCCATGAGGCGTCCTTGCCGCGGATCGCGCCCACCTTGGTCACGATCAGGAGATCGTCGCTATAGGGATGAAGCGCATCGTGGATGATCTGGTTGGTCACATGAGGGCCGTAGAAATCGCTTGTGTCGATATGGTTCACGCCCGCCGCAACTGCCGCGCGCAGAACCGCGACGGCGGCATCGCGATCCTTGGGCGGGCCAAAGACGCCAGGCCCAGCCAGTTGCATCGCGCCATAGCCCATGCGGTTCACGAGATGATCGCCCAGCTTGAAGGTGCCGGCTTTGCGAAGATCCATCATGTCCTGTCTCCTCATTTGGAGACCGCGATATGGGCTTGTGGCCAGCGAACGATAAGTCGTAGTAATCAGAACAGGCTGTACGGATAATCGAACAATGGCGACGGAACTCGATGATCTTGCCACCTTCGTGGAAGTAGTGCGGGCAGGAGGCTTCCGAGATGCAGCCCGTATTTCGGGCACCTCGGCATCTGGGATGAGCGACGCGCTCAGGCGGCTGGAGGCCCGGCTAGGCGTTCGTCTCCTCCACCGCACGACGCGCAGCATGGCCCTGACCGAAGCGGGCGCGCGGCTATTCGAGCGGCTGTCGCCGGCCCTTTCGGAAATCCGCGACGCGCTCGATGTCGTCAACATCTTCCGTGACAGACCCGCTGGAACATTGCGCCTGAATGTTCCAGCTAATGTCGCCCGCACCGTGCTCCCATCGATCCTCCCATCATTCCTTCGGGTCTATCCCGATATTCGAGTGGAGGTGACGGTAGAGGATGGGTTTGTCGACATATTGAAATCCGGTGCGGATGCCGGGATCCGTTATGAGGAGCGGCTTGAACAGGACATGATCGCGATCCCCATCGGCCCAGCGACGCAGCGGTTGGTTACAGCTGGATCTTCAGCCTATTTCGATCATCATGGGCGCCCCTCGCACCCACAGCAACTGTTGGGCCATAATTGCCTGCGCGGCCGTTTTTCCGGCGGAGCCATGCCGGGATGGGAATTCGAGAGAGAGGGAGAAATTCTCGTTGTCGATCCGACCGGGCCGCTGGTGGTGCAGCCTGGTCTGGCGTGCGAATTGCTTATCGATGCTGCCGTGGCTGGCCTTGGAATTGTGCATCTGTTCGAGGATTGGCTCAAGCCGCATATCGAGAGCGGGGCGCTCCAATCCGTTCTCGACGACTGGTGCCAGACCTTCTCTGGTCCCCGGCTCTATTATTCCGGGCGCCGTTATTTGCCGGCGCCCTTGCGGGCTTTCGTGGACTTTGTTCGCTTGCAGCGATGGTAAATGGGGCCGCGTCAGAGCGGTTCCCGTGTTCGTACGCCGGCTGCGATTATCGACCAAAAACCTGCAGGCCCTCGTCCCTTTGAAAGCGGCAACCTGCCCAGAGAGGCGTGGACCTCGCATTCGCTTGCTGACTTTCCGGTGGCGATGGCAAGATTTCAGGCGCCACGAAAATAATCACCGTTGCGGAAAATTCCGGCCATCGCTTCGCACGGTGGTAGATTTAACTATCTTGAATATCTCTAATTTTCTCGGGTCTTTGCCTAGTGGATTGATTTTGACATGTGCATCCCCCGTCGGCGGGGATGGGTCTGCAAATGTCAAAATCGTAAAATCCGCGAGAATCAAAAATTCTAGCGGTCCGAAAAGATTCTGACATTCGAGCGCGACATCGCCGCAAACGGTATCGAATGTCGGAATCGGACCACTAGATGCGCCGGTACCGGAAATACCAGACCTCATGGCCCAGGCGCCGGGCCTTGGCCTCGTAGCGGGTTTCGGGCCAGCCGCCCGGACGGGTCAGGAAATCCTTGGGATCGCTCGCCAGCCAGTCGAATTCGGGATGGCCGTTCATGACCATCAGCGCCCAGCGCAGATAGACCGGATGATCGGTGCCGAAGCGGAACTCGCCGCCGGGCTTGAGCTTCCTGGCGATCATCTCGACCGGGCCGGGGTTCATCATCCGGCGCTTGGCATGGCGGGCCTTGGGCCAGGGATCGGGATGGAGCAGATAGACGAAGCTGAGCGATCCGTCGGGGATGCGCGACAGTACATCGAGCGCGTCACCCATGTGCAGCCGGACGTTGCCGAGCGCGCCGTCGCGGATATGGCCGAGCGCCTGGACCACGCCGTTCAGGAACGGCTCGCAGCCGATGAAGCCATGGTCGGGCAGCATGTCGGCGCGATAGGCCATATGCTCGCCGCCGCCGAAGCCGATCTCGAAATGGAGCGGGCGGTCATAGCCGAACAGGTCGGCGGCGGTGACGTCGCCTTCGGCCGGCACGGAAACGGCGGGCAACAGCGTGTCGACCAACTCCTGCTGGCCCTTGCGGAGCTTGGGGCCGGACTGGCGGCCGTAAAGGCGGTTGAGGGTGGTCGGGTCGCCCGATTTATGCGCGGTCATGGGGTGGGCCGATAGCGGGGGCGGGCCGATGGAGCAAGCCGCAGCGCTTGCTGTCGCGATTTTGACACTGATCCGATTATGGGGGATCAACTCCATCCATCCAGGGTCGCAAATTTGATTCGCTTCGAAGACGAAGCTTGTGAAATTGCCTGGGAGGCGGATCGATGGCTGACTATATAGGCAGCGCGGACGATGATATTTTCGGGATCGGCATCACTTACGAGTATAATTTCTTCGACGGCCGGAATGGTTACGATCGAATCGCATTTGATCAGTCTGCTTCAAGCGTGTGGTCATCTATCTCTATCGGCATGAGCTACCCAATATGTGGTTCAGTTCGATAGATTTTGGATATGGAAATAGTCCCTATTATTCTCGCGCAGTACAGAAATATACGAATATCGAAGGCATAAGTCTCGTGCTGGGCGAGGCAGATGATTTTCTGACAGTTGAGGGGGATACGGATGGTGTCCCACTGTTCGTTGACGGCGGCGGCGGGCCGGATAGCATCAGTTATGCTTCTTCCAGCAGCGAGGGTGTCATATTTGCCCTCGATGCGACGCCCGGCGTGATTAATCGGATTGACGAGAAGGACGTGACGTTCGTCAACTTTGAACGCCTGCAGTTCTGGGCAAGCGGTGGCAATAATGTTGTGACTGGTGCAGAGCGCAGTGATCGCCTGTCAACGGGGACGGGGAACGACATTCTATATGGCTTGGGCGGCCATGATGATCTGTACGCCGGCGACGGGAATGACTTGGTCGAAGGAGGCGCGGGTGACGATGTCCTTGATGGCGGAAGTGGCAACGATACGCTCAGCTATGCGCATGCGGTGGCCGGCGTTCGGGTGACGCTGGGGACGAAGCTCTACCAGGATACGGGCGGCTCGGGGTTCGACCAGGTCAGCGGTTTCGAGAATATCCGGGGATCGGCGTTCAACGATGATCTGACGGGCGACAATGGAAATAATATCCTGAGCGGACTGGCCGGCGCGGACCGGATGGTGGGGCGGGGCGGTGACGACCAATATTGGGTCGACACTATCGGCGATGTGGTGATCGAGGCGCCGGGCGAGGGCAATGATCTGATCGTGAGTTCGCGCTCGATCGACCTGTTAAGCATGGCGGATGTCGAGAATGTGCGGCTGGTCGGCGGGCGATCGCTCAATCTCAACGGTAATGCATTGGACAATGTGCTGCAGGGCAATGCGGGCGACAATATCCTGCGCGGCTTTGGCGGGCATGACGTGCTGACCGGCGGCGCGGGCCGGGATATTTTCGGTTTCGATCGGACGCCGGGCATGGGAAATCTGGTGACGATCACCGATTTTGTCGTGGGCGAGGACCGGATCGATCTGGTCGGGACAGCCTTTGCTGCGCTCGCGCCGGGGGCATTGTCAGAGGGCAGCTTCGCGTCGGGCGGCATGGCGAGCAACGCGGACGATCGCATCCGATGGTGCGACGGGCGGCCTATTCTATGACGCCGATGGTTCGGGGGTGGGCGAGGCGGTGCAGTTCGCGACGCTGTCGCCGGGGCTGACGCTCGCCAATACCGATTTCTGGGTGGTCTAGCATCGGACTATCTATCCCTTCCCGCCACCTTTCATGCAGTGGGGTGGGGGAAGGGACAGAGGACAAGGGCCATGGGATGCCGAACAGGGGAGAGCGGCAGGATGGCCCTTGAAGCTGGCTAGAGCGGTTTCCACACGATCTGACTCGTCAGGGATTCCCTTCGCGGCGCCGTTGTGATTCAGCCTTCCTGCTGGTGGCAGGAGGCCAGCATGGATGGCACGAACGCTATCACAGGATCTTCGGGACCGAGTTGTCGCAGCGATTGATGGTGGGCTGAGTTGCCATGCGGCAGCGGCCCGCTTCGGGGTCAGCGTGTCGAGCGCGATCCGCTGGCGACGGCTTGCGTTGGAGCATGGCCGGGCCGTTGCCAAGCCGCGCGGCGGTGACCGGCATTCAGGTAAGATCGAAGCGCACGGCGGCTTCATTCGGGAACTGATCGCCGAGCAGGGCGACATGACCTTGGTCGAGGTTCAGGCGCGGCTGATCGAGCGTGGGGCCCCGGTCGGTATCGGCACGGTGCATCGCTTCTTCGTGCGTCACGGGATCACGCGCAAAAAAAGACCGGTCACGCGATCGAGCAGGACCGTCCCGACGTCCTGAGGCAACGGCAGCATTGGTTCGACGGCCAGATCGACCTCGAACCCGAACGCCTCGTCTTCATCGACGAGACGTGGACCGCCACCAACATGACCCGCAGCCATGGCCGCTGCCGGAAGGGCGAGCGGCTGCGGATGGGCTTCCCGCACGGCCACCGCAAGACCACCACGCTGGTCGCGGGCCTGCGCATGGATGGCATGGTCGCGCCGATGGTGCTGGACGGGCCGATCAACGGCGACTGGTTCGAAGCCTATGTCGCCCAGGTGCTGGTGCCCGAACTGCGTCCCGGCGACGTGGTCATCATGGACAACCTCTCGAGCCACAAACGGGCCGCCGTGAAGGAAAGGATCGAAGCTGCCGGCGCGACCCTGCGCTTCCTCCCGCCATACAGCCCGGACTTCAATCCAATCGAAAAGGCCTTCTCCCGGCTCAAGGCCATGCTCCGCAAGGCAGGAGAGCGCACCGTCAGCGGCCTGTGGGACCTGATCGGCAGGCTCGTCGATATCTTCAAGCCCGACGAATGTGCAAACTACTTCAAATCATGCGGCTATGAACCGGAATGAATGGAAACCGCTCTAGCCGTGGTGCGACCCGAAGGCTGGCCGGGAGGCAAGGCCCGACCGGTCTGTCCAGTTCGTCAGGTCACTTGCACTTGGCGAAGCGACCCTTGGCGTCCTTGCAGGGGCCCTTTTTGGGGGGCGCCTTTGGCGGACATTTGACGAACTTGCCCTTCGCATCCTTGCAGGGAGCTGCCAGTGCAGGAGCGGCACTGCCAACCAGAAATGCAAGGCTGATGAAGGCGGTAGCAAGAGGACGGGTCATGGCGTTGCCCTGGGTGGAGGGTGCCGGGCTCGACAGGGGTGCGAGCCCGACGCCCTCTCTATGCGCGGTTCCGCAGGTGCAGGCCAATGAACTTTTCGTCATGTTCCGGACAGGATGGCTCAGCCACGGTCGGCATCGGCCGCAGCATTGAACAGGTCGAGCATGGCGCCCAGCCGGGCAGCTTCCTCCTGTGTCAGCCCTTCGTCCCGGTCGAACAATGCGGCAAGCTTTTGCCCGCCGGCGCGGACTGCATCGGGATCGACGCGGGCGAGCAGTTCGGGAATGCCGGCAATCGCGCCATCGGGATCATGGCGCAGCAGCTTGGCCTGCTCGCGCACCAGCGTGCGGAACAGCGGCAGCGTCATGCCCGCGGGGAGCATGTCGATATGCAGCCGGCGTGCCTCCTCGAACCGGCGGGCGTCGGTCTGTTCGCGTGTGCGCAGCACATGGAAGATCGCCCGCAACTGCGCCTCCAGCAGGCCGCCTTCGTGCAGTTCGGCGCTGAGATGGGCCATTTCCTCGGCAACGAAGGTGCGATGTTCCGGCGTGTCGCCGGGGTGATGGCGGGGCGGGCGGCCATCCTGCGGGGCGACGCCCATGGCGGCCTGAACCAGCGGCGCGCCATAGATCGTATCGAAGCTGAGTGCCTGGAGCCTGTCGCGGGCATCCCGATAGGCGTCGAGCGCGCCGACCATCATGTTCGACACCATGGTCTGGCCGGCCAGGAAGCCATTGTCCGGGGCGACCGGGCGCCGATTGTCGCGCACGACCCCGGCCCAGCCCTCGACCAGTTGCGCCATGGGATGGTCGCTCGACCAGCTGTAGGACAGGCGCATCGGGTGCCATTGCGCCAGCCAGTCGGCCAGTTGCGGGCTGGCCATCGCCTGCACCAGCGGCTGGGCGAAGCGGCGATACAGCTCCAGATTGGCTTCCGACGCACGGCGGGCGGCGACGAAGCGCCGTTCGCTGTCGAAATCCTGCTGCACGATTGCCTGGACATCGGCGATGCCGCGCCGCTGTATCGCCAGATACTGGCCGTCATCATCGACCGCGCCGGGCAGGGCACCGTCGGGATCCTGTTGCACCGTCGCCTGATAGAGGCCGGCGGGCAGCACGTCGATCAGGTCGATGGCGCTGACGAATTCGCGATGCTCCTTGCGCCCGACGCTGGCCGAGACGAAGATGCCGAGATGGCCGATACTGTCATGGGTGGCATAGATGATCGTCTGGTCATGGCTTACGATCTCGGCGTCGTTGCGATAGAGATCGGTGATCCAGCCCAAGGCCTGCGGCGGCGGGGTGATATTGTCGCCATGCGAGCAGAAGACCAGGATCGGCGAGCGGATGTTGCGTAGGTCGATGCGGATGCCATCCGAAGTCAGTAGCTGGGCGGTAGCGAGCCGGTTGCCGATGAAGAGATTGTCTACGATATACTGCATCTCGACATCGTTGAGATAGACATAGCCACCCCAATATTTCTCGAAGCCGAGATAGCGTGGGGCTTCGGTATCGACCTTGGAGTAAAGGGTGTAATCCTTTTTCCAGAGCGTGTTGGCGGGGTCGAGATTTTCGAAATTCTGCACCAGCCAGGCGCCGTCGAAGCGGCCGGCGCCCATGTCGCCGGTCATCGCCGTCGCCCTGCTGCCGCCCATCAGGCCGCCGCCATAGCGCATGACATTGTCGCCCGCCCAATAGGAGAGCGGGGCGCCGGCGACGATGATCGGGCCGAACAGCTCGGGCCAGACCGCGGCGGTCATCAATATCTGCCAGCCGGCCTGGCAATTGCCGATCACCACCGGCTTGCCGTCGGCGGAAGGGTGGAGTTCGCCGACATGGGCGACGAAGGCGGCCTCCGCCCGCATCACATCCTCCACCGTCTGGCCCGGAACCGGATTGGGAGTGAAGCCGATGAAATAACAGGGGTGGCCTTCGCGCAGGGCGGCGCCGATCTCGCTGTCGGGCTTGAAGCCGCCAATGCCGGGGCCATGACCGGCGCGCGGATCGACGACAATGACCGGGCGCTTGGCGGGATCGACCGGCAGGCCCTCTGGCGGGGTGATGCGGACCAGGCCATAATTGACCGGCCGGGGCAGGTCGGCGCCGGACAGGATGATCTCGCCATCGAAATTCAGCACATGGGGCACGCGTTCGGCCAGATGCGCCTTATACTGGTCGCCGCGCTGGCGCTTGACGTCGGCGAACAGGATGGCGCGTTGCAGCGCGTCGACGCCATAGTCGAAGGCCTGGCCGAACCAGTCGAGCGGCGGCCAAAGCGGGATGGAAGCGGTGGATGTTGTGGGTTCGCTGGTCGTCCTGGGCATGGCTGGCCTTCCGAAACGCGTTCAGACGTCGCGGCGGACCCCCATTCCTGACCGCACTGCATCATAACTCCGAGTCATGACAATGCGATGGAAAATCGTCTTATTTCGACAGGCCGGTAACAACTTGTGACGGACATGCGAAAAGGGCGCGGAAAGCATAGCTCTCCGCGCCCCTTGCTATTGGTCGTCAGACCGCAGGCCTCAGGCCAGCTTCGCCTTGAGCGCGTCAACCAGATCGGTCTTTTCCCAGGGGAAATAGTCGCCGTCGGGCGTGCGGCCGAAATGGCCGTAGGCGGCGGTCTTCTGGTAGATCGGCTTGTTGAGGCCGAGATGGGTGCGGATGCCCTTGGGCGTCAGGCGCACCAGGGTCGGCAGCACGGCTTCGATCGCCGAGGCTTCGACGGTGCCAGTGCCGTGCAGGTCGACATAGAGCGAGAGCGGTTCGGCGACGCCGATGGCGTAGCTGAGCTGGATCGTGCAGCGACGGGCGAGCCCGGCGGCGACGATGTTCTTCGCGAGGTAACGGGTGATATAGGCAGCCGAACGGTCGACCTTGGTCGGATCCTTGCCCGAGAAAGCGCCGCCGCCATGGGGCGAAGCGCCGCCATAGGTGTCGACGATGATCTTGCGGCCGGTGAGGCCGGCGTCGCCGTCGGGGCCGCCGATTTCGAACAGGCCGGTCGGGTTGACATAGATGGCTTCGTCGCCCGGCAGCCAGCCTTCGGGCAGGACATCGGCCATAACGCCCTTGACGTAAGCGCGCAGTTCGGCGCGGCTGTCGTCATTGTCCATGCCGGCGGCATGCTGGGTCGACACGACCAGCGCGGTCGCGCGGACCGGCTTTTCATCGATATATTCGAGCGTCACCTGGCTCTTGGCATCGGGTTCCAGGAAGGGAACGACCTTGCCATGGCGGTCAGCGGCCATGCGTTCCAGGATCTTGTGGGAATAATAGAGGGTGGCGGGCATGAGGTCGGGGGTTTCGTCCGACGCATAGCCGAACATGATGCCCTGGTCGCCGGCGCCTTCGTCCTTGTTGCCGCTTTCATCGACGCCCTGCGCGATGTGGGCCGACTGGCCGTGCAGGTTGTTTTCGAAGCGGAAGGTCTCCCAGTGGAAGCCGTCCTGCTCGTAACCGATGCGCTTCACGGTCGCGCGGACGGTCGCTTCGATCTCTTCCTGTGCGCCCGGTGCCCAGGCGCCATTTTCATAGACACCCTTGCAGCGGATTTCGCCGGCCAGGACGACGAGCTGGGTCGTGGTCAGGGTTTCGCACGCGATGCGCGCTTCGGGATCCTTGGACAGGAACAGGTCGACGATCGAGTCGGAAATCTGGTCCGCGACCTTGTCGGGGTGGCCTTCGGAAACGGATTCCGAGGTGAAGAGGAATTGGTTACGCATGAGACTCCCGTAAGGTGCTTGCGGACGAATGAACATAAAGAAAACTTTATGTGGCTATTAGCTTTTGCCTCTGCGCAAGGCAAGGGCCGTCCCGAGCAGGATCAGGAGGAAGGCGAAGGGCGCCCAGTTGCCCAGCCGCGCGAACAGGGGGGCAGGCAGCGGCGGCGGCAGGCGGCTGTCGAGATAGCCGGCGCGATGGCTGGACAGTGAATGCAGCACATGGCCGCGCGCATCGACGATGGCGGACACGCCGGTGGGCGTGGCGCGGATGATCGGCAGCCCTTCCTCCAGCGCGCGCAGACGGGCCTGGGCCAGATGCTGGACCGGCCCCCAGCTGCCGAACCAGGCATCGTTGGACGGGTTGAACAGGAAGTCCGGGCGATGGGCGCGGTCGACCACCTGGCCTGAAAAGATGATCTCGTAACAGATCTGCACGCCCATCTTGAGCGCGGGACGGCCAAGGGTGGCGGGCAGGGTCAGGCTCTGCGGGCCTGGGCCTGGCCAGAAATCGACGTCGCCCGGCACCAGCCGCGACAGGCCGATCGGCTGGAGGATGCTGCGCATCGGCAGATATTCGCCATAGGGGACGAGGTGCGCCTTGTCATAGCGGGCGGCAAGCTGGGCATCGGGCGTAACGACGAACAGGCTGTTGTTGGCGCCGGCCAGTTCGGTCGTGCCATAAGGCCCCTTGTCCTTGAAATAGACCTTGGTCGCGCCGGTCATCAACAGGTCGCCCGGCCCCATCAGGTCGGCGAGGCGCCAGCGCCATTCGGGTTCCATGTCGAGATAGGCGGGGATCGCTGCTTCGGGCCAGAAGATCAGGCGCGGGGCGGGGCGGGGCTGGCCCGATAGGGTGGCGAGGGTGCGGAAATGCGCCTGTTCCAGTTCGGCCGAATATTTCTCGTCCTGGCCGATATTGGGCTGGACCACGCGGATCAGCGGCGCGCCGGCGGGTGTCGTCGGCGCGGGCGAAAGCTGGCCCCAGAGCGCGAGGACGACGAGCGGCACGGCGATGGCGGCGGCGGGGCGATACTGGCGGCGCGCGGCGAGCAGGCAGGCGCCGGCGGCGAGTAGCACCAGCGCGCCCAGGCCATAGGTGCCGATCAGCGTCGCGGCGATGGCGGCGCCGGTCGGCAGCAGGGTGACACCCAGCGGGTTCCAGGCAAAGCCGGTGAAGATGGTGGCGCGCGCATATTCGCTGGCGATCCAGCAGCCGGCGAACAGCAGCAGGAAGGCCGGGCCGGTGAAGGCGAAACGGCGCCCGGCCCACCATGCGCCCAAGGTCGCGAGACCGGGATAGACGGCGAGATAGAGCGAGAGCAGGATCACAGCGCCATAGCCGAACCAGTGCGGCATCGCGTCCTGATAGGTGAAGGCGTGGGCGATCCAGTTGAGGCCCAGGGTAAAATGGCCGACCCCGAACAGCCAGCCGCGCAGGAAGGCGGCGCGGCGATCGGGCGCGCGCTCGATCAGCAGGATCAGCAGCGCGAAGCAGGCGATGGTGACCGGCCAGAGTTTCAGTGGCTCGAAACCGGTCGCCGAGAGGAAGCCGGCGAGCAGGGCAGCAAGCCGAGGATGGCGCGCGAGCAGGGCGTTCATCTGGGACAGATCAGGAGATGGTGGCCATGGTGGCGTTGGAGCAGCGATCGCTCTTCTGCCCGCCGCCCGACAGCATCGAGGCGGCGACGAAGCCACCGACCACCAGCACCAGGAACAACGCCGACAGCGGTGCCAGATATTTCTCGATGAACGCCTTGATCGGGCGGCCGAATTTCCAGAACAGGAAGCCCACGATCATGAACTGGAAGGCGCGGGACAGGATGCTGGCCCACAGGAAGGTGAAGAGCGACAGGCCGATGAAGCCCGCCGTGATGGTGATCAGCTTGAACGGGATCGGGGTGGCGCCCTTGATCAGGATGATCTCCGCGCCATAGTCGCGCAGATAGCAGGCCGCGACCGGGAATTTTGCCGACAGGCCAAGGAAATGCAGGATCTGTGCGCCGACCGCCTGATAGAGGAAATGGCCGATGCCATAGCCGAGCAGGCCACCCAGCACCGAAGCGATGGTGCAGATGAGGCCATAGCGGATCGCTTTTTCCGGCCGCGCCAGGCACATCAGGCCCAGCAGCGGATGCGGGGGGATCGGAAAGAAGCTGGATTCCATGAAACTGAAGGCAAAAAGCCAACGTTCGGCGTGCGGGTGAGCGGCCTTGGCCAGCATCCACTGATAGAGCTTGGTGAGCATCGTGAGCGGGCCTAGCTCAGTTGAACGGGGGCCGCCAGCGCTTTTGCCAGGACGACCATTTCCAGCGGCGGATCGAGCGGGATGGGGAAGGGGTGCTTCTCGTCGGTCAGCATATAGCCACGCCGCTGATAATAGGCGATCAGCTCGGGCCGCCGGTCGATCACCGTCATTTCGATCGTCGTCGCGCCGAAATCGCGCGCGGCCTGATCCTCCGCGGCGGCGATCATGCGGCGGCCAAGACCGGCGGCCTGAAGCTGCGGATCGATGCAGAGCAGGCCGAGATAGGCGACATCTTCCTCGCGCTTGCTGATCTGGACGCAGCCGATCGGCATGCCCTTGTCGTCGATCGCGACCAGCAGCCGGTCGGTCGGGCTGGCGAGGATCTCCTGCAATTCCTCGATATCGGTGCGGGCGTCGGCCAGCAGGTCGGATTCGAAGGTCCAGCCGGCCCGCGCCTCGTCGCCGCGATAGGCGCGCTCGATCACGCGGTGGAGCAAGGGCAGGTCGGCGGGGGCGGCAAGGCAGATATCCATGGCCCCGCCTTTAGCGGGCCGGCGATGGCTGCAAAAGCCCTGAAGAATGGATGTGGCGATGCTTGATCGGGACGCTGCGGCCGCGATAGGATCGGCGCAAACAGGAGAGCGCGATGCAGGATATGGGCGAGGGCAGTTGCCCCTTCAGCTTCAACATGGACCCGGCCAGCTTCAAGGTCGGCGATTCGGTCAGCTATCGCGTGACCGGCAGCCTGGAGGGATTTCCCTTTGCCGGGGTGCTGCTGGAAGTGCATGACGATCATGTGGTGCTGACGTCCGATGTCGACGACAAGGCCAGCCGGATGCGCGCCACGCGCGAGAGCCGGCCGGTGGTGCGCGAAGAGGATGTCTGCTGACGATTTTTCAGGGGGCGTTGCTGGTGATTGCAAGGGGGATGGTGGCGTTGGCGCTGGTGAGCGCTGCGCCGGCGATGGCGGCTGAAAAGAATGTCCGATATGCCAAGCCGGGAAATTGGGTGTTGCCACCGCCCGCGCCCACGTCGGGGGCAACGCCATCCGGGGCGGCGGTGCGTGTCGTTTATTCCGACATCCAGACCCGCGCCAGCGAGCAGGGAGACGAGGTCTATACGAGTTGGCGGATGAAGCTGTTGACCGCCGACGCCCTGGCGGTTGGCAATATCTCCGCGACATGGAATCCGGCGGCGGGTGGCGCAACGGTGCATCATCTGAACATCATCCGCGACGGCAAGGTCATCAATGTCCTGTCGGGCACGCGCTTTGCCGTGGTGCAGCGCGAAGCCAATCTGGAATCCGCTGCGCTCGACGGGCAATTGACCGCGACCCTGCAGGTGCCGGGATTGCAGGTCGGCGACGAGCTGGAATTTGCAGCGACGGTGCGCAGCAAGGATCCGACGCTGGGTGACCATCATTTCGGCTTTTCCATGCTGTCGCCGCTGGGCAATCCGGGCGCCTATCGCATGCGGCTGTCCTGGCCGAGCACGGTGCCGATCCATTGGCAGGCCAGTCCCGACATGGGGCCGATCGTGCCGCAGGCAGAGGGCGACCTGACCAGTATCAGCTATGAACTGCGCGATCCCGATGCATCGCTGATGACCGAAGGCGCGCCCGCGCGCTACAATATCCGGCGCCTGATCGAATATAGCAATTTTGCCAGCTGGAAGGACATGTCGACCCAGCTCTGGCCGCTGTTCGATCAGGCGGCGTTGATCGGCGCGGCATCCCCGCTGCGGCAGGAGATCGCCCGCATCGCTGCCCAGAGCAATGATCCAATGGGGCGGGTGCAGGCAGCGTTGCAACTGGTGCAGGACAAGCTGCGCTATGTCTATGTCGGGCTGGGCGGCGGCAATTATCGTCCGGCGACGGTGGATGAAAGCTGGAGCCGGCGGTTTGGCGATTGCAAGGCGAAGACGGTGCTGCTGATGGCGCTGCTGCGCGAACTGGGCGTGCCGGCCGAGGCCGTGCTGGTCAACAGCAATGGCGGTGACGGCTTGGACGCGCGCTTGGCCAGCCCGATGATGTTCGACCATGTGCTGGTCCGGGCACGGATCGGGGATCAATCCTATTGGCTGGACGGCACGCGTCAGGGCGATCGCGATATCGCGCGCCAGCGGCCGGTTCCCTATCGCTGGGTGCTGCCGCTTCGGCAGGAGGGGGCTGGGCTGGAGGCGGTCGCGGCAGGCGTTCCGCGCCAGCCTGATCTGGTCGAATATATCGACATCGATCAGCGCGCGGGGATCGACAAGCCGGCCAAGATCGTCGCCCGCAACATATTGCGCGGCGATGAAACCTATCAACTGCGGGTGCAACTGGCGGGGATGACCGCGCAGGACGCTGACCGGGCGGTGCAGACCTATTGGCGCCAGCAGGCCGGCTGGGTCGATGTCGACAAGGTTGGCTGGCGTTATGACGAGGCCCATGCCGCGCTGGTGCTGACGCTGGAGGGAACGGGCCGCCCCGAATGGAAGGGCAGCGACGAGGACGGCTGGTCCCATTATCTGTTCGGCGCGGGCTTCTATGCGCCGGACAATCGCAAGCGGCCCAGGGACCAGGACCAGACCGCGCCCTATGCGATCAATTTTCCGCGCTTCCGCTGCTATGCCACCGTGCTGCGCCTGCCCCGGCCAATGGGGGACTGGCACTGGAATGTCGCGGGCAAGCGGGTCAATCGCACGCTTGGCGGTGTCGCCTACTGGCGCGGCATATCGCTAATCGAAAATGTCGTGCGGTCGGTCCAGTCGAGCCATAGCCTGGTGCCCGAAATCAGCGCGGCCGAGGCCAATATCCTCAATGCCGCGATCCCCGGCTTCAACACCAGCATGACCCGCGTCGATCAGGATTCCAGCTTGCAGGCGGATGTCGGACGCCCGGAACCGATGCTGGCCAAGGGGGATGAGATCGACTGGCTGGACGATGCAACGCCGTGCGACGGGCCGCCGCCCGTCACGCCATAGGGGCGGTCCGTCGGCGGATGGGGGCGATATGGGCGACATTACCGATTTGTCAGCCGCCACGGCGTTGACTGTGCGGTGCCGTCTGGGCATGACGCGCAACGCATAGAGACCGGTCGGCACGCTTGATAATTTCGCATATTCCCTGGGACAAGTTGCGGCAGCGGGCCGGCGGCCTGGCATTCGCGCTGGTGCTGAACGCGATCCTGCTGCTGGCGCTGCTGACGATGGCGCCGCATATCGACCCCAAGAAGGTCGAGGATCGCAATCCGGTGAGCTTCGATATCGAGCCGGCCAAGCAGGCGAACAAGGAAAAGTCCAAGGCGCAGAAGGCGGAAAAGCGCGAGCGGGATACCGCCGCGCCAAAGCAGAAGAGCGAGCCGGTGGTGACGCCGCCCCGGCCGGTCGAGACGCCGAGCGTGCAGCCGCCATCGCCTTTCCCCTTCATCACGCTCGACAGTCGCCAGATGGCCGCGGCCGATATCGGCAAGATGGAAAAGAAGACCGCGGGCGTCGGCGACAGCGGCACCGGCAATGCCAAGGCGATCGTCGGGCCGGGCGAGGGGCCGGGCGGCGTGCAATTGTTCGAGGCGGAATGGTATCGCCGGCCGACCCACGCCGAATTGTCGAGCTATCTGCCCGCCAATGCGCCGGCGCAGGGCTATGGCCTGGTCGCGTGCAAGACGATCGACCATTATCATGTCGAAAATTGCCAGATGATCAGCGAATATCCGACCGGATCGGGTTTTGGCCGCGCGGTGCGCCTGGCCGCCTGGCAATTCCTGGTGCGCCCGCCCCGCGTCGACGGCAAGCCCCAGGTCGGCGCCTGGGTCCGCATCCGCATCGATTATACCCGGACGGTTATCGGTGGCAGCGCTGGCGCGGATGATGACGGGCGCTGAGGCGGCGTAGGCCGGGTAGCGACCATTTTGGGACGTCAAAACAAAATTGCCACTTTTCGATAGCAGACGGTCCAATGCGCGATTAGACGCATTGTATGGATTGGCCGATGTTATTGATTGGGGTCGGGGCATTGGCCTTGCTAGCGATTGGCCTATTGACCAACAACATGCCGAATTCTGTAGGAATGCCTTCTCGTGAGAAGAACCCCTATATGTTTTGGGCGTTGGCGATGACTTATGGGTTGATTGGATTTACCTTCGTCATCAAAAGCCTGCTGGGCTAAAGCACTCTGTCGGAGCGATGGCGGATTCCTTTAATGGGCAGCCCAAAAGCTGCCATTCCGCTCCCCAGCCATCGCCCCAGGGCAGGACAATCGGTCCGGCTTGATCCCCTTCCGGTCGCGGCCTACACCCGCGGCATGACTATTGCCTCCTATCCGGCGCTGCGCATGCGCCGTACCCGTGCCACCGCCTGGAGCCGGGCGATGCATGCCGAAAACCGCCTGTCGCCCAGCGATTTCATCTGGCCCCTGTTCGTGACCGAAGGGGACGGCGTCGAGGAGCCGATCGCGGCGCTGCCCGGCGTGTCGCGCTGGTCGGTCGATCTGATGGTGGCGCGGGCGAAGGAGGCGCGCGACGCCGGCATTCCCTGTCTGGCGCTGTTCCCCAATACCCAGGCCGACCGTCGCAGCGACGATGGCGCCGAGGCGCTGAACCCCGATAACCTGATGTGCCGGGCGATCCGCGCGATCAAGGATGCAGTGCCCGATATCGGCGTGCTGACCGACGTGGCGCTCGACCCCTATACCGCCCATGGCCAGGACGGGCTGCTCGACGAAACCGGCTATGTGATCAATGATGCAACGATCGACATGCTGATCGGCCAGTCGCTTAACCAGGCGGCGGCGGGCGCAGACATCATCGCGCCCAGCGACATGATGGACGGCCGGATCGGCGCGATCCGCGAGGCGCTGGAGGAAACCGGCCATGCCAATGTCCAGATCATGGCCTATGCCGCCAAATATGCCAGCGCCTTCTATGGCCCGTTCCGCGACGCGGTGGGGTCGCGCGGGTTGCTGAAGGGCGACAAGAAAAATTATCAGATGGACCCGGCCAATGGCGAGGAGGCGTTGCGCGAGGTCGCGCTGGACCTGGCCGAGGGCGCGGATAGCGTGATGGTGAAGCCGGGCCTGCCCTATCTGGATATTGTCGCGCGGGTGCGCGATCGTTTCTCCGTCCCGGTCTTCGCCTATCAGGTATCGGGCGAATATGCGATGATCGAGCATGGCGCCGCCGCCGGCTCGGGCGATCGCGATGCGCTGATCCTGGAAACGCTGATGGCGTTCAAGCGGGCCGGCTGTTCGGGCGTGCTGACCTATCATGCGCTGCACGCGGCGCGGCTGCTGAATGGTTGAGGCGCAGATGACCGATCATCCCGCCGACCATCCTGATGTTTCGATCATCCCGCTGAACGGCAAGGCGCCGCTGATCCACCCCAGCGCCTTCATCGCGCCGGGATGCCGGATCATCGGCGATGTCGAGATCGGCGCGGATGCCAGCATCTGGTATAATTGCGTGATCCGGGGCGATGTGAACCATATCCGCATTGGCGCGCGCACCAATATCCAGGACGGCACGGTCGTCCATTGCGACAGCCCCGGCGACGGCCGTCCGGGCTATCCGGCGGAGGGCTATCCCACCATCATCGGCGAGGATGTGCTGATCGGCCATATGGCGATGGTCCATGGCTGCGTGCTGGAGGACCGTGCGTTCGTGGGGCTGGGCGCGATCGTGATGAGCGGCTGCACCGTGGAGAGCGACGCGATGCTGGCGGCCGGCGCGCTGCTCTCGCCCGGCAAGACGGTGTTGCACCGGCAGCTCTGGGCCGGGCGCCCGGCCAAATATATGCGCGACCTGACCGACGAGGCGATCATCACCATGCGCGAGGGCGTCGACCATTATGTCCATAATGGCAAGGCGCATAAGGGCGCAGTGCGCCAGATGGGCTGAAAACCGGCGCATTTCCGGTTTCTGGCGATCCGTCGTCGTCAACCAATTGTCCGACATTATTTTGCGAAAATTGCGTGAATTAGCAATTAATCAAGTTTTTGCGCGGAATGGCAGTCCCGACATTTCATTCGGGATTATCCATGAAATTCCGCAATTTATTTCTGAGGCATGACGGTAGTGTCAGTGTCGTCGCTGCCCTGTCGCTGATCGGCGTCATCGGCATGGCGGGTCTCGCTGTCGATCTCAATCGCGGCTATGAGCGGCGGATCGCGACCCAGCGCGTGGCCGACATGGCGGCGCTGGCCGCAGCCGTCGCCTACAAGGCGGACGGATCGCAGGCGATATTGCGGCCCACCGCGGTCGATCTGGTCACCGCCCATGGCATCACCGATGCGACGATCGACGTCGCGCTGCTGGCCGACACGCCCGAAGCCGGCGCCAAGGCGGTGCGCGTCGAACTGACGACGCCGCTGCCGCTCAGCCTCAGCCGCATATTGGGCGCTGCGGCGACCATGCCCGTAAAGGTCAGCGCGATGGCGCGCCTGGCCGGCAGCGCGTCGGCAACGCCCTGCATCCTGGGCCTCGCCTCGTCTGGCAATGCGGTCGAGACGCAGGGCGGCGCGACAATCAACGCGACCGACTGTTCGGTGGTCGGCGCCGGATCGGTCAACAATGGTGGGTCGGGCATCACGGCCAAGGAAATCGTCTCGGGCGCGGCCGACATCATCAACAATTATGGCACATTGTCGGCCGATTTGCTGCGTTATGCGGGCAGCTTTTCCAATCCCAGCTGGAACGGCAATGTCCCGGCGGCGGACAAGCGGATCAACCAGTCGACCGCGATCAGCGACCCGCTCGCCAATTCGATGGATCTCGCCACCGCGCGGCAATTGCTCGGCACCTTCCGCACGCCACGGACCATCGCCAATCCGGTGACACCGGCCTGCGCCGACATATGGACGTTCGGCAATTCTCCCTCGGCCGGCGTGGCGCCCTTCCGTCAGGGCAATAGCGCCAAATTCACCGTGCCCGCCGGTAATTACTGCCTGTCGCGGATCACGATCGACGGCGGCATCACTGTCACCTTCCAGGCCGGCTCCACCGTCACCGTCGCCAATGGCGTGTCGGTTGGTGGCGGTTCGACTGTCAATTTCGGTGACAATGTCTGGCGGATCAATGGCGGCTTCAGCAGCGGATCGAGCGGTGTCACCTTCGGCAATGGCGAAGTGTCGATCGGCGCCGGCACGGTCAGCTTTGCGGGCACCAACCGGATCGGCACCGGGCCGGTCTCGATCGCCGCCAACATCACGCTGTCGGGCGGCACGTCGCTGGCGGTGGGCGCGGGCAGTCACGGCTTCAAGGGGATCAGCGTCGGCGGCGGCAGCTGGATGACGCTGGGCGATGGCGATCTGGACGTCGCCGGCCAGATCAGGATCGATGGCGATTCCACCCTGATCGCGGGCACCGGCAACTACACCCTGGCCAATGCCGGCGGCGACGCCATCACGTTGAGCGGCAGCGGCCGTTTCTTCATGGGCGACGGGCTGTTCAGCGCCAATGGCAATATCGTGACGGCCGGCGGCAGCCGCCTGGTCTTCGGCAAGACCGCCAATCACCTGATCAACGGTAATCTGTCGATCGCCGGATCGGTGCTGTTCGGCGCCGGGCGCTATACGGTGAGCGGCGGCCTGACCAATGGCACCGGCGGCACGACCTGGCCCTATACCTCACCGATCACCAACCAGAGCTGGGGCCAGACGCTGGAGGGCGTTTCGGTGTCCGGCTATGACATGGCCGGCGTCAATGTCAGCTTCATCCTGGGCGGGACGATCAACCTGGCCGGCGGCGCCAAGACTAAGCTGATCGCCCCTACCAGCACCGTCGAAGGCGCCGGCATCGCCGACATATTGGTCGACAGCCTGACATCGCAGGCGACCAACTGGGGCGCGGGATCACAGAATGTCTTTTCCGGCGTCGTCCATCTGCCCAATTCGGCGGTGACCATGTCGGGGGGCAACAACAGCCTGTCGGCGGGCCAGTGCTTCACCCTGATCGCCTATCGCGTCACGGCAAGCGGTGGCGCCAATGCGGGCACCGCCTGCAAGTCGATCAGCGATCTGGTCGGCGGCAGCGGCGGCGATGTGGAGTTGGTGGCATGATCGGTTGCTTGCGGAAATTGCGCCGCTCGGAACGGGGCGTCGCCACCGTCGAGTTTGCGCTGTGGCTGACCTTGTTCTTCACGATCAGCCTGGTCGCGATCGACATCGCCCAGTTCACCATCCAGCGCGGGCGACTGGCCGAGGCGGTGAGCGGCGCATCATTGTCGGCATTCAAGACGCGCGACGCGGTGCAGTTCCAGTCCATCCCCGCCTATGTCCAGGCGATGGCGGCGGCGCCGGGCCAAAGCCCGATCAATGTCACCGTGGGCTGCAATGGCGGGACCGGCAATTGCACGAACAGTTCCCGTGTCTGCGCCTGCCTCAGCCAGACGGGCAGCTTCATTCCGACCAACAGTTGCGGCCAGAGCTGTGGCAGCGGCGCGAGCGCGAACAGCCGGTCGGGCTATTATCTCGACATCGTCGCGAGCTATAAGTTCAACCCGCAATTCGTCCCGGCCCCGCTCGCGGAAAAGGCGGTCATCACCCAGAAGACGACGGTGCGCCTGCAATGACCCGATGGCTGAACCCTATCCGATCGAACCAGACGGGCGCGGTCGCGGTCGAATTTGCCCTGCTGGCGCCGGTCTTCTTCGCCTGCCTGTTCGGCGTGATCGAACTGGGACGGCTGGCCTGGACCAAGCAGGCGCTGCGCGAGGCTGCCTACAGCACGGCGCGCTGCCATATGGTCAATGACAGCGCGTGCGGCACCACGCAGCAGCAGATCAGCTATGCCGTGGCGCGGGCCAAGGCGAACGGCATCGTCATTGCTGCGGCCAATGTCAGCATACAGGATAATGTGGCGTGTCGCGGTGTCGGCCAGGCCAGCATGGTCGAGATCAACAAGCCGTTCAGCTCGCCGATCAGCCAGCTCGTGCCGCTGCCGACGACGGTGTCGGCGAAATCCTGCCTGCCGGGGCTGGCGGGCTGACAGATGGGCTAATGCCCAATGCTCCGGTCAGGGCTGGGGCAGGCGGTTCTTCAGCGCGTCGATGCGGTCATTCTGGCTGTCGACCATCGACAGGACGCTGGCGCGCGCCGCGTCGATATCCGCGACGCCGCCCTTTTCCGATCCATCGGCGACCGCGTTGGAGCGTTCGATGAACAGGGTGTCGAGGCTGGCGAGCGCGGACACGCTGTCGTTGCGCGCGGATTCGGCGGCGCTGATCGCAACCTGCGCCGCGACCCAGGCGTCGCTTGATACCGATGCCCGGCCGGCGCTGTTCACGGCGCGGTCGGCGCTGACATAGGCCTTGTCGAAATTGGCGCCGCCGCTCTGGGCCTGGCTGGTCAGCTGGCTGATCTGCGCCTTGAGCTTGTCGTCGGCCGGCGCGGGGAGCGGGGCGGCGGGCGCCTCGGCCATCGGTGCGCTTTCGACCGGGCGCTTGGCAAGCGAGGGATAGCTTTCATGCGCGCCGGCGCAGCCCGACAGGATCAGGGCGATGGTGGGAAGAAAGCGACGCGTGATCATGATCTGCATCTAGGGCGGGACGGGGGAAGGCGCAATGGCGTAACCCCGTCCCCTCTATAGATTAGATTAGCGGGGCAGGGCGGCGGCTTCGCGCGCCAGTGCCTCGATCTTGTCGGGATCGACCGGCCCCTTGGGCACGACCCAGCTGCCGCCGACGCATTTGATGAAGGGCTGGGCCAGCCATTCGGGCGCGCTCTGGGCGGTGATGCCGCCGGTCGGGCAGAAGCGGGCGGTGTGGAGCGGCGCAGCCAGCGCCTTGAGCGCCGGAAGGCCACCCGAGGTTTCGGCCGGGAAGAATTTGAAGTGGGACAGGCCCATGTCCATGCCGCGCATGATGTCGCCGGCCGTGGCGGTGCCGGGCAGGAAGGGGATGTTGGCGGCGATCGCGGCCTTGCCCAGCGGTTCGGTGAGGCCGGGGCTGACGATGAAGCGGGCGCCCGCTTCCATCGCGGCGTCGAGCTGGGCCGGGTTCAGCACCGTGCCGGCGCCGACGATCGCGCCCTCGACCTTCGCCATCTCGCGGATGACGTCGAGCGCGGCGGGGGTGCGCAGCGTGACTTCAAGTGCGGGCAGGCCGCCCTTCACCAGCGCTTGGGCAATGGGGAGCGCATCCTCGACCCGATCGACCACCAGCACCGGGATCACTGGGGCCAGTTCCATCACCTGTTCGACGGTCAAGCTCATGCATTCTTCTCCCTAAAGGCCGCGGCAGCGCCGAACAGGCCGATTTCTTCATGGATCGCGCAGCGGATCGGCACGGTTGCCATCAGGCTCTCGAACCGGCCCTTGGCCTTGAAGCGGGCGTGGAAGCCGCTCTGTTCGAGAAAATCCTTCATCCGCTGGGTGAGGCCGCCGGCCAGTACCACCGCATGGGGGCCATGCGCCAGTGCCAGATCGCCCGCGACCGAGCCATAGCAGAGGCAGAAGCGGTCGAGCGCGCGACGGGCGAACTCGTCGCTGCCGTCAAGCGCGGCCTGCCACAATTCGGGGTCTTCCATCAGCATGACCCGGTCATGGCCGATGGTGGCGAGCGCCTTGTAGATATAGTTGAGGCCCGGACCCGACACGATCCGCTCGGTCGAGACGCGCAGGAACTTGTCGCGCAGATAGTCGAGGATCTTCACCTCGATCTGGTCGAGCGGGGCGAAGTCGAGATGGCCGCCCTCGGTCGCGATGACATGGGGATGGCCATCATCATAGGCTATCATCGCGACGCCAAGGCCGGTGCCGGGACCGACCACGGTGACGCCGCCGTCGCGCGGGAAGGGGCGGTCCTCGCCGAACAGCAGGGGCAGATTTTCGTCGGGCAGGCGCGAGACGGCGTGGGCCACCGCCTCGAAATCATTGACCAGGCGCACGGTGCGCAGGCCCAGATCCTCCGCCAGCGTGTCGGCGCGGATCACCCAGTTGCTATTGGTCAGCTTGATGACCTCGCGGCCGATGGCGGTGGCAAAGGCGATCGAGGCGGCGTCGGGCAACGGGGTGTCGCTATCCTTGCTTTCGTCTTCGACGAACGCGCCCCAGCAGGCCTGGAGGCTGGGATAATCGGCGACCTTGTATTTGCGGACAGTGCCGAGTGTCGGCACGCCCTTGTCGTCCAGCGAGGCGCGGGTGAAGCGCGCATTGGTGCCGCCAATGTCAGCGGCGATGATGTCGGTCATTTGTCTCTCTCTCCGGACATCCGCGCCAGCGCATCCGAGTGCGCCGGCACGAATGGCTGTGCTTATATCGCGAGTTCGGCGTCCATCGCGGCGAGGATCGGGGAAGCGCCCTGTTCGGCAAGGTCGCTATTGTGGCGGAACAGCGCGAACAGTTCGCGGCCGGTGTCATAGGGCGGGGGCGGGGCGGCGGGAATGTCGCGCGCGTCCCAGGTGGCGGCATCGACCAGTGCTTCGACCTGGCCGCTTTCCGCGCAGACGCGGACGAGGTCGCCGTCACGCAGCTTGCCGATCGGGCCACCACCCAGCGCTTCGGGCGACAGATGGATGGCGGCAGGCACCTTGCCCGACGCGCCCGACATGCGGCCGTCGGTCAGCAGGGCGACCTTGAAACCGCGATCCTGCAGCACGCCCAGCGCCGGGGTCAGCTTGTGCAGTTCGGGCATGCCATTGGCACGCGGGCCCTGGAAGCGGACGACGACGACGACGTCACGTTCCAGTTCGCCCGCCTTGAAGGCGCGCAGCACATCGTCCTGATCGTGGAAGATCGCGGCCGGCGCTTCGATCGTCCAGCGTTCCTTGTCGACCGCGCTGACCTTCATCACGCAGCGGCCAAGATTGCCCTGGAGCAGCTTCATGCCGCCATCGGCCTGGAACGGGTTGGAGGCCGGGCGCAGCATCGTCTCGTCGCGGCTGGCGGGGACATCCTGCCACACCAGCGCGTCATCCTGCAGCACCGGTTCCTTGCCATAATCGGTCAGATCCTGGCGCGCGACGGTCATGATGTCGCGGTGGAGCAGGCCGGCGTCGAGCAGTTCGCGGATGATGACGGCCATGCCGCCCGCCGCGTGGAAATGGTTCACGTCGCCCGAGCCATTGGGATAGACGCGCGCCAGCAGCGGCACCACGTCCGACAGTTCGGCAAAGTCGGTCCAGTCGATATGGATGCCGGCCGCGCGGGCGATGGCGGGCAGGTGGATCGCGTGGTTGGTCGAACCGCCGGTGGCCATCAGGCCGATGATCGCGTTGACGATCGCCTTTTCATCGATGCAGTGGCCGAGTGGGCGATAGTCATTGCCGTCCCAGCCGATGTCGGCGATGCGATGGGTGGCCGCGCGGGTCAGTTCGCTGCGCAGCTTCGTGCCCGGATTGACGAAGGCGGCGCCGGGCATGTGCAGGCCCATGACTTCCATCATCATCTGGTTGGAGTTGGCGGTGCCGTAGAAGGTGCAGGTGCCCGCGCCGTGATAAGAGGCGCTTTCGCTTTCCAGCAGTTCCTCGCGACCCACCTTGCCCTCGGCATAGAGCTGGCGGATGCGGACCTTTTCCTTGTTGGCGAGGCCCGAGGGCATCGGCCCGGCCGGGATCAGGATGGTCGGCAGATGGCCAAAGCGCAGCGCGCCGATCAGCAGGCCCGGCACGATCTTGTCGCAGATGCCGAGCATCAGATTGCCCTCGAACATCGCATGGCTGAGCGACACGGCGGTCGACAGGGCGATGGTGTCGCGGCTGAAAAGGGAGAGGTCCATGCCGGCCTGGCCCTGGGTCACGCCGTCGCACATGGCGGGCACGCCGCCCGCCACCTGCGCCGTGGCGCCGATCTCGCGCGCGGCGATCTTGATCTGCTCGGGGTAGCGGCCATAGGGCTGATGGGCCGAGAGCATGTCATTATAGGCGGTGATGATACCGATGTTCATCGCCCGGCCGGTGCGGATGACAGCCTTGTCCTCGCCGCTGGCGGCAAAGCCATGGGCGAGGTTGCCGCAGGACAGCTGGGCACGGTTGGTGCCCGCGTCGCGGCCGCGCTCGATCAGGTCGAGATATTTGAGGCGCGTCGCCGCACTGCGTTCGGTGATGCGTTCTGTGACCTTGGCGATCACCGGGTGAAGATCAGTCATGCCAGCTGGCTCCGTCGCGTTCGATTAGGGCAATGGCCGAGGACGGCCCCCAGTTCCCGGAGGAATAGGTCGACACCTTCATGTGCGCCTCCTTCCATCCGTCGATGATGGAATCGATCCAGGCCCATTGGGCTTCCACCTCGTCGCGGCGGACGAACAAGGTCTGGTCGCCGGCGAGCAGGTCCAGGATCAGTCGTTCATAGGCGATGCGGCGACGCTGGCCGGCAAAGGCGGCGGTTAGCGACACGTCGAGCGTCACTTCCTCCAACTGCACCTGCCGCTCCAGTCCCGGCCGCTTCGACATGATGGTCAGTCGAATATATTCTTCCGGTTGCAGGCGGATCACCAGCGTGTTCGGTTCCAGCCCGGAGCCCCCACCCGAATGTTGCCCGTCACGGCCGAAGATCGAATGGCGCACCGGCTTGAACTGGATCATGATTTCCGACTGGCGCGCGGGCAGCCGCTTGCCGGTGCGCAGGTAGAAGGGCACACCCTGCCAGCGCCAATTGTCGATATGCGCCTTCAGCGCGACGAAGGTTTCGGTGTCGGACGGCTGGCCCAGTTCGTCGGCATAGCCGGTGACGATCTGGCCGCCGACGGCGCCGGGCGTATATTGGCCGCGCACGCTATGGGTCTTGACCGTTTCCGCGGTCATCGGACGCAGCGAACGCAGCGCCTTCACCTTCTCGTCGCGCACGGCCGTGGGGTCCATCCGCGCGGGCGGTTCCATCGTCAGGATGGAAAGGATCTGGAGGATATGGTTCTGCACCATGTCGCGCAACGCGCCGACACCGTCATAATAGGAGACGCGGCCTTCAAGTCCCACGGTTTCGGCGACGGTGATCTGGACATGGTCGATCGCGGTGGCGTTCCACAGCGGTTCGAACATGACATTGCCGAAGCGGAGCGCCAGCAGGTTCTGGACGGTTTCCTTGCCCAGATAATGGTCGACGCGGAAAATCTGCTCTTCAGCGAACAGGTGGCCGATGCTGTCGTTCACCACCTTGGAGGAAGCGAGATCCTTGCCGATCGGCTTTTCCATCGCGATCCGCGTCCTGGGCGTCAGCAGGCCGGCGTCGGCCAGTCCTTGAGCGGTCGGGCCGAACAGCGAGGGCGGGGTGGAGAGATAGACGGAAATGCCGCGTTCCAGGCGTCCATCGACGCGCTCGGCCAGCTCTGCGAAATGGGCGCCGTTGCTGGAATCGACCGGCTGATAGAGGATCATCGCGCGGAAACGCGCGGCGATGTCGGCATCATAGCGGTCGGCCGGCAGGAACTGCTTGAGCGCCGCGCAGACTTCCTCGCGAAAGGCCTCGTCATCCATTTCGGTGCGGGCCGAAGCGATGATCAGGAAATCGTCGGGCAGCAGTCCGTCCGACAGAAGATTGTAGAGCGATGGGAAAATCATGCGCCGGGCAAGATCGCCGGTGGCACCGAACAACAGGAACGTGGCAGACGGTTCGGTCAAAGGACAGTCCTTCTCCGTTAGTTATCTATATCTGCACGATGCGGCTCTTATACCGGCCATGCTTCGTTACGCAAGCAGGCTATAGGCAGGAAAATGATGCTGCAACTGCGAACGACTCGCGGGAAGGCGGGGCGGTCCATGGCGTCGGTCAGCAGGCGGTGCGCAGGCCCCGGCGCCAGTTGAGGATATGCGCCCCGGCCAGCAGGGCGCTGCCGCCGACGGTCCAGATCGCTTCGCTCAATGGGGTGCGGGCCAGCAGAGCGCCCACGGCCATCAGGGACAGGCCGGCCAGGCCGATGCCGAGCGGTAGCGCGGCGCGGTGGCGGCGCCAGCCCTGCAACAGAGCGAGCAGGCTGGTCGGCACGGCGACGGCGAGCATCAGCAGGTGGAAGGATTCGCCCGGATCGATCCGCGCGGCGATGGTCGGCAGCAAGGCGAAGAGCAGCGGCAGGCCCAGGCAATGGACGGTGCAGAGCGCGGAGGCGCAGATGGCGAAGCCGTCCAGCCAGGAGCGGGGGCGGCCGGCCGGATCGCGTTCCGGCGCTTCGCAATGGGGCATGATGGTTCCTAAATGATATAATATTACATTTTCTCCGGCCATATCGATATGGGGGCATGGGAAGTCAAGGGCAGGGGTGGAAGGCGCTGCTGGAGTGATGGATTGACGGCGTAGAAAGCGCTTTTGTTTCAACGCTGTCTTGCCGTGCTGCGGAGCGCGGCTTATCCCGTCTGCGGTCTTTGGGGGGAATAGTGATGAAGCATGGGGTTGCGCGCCTGGCGTTGCTGGCGGGTGGGCTGGCGATGTTGGCGGCTTGTGGCGGTGGCGGGTCGGACAGTGCGGGCACTGCGCCGCCGACCGTGACGCCCACGCCCACGCCCACGCCCACGCCGACAGCGACCTGTTCGCTGCGCGAACGGCAGGATTGGGCCGCGGCGACGCTCAAGGAATGGTATCTTTTCCCCGAAACCCTGCCGTCCGCGCTCAGCCCGGCCGGCTATGCCAGCGTCGACAGCTATATCGACGCGCTGACACAGGGTGCGCGGTCGCAGCGGCGGGATCGCTATTTCACCTATCTCACCTCCATCAAGGCGGAGAATGCCTATTATCAGTCGGGGTCGAGCGCCGGCTTCGGCCTGCGCTTCGCGACCGACAGCGGGGGCACCCGCCTGTTCGTCATCGAATCGTTCGAGAACGGCCCGGCGCTCGCCGCCGGCATCGATCGCGGCGCGGAGATATTGGAGATCGGCACCAGCATCACCAACATGCGCAGCGTGTCGTCGCTGTTCGCGTCGGGCGGCGCCGATGCCGTGGCCGATGCGATGGGGCCGGACAGTGCCGGAACCACGCGGCTGCTGCGCATCGCCGACGCGACCAGTACGCGGACCGTATCGGTGACCAAGCGCGACTTCGACCTGATGCCGGTATCGAACCGCTATGGCGCGCGGGTGATCGACGATGGCGGCCGCCGCGTCGGCTATGTCAATCTGCGCACCTTCATCCTGTCGGCCGAACAGCCGCTGCGCGACGCGTTCGCCGGTTTCAAGTCGCAGGGCGTGACCGACATCATCCTCGACCTGCGCTATAATGGCGGCGGCCTCGTTTCGACGGCCAAGGTGCTGGGCGATCTGCTCGGCGGCAACCGGGCGCGCACCGACATCTTCATGCGTATGACCTATCGCCCGGAAAAGAGCGGCCAGAACCAGACCCATTATTTCGAGCCGCTGGCGCAGTCCGTCGCGCCCACCCGCATCGCCTTCATCGGCAGCGGCGGCACGGCGTCGGCCAGCGAAGGCGTCATCAACGCCTTCATCCCCTATCTGGGTGCGCAGGCGGCGCTGATCGGCGCCAATACCTATGGCAAGCCGGTCGGGCAGATCGCGATCGATCGCGAAGCCTGTGACGACCGGTTGCGGGTGGTTGCCTTTGCGACCCAGAATGGCGCGGGCAACGCCGATTATTATGACGGGCTGGCGAGCAGCATGAAGGCCAGTTGTCAGGCATGGGACGATATCAGCTATCCGCTGGGCGATCCGCGCGAGGCGGCAACCCGGCAGGCGCTGGACTTCATCGCCGGGCGCAGTTGCACGCCGATCGGCGGCGCGGTGGCGACGCTCAGCCGCAAGGCCGTGACGTCGCCGGTGTCCGCCCCGCGCGAATTGCTGGCGCCGCAGCGGCCCAATCCGGCCCAGCGCGAGGTGCCGGGTCTGTTCTGACCAACCGGCCGATCAGGCGGCAGCGCTGACTTCGATCAGCGCTGCTTCTTGGTGATGGTCGCGGTGAAATCGGGATCCTTGTTCGCCACCCAGTCGACGAACTTGCGGATCGGTGGATGGAGCAGCAGGCCCTCCACGTCCATGCCGTGGCGCTGCAATTCGGAATTGGTGAAATTGGCGATCAGCGTCTGCTGGCAGATGCCGTGCATCGGCACGACATCGCGGCCGCCCCGGCTCTTGGGAACGGGATGGTGCCACACGATGGTCGTGCCCGTTGGACGCCCGCATAGCCAGCAGGGCGGCGGGGGCGGCGCTTCCGCTTCCTCGCGATGTACATCTTCATAAGGGCCATGTTTGGAATATTTGCGGGCCATGTCTCTGCCTGGATTGAAGGAAACTTTGGCCGCTCCCTATCGCAGCCGGCGCGGCAGCGCCACGGCGATCGTCATGGCCGCTTGACTCATTTTGATATTTAGCTAATTATCTCATCATGAGCCAGGTCTTCCGCGCCTTGTCCGATCCGACCCGTCGCCGGGTGCTGCAATTGCTGCGCCAGGGGCCGATGAGCGCGGGCGAACTGAGCGACCAGTTCGATGTCTCCAAACCGACCATGTCGGCGCATTTCGCGGTGCTGAAGGAGGCCGATCTGGTCCATGCCGAAAAGGCCGGCAAGTCGGTCATCTATCATCTCAAGCTGTCGGTGCTGGAAGAGGCGCTGCTGGGCTTTGCCCAGTCGTTCGGCATCGGCGTGGAGGCGCCGGATCAGCATCGGGAGAAGGCAGGATGGACAGGGAATTGAAGGCGGGCCTGCTCTGGGGCGGCGGTATCCTGCTGCTGGCGCTGGCCGCCAGCCAGGGGCGCAAGCTCGACTGGCTGGACAATGACATGGTCACGCGGCTGGTGATCGGCGCCAACGGGTTGATGATCGCCTGCTATGGCAATCGCATGCCCAAGGCTTTCCTGCCTGACGCCTGCGCGCGGCAGGTGGCGCGGGTCGGCGGCTGGTCGATGGCGCTCAGCGGCATTATCTATGCCGGCTTCTGGGCGTTCGCGCCGATACCGGTGGCGGTCGTCGGCGGCTGCGTCGCGGTGGGGGCGGGGATGGCCGTGACGATCGGCTATGGCCTCACTCTGCGCGCCCGGCTGCGCGCCCGCCGCTAGGCCCTTGTTTCGCCTGCCTGGCGGCTTTGTTGCGGGAGTGATTTTGGGGGCTTTGCAGCCGGTTCATGACCTGCTAGGTGCCCCCTTCCACGATCAGATGCGGGCGTGGTGAAACTGGTAGACGCGCCGGACTCAAAATCCGGTTCCGCAAGGAGTGTCGGTTCGATTCCGACCGCCCGCACCATCTTTTGATCGGCCTCAGATGCCGGCGCGGGCATCCGCCCGCTTGGCTTTCCTCGCATAAGCTCGGGCGGCCGCCATAATCATTTTGGCGTCCTTGCGGACCCTTTCGGGTCCGTCAGCTCATTTCTTTTTTCAGCGGCCGGGTTGCGCCTGGAACCAGGGGATCATCCGCGCGATCGCATCCTCGACCCGGTCGGTGGAGACGGCGAAGCTGAAGCGGATGAAACGATGGCCGTCGACCGGATCGAAATCGATGCCGGGCGCGGTGGCGACGCCGGTCTCGCGCAGCAGCTTCTGGCAGAAGGCCAGGCTGTCATTGGTGAGATGGCTGATATCGGCATAGATATAGAAGGCGCCGTCGGGCGGCGCGATGCTGGCGAGGCCGAGCGCGGGCAGGGCGTCGAGCAGCAATTGCCGGTTGCGGCGATAGGTGTCGACATGCCCCTCAAGCTCGTCGGTGCAGTCGAAGGCAGCCAGACCCGCCTGCTGCGCCAGCACCGGGGGCGTCAGGAACAAATTGCCCATCCGCGCCCGCGCCGCGCCGATCAGGTCGGCGGGTACGACGATCCAGCCCAGCCGCCAGCCGGCCATGCTGAAATATTTGGAGAAGCTGTTCACGATCACCGCGTCGGGGGCAAATTCCAGCATCGACCGCGCCGGCTCGCCGAAGCTGAGGCCATGATAGATTTCGTCGGAGATGATGCGGATGCCGCGGTCGGCGCAGACCCTGGCGATCGCCGCCAGTTCGTCGGCCGGGATGATCGTGCCGGTCGGATTGGCCGGGCTGGCGAGGATCAGGCCGTCTGGTGCTGGATCGATCGCGGCCAGCGCATCGGCGCTGATCTGATAGCGTTCGGCCGGGCCGCAGGCGATCTCGACCGGCTCCAGATAGAGGGCCTTCAACGTATTGCGATAGGCGACATAGCCCGGCCGCGCGGTGGCGACGCGGGCGCCGGGCGCGAACAGGCTGGTGAGCGCCAGCACCAGGCCGGGCGAAGCGCCGCAGGTCAGCAGCACCTGTTCGGGGTCGACGGTGACGCCGTGCCGATCGGCATAGAGACAGGCGATCCGTTCCTTGAGCGCCGGACTTTCCCAATAGCCCATCGGGTCGGTGTCGAGCACCTCATGCGCCAGCGCGATCGCGGCGGCGGGCGCGCCGGTCGAGGGTTGGCCGAATTCCATATGCAGGATGGAGCGTCCCGCAGCCTTGAGGGCATGGGCTTCGCGGCTGATGGCGATGGCGTGGAACGGGTCGATCTGGGCAATCATGCCGGGTGCCTATTGCGTGCGGGCAACCATGTCCATGGCCGCTACGTTCTGTCTGGCATGAACCAGGCGCTGCTCACCGCCCTGCAATATTATGGTGCCAGCGCCGCCACCCTTGCGGCGCTGGTCGTGTCGCTGAACCTGGGGCGGCGGATCACCGGCTGGGCCTTTGTCCTGTTCGTCACCAGTTCGATCGCGCTGATCGGCTGGGGCTTTCTCGACAAGGACAGTGAGGGCATCGGCTGGCAGAATGTCGCGCTGTTGGCGATCAACGCGGTCGGGGTGTGGCGCTATCTGATCTCGAAACATGCGGTGCGCGACCGATAATCCTCCCCTGCAAGGGGAGGTGGCGCGCGCGAAGCGCGTGACGGAGGGGTGTCGCCCTATCACAAACGGGATACCCCTCCACCATTTGCTGCGCAAATGGTCCCCCTCCCCTTGCAGGGGAGGAGTTTTTAGGCTTCGGCGATCCACACCTCGACCGGCACCTTGTCCTGCAGCAAGGCCAGGCGGATCGGTAGCTCTTCGACCGGGCCGCCGGCGAGCGCCTGGTCATAGACCGCCTTCTTGCCCGCGCCGCCGATCTGCAGGAAGATATGGCGGCTCTGCAGGATCGCATGCGCGGTCAGCGACAGGCGCTGGTGTGGCGCGACCGGCGGGGTGGCGGCGATGGTGTAGGTTTGGCTGGAAAGCCCCTCGGCCAGTTCCTTGCCCTCAGGGAAGAGCGAGGCGGTATGGCCGTCATCGCCCATGCCGAGCAGGATGATGTCGAATGGCCAGGGCAGGGCGGCAAAGTCCGCCTCGACCGCGCTCTGGCCGGCATAGGCGTCGGCGGCGCCGTTCTTCATCGGCACGAAGCGGGCGGCGGCGGCCGGACCCTGGAGCAGGGTTTCGCGCACCAGCCGTTCGTTGCTGTCGGCGCTGACCGGATCGACCCAGCGTTCGTCAACCAAAGTGACGATCAGCTTCGTCCAGTCGAGCGGCACCTTCGACAGCGCTTCCAGCACCGGGCGGGGCGAGCGGCCGCCCGAGACGGCCAGCGTCGCGACGCCGCGCGCGGCGATCGCCTCCGACAACAGGGTGGCGATACGGGCGGCGATATTGGTGGCAGCCTGCGCCCCGGTGGCAAAGATATGTTCGGTCGGCATGGCTCTCACTCGACGATTTCGGGAAGGGTGCAGATGTCGATCCATTGCGCCCCGGTCAAGGCGGCAAGCCGTTCGGGCGTCAGTTCGACCGAGGCGGTGCGCGATCCCGCCGCCGGAAACACGGTGTCGAACGCCTGCAACGAGACATCGCAATAGACGGGCAGGGCGTTGGCGAGGCCGAAGGGGCAGACGCCGCCGACCGGATGGCCGGTAATCTCCTCCACCTCATGCGCGCCCAGCATGCGCGGCTTGGCGCCCAGCGCGGCCTTCGCCTTGCCATTGGACAGACGGGCGTCGCCACGCGCGCAGACCAGCACCACCCTGTCGCCGACGCGCAGCGACAGGGTCTTGGCGATACGCGCCGGTTCGACGCCTAGCGCGGCCGCCGCCTCGATCACCGTTGCGGTGCTGACGCCCTGATCGATGATGACGACATCGGGCGCCTGCGCGGCGAAGAAGGCGCGGACGCTTGCGTCACTCATTGGCCGCGAATATCGCTCAGCTTGCGTTCCCAAGCGAGCGCATGATTGACGATTTCCTCCAGATTGGCGTGCTTGGGTTGCCAGGGGAATTGCGCCATGATCTTGCGATTGTCGGAGATAAGCGAGTCCGGATCGCCAGCGCGGCGGCCCTCCATCCGGCGGTCGATCGTCATGTTGGTGACGCGATCGACGGCATCAAGCACTTCGAGCACCGAGAAGCCCCGGCCATAGCCGCAGTTGAGCGTGTAATTTTCCTCCGGCGCCGCGATCAGCGCTTCCAGTGCCAGGACATGCGCATTGGCGAGGTCGGACACATGGATATAGTCGCGCACGCCGGTGCCATCGGGCGTGTCATAGTCGGTGCCCATGACCGCGACATGGCTGCGCTTGCCCAGCGCGGCTTCCACCGCGACCTTGATCAGATGGGTGGCGCCAGCGGTCGACTGGCCGCTGCGGCCCTGCGGATCGGCGCCGGCGACGTTGAAATAGCGCAGCACGCAGAAATTGAGCGGGTGGGCCTTGGCGACGTCGGCCAGCATGATCTCCGTCATCAGCTTCGACATGCCATAGGGGTTGATCGGCAGCTTGGGACTGTCTTCCCGAACCGGGCTTTCCTTGGGCACGCCATAGGTGGCTGCGGTCGAGGAGAAGATGAAATGCTTCACCCCGGCATTGACCGCGCTTTCGATCAGGTTGCGGCTCTTGGCGCTGTTGTTGTGATAATATTTGAGCGGGTTCTCGACCGATTCCGGCACGATGATCGAACCGGCAAAATGCATGATCGCGCCGACATTCTGTTCCTTCAGCAGCGCTTCGACCAGCGGCTGGTCGGCAATGTCGCCCTGGGTGAAATGCACATCGTCGGGAATGGCCCAGCGAAAACCGGTGGTGAGATTGTCGATGACCGCAACGGGATAGCCCGCGTCGCGCAATGCCAATACGGCATGACTGCCGATATAGCCGGCCCCGCCCGTGACCAGAACCGTGGGCTTGTCGCTCATTCCTCACTCCCCAAGATGATAGGGGGCGAGGACTAGCCGACGGGCGAGGGGCTTTACAAGCGTTTATGCTGCGGCGCGGGACGGCGCCGGGCGATAGAAGGTAGCGCCGTTTGCAGCCATTTCCCGCAGCTGCGCCGTGGGGGCGAAGCGCGGGCCATGGGCGGCGGCCAGCCGGTCCAGCACGGCCACGACATGGGCGATGCCGACCGTGTCCATATGGCTGAACGGGCCGCCGGTATAGGGCGCGAAGCCCCAGCCGAAGATCGCGCCGATATCGCCATCTTCCGGCGTTTCCAGCACGCCTTCCTCGAAGCAGCGGGCGCATTCGATCAGCTGGCGATAGAGGAGCCGTTCCTTGACTTCCTCTACATCCGGCTGGGCGTCGGCGCGCGGGAACAGATCGCCCAGCACCGGCGAGAGATGCTTCTTGCCGCCTTCGGGATAGTCGTACCAGCCCTTGCCATTCTTGCGGCCCAGGCGATCGGCCTCGACCATCTTGAGCATGATGTCGTCCGACCCCTGGGGAACATAGGCGTCGCCCAGTTCCTTCTTGGCGGCGGTCATGATCTTGACGCCCAGTTCGATCGACACTTCGTCGCTGACCGCCAGCGGGCCGGTCGGCATGCCAAGCTGCTTGCCGGCATTTTCGATGAGCGCCGGATTGATGCCTTCGCCGACCAGTTCCGCGCCTTCCTGCACATAGGTGCCGAAGCTGCGCGAGGTGTAGAAGCCGCGGCTGTCATGGACAACGATCGGCGTCTTCTTGATCTGGGCAACGAAGTCGAGCGCCTTGGCGATCGCGGCCGGGCCGGTCTTTTCACCCAGGATGATCTCGACCAGCGGCATCTTCTCGACCGGCGAGAAGAAGTGGACGCCGATGAAATTCTCGGGCTTGGACCAGGCATTGGCCAGCTTGGTGATCGGCAGGGTCGAGGTGTTGGAACCGAAGATGGTGTCGGCGCCCAGCACGGCTTCGACCTGCTTGGTCACTTCCGCCTTGATGCTCACATCCTCGAACACCGCCTCGATCACGAAGTCGGCGCCGGCGAGTGCTGCATAGTCGGTGGTGGGCGTCACGCGGGCCAGGGTGGCGGCCATCTTCTCGGGCGTCATGCCACGGCCCAGGCGCTTGGCCAGCACCGCTTCGACATGGGCCTTGCCCTTCTCGGCATAGGCCTGGTCGCGGTCGAACAGCACCACGTCCATGCCGGCCTGCGCCGCGACGGTGGCGATGCCCGCGCCCATCATGCCGGCACCCAGCATGGCGAGCTTGGTCGTCGGCGCCTTGGGCTCGTCCTTGGGACGACGCGCGCCGCGCTCGGCCGCCTGCTTGTTGACGAACAGGGTGCGGATCATGTTCGACGCCTGCGGATCGGCAGCGACCTTGGCGAAATATTTGCTCTCGATCCGGATCGCCCGGTCCATCGGCAGGGTGATGCCCTCATAGACCGCCGACAGCAAAGCGATCGGCGCGTTCATGTTGCGCTGGGTCTGCTTGAGCGTCATCGGCAGGGCGCCGGCCATGGTCTGGACGAAGGCGGGGTTGAAACCGCCGGCGCCACCGGGCACCTTGAAGCCCTTGACGTCCCAGGGCTGGGTGCTGGCGGTCGGGTTGGCCTTGACCCATTCCTTCGCCGCCGCAGCTGCCGTGCCCTGCGGGACCACGCCGTCGACGACCTTCAGCATCACGGCTTCGGCGGGGCGGAACAGCTTGCCTTGCAGCATGTACATCAGCGACGCCTGGACGCCCATGATGCGCGGCAGGCGCTGCGATCCGCCGCCGCCGGGGAACAGGCCGATCAGGATTTCGGGCAGGCCGAGCTGGGTCTTGGGGCTGTCGCCGACGAAGCGGCGATGGCAGGCCAGCGCCAGCTCGAAGCCGCCGCCGACGCAGGTGCCCTCGATCGCACAGGCGACTGGCTTGCCGGCGGTTTCCAGGCGACGGAACAGCTGGTTCAGGACGAACACATTGTCGAAGATCGCGGTGGGGGCGGGGCGCTGTCCATCGGCGCTGGCCAGCATCGACCCGAAATATTTCAGGTCCATGCCGGCCATGAAGCCGCTGTCCTTGCCCGATGCGATGACCGCGCCCTTGATGCCCTCTTCCGACGCGATGCGGGTGATGGCGGCGTCGAGGTCAGCCAGGAAGTCGGGGCCGATGACGTTCATCGACTGGCCGGGCACGTCGATCGTCAGGGTGGCGATGCCGTCGGCATCGATGTCGAATGCGATAGTGTTCATTTTGATCTCCTCTCCCCCGTTCGCCCTGAGCCTGTCGAAGGGCTCGCCTGAGCGTAGCGAAGGCATCTCACTGCGTTCGATGACGGGCTTCGACTTCGCTCAGCCCGAACGGGGTGGTAATATTGCTTACACGCGCTCGATGATGATGCCGGTGCCCATGCCTGCGCCGACGCACAGGTTGATGAGCGCGGTGCCCTTGCCCGAGCGTTCCAGCTCGTCGAGCGCAGTGCCCAGCACCATGGCGCCGGTGGCGCCCAGCGGATGGCCCATGGCGATCGCGCCGCCATTGACGTTGATCTTGCTATGGTCGAGGTTCATCGCCTGCATGTAGCGCAGCACGACCGAGGCGAAGGCTTCGTTCAGTTCCCATAGGTCGATGTCGGCGGTGGTCATGCCGGCACGGGCCAGCAGCTTTCCAGCGACAAATTCCGGGCCGGTCAGCATGATCAGCGGCTCCGAGCCGATCGAGGCCATCGCCTTGATCTTCGCGCGCGGCTTCAGGCCGTATTTCTCGCCGATTTCCTTGTTGCCGACCAGCACGGCGGCGGCGCCGTCGACGATGCCGCTGCTGTTGCCGGCGTGATGGACATGGTTGACCTTTTCCAGCTCGGGATAGCGCAGCAGGGCGACTGTATCGAAGCCGGGCATCTCTTCGCCCAGTGCCTGGAAGCTGGGCTTCAGGCTGCCGAGCGACTGCATCGTCGCGTCGGGGCGCATATGTTCGTCATGGTCGAGCGCGATGCCGCCGATCACGTCGCGGACCGGCACGATCGACTTCTTGAAACGGCCTTCGTCCCAGGCGGCCTTGGCGCGGCGCTGGCTCTCGACGGCATAAGCGTCGACATCGTCGCGGCTGATGCCGAACTTGGTGGCGATCACGTCGGCGCCGATGCCCTGGGGCGCGAAATAGGTCTTGTAGGCGACCGCCGGGTCCATCGCCCAAGCGCCACCGTCCGATGCCATCGGCACGCGGCTCATCGATTCGACGCCGCCGCCGATCGCGAACATCGCTTCGCCCGAATGGACCTTGGCCGCGGCCATGTTGACCGCTTCCAGGCCCGATGCGCAGAAACGGTTGATCTGCACGCCCGGCACGGTCTGGGCATAATCGGCGTTGAGCACGGCGACGCGCGCGATGTCCGCGCCCTGTTCGCCCACGGGGCTGACGCAGCCCAGGATCACGTCGTCGACGTCGGCAGTGTTGATCTGGGTGCGGTCGCGCACCGCTTCGAGCATCTGCGTCGCAAGCTGGATGGGGGTGATGTCGTGGAGCGAACCGTCGCTCTTGCCCCGGCCACGGGGCGTGCGGACGGCGTCGTAGATATAGGCTTCCATGGTTCCTTTTCCCTCTCCGTTGGCGGCTTTTGGCGCACCGGAAGTGGCCCTGAATGTATTTACGTTTACGTAAAGTGCAAGCCTGAAATGGTCGGTTTCCGCCGACATGGCCTTGCCGTAAGGTCAGGTGCGGGCCTGATGTGGGGCGCGATTGCAGCGGGACAAGCATCAGGTGAAGATTGCGGTTCTTTCCGACATCCATGGCAATATCGATGCGCTCGACGCCGTGCTGGCGGACGTGGCTGCGCGCAATGTCGATCTATGTGTCAATCTCGGTGACATCCTGTCGGGGCCGCTCTTCCCCTGCGAAACCGCCGATCGACTGATGGCGATGGATTTGCCGACGATCCGGGGCAACCATGAGCGGCAATTGCTGACACTGGCGCCCGACCGGATGGGCGCGTCGGACCGGGCGACCCATGATCTGCTGGCGCCGCGCCATCGCGACTGGATCGCTGGATTGCCCGAGACGCTGTGGCTGACGGATGAGATATTGATGGTCCATGGCACGCCGGACAGCGACATCGACTATTGGCTGGAAACGGTCGAACCGACCGGCTTGCGCGCCGCGACTGAGGTGGAGGTCGAGGCGCGGGCAGGGGACGTCGTCGCGCCGCTGATCCTGTGCGGCCATACCCATGTGCCGCGCATCCATCGTCGCGCCGATGGCGGGCTGATCGTCAATCCAGGCAGCGTCGGCCTGCCGGCCTATGAGGATGATCGGCCCTGGCCGCACAAGGTGGAGACCGGATCGCCCGAGGCCCGTTATGCACTGGTCGAGCGGATGGCCGACGGCTGGCACGCGGAGATCATGCTGGTCGCCTATGATGCCGAACGCGCGGCCGCCACGGCCGATGCCCGCGGGCGACCCGACTGGGCACGGGCACTGCGTACCGGACGGATGTGAACCAAAGGCCGAGTCGCGGGTTTGACCGACGTTCCTAAATCCGCTTGATGGTTTTCGTGCCTGACACCGAGTCCCCCCAGCCGTCCTCGCCCTTTGCCATTCCCATCTTCCGCGCGATCTGGATCGCGAGCCTGGCGTCCAATTTCGGCGGGTTGATCCAGTCGGTCGGTGCGGCCTGGATGATGACCTCGCTGTCCGCTTCGCCGGTGCTGGTGGCACTGGTGCCGGCGTCCACGACGCTGCCGATCATGCTGTTCTCGCTCTGGGCCGGCGCGGTCGCCGACAATCTGGATCGGCGCAAGGTGATGATGGCCTGTCAGCTGTTCATGCTGCTGGTGTCGACTGCCCTTGCGCTGGTCGCCTGGCTCGGCGCGCTGACGCCCTGGACGCTGCTGGGTTTCACCTTCCTGATCGGCTGCGCGACGGCGGTGAACGGTCCGGCCTGGCAGGCGTCGGTCGGCGACATGGTGCCGCGCAGCGTGCTGCCCAGTGCCGTCGCTATGAACAGCATGGGCTTCAATCTGGCCCGCAGCACCGGCCCGGCGCTGGGCGGCGTGATCGTCGCGGCGGCGGGCGCGGCGGCGGCGTTCCTGGCCAATGCAGTCAGCTATATCGGCCTGGTCGCGGTGCTGGCGCGCTGGCGGCCGGAATTACCGCCCAAGCTGCTGCCGCGTGAGCGGCTGGGCGTCGCGATGTGGGCCGGTGTCAGCTATGTCTCGATGTCGCCCAAGATCCAGCTCGTGCTGCTGCGCGGCGGCGCCTTTGGCATTGGTGCCAGCGCGGTGTCGGCGCTGATGCCGCTGGTGGCGCGCGATGTGCTGGGCGGCGGCGCGCTGACCTTCGGCCTTACCAGCGGCGCCTTCGGCGTCGGCGCGGTGGCCGGGGCGCTGTCCACCCGGCGGCTGCGCGCGCGCTTCTCGATCGAGGCGATCGTGCGGTCCGCCGCCCTGTCGCTGGCGGCGGGGACGGCGATCACGGCCATGTCGGGCTATCTGGCGCTGGCTTTGCTCGGCTATCTGCTCGCCGGGGCGGGCTGGGTCATGGCGCTGTCGACCTTCAACGTATCGGTCCAGATGTCGGCGCCGCGCTGGGTCGTCGCCCGCGCCGTCGCCATCTATCAGATGACGGCGTTCGGCGGCATGGCGATCGGCGCCTGGCTGTTCGGCAATCTGGCCGAGGATCATGGCGTGGTCGAGGCGCTCTATGCCTCCGCCGCGGTGCAACTGGTCGCTGCGCTGATCGGGTTCGTCCGTCCGCTGCCGCAGATCGGCGATGACAATCTCGATCTCCAGAACCGCTGGCGCGAGCCGGAGACGGCCGTGCCGGTCGAACCGCGCAGCGGCCCGGTGGTCATCACCATCGAATATCGCATCCCGGTGGGGTCGGTCGTCCCCTTCCTCAGCGCGATGAGCGAGCGCCGCCGCATTCGCAAGCGCGATGGCGCGCATGGCTGGTCGCTGATGCGCGATCTGGGCGATCCGGAACTCTGGGTCGAACGCTATCATGTGTCGACCTGGCTCGACTATGTCCGCCATAACCAGCGGCGCACCATCGCCGACATCACCAACAGCGACACGATCCACGCGCTGCACAGCGGCGGCAAGCCGCCGGTGGTGCATCGCATGCTGGAACGCCAGACCGGCTCGTTGCCGCTCAGTCGTGCCCCTGATCCGCGGGAAATGGGCGACGGGCTGACCGATCCGACGCGATCGACCTGAAGCGGGGCAAGGCAAAGCGGCTTCGCCTGCCCCTTTTATGCCTCAGGTCGGTGTTACCGGGGGGCGGCCAAGATCCTCCGGCGTATCGATGTCGTGCAGCACATTGCCGATCGTCTCGATCTGGATGCCGTGGCTCAGCAGGGCGCGGGCACCCTGATCGCCTTTGAGCGCGAGCAGTTCGGGGAAATGCTTGCGGCCGATGAAGGCGGGCGGCGAGGAGGAGAAGCCGTCGGTGCTGGCGACCACCGAACGGATATCCTCGGCCGCCATGCAGATATGGTTATAATGAGTCTGCGGCACGTCGGGCATATCGGCAAGGCAGATCAGGATGCCGCGCACCTTGCGCTTGTCCATCACATGCTCGACCGCCAGCCGGATGCTGCTCGACAGGCCCTCCTCGGGATGCTCGTTGACGACGATATCGAAGCCGCGCCGGTCGAGCTTGCGATGCAATATCGGCGCAAATTCGACCGGTCGCACGACGGCGACCAGCTCGGCAAAGGCCATGGAGGCGATGGTTTCCAGCGTGTGCGCGGCAACCGGCTTGCCGCGCAGGTCGGCCATCAGCTGGACACCTCGAAGAACCGTCTGATTTCGGCATGATGGCCACGTGACGGCGCGCGGGCGAATTGGGAGCCTCAGTTTTTGGGGCTGATCCGCTGA
>NZ_JAFCGW010000011.1:0-187927 GCF_018604485.1 Sphingobium sp. BHU LFT2
ATGCGTGGTTTTGTCACTCACATCCAGTCCTGCATAGATCGACATGGTCACCCTCCTTAATCGAAGCGTTCATGCGATTTTGTACCATGTAGGAGTGCGCCTACATCAATTACGCGGTGTCCCATCCTCAGCCAAAAGCTGACAGGTAATCCGGGTCGCACCATCCAGATAAAAAATGGCTTCCGACGATCATCGAAAGTCGGAAGCCATCTTGCCCTTGGAAACGCCTTTCCACGGACGGGTCGCGTATAGCTCCGTAGAGGTCGGCAGAGATTTAGTCGATCTCCCAATTTTACTTTTTGAGGAAAAAGACCGGCTACATGTCATTCAGCCAATCTTCGCGAAGAATTGCTCTTCGAAGGCCATTGCTCGAGATATTCAGCCCACCGCGCCATAAGGCTTCGGCGTTTGTCGAAGAAATCTGTGCGACGGTACGCTGCTTCAACCTTGTTCGAAAGCTTGTGGGCCAGCGCCTTGTCCGCGACTTCTTTGGGGAAGCGGGTCCGCTCAGCGGCCCAGTCGGTGAAAGCTGATCTGAAACCATGCACCGTCACCCCTTTGATACCATCGTCTCTGAGTAGTTTGGTCATGGTCATATCGCTGATCGGCTTTTCGCCATCGTTGCTGAAAACCAGACCGGTGTCGCTGCTCCGCTGGTTCCAACGATTGCGTAGCAATGCGACGGCCGCCGGTGACAACGGCACAACATGGGTGTCACCCGCCTTCATCCGCTCTCCTGGTATGGTCCAGACAGCCTTCTCAAGATCGAACTCGCTCCAGACCGCGAAGCGCGTCTCATTCGAACGCACGGCATTGTAGATCGTGAAGCGCAGCGCATCGCGCCCGGTCGTTGATGCCGCCGTCGCCAGCCGGTGCATAAGAGAGGGTACGTCGGCATATGGCATGGCTTCTAGGTGTCCGGCCTTTTCCGCCTGACGCGGAAGTCCCTTCCGGACCGAACGAAGGGATACCTCTTCTGGAAGCCAGCCTTTGATGTGCGCGAAATCCAGAACGGCTCCAATACGCTGCAGGATGCGGCGGGCAGTGTCCGGTATGTCCAACCAAATCGGAGACAGCACTTCCACAACAGTAGGGCTGTCTACTTCGTTGATGGGCCGGGCGCCCATCAACGGAAAGACGTGGTTCTCGAGGCTTGCGATCCAGCTGGCGTGCCGCTGGTTCTTCCAACCCTCTTTCATCGCTTCGTAGCAGTCCCGCGCGGCCGTCTCAAAACTAGGCACAACTTTTCGAGACCTGCGTTTCTCCGCTACAGGATCGACGCCTAAACGCACCTGACGGCGCAGTGCCATCGCGGCATCACGCGCTTCAGCAAGTGACACGTCGAATGTCGAGCCCAAACCGTAGTCGCGACGACGCCCATCCTTCTGCATCCGCAAAACCCAAGATCGCGCACCACTTGGTTTGACGACCAGGCATAATCCCCTACCATCGACATGACGGCCCGGCTGGGCGTTCTTCACTTTCAAAGCTGTCAGAGCCATCGGTTCTAATTCCCGCCTGAAATGGTCCCACAATCGATCCCACACATTGATGGGATTTCAGGCAAATTAGGGCGACCGACCGCGAATACCCTACAAGACAAATCTCTGAAATTACAGAGGACTTAGGAACGTCCTGAACCTGCCTGAGATTTAAGTTATACGCCCGTAGGGGTCACCATTTCGGCGATTTTCCGCAGATTTGCGAGAAACTCCGGCAGGTACGCCCATATCACGAGGTCAGGCGGTCCATTTAGGCGGTCCATATGAGCACTCGATTGCTCTCCCCCCTTAAGGCGCAAAAACTCCTCGCAATATCGGTTCCGCATGGTCGTACCGCCCCATTATCGGGGGTAGGTCGGCAAGGCAGAAATCAAGCAGTCACTCTGCACGGACGACCTCGGCGAAGCCCGACGACTGGGCACTGCTCGCCAACATGACTGGCTGAAAAAGTTCGAACTGATCGAGCTTGGACTCAAGGCACGGGACACGCTTGCCGGCACGGATACGATCGATGGCTATCTAACAGACTGTCCGTCGAGTTGGGCAGTATGGACAAAGCCATTTCTCACGAACGCGATGGGATCGCTCTGGCTGAAACAGACCATCTGAAATGCCCTATGACGGAGGAATTGGGTCTTCAGTCCGGTGATAGCCATCCTCTGGCGGGCAGTCCCTACCCTGCCTATCGCCACCCATAGATGCAGCCGCTCATCAATTCACGGCACAATGCGACGACCGCGATGCGGAAAGGCGCAGCTTCCGGCAAGGGTGTACGAGGACTGGGCCGCCAAGCAGCCCGCTTCGGCGCGAAAGCGTTGCGATGAATGGCGCGTTTCGATCCGTCGTTTCGCCAAACTATTCGGCGACATCGATGTCGCCGATGTCTACCGGGACATGGTCATCGATTTTCGCGAGGCGATGGCACGGCTGCCAACGCGGCCGAAGAAGCATGTGGCATGCTTGCCGCTGCTGGATCAGATCCGGCCGGGCCTACATGACGCTGGTTCGTTCGGCGCATAAATTTCTGGTCCATCGGATGCTGCAAAATCTTAAGCGGCATCTCGATGATGCGGACGCGATCTGAGAGCCTGAATCGGCCTCCCTACTCGCCACGACCGAGATGCGCTGCTGAACCGCCTCATGGCCGACGTTTGCGCCGCGCGAGGTGGGACGTTATTCGGTCTCCTCGACCGTCGACGCATGCTGGAGGGTGAGAGGCGGCAATTGAATGCCCAGCGCGTTGAGAGTGCCCGCGCAGTGAACCACGGTGAGCGTAAGCATGGCATCGCGATGGAATGATTTCGTATAGCTCAGTACCCGCTGCGCCTGCGCCAGCCAGGCCAGCAGCGAAAGCTCGTCACGGCCGAGCCAGGTAGTACCGGGCACATTGACGCGCATGCCAGCGCGGTGCGCCAGATCACGGAGCCGACCAAATTGCGCCTCGTAAAGGAACAGGGCCTGATCGTCGGTCTGGTCTCCCCGCAGCATGCGGATGACGCGCTGTTCGATAAACGAACGGCGCTTGAGCGCCATCGCCGTTCGACGCGGCGATCCTCGGGCGATTGTTGTCAATGCGACACTCTCCCAATGAGGGTTTTCAGGCCCAATGAGGGTTTTCAGGACATGAAAAATTCGACGGGAACCACCAGTTCGATGCTGTCGCCCTTCACCTCTTCAGGCGGTCTGGGCAGCGGCGAGGCCCGCTTGGGCAGGCTGAGAGCCTCGTCGTCGAGGGAGCGGACGCCCGAGGACCGCTCCAGCCGGACAGACAAGACCTTGCCATCGCGGTTCATGACGAAGCGGATATAGGGCACGCCCTGCTGGCGCCGGAACGCCGCCTCGCGCGGATAGCGCTTCACCTTGTTGAGCGCGCCCAGCACCTGGCCTTCCCAACTGGGTTTGGCATCGCTGGCCTTCTGCGCGGGCGGCGCCGGCTTGGTTTCCGGCGCCATGGTCTTTTCGATCGGCGGGCCGGGATCGATGACAGGCTTGGCCGCAACCAATGTGACCGGGTTCTGGCTTGGGATCTCGATTTCGGGAACCTCGATCCTGGGGCGATCGGGCTGCAGCTGCGCCTTTTCCTTCTGGACCTGTTCGGGGCCTGGAGACACCTGCCGCTGTGGTTCGGGCGGTGCGGCGGGAGCCGCAATGTCGAACACGCTGAGCGCGGGCGTTGGCTTTACTGCAGTGTAGACCTGCCAGGACAAAAACAGGCCAGCGGCTATGACCATGGCGACGCAGCAAACCCCGGCCATTCCGAACAGCCGCGTCTGAAGGCTCATGGGCTGGTCCGCGTAGCGACCGGATGGCCGCCATGCTGACGCTGCTGATATCGCCCCCATCTCGACGAGGCCCGTCTGGCGGGCAGGATCGTCCGACGCATCATAGGCCAGAGGAGCCACCCGCGCGCTGCCGCGATTGACCGTCATGCTCTCATTTCCTCACCCAACGGGCTCGGTCGCTTGCCCTCGGCAGGCTGATCTCATCATGTTCGACGATCGCCTGATGGCCGGGCCCTACGTCGAACAGGACATAATAGGGGCCTTTGGGCCGCGCGAAGGTCAGCGTGCCATCCTTGCCCAGTTTTCCGGCCAGCAGCCTCCTGTCAGCATGATCAATTACCTCAAGGCGCTCCCCCTGTGCTGTCTCCCCTTCGGCGTAGCCTCCCCGGCACCGGACAGTCGCCGGGTCCAGCAACACGCATTTGAGGATCGGTTCATGCGCCAGCGCAGGCATCGAGAAACCACCGGTGATGACGGCCAGCCCACAGGCTAGAGATCTTCTCACGGCTGTCATTTCGTGCGCTCCTGATTGGCGAACCAAGTGACGGTCGCAGGCGAGACGGCGGCCATCGGCCATGAAGCCTGATGGACGGCGCCGTCCTTGCCCACAACCGTCATCCATAATTCACTCCTGGCCGTGAGATTGGAGGGCAACTGGATCTGTGCCGAACGCTCCCAGCGCGCGCCCTCGAACGCGACGCCCGAAGCGCGCATGGCGCGTGGGCGATTGACCTTGAGGGTGACGCGCAGGATCTGGCTGTCGCAGCTTTCGCAAAAGCGCAGGCGATAGGCTTTCATCGGCACATCCATGTCGACCAGTTCCGGGGCATCACGGTCAGTCTCGGCAAAAGTGAAAGTCCAGGGGCCGACCTGACCATGTATCGCATCCTCGCGTTGCAAGGGCTTGGTCTCCACCTGAGCAAAGGCAACGACGAAGATCGCAGCGGTCGCAGCCAGCAGAAGCCAGCCGATCCAACGCCGCGATTGGCGGATCGGCTCTTCGGTCACCAGCGCGGTCTTCTTGCGCGGGCTACGCTCCGTGCTGGCCTTGACCGGCGGCTGCCACGGCCATTTCGGCAGGGCGAAGACCAGTGCGACCGCAGCGAGGCCAATCCATCCGGTCCAGATGGCAATGCCAACTCCGGCCGTCACAAGCCCGGCGATGCCAAGCGCCAGTGCGCCTGCCAGTAGCGCCCAGCCACCAGTTCGCGCGCCCAGGCGCCAATGCGGCGCGGGCACGATGCGCAGCAGATGTTTGGCATGGCGCTCCATGCCCACGGCCAGCGCCACGAAGCCAAGGAAGCTCAGCGCCAGCATGGCGAGATGCACGCCGCTCACGCTGCACCTCCCGCACCGAGCAGCCATGCCGCCGCGCTCAGCAATGCCGTGCCGCCCAGCACGACGCCCCAGATCCACCGCAGGCGACGGACATGGAAGGCCCAGATGACGAACCCCGCATAGAGCGCAAAGCTCAACATGGATGCGCTCAGCACCGCTTGCGCCTTGGGAAGCGGCCAGACGAGCGCGAGCAGCACGGTTGCGGCAGAGATCAGCGCGTAACCGCCCAGAAATGCGCCTGCGACCCGCGATGCGACCGCCAGGCGGTAGCCAACGGAAACGGACTTGCCCCGGCTCATGCCTGCACCGCCCGCAGCACGGGTTGCCGCGCCGGAACCGTCACTGGGCGCAAGCGCCGCTGCACCTTGCGGGCTGTGAAGGCGAAGGCACCGGCGAGGCCCAGCATGGTGAGATCGAACCCGGCGAACACCCAATCTCCCTCGCCCAGCGAGACCGGCAGACCCCGCCCGGTCGTCAGCGCATTCAGCAGCGGCACGCAGGCGAAAGCGGCGCAGCTTGCCCAGAGCAGTTCAACCCACGCCCTGCGCAGCGGACGGCCTAGTGCATAGAACAACGTGCCCAGCCACAGCGCGAACAGGCTGTGATATTCCCAGGCCGCACGGTCCATCATGTCGATCGGAAGCAGTCGGTTGGCCCAGAAGAAGCCCGCTACCGCCAGCGGCAGGCCCGCAATCGTGGCGACGTTCAGGCTCTCGACCAGACGCACGCCGAACTGCTCCTGATGCCCGCGGTCTTCGTTCAGATGAAAGCGGCGCCGCTTGACCGACCACAGCACCAGCCCCGTACCGACCATCGCGCAGCCAAGCAGGCCAGACGCAAAATAGGCCCAGCGCCCCCAGATATCGGCGTAGAGGCCTTCGTGCAGGTTGAACAGCACGCTCTGCGTCACGCCCGGCGCGCCGCTGGAGGCCGGCTCATCGGGCAGGCGCTGGCCGGTGTCGGCGTTGAACCGCATGGTTGCCGCATCATTGCGCCCAAGGCCCATCGGGACATGGGTGAGTTCCACTGCCGGCCCCTCGCCTTCCATCCGCTCGACGGTGATCCAGGCGATCTGGTCCATGCCCCACGCCTTGCCGGCCTGTGCGATCATGGGCGCGAGCGGTGCTGCCGGGCGGCCTATCGGCGCATGCTTATGCTCGCCGCCTTCGTACAGTTCATCATAATAGGCCCCGCTCGTTTCCGGGTCGGTGCCGTAGATCACGTCCTTGCCGGCGGGCATGTAGGCGAAGAGAAAGAAGACCAGCCCGCTATAGGTGATCATCAGGAAGAAGGGCAGCGCCATCACGCTGACCACATTATGCGCGTCCAGCCAGGAACGCTGGCCCTTGCCGGGGCGGAAGGTGAAGAAGTCCTTGAAGATCTTCTTGTGGGTGATGACCCCGCTGACGATTGCCAGCAGCATCAGCATCGTGGCTATGCCAACGATCCGGATCGCCCAGTCATAGGGCAGGTAATGCAGTGCATAGTGCATGCGGTAGAGGCCAACGCCGCCCGCCGTCTCTCGCGGTTCGGGATCGGGCGGCAGGACGGCGCCGCTGGCCGGGTCAAGGCGCTCATTGCTGCTAGCGCCATAGTCATGCGTCCCGCTCGGCATTTCCTCCCAGCGAATGGAGAAATTCTGCCAGTCGCGGTCCCCCTGTTGCCGGTAGGGGAAGATGATCTGCCAACTCGCGGCGACCGGTGCGACTGTGGTCAATCGTTCGATGGCCCGGTCGGTCAGGATCGTGCGATCGACCTCGACCGGCGCCACCGTGACCACCCGCTCAGGCTGCATCCAGCGGCTAATCTCCTGCTGGAAATAGCCCACCGTGCCGGTCACGAAAACGAAGAACAGCAGCCAGCCTGCCACCAATCCAACCCAGGTGTGCAGCCAGGCCATCGACTGGCGGAATGCGTCTTTCATGCGATTGCTTTTCAATACCGTTTGGAGAGCGTCTGTCAGTTAGACGTTTGACCGCTGCGGATTTTCACATTTTCTCTCGCAACGTGACAGGGTTCATGCCCGCGCGTGGCTTGCTTGACCGAGCAGAGCGGCCTTTGGAGCGGGGCCTTCGCCGCCATATCCCGCGCGAAACCTTCGACTGGGAATGTCGGAGGTTTCGCGCGGGTCATCGGCTCAGTAGGTTCCGCGCAGCGTCACCATGAAGTTGCGGGGATTGCCATAAGTCGCCGCGCTGCTGGTGGAAACGCGATACGTCTTGTTTGCCAGATTATCGAGGTAGACACCCAGCGTCAGATGCCGGTTGATCTCGTAATCAGCACTGGCGCCGATCACGGCATAGCCCTTGCGCAAGTCCGAGTTGCCGAACACGCGGACGCCGGCACCAAGGCGCAGCCCCTCCAGCGCATCAGGAAGCTGATAGGTGCTCCACACCCGCGCCGAATGCTTGGGTGCCCAGAGCAGGATCGGGCCGCCTTCGTCGTCTTCCTTGTTCTTGGTCACGTTGAACGTGTATCCGGCGGAAACCTGCCAGCTCTGCGTCAGCGCGCCTTTCAGTTCGGCGTCGAACCCCTTGCTGGTCTGAAGCTTCGCCACGCGCTGCATATAGGTGGTGCCATAGCCGGGGATGACGACTTGCCCCTGCGTTTCATCATTCACGTAGACGTTGTTCTTCTCGATGTAGAACACCGAAAAGGCCGCCTGCAATGCACCTCCGTTGAGGTCACCCTTGACGCCGCCCTCGAAGTTGCGGCCGGTGGTCGGCTTGTCCGAAAAGCTGATCTGCGTGGCATCCTCGTGCCACTGACCGATCGGCACGATGTTCTGCATCGGCTCGAAGATTTCGGAGTAGCTGGCATAGGTCGTCCAATCGGGCGAGACGTCGTAGGTGACGGCCGCGTAAGGCACGAACTTGCCGATCGTCTGCCCCCGGAAATTCTCGTTGCGGCTGTAGCGCCCACCGATAATCACCTTGACCGGATCGGCAATATGCATGCCCAGCGTGCCCCAGAATCCGTAACGGCTCGTGACCCAGCCGTCTTCGCCATAGACGCTGCCCCAAGTGCCGTAACCGCTCCAGGTGGCGATTTCGGCCTTGGTCGGCTTGGCGTAGCGATAATAGGTCAGATAGTCTTCGACCGTCACGCCGGCGATACTGCCGATCGGGTTGGTCGAATTGGCGTCGCTGCGCGACCAGTTCGCGCCGACGGCAACGTCGTGCTGTCGGCCGAACAAGGTGAACTTGCCCTTCAAATTGGCGTCCGCCATCGTCTGGTTGGAATAGCCGTGCGACATCCAGCGCATGAAGAAACCGCTGGGGACTGCCGCATCGGAATTGATGCCGATGCCATAATAGCCATAAAGCTCGTCAGAATCGACTTCGCTGCGGGTGACGTTTACGGTCAGGTTCCAGTCGGGGCTGAAATCGTGGCTGGCCTTGGCGAAATATTGCAGGGTCTGCGCCTTGTCATAGGACCATTCGGGCATCCAGGAATCCCGCTTCGACAGGATCGGCAGATTCTCCGGCGTGCCGAGACTGCCCGAACGCCATGCCAATGTGCGTTCATATTTCTGCGTGTTCAGATCGTCATAGCTCAAGCCCGCCGACAGCGTCGTATGCGCGCCTGCGTCCCATTCAATGATGCCATAGCCGAACTTGTCCTTGGTATAGGCGCCGGTGAAATAGGAATCCGCGTCCTGCCAGCCCGCCACCACGCGCGCCCGCAATGTGCCCGAAGCATTGAGCGGCCCGCCCACGTCAAGCTCGGCGCGGTAATTGTCCCAGCTTCCCGCATAGGCGGCGAACTTGATCTGGCGCTTGGTCGTCGGGCGCTTGCGCACAAGGTTGACCGTGCCGCTGGCGTCCCCGTTTCCCGAATAGAGCCCATCCGCACCGCGCATCACCTCGACATGGTCATAGGCGAGCAGATTGGGCAGGCCGACCCCGTTGATGATCGATTGCAGGCCGTCATGCATGCGCATGGGGCTACCGCCGTCTATCGTCAGGTTCTGCATCAGAAAGCCGCGCGAATAGAATACGGGGGTACGGGCATTATAGGAGGCCACGTAGACGCCGGTCACCTGATCGAGCGCGGCGGTCACGGTGGTGATATCCTTGTCCTCGATCTCCTGCGCGGTCAGCACCGTGACGCTGCGGGGGATGTCGCGCAGGCGCTGCGCCGACTTGCCACCGACCTGTGCATATTGCCCGGCAAGGGACTTCGTCCCCTCGGTCATCGTCAGGGCAAGGTCCGCGCCATCGGTGCCGTTGGCCGTCATGGTTGCAGTTGCGCCCTCTACCCTCACCGGCCCCAGCTGGACCGCCCCTTCAGCCGACCTGGGCGCTCTTTCAAGTGTATAGGAGCGCGCACCGCTCTGCCGGAAGGTGAGGCCTGTTCCGACCAGCAGGCGCGATAGCGCCTCGGCCGGGCCATAGCTGCCCTGAAGGCCCGGACTGGCAATGCCGTTCGTCAGGTCTGCATCATAGATGATTTCGATATCGGCTGCCTCGCCAAGGCGGTTGAGCGCAACGGCCAGCGGCCCGGCAGGTACATTATAGCTGCGCCCCTGGGCATAGGCGCTCGTTGGCATGACGATCCCGGCGCCCAGCGCGGTCGTCGCGAGCAACGTTGCCGGAATGACAGTGCGAAATCCCGCCACAGCAGCCTTGCCGGCCTCTACAATCTTCACGTCTTAACCCCCAAAATTCAGGCATCTGATATGAATGGCAATTCGCTAATGCGAAGCGCCTTCAGGAACATGACGTCTCAAATCTCGAAGTGAGAACCGGGGAGCCGAATTTTTTTGTGGGTTCAGCCGTGAATGAAAATCACCCGGTCGGTGAGACGGATGGAAGCCAACTTCAAGGATGCCTGGAGTGTGTCGAGCGCGGCGACGGGATTGTCGGTGCGGAAAATCCCGCTGACGCGCCGGTTGCCCAGATCGGTGCCGATGATGCCGATATATCCCGGATGATAGCGATTGAGTTCCGCCACCACGGCTCGCAGCGGCTGGTCCACGAAGACAAGCCGTTTGCGGGTCCAGGCGGAGACCGCATTTGCATCGACTATGCGAACGGAACCAACGCCGTTCCTGTCATATCTGACGGACTGCCCTTCCTTCACGATCGCGATGGAGGCCCCGGCGCCCGGCGCTGCCACGCGAACGCTGTGCAGGGTAACGGTAACCTGCGTCCTGTCGGCATGACGATCGACGATGAACCGCGTGCCCAGCGCCGTGATCGTTCCGCCTTTCGCTTCGACCGAGAATGGGCGCCGGGGATCGCGCGCCACCGAAAAGGCGGCTTCGCCTTTCAGCACATGCACGATCCGGCGATCCGGCTGGTAATCGATGGATATGGCGCTGTCGGTATTGAGCTGGACCTGCGATCCATCGGCAAGGGTCATGGTGCGCTGTTCGCCCGTCGCCGTCATCGCATCGGACCGCAGCGCTGTCGGCCAGTCCCCGATCGCGCCCGCGACAAGAAGGGCGACGCTGGCCGCGACGGCCGGCGCAGTCCATTTTCTTTTGCCTTCCGGTCGGCCGACCGGCGGATAGCCCGGCAATGGCGGCTCGCTGAGCCTGCGCTGCGTCACTTCCGAACGAATGGCCGGATGCCCCATGAAGCGCCACGCCGCACGGGCCTTCTCAAAGGCCGGCGGGTGACGGGGATCGCTGCCCAGCCATTGTTCCAGAGCCGCAATGCCATCATCGGTCAGGCCGGCATCCTGTTCGACCGCCCAGCGCGTCGCGGCATCCTCGATCGGATCCGGAGCATCGTCGTCAGCGCCCATAATGCATTCCGATCGCTTCTCCCGCCTCAACCATGGAAATTTCACACTTTCCATAATCATTGACGTTCGAAAGCGGCATCCGGACACTCCGCAAGCCAACAAATCGCCTCATTCACTTTCCCCTAGTCGGGTCATGCAATGCTGCAAAGCCTGCTGGAGATGTCGGACGACCATGCTGCGGGAAATCCCGATCCGATGCGCAATGTCGTCCAGAGTAAGCTCGTCAAATTTGCGCAGGATGAAGATTTCTCTGGTTCGCGCGGGGAGTTCGTCGATGGCGGCCATCGTCACGGCCAGACGCTGGCGATCGGACAGTTCGGTATCGGCTCCAACCATGTCGGCCGGGATTTCCTCGGGGAGCGTATCGGCGGCGTGGAACAGGGCAGCATATCTGCCGTCCGCCCTGATGCGATCCTTCGCAAGATTGGCGGCCAGCCTGAACAGATAGGCCCGCTTGTTCAGGATTGGCGGATCATCCTCGATACGCTGCACCCTGAACCAGAGGCTTTGCGTGACGTCCTCCGCTGCCGGCCGATCGCGCAATATGCTTTCGACAAGTCGCAGGAGCGACGTGCGCTCTTGCAGGAGCAGGCGCGTAAGGGCGGCGGCGTTGTTGAGCATCGCTATCTGCCGCCGCATTACGTGCATTGATAATCGTTCGCAACAACTCATGTGCCGCTTGTTCATGACTGCTAACGGGGCGGTGTGTTCAGCACCTGAGCGTCAGGGACAGCCGCATACCGGCCGTCCAGGCATGACCAAATTCCACGTTCTACGAATTTCTTGCTATCCTGTTCGATAGCCCATAGTTCCCAGCCCGTCCCCTACCGGGGGACAAGATCGCGTTGGTGCTTCGAAAGAGGCTTAAAAGGGAACGCGGTGGAGGGGTACTGCCCCTGAAGCCGAGGCTGTCCCTGCAACTGTAAGCGGATAGCGCGATGCATATCTCGGCAGGCCAAGGATGCCTGTCGCAGCCACTGGGCCGGACGCTAACTCCTGCGAGGCCTGGGAAGGCCGTGCATCGTGCAATGACCCGTGAGCCAGGAGACCTGCCAGCGTCCGGTCGCTCTTGCCTTGGTCCAGGGGATGGCCGCGGCACGGTGTATTCCGTCTGAGCGACGAACTTGCGGCCAGGCCGCAACGGTGGGTTCCGCCGGTCGCTCGTTTGCGCCCGGTCTCCACCGCTGCGCCCGTGCGAGGAGACGTCCTCCTGCGCGGGAACCTGTCCGTTCGACTGGAAAACGCAACGGGGGTTACACATGAATACACGATCGCTTCTTTCCGGCCTGATCCGTTCCGGCGCATCATGTTGCGCACTGGCGGCAAGTGTCACCGCAACGCATGCTCAGGAGACCGCCGACGCCGCGCCCGGTGGCACGGAGAACATCGTCGTCACGGCGCGCAAGGCCGGCGTCCTGCAACTTGGCCAGCAGGCCGATGCCTCCAGCCGCCTTGGCCTGACGCCTATGCAGACGCCCGCAAGCGTCGATGTCATCACCAAGGAGATGATCCGCAGTCTTGGTGACCGCACGGTCGTTGCGGCGGCGGCGCGCGCGCCGGGCCTGATCAACAATTCCTCGGCATTCGCCTATTCCCTGAGTTCGCGCGGGTTCACCGGCTACACCTCGGTGATGCAGCTCTATGACGGCATGCGGGTCTATACGACGACCACGCAGACCTTCCCCGCCGATCCCTGGATGGCCGAGCGCATCGAGGTGCTGCGCGGCGCAGCGTCCGTGCTCTATGGCGAAGGCGGCATCGGCGGCGCCATCAACGTTGTGCGCAAAAAGCCCAACACCGAAGAGTTCGAAGGTGAACTACGCCTCAGCGGCGGCTCTTTCGATACATATGCAGCGGCCGGCGGGATCGGCGGGCCAATCGGGGACAAGCTGTCCTACCGCGTGGATCTCAGCTACAACCGGTCGGACGGCTGGATGGAGCGCGGACGCTCCCGTAGTCTCGCCCTGTCGGCCGCGCTGCGCTACCAGGCCAATGACGATCTAGTGCTGACCCTGACGCATGACCGCGCCGATCTCGATCCGACGATCTGGTATGGTACGCCGCTGCGGGATGGCAAGCTGGTCCGCGATATCCGCAAGAAGAACTACAATATCGCCGACCGCTCGTTGCGCTTCGACGACGCCTGGACCCAGGCCAAGGCGGAATGGACGCCGGCGGACGGCGTGGCGATCACCAACGTCGCGTACTATCTCACCGGTTTCAAGCACTGGCGCAATGCGGAGGGCTATGCCTGGTCCGGCGATCAGATCCGCCGGTCGAGCTATCTGGAAATCTTCTACAAGACCAAGCAGTGGGGCGACCGCTTCAACGCTGTGTTCGACCACACATTGCTGGGCATGAACCACCGCCTAAGCCTGGGCGGAGAGTATAACAGCGGATCGCTGCTGCGTACCGACAGTTCGCCCAATTCCCGCTCCGATCTGGTGGATCCCTACGACTACGCGCCCGGCACGTTTCTGGATGGCGCCTTCGGCACACGCTACAAGTACAAGACCAATGTACAGCAATGGGCGCTGTTCGGCGAAAGCCGCCTCTCGCTGTCGGATCGACTGTCGCTGGTGACGGGCCTGCGCTACGATCGCCCGAAGACCGAGCGCCATGATGCGCTCGATCCGAGCGCCAACTACACCGCGCGCTATCCCAGTACCAGTTGGCGTGCGGGGCTGGTCTACAATCCCACGGACACGATCTCGCTTTACGCGCAATATTCCGCGGCCGCCGATCCGGTGACGGCGTTCCTCACCGCTACGCTGGCACAGACGAGCTTCGATGTATCGACCGGGCGGCAATGGGAAGCGGGTGCCAAGGCGACCTTTCTCGACGGGCGCGGCGAATTCACGCTGTCGGGCTATCGCATCGTCAAGAAGAAGATCCTGACACGCTCCGCCAATGATCCCACGGTGTCTGTGCAGGTCGGCCAGCAATCGTCGTACGGCGTCGAGGCATCGTTCGGACTGGCCGTGACCAGGACATTCAGCATCCTGACCAACGGAACGATCCTGAACGCGCAATATGACGACTTCGACGAACTGATCGGCACGGCGCTTGTCAGCCGCAACGGCAACATGCCGATCGGGGTTGCCGAAAAGGCAGCCAATCTGTGGCTTTCTTGGCGGCCGGTGCAACCGCTGCACCTCGACACCGGCCTGCGCTATGTCGGCAAACGCTATTCGGACGCCGCCAATACCCGTCGCATTCCGGCCTATACGCTCGTCGATGCTTCGGCCCGCTACGACCTGGGCAAGAAGACGAGCGTGACGCTCAACCTGCGCAATGTCTTCGACCGGATCTACGTCCAGAACAGCTATTCCACCTCGCAGTGGGTGCTGGGTGAGCCGCGCAGCGTCGCGGTGACGTTCGAGCAGCGGTTCTGATCGTGCCGGCGAGGCAGGAGCCGGGCTGGCGCACCATCGCGCCGCGCGTGCTGGCATCGACGGTCGGCACCTATGGTCTGTGTTATGCGTGGATTTGCGCGGCGGTACGCCTGCTGCCGATGGATGCGGTTGACGCCAACATCCTTGCGACCTGCCTCGCCTTCATATTGTTCGTTGCGGTGATCCTTCGCGCCTTCGCGGTGCGCAGCGTCACGCGGATCTGGGGCGAACTGCTGGTGGGCACGGCCCTCCCCTTCGCCCTGATGCTGGGGGTCGCCAGATGAAGGATAGCCTGCGCCAATCCATGGGCTGGTTCCATACATGGTGTGGGCTGCTGTTCGGCTGGGTTTTGTTCGGCATCCTGCTGACCGGATCGCTGGCGGTGTTCTATACCGAGATCAACCTCTGGACCACGCCCGAACTGCGCTCTCCGGTGGCCATCGACCGGGGACGAGCCATAGCGATGGGACGGGATTATCTCACCCGCATCGCTCCGGATGCCAGGCAATGGCGTATCGTCATCCCCACTTCGCGCGAACCTGTGCTGCGGCTGGTGTGGACCGACGAAGCGGGCAAGGCCACCACCCACCGCCTCGATCCGCAGACCGGCGTCCGCATCCCGCGCGATATGGACGCTGGGTTCTTCTTCATGCGCTATCATTACACGCTGGGGATCGATCGCAAGTCCAGCCCCATCGGCTTCCTGATCGTGGGCGCTGCAGGCCTTGCCATGCTGGCCGCATCGATCAGCGGTGTCATCATTCACAAGCGCATATTCCGCGATTTCTTCATCTTCCGCCCCTGGGCCTCGCGCCAGCGGGCGTGGATGGATGCGCACAACCTTCTCTCGGTGCTGCCGCTGCCGTTCCACATGATGATGGCCTATACCGGCCTCGTCCTGATCTATTACGCCTATATCCCCGCCGGCGTCGCGACGCTGAACGGCGGCGACGTCAAAGCCTATCAGACTGCGGCTGCGCAATCGCGCTACATCGATGTGGAGACACCCGCCGGATCGCCACAGGCCACGGTTGCGCTGATGCCGCTGGTGGCGCGCGCCGAGCGCGCCTGGGGTGGCGGAGCGGCCGTCAACATCTATGTGAGCCATCCCGATCGTGCCAATGCCGCAGTGGAGATCTGGCGACAGCGCGACGATCGCATCGCCAATTTCCCCGATCGCGTCGACTTTGCAGGCACCGACGGCAGCTTGCTGCGCATTCTGGCAAAGCGCTCGCCAGCCCGCGAGACCCAGGCCTTCCTTGCCGGACTGCACTTCATCGAATGGGGCGGAATCGCTGCCCGCTGGCTCTATTTCCTGACCGGGCTCGCCAGCGCCGCGATGGTCGGGGCTGGCCTTGTCCTCTTTACCAAAAAGCGGGCGCGCCGGGGCGGATCGGCATTTCACGCCATGGCAGGCCGGATCACCATCGCCGCTGTGGCTGGAAACATCATCGCCTGTGCGGCTTACCTTCATGGTGAGCAGTTGCTGCCTTCCGACATCCAAGACCGGCGCAGCATGGCAGCATCTATCTACTTCCTGGCCTGGCTGCTGAGCCTCATCCATGCCGGTGTACGGCCCTGGGCCAGCGCGTGGGCAGAGCAGTTGCGTGCGGCGGCATTGCTCTGCCTGACTATTCCCGTGAGCACGGCTCTGGCGGGAATGCCGCTGACGTCGACGCTGGCTCATGGCGATGGTATCCGCTCAGGCGCAGACCTGACGGCGCTGGCGATGGGCGTCATCTTGTGGATCGCAGCAGGCAGGATCGCTCGCAGGCCGGCCGGAGGCGCTGCGCAGTGATCGTGAACCTGGCCCTATCCCTGGTCCTTGCGGTGGCCGGCTTCGATGCCATCCGGCGCGGCACATCCCGAAGACACATCGTCTATCGAGCCGCCTGGTGCGCGAGTGGAACCGCATTGCTGGTTCTGGTGATCCTTCCCGTCGCGCAACTGGCCACGACCAACCTGATCGCTTCGCTGCTCTGGTTCTTCTGTATCCTGCCGTTGGCCGGGCTCATTGTCGTTTTTGGAAAACCCATTCGCCAGTCATCTGGGCGTCCCGATATTGACTGAACGCGATTGCCCTCTCGATGTCATGACCTGCATATCGATCCTGAAGCAAAGGCTGACTATCACTGCCTCGGTCGTGACGCACAATTGGTTCAACCGTCTCTAGATGATACGGGTCGGTCCGGCGCATAAATTGATTGTCCATCGGATGCGGCAAACCGTTTCCTGCGCCATTGCAGGCGTCGAGATTATTGCTGGCCCACTCACCACACTCGCCGTGGCGAGCGACACGGAGATCGACCGCACGGAAACCTTGCCTTGTTCGAGGCCCTTTGAATTCAGCACTTCTAACTCCCTCCATTCGACATTCGGGATGGAGGCCCATCTGCTATTGAGAATACCTTGCGATTCATACGTTCGCATGCGGTCAAACGAGAGGTCGAATTTCAGAAAAATAATTTCAGGCGAAAATCACGATCAGACTACGGGACAATTGCACGGATCGCAGGCCGAGAGATTTCTGAAGCCGGGATATGGCTGCAACCGGATCGTCGATGCGAAATACGCCACAGACGTGCAGGGATGATGCGTCGCCCACTATAGTCATGTAGCCGGGATGATAGCGGCCGATCTCGGCCACGACCTGACATAGCGGCGCATTCTTGAATACGAGCACGCCGTCCGTCCAGGCGGTGGCCGCTTCCGTATTGATGGAACGAGGAGCATCGATACGGCCATCGGCGCCATAGCGGATGGACTGGCCTTCCCGCAGAATGAGGCTGGCCCCCTTGCCCTCTCCGCTGACGAGCATCACGCTGTGCTCTGTCACGGTAACCTCAGTGTCGGCGCCCGTCCGGCGGACCGAGAATTGCGTGCCCAGCGCCATCGTTTCACCGATTGCTGCCTGGACGGTGAAGGGGCGGGAACGATCGGGCGCAACCGTGAACAGCGCCTCGCCTTTCAACAACCGGATTCGGCGATCCGTCGAGCGGATCTCGATCGTGACCGCACTAGGGCGGATCAACATTCGGGATTCCCAAAGCGGATGATCGCTGATTCATAGGACGCCGTGTTGATGCGCGGAGTGGATGATGGCGGCGAAGCGGTACGAGTTGAACGAGGTGCAATGGGAGAGGATTGCGCCGTTGCTACTGGGCAAAGCGACCGATCCGGGGCGGTCGGGAACGGATAACCGTCTGTTCGTGAACGGATGTTTGTGGGTGCTGCGGTCAGGAGCGCATTGGTGCGATCTGCCGGAGCGCTATGGCAAGCGGAAGACGGTGCATCGCCGCTTCAGCCGTTGGTGCCATGCGGGTGCCTGGTAACGGGTGTTCGACGCACTGACGGCCGACCGGGACAACCAGTATTTGATGATCGACAGCGCCATCGTTCGCACGCACCAGCAGGCGGCGACCGGAAAGGGGGGGCGTGCGATCAGGCGCTGGGGCGATCCCGAGGCGGACTGACCACCAAGATACACATGCTTGCGGACGCGCTCGGCCGGCCGCTGCGCTTCATCATCACGCCCGGCCAGACTGGCGACGTTACTCAGGCGCCGGCCCTGCTGCACGGACAGGAAGCCGTCGTCGTGCTCGCCGACAAAGCTTATGACAGCAATGCTTTACGGACAATCATCGCGAAAATGGGCCCGAAGCGGTCATACCTTCAAACCGCTGCCGTAAGGTCGTCATCCCGCATGACGCGCTGATCTACAAACACCGCAATCGTATCGAACGATGCTTCGGCAGGCTCAAACACTTCCGCCGCTTCGCAACACGCTACGATCGCCGCAACATCCACTTCGCCGGCTTCACAAACCTCGCCGCCGCCATGATCTGGTTACGCTGAATGTCGATCCGCGCTAGCCGAAAAACAAACTGCGGTCCGGGACCGGATTGCACATCGGTCGAAAATCTGATGGTCCATGACCACCCAAAATCGCCCATAAAAAAATCAAGTATGTTTTTGTTAAATCATAACTATCTTAAACCCTCAGCGCCCACGGGGTCACCAGAAAATCTCTCGACATCCCTATTTATAACGCCGCTCATCGGGTGCTTCCCCTATGGCGTGCCATCTTGATCCTAGATAGGCTTCATCCCGGACAATCTGGGGGATCGGATCATGGGCGCCTTGCGCGATTACGCTGTTCGCTTTGCCACCATTCTGCCATTGCGCTGATGCTCCCCCACCCCGCCCTTGCCCAGGGCGATCGCGCCACATCGCCGCCGGAATTCGCCCGCCGTGCCGACAATCTGAAGCCCGGCCAATGGGTCTGGGCGCCACAGGTATCGCCGACCGGGCCGCTGCTCGTCTATGTCGATCTCTCGCGCCAGATCGCGACCGTCTATCGCAACGGCGTGCGCATCGCCGTGTCCACCATCTCCTCGGGCAAGGAAGGCCATGCAACGCCCACCGGCGTCTTCACCATCCTGCAAAAGGACAAGGACCATCGGTCCAGCACCTATAACAACGCGCCCATGCCTTATCAGCAGCGCCTGACCTGGGACGGCGTCGCGCTCCATGCCGGCGGCCTGCCGGGCTATCCCGAAAGCCATGGCTGCATCCATTTGCCCTATAAATTCTCGCAGGAACTGTTCGCCATCACCAGCCTGGGCGCGACCGTGGTGGTTCAGGGCAATGCCGCCACCCATATGCGCACCAGCCAGGCAAGCCTCTTGTCGCCGATCAACGACAAGGGCGAACAGGTCGAATATCGCCCGCTCAAGGATGAGGAATATCGCTGGCAACCCGAACTGGCGACCAGCGGCCCGCTGACCATCATCGTCTCGAAGAAGGAACAGCGGATCGTCGTGCTGCGCAACGGCACGGAAATCGGCCGCAGCGTCGCCGAGATCAAGGAGGGCGATCCCGGCTCCCATGTCATCACCCTCACCACGGGCAAGGATGGCAAGACCCACTGGCTCTATGTCGGCCTGCCGGGCCATGAAGATGATGTCGAGAATGTCGTGGACGAAGCGGTGCTGAACCGGGTGCGCCTGCCGCGCGGCTTCTACGACAAGATCCGCAGCCAGTTGAAGCCCGGCACCACCATCCTCGTCACCGATTCCAGCGTCGGCGCCTCGACCGGCGAGAAGCTCACGATCATGGACGCGGTCGCCCCCCAGCCCTGACCGGATTTCCCGCATCGCCGCCAAGCATCGCCACGGCGGAGCCCTCTATGCTTGCGGGCGTCCATCCCCATGCGCACAAGCTGTCGGAAAGAGCAGCATGCCATAGCAAAGGATGAGGATAATGCCCCGCTTCACCGCCGAAACCGCCATTGCCGCGCTGGAAATCGAGCAGTTGGTGATCGACTGGGGCTATGATCTCGACCTCAACGGCGGCATGAACGTCGCACCGCTCTGCACCGACGATTGCCATTATCTGGTCGGCGGCACGCTGCACCAGGGCCATGGCCCCATCACCGCCTTCTACACCGCCCGCAACGAACGGGTCGCCACCCAGCAGAAGGACGGCGTCCGCACCCAGCGGCACACCATCACCAACATGCGCATTCAATTCCCGGCTGCCGACCATGGCAGCGCGCAGTTCATGCTGGTCAATTATTCGGGTGAGGGCAAGGCGCCGATCCTGAACCTGGTCGGCCCGACCATCGTCGCCGATTGCCGCATGGAATTCCGCCGGGATGCGGACGGCGAATGGCGCATCGCGCTGTTCGACAGCACGCCGATGTTCATCGGCAATGATCCGTTCCTCAACGCCGCCGTCGTCCGGAAATAGGGAAGTTCGCCGCCCGGCAAGGCTGACATGGAAATGCCGAACCCGGCGCACAATGTTACAGACATCGCCGCAATCTGAAATCGCCGGGCAAAATCACACGCAGACACTCCGCCTGACCAGCGTCAGACCCGGAGTGCAGCGTGATACAACAGCCGATCAATTTCCCGGCCCGGACCGACCAGACAGACAGGAAGACGCAGTCGATCTGCTTCTTCTTCAACGCGCAGATCCATCATCTTCTGCACGCCATGCCGCTGGCACTGGAATTGTCGCATGATCCGCGCTTTCGCGTCGATATCATCGCGGCCGGCGCCGATCATATTGCGCTGGCCCGCGACCTGGCCGCTCGTCATGGCGGCGGCCGGCTGAACTTCATCCATCTCGACAAAATCTGGCTGCGCAGCCTGTCCCATCTGTCGGGCCATGCCAGCCCGCCCAAGCTCGCCACCCTGCTCGCCGCGCGCCGCCGCCTCGCGCGCTATGACGCGATCGTCGTGCCCGAACGCACCTCGCTGCTGCTGCGCCGTCTCGGGCTGGCGGACAGCCGCTTCATCCACACCTGTCATGGCGCAGGCGACCGCGCGGTCGGCTATGATCCGCGCATCGCGCTGTTCGACTTCGTCCTGCTGGCGGGCGAGAAGCAGCGCCGCCGGATGCTGGCGCAGGGCCTGATCCGCGAGGATCATTACGCCATTGCCGGCTATGGCAAGTTCGACCTGACCCAGGGCCAGCGCCCGGCCAGCCCCTTTACCGACAATCGCCCGATCATCCTCTACAACCCGCATTTCTCGCCGCGCCTCTCCTCCTGGCAGGCAATGGGAATGGATGTGCTGCGCCAGTTCGCGGCCGATGATCGCTTTAATCTGATCGTCGCGCCCCATGTCCGCCTGTTCGACAATCGCCGCAAGCGCGCCGCGGCCGAGCGCATGCTGGCTGAATTTGCCGCCCTGCCGCATGTCCATGTCGACCTCGGCAGCCGGGCGAGCGTTGACATGAGCTATGTCCAGCTTGCCGCCGCCTATATCGGCGACGTGTCGAGCCAGATCTACGAATTCATCGCCACGCCGCGCCCCTGCCTCTTCCTCAACGGCCATGCCGCGCAGTGGCGCGACGATCCCAACTATGCCCATTGGCATTATGGCCCGGTCCATGAATCCGCCGATCGCATCCCGGACAAGGTCGCAGCCGCCATGGCCGCCCATGGCATGTATGACGCCGCCCAGCGACGCGGCCTGTCCGATACCTTCACCAACAGCGGCGCACCCGCCTCGGCGCGCGCAGCCAGGGCGGTCGCGGATTATCTGACACGCGGCGCGCCAGCAGCGCGGCCCGTTCCGACACCCTATAAGCTGCGGGAGGCACTGCGCCATGGCTGATGCCGATCGCCGCCTCTGGCTGGTCGCCCGCGTCCATGCGCCCGATGAAGGCGGGGTCCAGACCTATGTGGCCGAAACCGCCCGCGCCTATGCTGCGCTGGGCTGGCGCGTCACCCTGTTCGCCAAATCCTCGGCCGGTCCGCGCCGGGCCAGCAGCGACGGCGTCGAACTGATCGATGTCGGCCCGACTTCGCGCATGCGGGTCTATGGCCGGCTGTTCCGCGCCATGGCCGGCGCCTGGCTGCGCGGCGAGCGCCCACAGGCGATCCATGCCTGCACCTGGCGTGCGGCCCTGCCTGCCCTCGCCTTTCCCCGCCCCCTCATCGTGACGATCCATGGCCGGGAAGTCGGTCGCCCGGCCGGCGGTGCCTTCGCCCTGCTGCGGCTGGTGCTGCGCCGCGCCCGGCGCATCGTCGCGGTCAGCGCCGTCACTCGCGACCTGCTGGTGCAGCGCCTGCCCGATCTTGCCGCGCGCACCATCGTCGCCTGGAACGGTGTCCGCATGCCAACCGACCGCCCCACCACCGCCTTCCAGAATGGCGCCGCGCCGGCCCAGATCCTGACCGTCTGCCGCCTGGTCGCGCGCAAGAATATTCCGGCCGCGATCGACGCCGCAGCCGCCTGCCTGCGCGAGGAGGCCTCACTCCACTACACCATCGTCGGCCGCGGCGTGGATGGCATCCGCATCCAGCAAACCGTGCGCCGCCACCAACTGGAGGATCATGTCCGGCTGGCTGGTTACGTCTCCGACGCGGAGCTGGCCGCGCAATATCGCGATGCCGACATTTTCCTTCACCCCCAGATCGCGCTGGAGGATGGCGCCGAGGTGGAGGGCTTCGGCCTCAGCGTCGCCGATGCCATGGCACAGGGGCTGGCCTGCATCGTCGGCGCGGATGGCGGCCCGGCCGAACTGGTCCGCGACGGCGTCACCGGCCTGGTCGTCGACGGCAATTCCCCCAGCGCATTGCGCGCGGCGCTCGCGCTGCTGGCGCGCGATCCCGCGCTCTGCCGCCGACTGGGCAATCAGGCGCGGATCTGGGCCGCGAACAACCTGTCGTGGGAACGGCATTGCCGCCTGATCCTGCATGAACTGTCGCCCCGTCGGCCCGCCCCGTCTCGCAGCACGCCCGCACTGACCGAAGGAGGATAGGATGCGCAACTACAGGGGCCCCATCATCCATATCGGCTATCACAAGACCGGCACCACCTGGTTCCAGGATATTTTCTATCCCGCCGTCCGCAATCGTCGCTACCTGCCCCGTGCCGTTGCGCGGGCCGCCTTTCTGGAAGCCGGTGCGCTGCATTTCGAGCCTGACCAGGCCCGCCACAGACTGGGACAGGACCGCGACGACATCATCCTGTGCGAGGAAAATCTGAGCGGCGGGCTGCATAATGGCGGGCTGGCCGGCAATCTTTCCAAGGATGTCGCCGGCCGCATCCGCGATACGCTGCCCGGCGCGCAGATCGTCATCTTCGTGCGCGATCCCTGCTCGGCCATCGCGTCCGCCTATCTCCAATATGTGAAGGGCGGCGGCACTTTTGGCATCCATCGCTACCTGTTCGGTCGCGATCGGCTCGGCCCGGTGGCGCCGGAGCGGGACGAGGCGCCCGGCTTCCGCCGCGAACATTTCGACTATGCCCGGCTGATCGCTTATTATGATCGGCTGTTCGGCGCGGACAATGTTCATGTCTTCCGCTATGAGGATTTTCGCGCCGATCCGCGTGGTTTCGCCGCCGCTTATGCTAGCCGTTTCGGGCTGGATGTCGCGCTCGATCAGCTGGACTGGGGCACACGCAACCCCTCCCCCGGTCGGCTGCTACTCTGGGCCTTTCGCACGGCCAACCTCTTCACCCGGCGCGCCGTCGCGGACAAGGACTGCCTGCTCCATCTGCCCGGCTGGTATGGGCTCAGCCGCAAGCTGCTCCGCCGCGCCAATGCCTCGGGCCGCTTCGGCCGCCCGCTGCGCATGCGCGACATATTGGACGAAGGCGCCATCGCCCATTTCAACGACTATTACCGGCATGGCGAGGCCGCCATTGCCGACCGACTGGAACAACAGACATGCCGCGACGCGAAATCACGCGACGGGATGGCCGCAACGGCGCCGTCCTATGCTCGATCATGCAGAACAGCCACATCCTCCTTGCCGACGATGACGCAGCACTGCTGACGTCGCTGTCGGACTATTTCGGCCGCTATGGCTTCGACGTCGACACCGCCGCCAATCTCGCCGACATGCGCCGCCTTTCGGAAGAGGGTCATTATGACCTGTTGATCGCCGAACCGATGATGCCGGGCCAGCATACTGCCGGCCTGCTGCGCGAATTCGCGTTCGAGCGGCGCATCCCGGTCATCATCCACAGCCGCGCCAGCAGCGACATCGATCGCATACTGGGCCTGGAAATGGGCGCGGAAGATTATCTGACCAAGCCCTGCAACGCCCGCGAACTGCTCGCCCGCGCCAATGCGGCCCTGCGCGCCCGTCGCCGCCAGGCCGATGCCGGCACCATGGCTACGGCCCCGCGCGACAATAGCTGGGTCGCCTTCCAGGGCTGGCGCTTCGACCTCACCACCCGCCAGTTGTTCGATCCGAGCGGCGGCACCATCTCGCTGTCGGAGGGCGAATATCAGTTGCTGCGCGTCTTCGTGGCCAATGCGCGCCAGGTGCTCAACCGCCACCAGTTGCTCGATCAGGTCTATGGCGCGTCGAGCGACCATTATGACCGCGCCATCGATGTCCAGCTGTGCCGTCTGCGCCGCAAATTGTCGGCTGGCGGGCTCAAGGGACAGACGATCCGCACCGTGCGCAACGAAGGCTATATCTTCGTCCACCCCGTCACGGCTGGCAACGCCGCCAACTGATCAAAATACAAGTCAACTTTATCACCCCGCATATGGAGATATGCGGGGCATTTTTCGTTATAAATACAATATAATTTTCTAATTTCTCAAATAATGAAATACCCTGAAACATACGCAACATTTCACAACATGATCAAATCTATCGCCATATCTGTTTTTTATTGGCAACAGCTTTGTTAAACCTTTGTGAAACACGGCAAATCGCGTTGACGCACTTCGTCGCACGCATACAAATCTCTCCATCGGCTCGCGTCATCCCAAGGACAAACCAACAGGGCGCGGGCCGGGATAAAAATCCCAAGGGAGATTATTTTCATGCCGTCTCACATCATGCGGCGCCTCTCGGCGTCGACCATCCTGCTCGGCCTGGCGACCCCGGCCTTCGCGCAGACCAGCGCGGCGGATGGCGGCGCGACCAGCGACACCATCGTCGTCACCGGTTCGCGCATCGCCCGCCCCGACCTGCAACAGGCATCGCCGATCGCGATCGTCAGCGCGCAGGAATTGAAGCTCAGCGGCAAGGTCAACGTCGAATCGATCATCAACGACCTGCCCCAGCTGATCCCCAGCACGACGGCGGCATCCAACAATCCGGGCGGCGGGGTGTCCACGGCCGACCTGCGCGGCCTGGGCGCCAACCGCACCCTGGTGCTGGTCGATGGCCGTCGCTACGTCTCCTATGACTCCAACCAGATCGTCGATCTCAACACCGTTCCGGCGGGCCTGATCGACCATGTCGAAGTCGTGTCGGGCGGCCGTTCCGCCGTCTATGGTTCGGACGCGATCGCCGGCGTCATCAACTTCGTGACCAAGCGCGACTTTTCCGGCGTCGAAGCAAACGCCAATTATCGCATCAACCAGGCAGGCGACGGCGGCACCTTCAACACCAACCTGCTGATGGGCGGCAATTTCGCCGACGGTCGCGGCAACGCCACCTTCTATATCGATTACACAAAGCGCGACGCCGTGCAGCAGTCGGCACGCAGCTACACCAAACAGGCCTATACCGATGACGGCGATGGCGGCCTGGCCGCCGGCGGCTCGGGCTCGATCCCCGGCACCCGATTCGCCCTTTCCGGCACCCAGTATAAGTTCAATCAGGACGGCAGCTATTCGGCCTATGACGCGACGACCGACGCCTACAACTATGCGCCGGACAATTATCTGCAGGTGCCCCAGAAGCGCATCCTGCTGAGCGCCCAGACCCATTATGACGTCAACGATCACCTGACCGTCTATGCCGAGGGTCAGTTCATCAACAACCGGGTGAAGAACCGCCTGGCGTCCACGCCGTTCACCGGTTCGGTCTCGCTCGACGTCGACTCCTCCTTCCTCTCGCCGGAATCCCAGGCGCTGCTGTCGGCCGCCGACACCGACGGCGACGGCTATGCCACCGCCGCCATCTATCGCCGCCTCAACGAGGTCGGCGCCCGCATCTCCAATGTCGACAACACCGCCTATCGCACCCTGATCGGTGCCAAGGGCCAGATTGCCGGCGACTGGAACTATGACGGCTATTACAGCTATTCGCGCACCAAGCAGGTCGAAACCCAGACCGGCAACGTATCGCGCAGCCGCGTGGAGCAGGCGCTCAAGACCACCTATGACAGCGACGGCAATCTGGTCTGTTCGGACACCAGCAATGGCTGCGTTCCGCTGAACATCTTCGGCGAAGGCAATATCAGCAGCGAAGCCGCCGCCTTCATCTCGATCCCGGTCAAGAATGTCAGCACCGTGACCGAACAGGTCGCCAGCTTCGCCGTCACCAACGGCAATCTGTTCGATCTGGGCGCCGGCCCGGCCGGTATTGCCTTCGGCGCCGAATACCGCTCCGAACATGGCAGCTATGATCCGGACTATGCCCTGTCCTCGGGCGACGTCGTCGGCTTCAACGCCGGTGAAGGCCTGTCGGGCGGCTATAATGTGAAGGAACTGTTCGCCGAAATCGAAGTCCCGCTACTGGCCGACCAACCGTTGGTCCACAAGCTCAACTTCAACGGTGCCTATCGCTACTCGCACTATTCGACCGCAGCGAAGAATGTCAGCACCTTCTCGGCCGGCCTCATCTATGCGCCAGTCAAGGACATCACCTTCCGCGGCCAGTATAGCCGGGCGGTGCGTGCGCCGACCGTCGCCGATCTCTATTCGGGCCAGTCGCAGGATTTCCCGACCGCCATCGATCCCTGCTCGACCGAGGACGCGACCACCAATGCCAGCCTGGCGGCTAGTTGCGTCGCAACCGGCGTGCCGTCGAGCGCGCTCGGCACCGACATCAACGGCGGCAGCTCACAGATCGACTCGATCACCGGCGGCAACCCCAACCTGCGGGAAGAAAAGTCCGACACCTGGGGCGTTGGCGTCGTGCTACAGCCCAGCTTCCTGCCGCGCCTGTCGCTGACTGTCGATTATTACAATACCAAGATCGACAACTACATCTCCAGCGTTGGCGTCTCCTATCTGCTCAAGGCCTGCTACGGCGAAAAGAAGAATAGCTGGATGGCCTATGACAGCAGCTATTGCGCGCTGCTCCCGCGTAACGAGAACAGCTACGCGATCGAAGGTGCTGTCAATATGCTGAGCAACACCGGCGGCCTCAAAACCTCCGGCGTCGATTTCGAACTGAACTACAGCGTGCCGCTCAACTTCGGCGTGTTCGGTGCCAAGACCGGCAAGCTCTCTTTCCGCGCGGCCGGCACTCGCCTGATCAACTACACGCTCAACCCGATCGGTTCGATTTCGGAACTGCGCCAGGATTGCGCTGGCAAGTTCGGCATCAACTGCGGCGATCCCTATTCCAAGCTGCGGCTCAACAACCGCATCACCTGGAGCAGCGGTCCGATCACCCTGGGCCTGACCCATCGCTATCTGTCGAGCGTCCGCGACGATGACGATGACAACACCTACAGCGTCGAGAAGATCAAGGCCTACAACCTGTTCGACCTCGGCCTTCAGGTGCAGGCGACGGAAACCTTCGGCTGGTCGCTGGGCATGAACAACATGTTCAACAAGAAGCCGCCGATCATGGGCGACAACCAGCAGCAGTCGAACACCTATCCGTCGACCTACGACGTCTATGGCCGCGCCTTCTTCGTGAACGCCTCGGTCAAGTTCTGATCATATTGCCGGACGGGCACTCCTCGCCTGTTCGGCACCTGTCCCACAAAAAAGCGGCCGCCCTTTCGGACGGCCGCTTTTTCCTTGATCGACCGGCGCCTCAGCGTGGCGGATTGACCACCACATATTGCACCGACGATCCGACATATTGCGGCTGATACCAGTTATTGCCACACTGCGAATAGCTGATGTCATTGACCACCACGGTCGAACAATCCGGCGGCACGCTGCGCACGATCGATCCGATCGCCGCCGCCGTCAGCGTCACCGCGGCCGCGGTCGCCACCGGATGCCAGTGATCGTCCCAATCATCATCCCACCGGTCATGGCGATGATGATCATAATGGTCGTAGCGGCCCGGACCGCCCCCATGATGCCCACCGCCATGGTTTACATTCACATGGACATTGTTGACCGTGTTGTGATGCCGGTTGTGATTGACATTGTTGATCGATCCGCCGCGCACGCCCGGCCGCCCGCCCGGATGGGACTTGCCCGGCCGCGCCGCATGGCCGCCGCCCGAGGGCCGCGCCGGTCGAGCGCGCCCGCCGCCGCCGCGATGGGGGCGCTTCCGCGGCGGCGCCGCCTCCGCCGTCGATGCGGCCATGCCCAGCACCAGCGCCGCCGATGACAACATGACCCGACCGATGACGACCGGTTCGGCCATCAGGGCAAGCGACGCGATGATGGCCAGGCCCCGTTTTGCCTCCATGCTCATTTCGCCTCTCCCTTGCTCAGGTCCACCATGCGGATCGGATTGGCGCCGGCCGGCGCAGTGAAGGCGAGGTCAGCCGCCGAAGGTCGCGCGCTGCCGTCCCAGCGCATCAGCGCGCTATATTGCGGCATCGACGGATCATTCGTGTCGGTGATCACCATCTTTCAGGGCAACTGGCTGCTGTCCTCGATCCATATCTGCCAGTCGACCTTTTCCTGGCGGAAGGCATAATGGGTGCAGGTCCGGCCATCGATCGTCTCGGGGCGGATGACATAGCCCGATTGTATGCGATTGCGCAGCGTCTGGTCCGTGCCCCAGGTGAACAGATCGGCCAGCGGCAGTTCGACGCCATAGGTGGTGCGCAGACTGTCGAGCGACTGGCCGATCGAACCGGTCACCGGCACGCTGGCATAATAGTTCAGGCGCGGCGCCAGCACCGTGAACTTGCCGCCGCCGAAATAATATTCGCGGTTCTGGATGTCGGATGTGGCGACGATCTTGAACGCGTCGGGCTTGTGGACCTGAATGTCCAGCGCACCGGTAAATTGCAGCTTCTGCCCGGTATCCAGCACCACTTCGGTCGTGACATCGGCCTTCAGCGCGAAGCCGGGCAGCGAGATCAGCTTGGCGCTCATCTTGTCCATCGCGTCCATTGCCGCCGGCTCGACCACGCCCGCCGCCGGCGCAGCAGTCTGCGCATGGGCGGTCGATGCGGCCAGCAAAGCCAGCGGCACACAGAGACATTTTATCCTAGACCTCATCACAAGCTCCTTCTGCCCGGATCGGACGCGCGGCGAGATGCGCGATGCGGCCATTGGACGCCATCTCCCTTGCTGCGGCCGACTATCGCCGTTCCCACGACGCGGCCCATCGGGATAATTGCCGATTTGGCCGCATTTCTTTCCGAGCAACCCCTGAGCCTGACGGAGCATCAGGCGGAAAGTGCAGTCCTTCTTCCCGCCTGATGCATGACCACACCCAGGGGGATGGGTGGCAGTCATTTCATGGGCCGGTAGTCCCGGCCGATCCCTGCTACCGGGTGGTCATTTCCGCACCATCCCGGCTTTGTCCTGTCGCTATCAAGCTAGAGCGCCGCCGGGGCCGGCCAAGTCGGGATTTGCCCTGATCGGCCTTTTGCGCCGACGCCCGTCATCCGGCGCGACCATAACATGCTGCTATCCAACGCTCCGCGCCCCTTCGCGCCCGCGCACCGGGGACAGATCCTCACTGTGCCGTCCCAGGGTTTATCATGATCGCCAATCCCCGACGGCACGCCTAGGATCATCGCAAGATTTCTCGCTGACGGAGCGGCGATCATCATGGAAGACATTCCCAATCTGCCAGCCGATCTGGGTGCAAAGCGCACCGTCATGGCCGCCGATCGCACCTTGATGGCCTGGATCCGCACCTCGCTTTCGATGCTCAGCTTCGGCTTCACCATCTACAAATTTCTCGACGCCGCGACGGAGAAGACGGGTCATGGCGATTCCCAAAGCCCGCAGCATATCGGCCTGTTCCTCGCCGGCATGGGCACGCTGGCCATCCTGCTTGGCACATGGGGCTACTGGATGACGCTGTCCGACCTCAAGCAGACCAACCAGTTTCATCTGGGCCGGCCGGTGCTGGTCATGGCGCTGATCATGTGCGTGGCCGGCATCGCCCTGTTCGCGGCCATTGCGACGCGCGCCGTATAGGCGCATCAACAGGATCGACAGACAAGGAGTATCGGTTGACCGTGCCATCCCCCCTCGCCCCTGCGGCCACTGCGCCGGACAATATGATCCATATTCCCGGCGGTCGCTTCATCATGGGGTCGGACCATCATTATCCCGAGGAAGCCCCTGCCCATCCGGTCGAGGTCGATGCCTTCTGGATCGATGCCACCCCCGTCACCAATCGCGACTTCCGCCGCTTCGTCGAGGCGACCGGCCACCGCACCACGGCGGAGATCGCCCCCAATCCGGACGATTATCCCGGCGCCCAGCCGGAGATGCTGCGCCCCGCCTCTTTGGTCTTCACGCCGACCGATCGCCCGGTGCCCCTGCATGACTGGAGCCAATGGTGGCGCTATGTCTTCGACGCCGACTGGCGCCGCCCGCTCGGCCCCGGTTCCTCGATCGACGATCTCGACGACCATCCCGTGGTCCATGTCACCTATGACGACGCCGCTGCCTATGCCGCCTGGGCGGGCAAGGCGCTGCCCACGGAAGCGGAATGGGAATTTGCCGCGCGCGGCGGCTTCGATGGCCAGGAATTTGCCTGGGGCGACGAACTGTTGCCCGGCGGCAAGGCGATGGCGAATTTCTGGCAGGGCAATTTCCCGTCCGAAAATCTGCTGATCGACGGCTATGAACGCACCTCGCCGGTCGGCAGCTTCCCTGCCAATGGCTATGGCCTGTCGGACATGATCGGCAATGTCTGGGAATGGACTGAGGATTTCTACGCCGCCCGGCACCAGGCCGATCCCTCCCGCCCCTGCTGCGCCCCGCGCAACCCGCTCAACCAGGCGCGCGAGGCCAGCTATGACCCGCAGCAGCCGCACATCCTCATCCCCCGCCGTGTCCTTAAAGGGGGCTCGCACCTCTGTGCGCCCAGCTATTGCCGGCGCTATCGCCCCGCTGCGCGCCATGCCCAGGCGATCGACTCCTCGACCAGCCATATCGGCTTTCGCTGCGTGATCCGCGCGGCGTGACAGACACGAAAGGGCGTCGTGCCGATCCGCACGATGCCCTTTCCTGTCAGAACCCGACCTGCATGAAGACCGCCGGGCCGCTGAAGCGGTATCTCATCCGCCCGGCCCAATTATCCTTGTCGACATCGACCCGATAATTGACGTAGCGCCACATCGCACCGATCCCCACATTCTTGGTAAAGCGCCAGGTCATGGCGGCTTCGGCATTGAGCAGCCGCCCCTTATAATCGTCGATCTTGAGCGACAGATAATCCGCCCGCGCGCCCAGGGTCAGGTCGGTGGCGATCCGCTGCGTCGCGAACAGCCCCACCGTCGGCAGCGGGGCCAGCGCCTTGCGACGGCGCTGCGTCCCGCTCACCTGCGTCTCGCCCAATCGGGCATCCCCCTTGAGCGTCAGGGTGAAATCGGTCGCATGCAGCCCCAGCGCCGCGTCGACGCGGGTATCGGGCGTGCTCACGAACGCATAGCCGAAGGTCAACCGGTAGACGTCGCTATCGAAGCCGCTCTCCACCCGCACCCCGGCCGGATAGGTGACATCGTCGAACGTGATATCGCGCGTCACCGTCTTTGACCCGTTACGGCTCAGCGAATAATATTCGCCCATCACCGACCAGTTGCCGCCCAATCTTATCCCCGCCGCGACCTGTGGCAACGCCTTGTGCTTGTCGAGATCGAGGTCGGATTCCAGGTCGATATTCGTGCCGCCATCCGGATTGGACGCGGGTGCGACCCGAACATGGGAACTGACCGATGGCCAATAGGCCCCCACCTCGATCCAATATTTGTCGTCGAGCGATTGCGCATGCACGGGCGCTGCGGCTGCCCACGTCATCACGACACAAATGCCGCCAAGCCTGATGCTGTGACGCGCCATTTCGTCCTCCCTGTGGCCAGCGGCCGCTCATTTGATATGGTGACCATGCCGCCTGCGCCCTTGTGCGCCCTCGCGTAGAGCTTGGGCATCGGGGTCATTGCCTAGGAGCGCGGAGAATATTGCCGGGGTAAACCCGATGTCGCCATCACAATTGGCCTGTAAAGCGGCCGGAAAATATCGTGCAGGCCGATCCCCCCTCTCCGGGTAAATACCCGGTCGTCAAATCGGGCCTCTCAACCATCCATCCGACATGCGCGACTCAGGAGGGTCGAGCAGGCCGACGACCACATCCGCGCGTTACAGTAGGTATATTTCCTTAGACCTAAAATTATACATAAAACCCACATTTCTTCAAAGTATACAATGTCATACTTTAGTCCATTAACCCTGTTAAACGCCCATTTCACATAGGTTTCGTGGCAACAACCCGCCAAACATCCATCAATGCAGAAAGCGTCGAAAGGCCAGGAAAAACTCTGATTTTTACACAGGCTTGACCATTGCTACATAGAATCACCACCGGTATACTTACCGATAACAGGGTCGCTCGTTAGTTAGTCCATTTTCACGCGGCATTTGCCGCGCAGATGATCTTTACGCGCCGGGACTTTCGCCCCGGTCGAATGATACAGGGCATTTTAGCTGGTGAGGGAGACGTCATGCTCGAACTACATCAAGCGGGGGCACCCTATTATCCGGAGTTTTTCGGTGACGAACGTGGCAGTGCCACAGTTCCCGCCCCGATCTACCTGGTTCCACCCAGTCAGCCCCAAATGGCGTCCCGCGCAGACCTGCAGCGGCTGATCAACAGCATTCCGGTCAAAATCGTCGTGGTGGATCGCAATGCCTCGTGGCCATCAATGGCGCCTGCCAGCCCTATCTCCGCGCCGTTGGCCTCGACCTGCATCTCGTGGCAGGCCAGAGCTACTATGCCGTCAAGGCGCGTTTCGCCGCGCCGCCGCAGGATGCCCGCAGCGTAAGCGAACATGTCGCCGCCCTCTGTCAGCACAACACGCCCTTCAGCCAGACCCTCAGCTTCCCGCTCGCCGGGCAGGACATCCGCATGGTCGTCCATGGCGAACGCCTGCCGGGCGCTGAGGATCTGTTCATCCTCAGCCATCTCGACGATGAAGATCCGGAAAGCGAAACCGCCAATCCCCGTCGCTACCACCTCTCGATGCTGCAGGCGGAGGAAGAGGAGCGCAAGCGGATCGCCCGTGAACTGCATGACGAAACGGCCCAGCAACTGGCCCTGATGCAATTCAACCTCATGACGCTGCGCAACAGCGACATGAGCCCCCAGGCCAGCGACGCCTATCAGGCCATGGAAATCTCGCTCAAGGCGATTCAGGACCAGGTGCGCACGCTCAGCTATCTGCTGCACCCGCCCGAACTGGCGGAGGATGGCATTGAGGCGGCCCTCGCCCATTTCACCTGCGGCTTCGCCCGCCGGTCCGGGCTCCAGGTCGAATTTCGCTGCCTTTCGGGACCGATCAAGCGCGATCCGGACATGGAAATCGCCTTCTATCGCGTCGCGCAGGAAGCACTGGCCAATGTCTACAAACATGCCGATGCCCGCCACGCCGTCGTCCGCCTGCGACGGACCCAGACCAGCTTCACCCTGGAAATAGAGGATGATGGCCGGGGCGTGCCCGAACATATCCTCAACGGTCAGGGCCGCGACATCGTCGGCGTCGGCCTGTCGGGCATGCGGGAGCGGGTCGCGGCCCTCGCCGGCCAGTTGGAAGTCCGCCGCACCGGCGCCGGCACGCTCGTCACCGCGACCATACCGCGCCGACGTCAATGTGACTGAACCAGCCTGATCGGCGGCGCAGGATCAGGCCGGCCCGCCGATCGCCCGCCGATCAGGGTTCGACGATATTGTTGCGCACCGCATAGCGCACCAGCTCCGCCGTCGTTCCCAGCTTCAGCTTGTGCATCGCCGCCGCGCGATGGGTCTCGACCGTCTTCACGCTGATATCCAGCAGATGGGCGATCTGCTTGTTGATCTTGCCCTCGGCGATCAGTTGAACGATCTCGCGCTCGCGCGGGGTCAGCGTGGCGACATTGCTGCCGGCCACGCTGCTCTTCACATAATGGTCGAGCAATGTTTCCGAGATCGCTGCCGAGAAATAGGGCTTGCGCAGCGACAGCGCCTCGACCGCCGACTGCAGATGCTGGCCGCTGTCGGATTTGAGCACATAGCCACGCGCGCCCGCGCGCAGCACCTCGACCAGCAGATCTTCCCGATCATGCATGGTGTAGATCAATATCTCGATCCGCGGGAATTCCTGCTTGAGCGCGCGGGTCAGTTCCAGCCCGTTCATCAGCGGCAGCGAATAATCCAGGATCGCGATGTCCGGCTGGGTATCGCGCGCCGCCTTCAGCGCGTCATGCCCGTCCGATGCCTCGGCGACGATCTGCCAGCGATCCTGGGTTTCGAGGAAAGTCCGAACCCCCTGGCGCAAGGCCTGATGATCGTCGGCAATCAATATCCGCGTCAATGGCTTGCTCATCCCTTACCCCTGTCCACTCCCGATGGCGCCCATGATGAGCCTGCCTATCTTTGCGGCCCGCCCGCCTGAAACAATGGGGGTTTTCCCCCGCATCGGCCGATATTGCCCCGACAGCGCGCAAAGCCGCCAATATCGGCCTTTCCGTCATGGTCCACGCGGGGCCTGGCAGCGGAAAATCTGCCATGTCCCACTTTGCTTGGCGAGAGGAAAGCATGGTTATCGTGCATTTTCCTGATCTTAGCATCGATCACAGGGTTTTCTGCGATGCGAGCGTCCCCCAACCGGGTCGGGGATTATCCCGATGGCCCCACCCGCCGCGCCGATGGATGATGGCACCGGGCTTCATGGCCTTCAGGGAAAATGGGGACAGATGATGCGCAATGTGAAGACCTGCCTGCTGGGCGCTATCCTGCCGCTGGCCGGTGCGATCAGCACCCCGGCGAAGGCCGTCGAGGGCGCGGCCAGCCTCTATGTTCCCGGCACCGGCGGCCCCGCGACCGCGGTGATGCCGCCGCTGGAGGGTGTCTATTTCGACGACACCATCTACATCTACAATGGCAGCGCGAGCGCCAGCAAGGAATTCGTCGTTGGCGGCAATGTCGTCGCCGGCCTCGACGCGACAATAGTCGCCGATTTCCTGACGACGCTGGTCGTTCCCTCCACCAACATCCTGGGCGGCACCCTGTCCATGGGCGTGACCGTGCCGGTCGGTGCGCCAATGATTGATGCCAATGCCGTTGTCACCGGCCCGTTCGGCAATCTGCGCAGCCTCAACGTCCATGATTCCGCGCTGGTGGTCGGCGATCCGGTGTTCAACACCATGCTCGGCTGGAAGGCGGGCAAGCTCCACATCCAGGCCAGTAGCATGGTCAACATCCCGGTCGGCCATTATCGCGAGGACCAGCTGGCCAATCTGGCGCTGCATCGCTGGGCGGTAGACACCTCGCTGGCGCTCAGCCTGCATGATGATGAAAGCGGCTGGGATCTGACCGGCAAGGCCGGCGTCACCTTCAATGGCAAGAATGATTACACGAAATATGACAGCGGCAACGAGTTCCACCTCGAAGGATCGGTGGAAAAGGCGCTGTCGAAGAAATTCTCCATCGGTGCCCAGGGCTATTGGCTGAAGCAGACCAGCGATGACAAGAGCAGCGGCGCCCTGCTCGGCGCCTTTCGGGGCGAGGTGGTCGGCGTCGGCGGCACCGCCGCGCTCAATGTCACCATGGGCCGCTCGCCCGCGACCTTCCGCCTGCGCGCCTTCAAGGAACTCGACGCCACCAACCGGCTGAAGGGCGAGGCCTTCTTCCTCAGCCTCAGCCTGCCGCTCTACATGAAGATGCCCCCGCAATAGCGCCGGGGCATCCTCTCTATAGCTGCCGCAGCGCGCGCGCGGGCCGCACCGACATCAGCGGGATCGATCCGGCAAGGCCGATCCCCAGCGTCAGCACCGCCCCGCCCGCCAGCGTCGCCAGCACCACGCCCCAGTCCGGCGCCCAGCCAAAGCTGAACAGCTGCACCACCACATACCAGGCCGCCGCCCCGCCCAGCAGCAGCGCCACCAGCGCCAGCAGCCCGGCCAGCACGCCATATTCCAGCGCCTGCGCGCCCAATATCTGGCCGCGCGTCGCCCCCAGCAGCTTCAGCACGACACTGTCATAGCTGCGGCTCTGCCGCCCGGCCGCGATCGCCCCGATCAGCACCGCGACCCCCGCCAGCACCGTCACCGACGCCGCCGCCAGGATCGCGCCCGACATCTGATCGAGCAGGCCGGACACCTGGCTGATCACCTGTCCCACCTCGATCACCGACGCGCCGGGGAAGGTCGCCAGCAGTGCGCTGGTCACCCCCTGCTCCTGGCGCTTGTCGGGCAGGCTGATCGTCGCGGTCAGGCTGTGCGGCGCCGACGCCAGCGTGCTGGGCGAAAAGACCATCACATAGTTGAAGCCCATCGTGTCCCAGTTGATCTTGCGCAGCGACGCGACCCGCGCCTCGATCTCGCGGCCCAGGATCGACACGGTGATGCGATCGCCGACCCAGATGTCCAGCGCCTTGGCCTGGTCGGCATCCAGCGACACCAATGGCGGTCCCACATAATCGCGCGGCCACCAGCGCCCTTCGACGATCTCGCTGCCCTCGGGCAGGGTCGCGCTATAGGTGACGCCGCGCTCGCCGCGCAGGATCCACGCCCCTTCGGGCTTTTCCTTCAGGTCGGCGACGCGCTTGCCCGAATAGCCGGTCACTGTGCCACGCAGGATCGGCACAACATTCAGCTTCGCCGCCGGCACGCGCATCGCCATCAGCGCACGAAACTGAGCCTCCGCCCCGGCCGGCATGTCGAGTATGAACAGGTTTGGCGCCTGTTTCGGCACGGTCCGGCCGATCTCCGCCTGGATACTGGTCTGGATCGCCGCCAGCGTGACGAACAGGGTCAGCGCCAGCCCCAGTGCCACGGTCAGCGCGGCAGTCTGCGCGCCGGGCCGATGGAGGTTGGCGAGCGCCAGCCGCAGCAGCGGCCGCCGCGCATGGGGCATGCGCCGCGCCAGCAGCCTGATCCCCTGCCCCATCGCCAGCAGCAGCAACAGGGTCGCCATGATCGCGCCCAGCATGGCCGCTGCAAACAGAGGCGTACGCGCCGTCAGCAGCACGACCGCGACCAGCAGCGCGATCGCACCGCCAACCAGCGCCAGCGTGTGCCGGTCGATCCGTCGCCGCCCGTCGACCAGGGTGCGCAGGATCGCCGCCACCGGCTCGGTCCGAGCACGGGCGAGCGGCGGCAGGGTGAAGATCAGCGCGATCAGCAGGCCATAGGCGGCACTCGTCACCAGCGGCAACGGATAGAGATGGAATCCCGGCGACACCGGCAGCATGTCGCCCGCCGCCCAGACCAGCAAGGGCGGCAACAGCGCGCCCGCCACCAGCCCGGCCAATATGGCCAACCCCGCAACCACCCCGATCTGCAGCAGATAGATGCGCTGGATATCGGCCGAGGTCGCCCCCAGCACCTTGAAGGTCGCCAGCGCACCGCGCTTGATCGCCAGATAGGACGCGACGCCATTGCTGACGCCGATCCCGGCAATCACCAGCGCGGCGAGGCCGATCAGCGACAGGAACTGGCCCATATTCTCGATGAAGCGGTTGGTGCCCGGCGCCGCCCGTTCACGGTCCTTATATTCCCAGCCCTGCTCGACATAGCGCTTCTCCAGCCGCTCGCGCAGCGCCTGCGCATCCGCCCCGGCGGGCAGGCGCAGCCGATATTTGGCGCGGTAGAGGCTGCCCGGCTGGATCAGCCCGGTGCGGTCCAGCCCGTCCATCGACACGATCGCCACCGGCCCCAGGGTAAAGCCCTCACCCACCCGGTCCGGCTCGTCGGCGATGATGGCGGCGACGGTGAAATCGGCAGTGCCATAGCGCAGCGCGTCACCGACGCCGATCGCCATCCGCTCTGCCAGGGCCGGGCTGATCAGGATGCGGTCGGCGGCCAGCGGCGCATAGCGTCCATGCTGCAACGCCAGCGTGCCATAGAGCGGATAGGCATCGTCCACGCCTTTCAGCTCGGTCAGCAGCGGCGCCGCGTCGCGCGCGCCGCTCTTGTGGACCATCGCGCGCAGCCGCACCGTCTCGCTCGTCCGGCCCAGCCGCGCGATCGCCTGCTGGTCGCGCGCGTCCATCACCCGCTGGGTCATGGCTATCTCGACATCGCCGCCCAGGATCATCTGCCCCCGCGCCGAAATCTCGCCGGTGATCGCGCTGGTCAGGCTGCCGATCGCCGCCAGCGTCATCACGCCCAGGAACAGGCAGACGAACAGCAGCCGCAAGCCGCGGAATCCGGCATGCAGGTCGCGCCGCGCGATCCGCCAGCTTGCCCCCCACCCCAATGTCGTCACGCGGCGACCTCGCCGCTCAACTGGCCGTCCCGCATCTCGACGGTCCGGTCGCACCGCGCCGCCAGCGCCGGATCATGGGTGATGATCAGCAGGGTCGCGCCGCTCGCCTGCTGCCGGGCGAACAGCAGGTCGATGATCGCCGTGCCGGTCGACTGGTCCAGATTGCCGGTGGGTTCATCCGCGAACAATATCGCCGGATCGGGCGCCATGGCCCGCGCGATCGCCACACGCTGCTGCTCGCCACCCGATAGCTGGGCGGGATAATGGGACAGGCGATGGCCCAGGCCCACCGCCTTCAATTCCTGCGCTGCCCGCCCGAACGGATCGGCCAGCCCCGCCAGTTCCAGCGGCACGGCGACATTTTCCAGCGCCGTCATCGTCGGCAACAGGTGAAAGGATTGCAGGATGATGCCGATCCGCCCGCGTCGCGCCCGCGCCAGCCCATCCTCGTCGAGCGCGCGATAATTGACGCCCGCCACGCTGACCGTGCCGCCGCTCGCCTGTTCCAGCCCCGACAGGATCGCCATCAGCGATGACTTGCCCGATCCCGATGCGCCCAATATCGCCAGGCTCTCGCCCCGGCGAATATCCAGGTCGATGCCCTTCAATATCTGCGTATTGCCGAGCGAGAGGGTGACATTGCGCGCCTGGATCGCGATATGGGGGGCATCGATGGTCGCATGCATGAAGAAGGAAGGCTCCTTGGCGAACGGTTTCCGGCTATATGGGTTCTCGCTGCTGCTTGTCCAACTGCTCGCCGCCTGTTCCCCAACGAAGCAAGAGGCGCTTCCCGCCGCTGACGATGGCGCCGCGAACATGACAGCGAAGGCGACACAGCCAATCGCCGATGGCAAGCTGGTCGTCGTGTTCGGCGACAGCCTCTATGCCGGCTATAATCTTCAGCAGGATCAGGGCTTTGCACCCATTCTTGAACAAGCCCTGTCAAAACAGGGGATCAAGGCCCATGTCGTCAATGCCGGCGTGTCGGGCGACACCAGCGCCGACGGCCTCGCCCGCCTCGCCTTCGGTCTCGACGGCCTGCCGCGCAAGCCCGACCTGGTCCTCGTGGGCCTGGGCGGCAACGACATGCTGCGCGGCCTCAGCCCGCAGGCGACCCGGACCAATATCGACACCATCCTGACCGAACTTGCCAAGCGCGGCATCCCGGCGATGCTGACCGGCATGATGGCCTCGCCCAATATGGGGCCGGACTATGCCGCCGTCTTCAACGCCATCTACCCCGACCTGGCGAAGAAGCATGGCGTGCCGCTCTACCCCTTCTTCCTCGACGGCGTGATCGGCGAGCGCAGCTTGCTGCTGCCCGACGGCATCCACCCCAACCCGCAAGGCGTCCAGCGCATCACCGCCAAGGTCGCGCCGTTGGTGGCCAGGCAGTTGGGGGAGTAGACCGCGGGAGAAAATCGGGTGTCCGTCAAAATGGCTAAAATGGGTGGGAACAAGACATTCCTCCCCGGCACGGGGAGGGGGACCGCTCGCGTAGCGAGTGGTGGAGGGGCACAGGCCGGATAGCGCAGTGCCAAGAGGCACCTGCCCTTCCGTCAGCGCTTCGCGCTGCCACCTCCCCGTTCCGGGGAGGAACGTCCACTTCTGGTCGCTTCCTGCCCGCCCAAATTTGCCCTCACGGCCCCGCTAGATCAGTCCTCGAACGATCCAGCCCGGCAGCGTCGCGATCGCCAGCAACGTCCCCAATGGCACCCGGCTCTGCCCCTGCACAGCCCGGCCCAGCGCCAGCGCGACCAGCGCCCCCGCCAGCCCCAGCGAGGCGGCGATCAGCAGGATGAAGGGCAGCGCCTGCCAGCCCAGCCAGGCGCCGATCGCGCCGAGCAGCTTCGCGTCGCCCAGCCCCAGCCCCTCACGCCCGCGCAGCGCGCGATAGCCGAGCGCGATCGCCAGCAGCCCCAGATAGCCCGCCGCCGCGCCGATCACCCGGTCGACCAGCGCGACGTCGGTGGTCCACAGCCCCAAGGTGAAGCCGAAGAAGGCCAGCGGCAGGGTCAGCGCATCGGGCAGCCAGAAATGGCGCCAGTCCAGTAGCGCCAGGGTCAGCAGCAGCCAGCCGAGCAGCGCCCAGCCGACGCCGCCCAGATCGGGCACGAAACCCAGCGCCAGCGCGCCGATAATGGCGCAGCCCGCCTCCCCCCGGCCATGGAGCGGATCGATCGCCGCGCCGCAGGTCCGGCATCGGCCGCGCTGCACCAGCGCGCTCAGCATCGGCACCAGATCGATCGGCCCCAGTAGCCGGCCACAGCCATCGCAGGCCGATCGTCCGCGCATCACACCCCGCCCCTGCGGCCAGCGCAGGATCAGGGTGGCAAGGAAACTGCCCGCGATCGCACCCGTGACCGCGCCGACCAGGGCCGTCCAGGGATGGATCACAACGTCCCTTCGACCTTCAGCACATAGGCGCTACCGACCGTGGCGAAGCCCGCCTGCCCCAGCGTCCCGGCCAGCGCCGGGTCAGCGGTTTCCACCCGCATTTCCGCAGTATAGCGGCCCGACCGCCAGATGCGCAGATTGATCTTCTCCATGCCCGACTGGCTGACCAGCGGCAGCAGCAGCGCGTCACCATCACAGGCCACCGTGCCCGACAGCCCCTGCGACAGGTTCAGCCCGGCAATCTGCGTCGCCATCCGCGCCCGCACTCGGCCTTCGGCATGGCCGCAGACATCGCCGCGATAATAGCCACTGACATCCTCCATCATCAGCCCGCTGACCGGCAGCGGCGCGAAGGTGCGGCCCAGCGGTACCGAACCGGTCACGTCATCTATGCCGATCCGGTCTAGCCCGACGGTCAGCGCCCCCTGGATGTCGTCGGGCTGGCCGCGATGCCGGGCAATGTCGAACCGCGCCCGGCCGACCAGCAACGATAGCGGCGACAGGCCGGCGCGCACCGACCCCATCGGCATTTCGCCCAGCATCAGCTGGTCGATCCGCCCGCTCCACACGCTGCCGCGTATCTCGCGCGCGGCCAGGCCCAGCCGGTCGAGCTGCGCCAGCCCCAGCGCGACGCGCATCGGAATGAAGAGGATCAGGCCGAATATGAACAGCACTATCAGGATGATGCGCATCCGGCGCGACAGGATCAGCCCCTTCATTGGCCGCCTCCCCGCACCAGCACCGCCTGCACTGACACGCTGCCCGCCGTCGGCGAAGGACGTGCACTCATCGTCTCGACGCGCAGGCCCTGCGCCTCCAGCCCCGCGATCCAGCTCATCATCGCCACCGGTCGGACCGAGGCGATGGCGATCTCCATCCGGTCATTGCCCTGCGGCTGCGCCCGTTCCAGCGTCAGCCCGGCCTCGCCCGCGCTCTGGCCGACAAATTGTTCGATCGGGACGGCCGGGCCGGTCGGCGCGGGCCTGCGCGGCAGATGCTTGAGCAGTTTCACCTTGGCGCGGATCGCCGCGTTGCGATCGGTCGCCTCGCGCAAAGCATCGCGGGCGGAAACCTGCGCATGGGTCAGCGGCCGGGCCACGCCCAGCCACAATATCACCACCGCCAGTAGCGCGAACATCACGCCCAGCATCCATTGCTCGCGCGGCGACCGCTCGATCCAATAGGCTTTCATCCTGTCCATCATGACCGCACCGTAATATCTGCCAGCGTGCGCCCGCCCGGATCCTGGGACGGGGTCGCCGTGATCGTGTAACCGGCCGCCTGCAGCGCCAGCAGCACGATGTTGATGTCATCCGCCTTGGCGGCGGCCAGCGTCGCCCGCAGCATCCCGTCGGGGTCGCGCGACAGCGCCGTCAGCGACACGCCCGGCGCATCCTGCATCGCGCTCATCAGGCCGGCAACCGGCGCGGTGAAGGCATAGGCTCCGGCCCCGCGCGCGGCGAGTTGCCGGTCCATCTCCGCTTCGACCTGCATCACGTCACTCGCCTCCGGCAGCACCTGCCGTGCCAGCGCCAGGCTCTCGCCATCGACCTGGCTGGCGGCGACATTCTGCCGCACCAGGGTCACCAGGCTGATGAGCAGGCTGGCCAGCAGGATCAGGCCGCACCAGATCGCGATCCGGCCCAGCGCCCGCGTATCGATCTGCCGCCGCACCCGCTTGGCGAAATCGCCCTGGCGCAGGTCGATCGGCGGCGCGTCGAGCGCCGCCACCAGCCGCGCTTCGATCTCGTCCGCCGCGACCGCCCGCACCGGCGCGTCGCCGATCAGTTCGGGCAGCGCCATGTCAGCGGTCAGCGCCATGTCCGCGCCGCGCAATACCGATGCCCTACCAATCATTCCGGATACGAAACCATTATCGCTTTCCGGCAACAGCAGCGCCGGCGGCACGATGATGTCCGGGTCCAGCCCATGATGCTGCGCCCAGAGCAGCCAATGCTGCATGTCACTGCGCGCCGCGACCGCCACGATATGCGGGCGGGCGGGATCGTCATTCTCGTCCGCGGCGGCAAACAACTGGTCGGACGGCAGGATGGCGCCGGCCAGCGCGCCCAGCCGCGCCGCCGCCCGCCCCTGCCGCGCTGGCAGGTCGGGATGCGACACCCAGTGCAGCGCCACCAGCGCGGCCGGCGGCACCAGCATCACCCGCGCCTTGTCGGGCAGCGTGGCCAGGCCACAGGCGGCCAGCCAGTTGGCACCGGCGCCGGTCTGGACGATCGCACCATCCACCACCCGCATCCATGTCGGCGCGTCCTCCGCCCCCTCGGGCAGGGCAATGATCAAGGCATCGGCCGAACTCATGCGCCCGCCCCCCAATCGCGCCGCACCAGCCGGATCGGCGGTTGCCGGGCATCGATCAGCCCGCGCTCCACCACTTGCGTTCCCCCTACATTCACCGACACGTCCACTCTGAAAAATCCCGTCGTCAACTTGACCTGCTCGGCCACCTCGGTGAGCGGGCTGAGCCCGACCAGAGAGGGTGCCTGCCAGAATTGCGGTATGCTGCCGTAGCCTTCCGCCGGCCGTTGCGCCAGCAATTGCCGTGCCTGCGCCACGCTCAACTGCCCCGGCAGCAACATCGCGAACAGGGGTGCCTGATCGGGCAGCAAGGTGTTGATATTGATCGGCGACATGTCCGACACCGGCAGCGCGCAGACCCACGGCCGGACCAGATCATAGACCGCCGGCGTGATGCCGTTCACCGCCCGCAGCTCGCTGGCGTCGACCATGAAGCGGTTGGCGGTGCGATAGGGCCGCGCCGCGCGGGCATAGGTCACGTCCTCCGCCCCAGCCGGTTGGGGCACGCTGTCGGTATCGATCCAGTCGGCGAGCGAAGCGGCGGCGACCTGCGCCTGGCGCACATCGACGCCCAGCGCCTGCAACAACGCCTGAAACTGCGAAACCGCCACCGGGCGCACCTTCAGGCTGTTCTCATTATTGCCGGCGACCACGCTGTTGAGGTTGAAGCAGTTGCTGCCGTCGGTCACCCGCGCCGTCGCCATGCCGCCCGGCACCGGGATCGCCTGCGGCGTGCCCATCCAGTTGCCCGCCAAGGTCGTCTTGCCGGGGCTGGCCGCGACCAGATCGCCGATCTTGAGGCGCGCGATCACCATGCCCGCATCGGCGAAGGCCCGCCCTTGATCGACCGCGCCGCCATTGCCGGTCATCCGCGTCGCCAGCGCCACCCGCTCCAGCGCCGTAGCCGCCACCACCGCCATCACCGCCACCAGCAGCAAGACGGTCAGCAGCGCGGCGCCGCGCTCCTCGGGACGGTTGGGATCAGGTCGCCGCATTGGCTGCCTCCTGATCGTCAAGCGGCGCTTCCTTGGGACCGGGCGCCACCAGGAAGCGCAGCGTGACCGGCGGCTCGCCGGTGCGTTTGACCACCATTTCCACCGCGCGCGGCATCAGGTCGGGCTGGCCCGGCGTCCACTCCTCGCGCCACTCGCCCTCTACGTCGCGGAAGCGGAGCGTCACCTCCTCGACATGGTCGAGCAGCGCCGCCGGCTCGTCGCCCGCCGCCCCGTCGATCTGGGCATAGCCGCGCCGTTCCAGCCGGCCTTGCCGCACCCAATATTCGACCTTCTGCAAGGACGGCCGGGGCAGATCGCCCAGATTGTCCCATCCGCCGCGCACGAACTGCATCACCGGCTGTTCCTCGCCATCGCGATGCGCCCAGAAGGCCGGCGCCAGCGTCCCCGCCTCGGTGCGACTGATGCGCGGCACCGCCTGGCCAAGATCGGCCGACAGCGCGCCCGCGGCCCGCTGGATCGCCGCCATGTCGTCCAGCCGCGCCTTGACCTGCGCCTGCGCCGACACGCTGTTGCCCAGCAACAGCACACCCGCCGCCGCCAGCATCGCAAAGATCATCAGCGCGACGAGCAGCTCGATCAGCGTGAAGCCGTGTTCGGCGGAACGCCTGAAAGACGTGAAGCCTTGTTCACCCTGTGGCTTCTCCGGCCTCATCACTCTACCTCCCGCAGGAAGCTGAGCACCACCGGCGACGCACCCGGCTGGCCGTCGACCACCAGATCGACCTGCAACAGGCGCTTGTCCTCGGTCGCCTTGACGGTGCGGGTCCAGTGCCAGCGGCGGCCGCCATTCTCGACCTCGCCGTCCTCCTCGCCGACCGAGGGCGGGGCGACGTCGCTCTGCACCTCGACCATCAGGTTGCGGGCGACGATCTGGCCCAGCGCCTTGCTGTCGAGATCGGCGGCAGTGCGCAGCGTCACCCCCTGCAACCGCACCAGCGCCAGCGCCGCCAGGCTGAACACCGCCAGCGCGACCAGCATTTCGAGCAGCGTGAAGCCGTTTTCGGCGGAACGCCTCAAAGACGTGAAGCCCTGCTGGGCGGAACGCGACAAGGGCGCGGCGCCGTTTTCATTGCGCCGATCAGCCACCGACCACGACCTTTCCGGCCATGTCGACGCTGACCTGCACCCGCTCCGCCTCGCGCGCCAGGGTGATGGTCAGCGGATCGGTGGGCAGGCCGGTGCCGTCGAAGGCGATCTGCTGGCGGCCATCCTGGCCCACCAGCGCCCGCGTGCCGGTCTTCCAATTGGCGCTGACGAAGGGTTTTTCCTCCATCGGCACCCACTGGCTGCCCTCGCGACGCTGGAACCCATAGCCCGAGGCGGAGACCCACACGCCCATCGGGCGCGCGGTGACGACCGCTTCGTCGCGCGCGGCAGCAACGCGCGCGGCAAAGCGATCGGCATCGTCAACGATCCGGCCGCGCGGATCGGGAATGGCGATGACCACGGCAGCCGAAATGAAGCCGATGATCGTCAGCACGACCATCAGCTCTATGAGGGTAAAGCCGTTGCGTGGCGGAACCGATCCCCCATCGCCGTTCGGGCTGAGCCTGTCGAAGCCCCCTGCCGAGCGGAGCGAGGCAGCTCGCTCCGCTCGACGTGCGGCATCACATTTCGCTGGAATAGATGTCCGCATTCTCATTCTCGCCGCCCGGCTGACCGTCGGCGCCCAGCGAGCTGATGTCGAACGCGCCCTTCTTGCCCGGCACGGTGTAGATATAGGCGCGGCCCCACGGGTCCTGCGGCAGCTTCTTGATATAGCCGCCCCGGCGGTAGCGCTGCGGCTGCGCCAGCGACGCGGGCGGATTGAGTAGCGCCTGCAGCCCGTCCGACGCGGCGGGATAGGTCAGGTTGTCGAGGCGATATTGCTCCAGCGCCTGCTCGATGGTCGAAATATCGGCCTTGGCCTTTTCGACGCGGGCAGTATCGGTTGCAGGAATGACGTTGATCGCCACGATCGTTGCCAGCAGGCCGATGATGACGATCACGACCATCAGCTCCACCAGCGTGAAGCCGTGTTCGGCGGAACGCCCCACTTGCTTGTCGCAACGCGCATGAGAGTGGGAGAGGATCTTTCGCATATTCTACTCCTTCAAGCCCCGGTCAGGCTTTGCAGCTGCAGGATCGGCAGCAGGATGGACAGGATGATGACGGCGACGATGCCGCCCATCAATATGATGATGATCGGCTCCAGCATGGCGAGCGCGGCCGAAGTGAAGGCGTCGAACTCGCGCTCCAGATAATCTGCCGCGCGTTCCAGCATCGCGTCGAGCCGCCCGGCACTCTCGCCGCTCGCCGCCAGATAGACGAGCAACGGGGGAAACACCCCTGCCCGCTTCAACGCCGCCGACAGGCTGCCACCGCCCCGGATCGCCTCGACAATCTCGTCCGACGCCTTGCGCAGCACCCGATTATGCACCGTGTTCGCGGTCAGCGACAGGCCCTCCATCAGCGGCAGCCGGCTCGCCACCATGGTGGAGAGTGTGCGCGCCATCCGCGCGGCGTGCAGGTCGCGGATCAGCCGGCCCAGCACCGGCAGCCCCAGCAGCATGGCGTCGAAACGATAGCGGAAGCTGTCGATCTTGAGCGCGCGCCAGAAGCCGAAGGCGCCAAGCCCGATCAGGATCAGCAACAACCACCAATAGCCCGCCAGGAAGGCGGAAATGCCCATCACCATCCGGGTGAGCAGCGGCAATTGCTGGCCCACCGTGTCGAACTGCTCGACCACCTTGGGCACGACGAAGATCATCAGCGCCGCGACCACGAACACGGCGAAGGTCGCCAGCACGGAAGGGTATGCGATCGCGGTCAGCACCTTGGAGCGCATCACCGCCTGCCGCTCCATCAGTTCCGACAATCGCTCCATGATGGTCGGCAGGCTCCCCGAGCTTTCGCCGGCCGAGATCATGGCCCGATAGAGGGCGGGAAAGCTTTTCGGCTCCGCGCCCAGCGCATCGGCCAGCCGCCGTCCCTCCAGCACGCCCGAATGGACCTTGCCGACGATCGCCCGGACATGATCCTGCTCGCTCTGCCGGCTGATCGTGCGCAGCGACTCCTCCAGCGGGCTCACCTGGATCAGGGTGGAAAGCTGCCGGGTGAACAGCGTCAGTTCCTTGGCCGACAGCTTGGGCGCGCGCAGCGACAGGCCGGCCCGCTTGCGCGCGACCGACACCGCGCCCGGCTCCAGCCGGACGACGAACAGCTTGCGCGCATCCAGCTTGACCCGCGCCTCGTCCAGGCTGTCCGCCTTGACGCTGCCCTTGCGTTCCTTGCCCGCCGGGTCGATCGCGACATAGTCGAAATCAGCCATCGGCAATGGTTTCCACCTCGGTCGCGTCGCGGCGCGACACGCGGATCGCTTCCTCGGCCGTGGTCTGGCCGTCGCGCACCAGCGCGCGGGCGGCCGATCCCAGGTTCGGCGCATTGAGGAAGGCATGGCGGGCGATCAGCGACTCGTCGCCGCCATCGTTGATCAGGCGGCGGATCGTGTCGTCGACCCGGATCGCCTCGAACACGCCGATCCGGCCCTTGTAACCGGTGCCGTTGCATTCGTCGCAGCCGCGCGCCCGGTAGATGATCGTGCCCGGATCGAAACCCAGCAATGCGCTTGCCGACTTGTCGGCCTGCACCGGCTCGCGACAATGCTGGCACAGCCGCCGCACCAGCCGCTGGGCGACGACGGCGCGCAGCGTGGAGGCGAGCAGGAAGGGCTCGACCCGCATGTCGCGCATACGGGTGATCGCGCCGACCGCGTCATTGGTATGGACGGTCGACAGCACGAGATGGCCGGTCAGCGACGCCTGCACCGCAATCTCGGCGGTCTCGCGGTCGCGGATTTCGCCGACCATCACGACATCGGGATCCTGGCGCAGGATCGCGCGCAGCCCGGCGGCAAAGGTCAGGCCGACCTTGGCATTGACCTGGGTCTGGCCGACGCCCTCCATCGCATATTCGACCGGATCTTCGACGGTCAGGATATTGCGGCTACCGTCATTCAGGTTGCGCAAGCCGGCATAGAGCGTCGTCGTCTTGCCCGAACCGGTCGGGCCGGTGACCAGGATGATGCCGTTGGGCTCGCTCAGCCCCTCGCGGAAGATGCGGTCGGGCGCGCCGGTCATGCCCAGCAGGTCAAGCGTGATGCCGGCATTTTCCTTGTCCAGGATACGCAGCACCACCCGCTCGCCCGCCCGGCTCGGCAGGGTCGATACGCGCACGTCGAGCAGCTTGCCGCCCAGCGTCAGGCCGATACGGCCATCCTGCGGCACGCGCCGTTCGGCAATGTCGAGCCGCGCCATCACCTTGATGCGGCTGACCACCACCGGCGCGACATGCGGCGGCATGCGCAGCGTCTCGCGCAGCACGCCATCCACGCGCATCCGCACGATCAGGCCCGTCTCATAGGGTTCGATATGAATGTCCGACACGCCCTGGCGCGCGGCCTCGGCAATGATGCCGTTGATCAGGCGGATCGCCGGCGCATCGTCCGCGCTGTCGAGCAGATCGTCGGCGGTCGGAATATCGGCGGCCAATATGTCCAGCTCGTCCGCGCCGACGTCGATCGACCCGGCCATGGCGGCGGCGCTGCCCTCCATCGCATAATGATCGGACAGATGCCGGTCGAACTGCGGCGCCTCGACGAAGCGCACGTCGAAGCTGCGGGCGAGATGACGGCGCACCTCCAGCAACACGCGCGGATCGCTGCCCTCGCGCACCGCGATCGACAGTCGCTCGCCATCCTGCGGCAGCATCACCACGCCATGCTTGCGGGCAAAGCCATAGGGGATGTCGACCGGTCGTGGCGGAAGAACCGACGGCATTACCGTCACATGCTCCTGTTCGCTCACTTCTGCTCTCCGCTTGGCGGCAGGTCGACCGGGCGGACGACGCCGCTCGACTGCCGCACCGTGGGTTCGATGACCTGGACCTGTCCCGGTGCCGGCGATGTTGCCGGCGAAGCGGCGGCACCGGCCTGCGGCTCGACCAGCATGTCGCCGGGCTGTGGCGCGATCGGCGGCTGCGCGCCCATATAGTCGCGCACCAGTTCGTCGATGGTCGGCTCGCTGTCGGGGCTGCGCTGCAACTGCATGCCGCGCACATAGCCATAGCGCTGCTGGGTCAGGCGCTGCGCATCTTCCTTGGTGCGCAGGATGGTCGGGCGGATGAAGACCATGAGGTTGGTCTTGGTCCGGCTCTTGCTGCGCGACTTGAACAGCTCGCCAATGCCCGGAATGTCGGACAGCAGCGGGATGCGCTCGATCGTCTTGCGCTCATTATCGTCCAGCAGGCCACCCAGCGCCAGGATTTCGCCGTCATCGACCGTGACCGTGGTCTCGATCTCGCGCTTGTTGATGATCAGGTCGCTGCTCGAATTGCTGACCGGGCCGGCCACGCTCGACACTTCCTGCTTCAGGAACAGCTTGATCGCGCCGCCGGTGTTGATCTGCGGCTTCACCTCCAGCTTGATGCCGACATCCTGGCGCTGGACGGTGCGGAACTGGTTGTCGAAATTTTGACTCAGCGCCTCACCGGTGGTCACCGGCACCTGCTGGCCGACCAGGATCGATGCCTTCTGATTGTCCAGCGTCATCACCGATGGCGTGGACAGCAGATTGCTCTCGGTATCCGATTTCACCGCATTGATGATCGCGCCGAAAATGCCGTTCTTGCCGATCTGCGTGCCAAGGCCCCCGACGATGCCGGTCGCGCTGGCCAGGCTGTCGACCGCCGCCTGGGTCAGGCTGCTGGCCAAGTCGCTGTTGGTCTGCGTCTCGGTCGTCGTGGTCGTGCCGTCGGCCGCCACCACCGTCGTCTTGGTGGTGCCCAGCTTGGTCGCGCCATAGGCGCCGGCGATGGTGATCAGGCTGGGCGACGCATTGCTGTAATTGGTCGCGGCAAAGCCGGTCGATGTGCTGCCGAGCAGGAACTGCACGCCCAGCTTCTTGGCCGCCGCGTCGCTGATCTCGACGATGATCGCCTCCACCAGAACCTGCTCGCGGCGGGTATCGATCTGGCGGATGGTCTCGCCCAGCATGCGCTGCACGTCGCTGTTGGCGGCAACGATGATCGCATTGGCGCCTTCATAGCGGGTGACGATCGCCGGGCCGCGGGTCGAAATGCCGCTGCCGCTCGATCCGCTGGAGGCGGCCGCGACCGGTGCCGCCGCCGCGCTGGCCGGGGCCGCACCGCCGCCAGCGCCGCCGCTGGCGCCGGCCGCCGGCACCGACGAGGTAACGGGCGAGCTGCTCGACTGGCCGATCAACTGCTGCAACACCGGCAACAGCTTCTCCGCATCGGCATGCTCCAGCCAATAGACGCGGATTTCCGTGCCGCTCGCCGCCTGACGGTCCAGCTCGCGCGCCATATTGGCGAGGCGCGTGACGGTATTCACATCGCCGCGAATGGCGATCGCATTGCTGCTGTCGATCGGCACCACGCTGGCGGCCGCCGGCGCGCCATTCTCGCCGCCGCCGCTCTGCACCAGCGCCTGCAGCGATGTCGCGATCTCGCGCGCGCCGGCATTTTTCAGCATCACCATCTGGGTCGAGCTGGTGTCGCGGTCGACCCGCGCAATCACCTGACGGATGCGCGCGACATTGTCGGCATAGTCGGCGACGACGATGCTGTTGCCGGCGCGATTGGCGGTGACCGTGCCTTCCTTGCTGATCAGTGGGCGCAGCGTTTCCAGCACGCTTGCCGCGTCGACCGAGCGCAGGCGGAAGACTTCGGTGACGAAGCTGTTGCGGGTCGCTGCCCGGCCCACCGCGCTCGGCTGGCCGGCCGCGCCGTCCGCCGGCTGGATGCGATAGGCGCCACCGGGCGCCGGCACCGCGACCAGGCCATTGGCGCGCAGCGTCGACAGCACGATCTCGAAATATTCCGACTTGGACAGCGGCCGGTCGGTCACCACCGACACCTTGCCCTGCACCCGGTTGTCGATGATGAAGGTGCGGCCGGTGACGCGCGCGGCATCCTGGATGAAGGCGCGGATATCGGCATCGCGCACATTCAGCGTCTGCTGCGCATAACCGGGGACCGGGGCAGCCAGGACCAGCGCGAGGGCGGCGGAATATTTGAGGATATGTCTGGTCATTGGCCTTGCAATATCAGGTTGATCGGCACGGTGACGGCGCCGCGCTCCACGGTCAGGGACAGACGTGCGCCGGGCACGATCTGGTTCTGCAATGATGCCAGGTCACCGGCCGATCCGATCGGCTGGCCGTTGATCTGGGTCACGATGTCGCCGGCCTGGAAACCGGCATTTTGAAAGCCCGGCCCCTTGGGGCTCAGCACCAGCCCGGTCACCCGGCCATTCTGGGTGCGCGGGGAAAAGCCGATGTCCCGCTTCACCGCATCGGCGCTCGGCGCATCGCGGCCCGGCACCGGCGAGGGCGCTCCTTCGCCCGGCGCCATATCCCCCTCGGGCGCGCCGCCCGGTCCACCGGCCGCCGACGCCGGCTGCGACTGGTCGAGGAACACCTGCTCCTCCGCCCCGCCGCGATCGATCGTCACATGGTCGAACAATACCGCCTTCAGCACCACGCCGGGCATGATCTCGTCGCCCACGGCATAGCTGTTCTGGATACCATCGGGCGTCGCCAGGATCGCCGATCCCTGCCCCGTCCCCTCGTTCAGCCGCACGCCATAGAGCGTCAGCGCCAGCGATGTGACGACGCCATTGCCCGCCTGCGGCGCGCCGGTGCGGAAAAAGGGATCGAAGCTGGCGAACAGCGCCTGCCGCGCACTGGCCGACAGCACCTGCGCCTGGCGCCCTTCCCAGGGGCCGAAGGCGCCGACTGGCGTCAGCAACACCCACACCAGCCGGGCGAGCTGCAATGCCAGCACTGCCAGCAACAGCTTCTCGACCAGCCCCAGCCAGTCGACCGGCCGCGCATAGCGCCGCCACCCTTGCAACTTGTCGCCGAACGGCACACGCATGAGCCGAAATGTCCCCCTTGGTTCGCCCGCCTGCTAGGCAACTCTTCTTACTGCCAGATGACGTTTATGTTACCATAATATGACAGGTAGCAATGGGGCCGCGACGATGCTTGCATTTCGCAGGGTCAACGATAGCTAGGGCCACGGAAACCGGCCTGTAGCGCCGTCATTCGCGGAAATGCCCATGACCTTGTCCGACCCGATCCTGTCACCGCCCGCCGCACCCGACGCCGATCCGGCCTGGATTGCCAGCCATCCGCGCGTCCAGCGGGCACCCAGCAAGGATCTCACCCTCTTCATCCAGCGTGATTTCCTGAGCCCTGACGAATGCGCGCAGGTGATCGCGCGGATCGATGCGGACCGTCGCCCCTCGACCATCGCCGACGCCAATGGCGATGGCTATTTCCGCACCAGCGAGACCTGCGACCTCGACCATGGCGACCCGTTCGTCGCTGCCATCAACGCCCGGCTCGACAGCTTCGCCGGCATCGCCACCCAATATGGCGAACCGATCCAGGGCCAGCGCTACGGCGTCGGCCAGGAATTCAAGGCGCATACCGATTATTTCGAACCCAAGGGCGCGGACTATGACAGATTCTGCGCGGTCGCGGGCAACCGCACCTGGACCTTGATGGTCTATCTCAACGAACCTGCCGCCGGCGGCGCAACCCGCTTCACGAAGATAGGCAAGACGGTGCAGCCCGAAACCGGCAAGCTGCTCGCCTGGAACAACCGCATCACCCCGGATCGCTTCAACCCCGCCAGCATCCACCACGGCATGAAGGTCCGCAGCGGCGTCAAGCATGTCATCACTAAATGGTATCGCGAACGCCCCTGGGGCTGAAGGCGATGCCACGGGCGGCGCACATATTACAGCCGCGCTGGGTGATTTTCCGCCAGCGGGGTGGGCGTTCGCAACGTCCGCCCTGCAAGGCAACTATGACACCGCCCCGCGCCTGGCGCGCAGGGCGGGGCCCTTCTCCCGTCAGAAGTCGACCGTAGCCGAGAGCCAGAGGCGGCGCCCTTCCTGGTTGATCGAATAGGCCGGGGTCCAGGCGGTCGTCGTGCCGGTCTGATAGGGCACATAGACCGCATAGTCGGTGTCGAGGATGTTGTAGAGCGTCGCCGACAGGCGGAAGGCCGGCGCGACCTGGTAGGAACCGCCCAGGTGGAAGACTTCATAGCTGCGGAAGTCGCCCACGGACGTCTGCTGCGCATTGGCGCCGCGATAACGGCTCGACCGCACTTCAGCCCGTGCCCAGACGCTGGCCTTGTCGCCCAGCTTCCAGCGCAGATTGCCGTTCAGCATATGCTTGGGCATGCCGATCAGCGGCAGCCCCTCTTCCGATCCGCTGAGCTGCTCGGTCTCGGTATAGGTATAGTTGGCCGACAGCGACAGGGTGGAGGTCAGCGCGAAACGGGTTGCCACCTCGATGCCGCGGGTGCGGGCCTTGTCGATGTTGATCGACTGGCTGAACATCTCGACATTGGGGAAATTGCCGACATCGACGCAGCCCGGCAGGTTGGGCGCGGCCGAGAACTGGCAATTGGGCACCCCCGGCCCGCTGGCGATCTTGTCGGTGAAGTCATTGTTGAACAGGGTGACATTGCCGCTGAAGAAGCCGTCGCCGTCATAATAGAGGCCCGCTTCATAGCTTGTGCTGGTTTCCGGCGTCAGGCCCGGCGATCCCAGCAGCGGCACCCGCCCCTGGCTGCCGAAGCCAATGATGCCTTCGGCAATCTGTTCGACGCGCGGCGTCTTGAAACCGCGGCTGACACCGCCCTTCAATGTCAGCACATCATTGATGTTCCATACCGCGTAGGCGCGCGGCGACCATTTGTCGCCAAAGGTCGAGTGATTGTCGTAGCGCGCGCCGCCGGTGATGTTGAAGCCGTCGATGACGGTCAACGTCGCTTCGGCAAAGCCCGCCCACTGGGTGAACTTGAACGGTTCGGGGGCGACGCCCTCGACCATCCGCGCCTTCCAATATTGGCCGCCGACGGTGAAGGCCAGCGCGCCCGCCTTGCCGGCAAAGCGGGAATCGATGATGTCGTTGCGCGCCTCCAGCGTGCGCGGGCTGCCCGGCACCGCGCCCGGCGTGCCATTAGGGATCAGGCGACCGATCGTCTCGGTCTCGTTGCGGGTCAGGGTGGTGTCGAGCTGGCCGAAGCCCATGCGCCAGCTGTGCGCGATCACATAATTGCTGCGGTTGAACCGCTGTTCGGGGGCATAGCCGCCCGATCCCAGCGTGCCGAGCTGGCCCCGGCTATTGTCATAGCGTTGTTCGTTGCGATCATATTCGAACCACAGGTCATGATCGGCATGGGGCGTCAGCGTCAGCCGCCCGCCATAATTATAGATGTCGGATTCCACCGGGTTGCGGCCCAAGGTCAGCGCCGGATCGCCGGGGATCTCGATATCGGAGCCGGCGCGGTGGAAGACACTGCCGCGCAGGGTCAGGCCGGCCAGCCCCTTGATGATCGGCCCCTGGGCAAAGCCGTTGACCGACTGGATATTGCCGAAGCGGTCATCGCCCTGGATCGTGCTTTCGGCGGTGGCGGTGCCGACCCAGCGATCGCCGACCTTGCGCGTGATGATGTTGACGACGCCGCCCATCGCGTCCGAGCCATAGAGGGTGGACATCGGGCCACGCACCACCTCGATCCGGTCGATCGCGGAGAAGGGCGGCAGGAAGCTGGTGGAGGTTTCGCCAAAGCCGTTGGGCGTGACGCCGCCGGGCGCATTCTGGCGCCGGCCGTCGATCAGCACCAGCGTATAGTCGCTGGGCATGCCACGGATCGAGATGTTGAGGCCGCCGGTCTTGCCCGCTTCGCCGCCGACATCGACGCCTTGCACATCCTGCAGCGCTTCGGCCAGGCTGCCGAACCGCTTTTCCTGCAATTCCTCGCGGCCCAGCACAGTGATGCTGGCCGGTGCCTCGATGATATTCTGTTCATAGCCGGCCGCGGTGACGACGATCGCGCTCGACTGCGCATCGGCGTCGGGCGCGGGCGCCTGCGCCTGGGCGGCAACGGGCAGTGCGAGCGCACCGATCAGGGCAGCGCCCCCCAGCAGATGGGCACGCGTCGAGAATATTGCAGGAAATGGCATTTCAGACCCCCATTGAAATAATAGTGCGACTTAGTCGCATTAGAATTTCACGGGCTGATGTTGAGGAAGAAGGTAGCGGTCAATCAATGATGATATGCCCAGCCGCCTGCGCAACAATTTCTCACAATCGCGACACCGGCGGAGCGCAGGCCTTTTCTTTACGGGACATGTTGGAGCCGCCTGGGCAACATAAGAAGGGTTGCAGACATCATGGTGGCACCCAATATCCGCTTCGACACTCGTCCGCCGCTACGGATCGCCGCCGCTCCCCGCGCAGCGAGCGCCGGGGCGATCCGGATCGGTGCATCCGGGCCTATCGGGCAGCTTGCAAGCCGGGCGATCTTGGCCTACGCGCGACCCGTCACCGCCCCAGGTCGGTCCATAAAGCCGTCCGGTGGTGCCACGCCCGGATTCATACACTTTATGGCATTGGATTTATAATGAGCATCTACCTGGATTATCTGGCCGAAATCGACAGCAGGAAAGTCCAGGGGCTCGCACCCAAGCCGATCGACGACGGCGCCCTCGTCGCCGAACTCATCACCCTGATCCAGGATGCCGGCAGCGAACATCGCGCCGAAGCGCTCAAATTCTTCATCTACAACACCCTGCCCGGCACCACCAGCGCCGCCGGCGTGAAGGCCGACTTCCTCAAGAAGATCGTGCTGGGCGACGTCACCGTCGCGGAAATCACCCCCGCCTTCGCGCTGGAACTGCTCAGCCACATGAAGGGCGGCCCCTCGATCGCCGTGCTGCTCGACATTGCGCTCGGCGATGACGCCGCGCTGGCGGTTCAGGCGGGCGACGTCCTGAAGACCCAGGTTTTCCTCTACGACGCCGACATGTTCCGCCTGCGCGATGCCTTCGCGGCCGGCAATGCCGTCGCCAAGGACGTGCTGGAAAGCTATGCCAAGGCCGAATTCTTCACCAAGCTTCCGCAGGTCGAGGACGAGATCAAGGTCGTGACCTTCATCGCAGGCGAAGGCGATATCTCGACCGACCTTCTCTCGCCGGGCAACCAGGCCCACTCGCGTTCGGACCGCGAACTGCACGGCCTGTGCATGATCTCGCCCGAAGCGCAGCAGGAAATCGTTGCCCTGAAGGCCCAGCATCCCGACGCGCGCGTCATGCTGATCGCCGAAAAGGGCACGATGGGCGTTGGCTCGTCGCGCATGTCGGGCGTCAACAATGTGGCGCTGTGGGCCGGCAAGCAGCAGAGTCCCTATGTCCCCTTCGTCAACTATGCGCCCGTCGTCGCCGGCACCAACGGCATCTCGCCGATCTTCGCGACCACCGTGGACGTCACCGGCGGCATCGGCCTCAACCTCAAGAATTGGGTCAAGAAGACCGACGGCGAGGGCAAGGCGATCATCAACAATGACGGTAATCCGGTGCTGGAAGAGGCTTTCTCGGTCGCGACCGGCACGGTGCTGAAGATCGACGTCAAGAACAAGAAGCTGACCGACGAGGCCGGCAAGGAACTGGTCGACGTCGCCGCCGCCTTCACGCCCCAGAAGATGGAATTCATGAAGGCGGGCAGCAGCTACGCCATCGTCTTCGGCAAGAAGCTCCAGACCTTCGCTGCCGAGACGCTGGGCATCGAAGCGCCCAAGGTGTTCGCCCCGAACAAGGAAATCACGGTCGACGACCAGGGCCTGACCGCCGTGGAGAAGATCTTCAACCGCAATGCCGTGGGCGTGACGCCGGGCAAGGTGCTACATGCCGGTTCGGACGTGCGCGTGAAGGTCAACATCGTCGGGTCGCAGGACACCACCGGCCTGATGACCGCGCAGGAGCTGGAGGCGATGGCCGCCACCGTCATCTCGCCGCTGGTCGATGGCGCCTATCAGTCGGGCTGCCACACCGCGTCGGTGTGGGACAAGAAGGCCCAGGCCAACATCCCCAAGCTCATGAGCTTCATGAACAATTTCGGCCTGATCACCGCGCGCGACCCCAAGGGCGTCTATCACGCGATGACCGACGTCATCCACAAGGTGCTGAACGACATCACCGTGGACGACTGGGCAATCATCATCGGCGGCGACAGCCACACCCGCATGTCGAAGGGCGTGGCCTTCGGCGCGGACTCGGGCACGGTTGCGCTGGCGCTGGCCACCGGTGAAGCGACCATGCCGATCCCGCAGTCGGTCAAGGTCACCTTCAAGGGCCAGATGGCGCCCTATATGGACTTCCGCGACGTCGTCCACGCCACCCAGGCGCAGATGCTCCACCAGTTCGCTGGCGAGAATGTCTTCCAGGGCCGCATCATCGAAGTCCATATCGGCACGCTGCTGGCCGACCAGGCCTTCACCTTCACCGACTGGACCGCCGAGATGAAGGCGAAGGCGTCGATCTGCATCTCGCAGGACGAAACGCTGATCGAGTCGCTGGAAATCGCCAAGTCGCGCATCCAGATCATGATCGACAAGGGCATGGAAAATGCCGCCGGCACGCTCAAGGGCCTGATCGCTCTGGCCGACAAGCGCATCGCCGAGATCCGCTCGGGCGAGAAGCCGGCCCTGTCGCCCGACGCCAACGCCAAATATTATGCCGAAGTCGTCGTCGACCTCGACCAGATCGACGAACCGATGATCGCCGACCCGGACGTCAACAATGCCGACGTGTCGAAGCGCTACACCCACGACACCATCCGCCCGGTTTCCTATTATGGCGGCACCAAGAAGGTGGATCTGGGCTTCATCGGATCGTGCATGGTGCACAAGGGCGACATGAAGATCCTGGCCCAGATGCTCAAGAACATCGAAGCCGCCGAAGGCAAGGTCGAGTTCAAGGCGCCGCTGGTCGTCGCCCCGCCGACCTACAATATCGTCGACGAGCTGAAGGCCGAAGGCGACTGGGACGTGCTCAAGAAGTACGCCGGCTTCGAATTCGACGACAGCCACCCCAAGAACGCCGCCCGCACCGAATATGAGAACACCCTCTATCTGGAGCGTCCGGGCTGCAACCTGTGCATGGGCAACCAGGAAAAGGCCGCGAAGGGCGACACCGTCCTCGCCACCTCGACCCGCCTGTTCCAGGGCCGCGTGGTGGAAGACACGGCCGAGAAGAAGGGCGAATCCCTCCTCGCCTCGACCCCGCTGGTGGTGCTCTCGACCATCCTGGGCCGCACGCCCAATATGGACGAATATAAGAAGGCCGTGGTCGGCATCGACCTCACCAAGTTCGCCCCGCCCAAGGCGGCCTGATCAAGACCGCCGCCCGATCGCAGGATCGGGCGGCGGCATCAGGACAGCGATGATCAGAAGCGGCGCGGGACAGTATCCCGCGCCGCTTTTTTCATGGTTCAGCTCGCGCCGCCCGCCGCATCGCCCATCGCGTTGATCGCGTCGTCAATGGTGAAGGTGTTGGGCTTCTGGATCGGCGGGAATTCCTTGAAGGTGTCGGCAAATTGGGCCGCCCCCGCCTGCGCGCCATAGAGAAGGAAGGTGTTCTTCAACACCCAGTCATAATAGGTGTTGGATGTGATGTCGGCGAACTCATAAGGATCGATCCGCAGGTTGAAGAGCTTGGGAATGCGCAGCCGGGTGAACGGCTCGCCCCAGACCTTCATCGTGCCGGCGCAGCGCTGTTCCAGGAACACGCATTTCCAATTGTCGTAGCGCATGGCCAGGATGTCGCCATCGTCGCTGATGTAGAAGAAGGCGTTGCGCGGGCTCTTCTCTTCCTTGCCGGTGATGTGGCCGACTAGGCTGACGCCGTCGATATGGTTCTTATAGGTCCGGCCGATCGCCTTGTAGCCCTTCTTCACCTTCTCGACGATGTCGGGCTCGCCCGCCATTTCCAGGAAGGTCGGCAGCCAGTCATGATGCTGGACGATGCCGTTGGAAACTGATCCGGCCGGCACCTTGCCCGGCCAGCGCACCATCATCGGAATGCGGAAGGCGCCTTCCCAATTGGTGTTCTTTTCGCTGCGGAACGGCGTCGTGCCGCAATCGGGCCAGCTGTTGCGATGCGGGCCATTGTCGGTCGAATATTGGACCAGCGTGTCCTCGGCGATGCCCAGTTCGTCCAGCAGGTCGAGCAGCTGGCCGACATTCTTGTCATGATCGATCATGGTGTCGTGATAGTCGGACTGCCAGCGGCCGGCCTGGCCCTTGCTGCCCGGCTTGGGGTGCGTGAACATGTGCATATGGGTGGTGTTCACCCATACGAACCACGGCTTTCCATCGGCCTCCGCCTGCTTGATGAATTTCGACGCGCGCTCGACGAATTCATCGTCGCAGGTTTCCATGCGCTTGGCCGTCAGCGGGCCGGTATCCTCGATCTTCTGCTTGCCGACCTTGCCCCAGCGCGGCATTTCGGTGGCATCGTCGACATCGGTCGCGAAGGAATGGATCACCCCACGCGGGCCGAATCGTTCCTTGAAATGCGGCATGTCCGGTTCGTTGAGCGGATAATTTTCCATCTCCGGCTCTTCTTCGGCGTTCAGGTGATAGAGATTGCCGAAAAATTCGTCGAAGCCGTGATTGGTCGGCAGCATGTGGTTCAGGTCGCCCAGATGGTTCTTGCCGAACTGGCCGGTGGCATAGCCCTGTTCCTTCAGCAGTGCGGCGATGGTGATGATCTTGTCGCTCATACCCACCGGCGCGCCGGGAATGCCGACCTTGGACAGGCCGGTGCGCAGCACGCTCTGCCCGGTGATGAAGGAGGAACGGCCGGCGGTGCAGCTCTGCTCGCCATAGCTGTCGGTGAACTTCATCCCCTCCCTGGCGATCCGGTCGATATTGGGCGTGCGATAACCCATCACCCCGTCGGTGTAGCAACTGAGGTTCGATATCCCGATATCGTCGCCCCAGATGACGAGGATATTGGGTTTCTTGTCGGCCATGGTGCTTTCCCTTCGCATGAACAGGAATTGGGTCGCCTGTGTCTGCATGCTCGCCTGGCAACGGGGTATCGGGGAAAACCCTGTGAAGCGCCCGCGATGATGCACAGGCAGCAGGCCTGCCCGACCACGCGCACCGCCAGCCTCTTTCCTTTCGCAACCGTCATGGCATGACGGGAACAATGCACAGGGGGAGGATCGCGTGATTACAGCCTATGACAGGAGCATGGCGCCGTTCGACTGGGCGGCGATCCTTTATCTGATCTTCTTTGCCCTATTGTTCCTGGGCGCCCGCTGGTGGAAGCGATCCGGGCGACGGATGCCGCGCCATATGCCGGCCGCGATCCTGCTGGCCGGCCTGTGGTTCGGCGGCCTGCCGCTGTTCGACCAGTTGCGGGTCGGCGCCATGGACATGGACCAGATGAGCGTGACCAAGGGCCGGATAAGCAAATTATGGGACATCCGCACGCGCAGCCGGAATACCGACCCCCTCTCCTTCCAGAAGCATCAGGCCAATGTCACCCATGGCTTCGACATCGGCGAGGAGAGTTTTTCCTGGCACGAGGGCAGCCGCTGCCCGGTGGCGACCTTCTGCGGATTTGCCGGCGGCCCGCCCTATCTGCGCGAGGGGCAGAAAGTGGAGATAACCTGGTTCGCCGACCCGCTGCGCTTCGGCAAGCGCCGGATCGTGAAGCTGCTGATCGAGAAATGAGCCCGCACCGCCGATCCCCCAACGCAAAAGGGCGCCCGATCGGGCGCCCTTTCCGTTTCGGCTGTGCCTGACGTCAGAAGGTGGTCGACAGCGAGAAGTTGAAGGTCGTGCCATAATTATAGGCATTGTAGATGACCTTGTTGGTGCCGTTCGACTGGCTTTCCTCATAGTCGTTGCCCAGGATGTTGCGCACCTCGAACTTGGCGTCGAACTGGCGCCCTGCGACATAGACGCCCTGGCGCGCCACGAAGTCCAGGTTGATGCCGGGATGTTCATAGACGTCCGGCTGGTCCTGGTTGGCCAGGCCACGGCTGGTCACGCGCTTGCTGGCATAGGACAGGATCAGCGTCTGCTGCGACAGCTTGTCCTGGTCTTCCAGGCCGAACTGGAAGTTGACCAGATGGTCCGACTGGCCCGTCAGCGGCGAACCGTTGCGGAAATAGTCGGTCGCCAGCGTCGACGACGCGCCGAACACGGCGGTCGTATCGCCTTCCTTCACCTTCAGCTTCGACTTGGTGTAGGTATAGTTGGCGATCGTCACCAGACGGCGGGTCGAGAAAAACGCGCTGTCCGACATGGACGACAGGTCGAAATATTTCTGCAGCTCGACTTCGCCGCCATAGAGGTCGGCCTTGGGCGCGTTGGCGAAGCTGGTGACGAAATTGTCGCCGTTGAGCGTGATGAAGGTTTCGATCGGGTTGTCGATCTTCTTGAAGAAGCCCGACAGCGAGAAGCGCTGATCCCGCGCGAAATACCATTCATAGCGCGCTTCCGCGTTGAACAGCTTGCTGTCCTGCAGATAGGGGTTGCCCTGATAGCGACGGTTGGTGTCCGGATCGAAGTAGAACTGATAGATCAGTTCGCGGAACTGCGGCCGGGCAATGGTCTTCGACGCATTCAGGCGCACCTGCATATCGTCGCGCATCTGCCAGGTCAGCGTGCCGCTGGGCAGCCAATAGTCATTGTCGAGCTGGGTCGAGGCCGTGCTGGCGCCCGGCGTGCTGAACACCTGCAGCGGCGACACGGTCAGCTTGGCCGTTTCGTAGCGAACGCCTGCGTCGAGCGACAGATCGTCCAGTATCTGCCAGTTCAGCTTGCCATAGCCGGCATGGTTCTTGAGCGTCGCGCGGAAGGCGGGATTGCCTTCGTTGGTCTCGATCAGACTGATGTCATAATAGTTGACGATGCCCGGTGCCAGCAGCAGGTCAGGGCGCAGCACGCCCACGCCCTCGGGCATGTCGCTCGACGCGCGGAACTGGAAGTCGCGGCGCGAACTGGTGCGGTTGGTGTCGACATAGGCATAGCCGGCGGTCAGCGCCATGTCGGCCGACGGCTTCCAGGTCAGGTCCGCGCCGCCCGACCACAGATCCTCGTTCAGGTCGGAGAAGCTGACCGTCGCGGTCTGGCCGGTATTGCCGTTCAGACGGTTGACGAACAGATTGCCATAGGGGTCGGCCGCCGCATTGGTGCGGATATATTCGAACGACAATTCATAGGGGGCTTCGCGCTGCGAATTGGCGAAGCCGCCGCGCACGTCCAGGCTGAACGCCGGGCTCAGCTTGAACTCGCCCACCACCTGCGTGTCGATCAGTTGGCGCTCATACCAGGCGGTATCCTGCTCCATGATGTCCGACGTCGGCTGGGTCTGGGTGTTGCCCAGGCCCATGCGGGTGTGCTTGAGCGTGTCGCGGATATAGAGGTTGGTCCAGCGGATCTTGTTGTCGCCAAACTCCAGGCCCAGGCCCAGCAGGCCGTTGACGACGATGCGATTGTCGGTGGTGACGCGCTGGAAATCCGAATTGAGCGCCGACAGGTCGGGCGTGATCGAATTTTGCTGACGCTGGTCGCGCGTGGTCCACTTGTTGCTGTAGCCCGCGGTGGCGATCAGCCCCAGGGTCGAACCGCCCAGGTCGAACGAGGTGCCGCCCGAAATGGTCGCCGAATAATTGGGGTCGATATCCTTGATGCGCTGGACGGTGCCCTTGCTGAAGCGCACCATTTCCGCCGCGATCGCGGTGGTATCGACATTGCCCGAGCTGATCCGTTCGCCGCTGGCGAAGAAGGCGGCGAGCGCCGGCGGAATGTCGCGGCTGCCATTGTCGAAGCCGGTCCAGTCGCTCTTGCTGCCATAATAGCTATAGCCCATCTGATAGGTGGTTTCGGTGTTGGCACCGATACCGCCGCTGATCGTCAGGAAGCTTTCCGCCGGCACCGCATTGGTCGTCAGGTTGATGACGCCGCCGCCGAACTCGCCGGGATAATTGGCCGAATAGCTCTTCTGCACCATCGAGGAAGAGACGATGTTGGTCGGGAACAGGTCCAGCGGCACGACGCGCTTGAGCGGCTCGGGGCTGGGCAGCGGCGAACCGTTCAGCAGCGCGAGCGAATAGCGATCGCCCAGGCCGCGAACATAGACATAGCCGTTGCCGACCACCGACAGGCCGGTGACGCGGCCCAGCGCGCCGGCAATATTGCCGTCGCCCGTCCGGGCGATATCGGCCGAAGACAGGACCGAAACCACCGCCGGAATATTCTTCTGGACGTTGGCACTGCGGCGGCCGGTGACAATGATGTCAGAACCGGGGACCGAAATGTCGGGCGCCGCTTCCGGATCCTCGGCGGTCGAACGACCGGCAGCGGCAGCAGGATCGGCCGCCTGCGGGTCGGACGTGGTGGCATCGGCGGGCGCAGGCACTTCCTGGGCCAGCGCGGCCGGCGCGACCAGCGCAGTGGAAAGCAGCAGCAGGCCCGCGAACTTGAGCGGCGTCGCCATCGAATATCCCCTAGATAAGGTCATTGCACGTTTCGGGGCGGGATGCGGCCGATCATGGCCGCGTCCCGCCCCGCATCAGGTCCGTCCCGTCTTAGAGCGGGATCGAGGTGCAGGCGCGGCGCGCGGTGCTGGTGCTGTCAAACGGCGCGTAGGCCGAGTTGCAGGTCCAGCCGGCGAACCAGGTGTCGTTGGCGTCCTTGACCGCGCCGACATAGGTCGTCGTGTCGAAGAAGCTGTCCAGCGTCTTGGCGTCGATCGCGGTGGCGGCGGTTTCGGCCGCACCGTTGATGAACACCGCGCTCAGCGAGGCCGTGTAGGCATCATTGTTGTTGTTGCCGCTGAAGATGGCGGCGACATCGGCGGCGGTGTAGGCGGTCGAACCGCTGCCCGAACCGATATACTTGGTCGCGTTGCACTGCATCAGCACCGAACGGGCGGTCAGCGTGGCGCGGGTCGAAGCGGTGCCGGTGCCATGCAGGCGGACACACTCGTTGTTCGGCGACACGACGATGCCGTTCACCAGCGACAGGTCGCTGTTGCCGCGGTTCAGGATCGAGGCCTGGTCATTGGCTTCGTTGTTGCTGCTGACCTGCGACTGGATCGCGGTGAAGTTGGCAACGATGGTGTTCTGGCGCGGGGTATCGCTTTCCAGACCATTGCTGTCGATTTCCATCAGCGCGTCGCCCTGGCCCGGACGCTGCACGATCAGCACATATTGGAAGCGACCCTGGATGCCGGTGTCGGCGTCGAGGCTGTCATCATCCGCGCCGGTGGCGATATAATGCTTCATGCGCACGGTGCCGCCGAAGAATTCCGCGCCGTCGTCCGAGCTGTTGAAGCTCTGGATATAGTCCAGCGTGGTGCCGCTGCCGATGCTTTCGCCGGTCAGCGCCTGCAGTTCGGTGTTGGCGCCCAGAACATAGCCCGAATAGCGGATCTGGACATATTTCATGGTGCCCGCATTATAGGCGTCGTCACGACCGCCAAAGGTCGCCGGATCGGCCGAACCTTCGGTCTGACGCTCGCAGGTGTCGGCGCCGACCGAACCGCTGTTGCAGTCGGTGGTGCGCGCACGGCCCATCAGCACGACGCCGCCCCACTGGCCCATCGACGCTTCGGTCGAGTTGCCGTTGATATTGTCGCGGCTGGTGAAGATGATCGGCGAGGTCGCGGTGCCAACGGCGTTGATCTTGTTGCCGCGGTTGACGGCCAGCCAGCTGGTGCCGGTGCCGCCATAGACGATGACGCCCGGCTCGATGGTCAGGGTGACGTTGGTGTCGGCGGTCAGCTGGCCACCGGTCAGCGTGAAGCCGTTGGCCGCGGTGCAGCCCACGGTCGAGCTGGTGACGGGCGCCGAGGTGGTGGGCGCAGCGAAGCCGCTGTCGCAGCCGACGTCGACGCGGCCCTTCATCTGGTAGACCAGGCCGGCGATCTTGGGCAGGGTGATGCTCTTGGCAATGATCGAAGGCAGCGTGCAGACGCGCCAGGCATCACCGTTCGAGCTGGAGATGGTGCCCTCGTCGGTCAGGCCCTTGGGATCGGCGATCGTCGGGCAGCCCGCAGCCGGGGTAACGGCGGCCGGGGTCGGCGTGGGGGTCGGCGTCGGCGTGGGGGTCGGCGTCGGGTTGATGATCACGTCGCCGCCGGTGCCGGGCGAAGCGATATCGTCCGCGCCGCAGGCAGCCAGCGCCGCGCAGGCGCAGCCCGCCATCAGGATATTATGGATACGGTTGATCTTGGCCATGTCGTCTCCGCTCCGGCTTCTGCCGGGTTTGTTGCGATGCGGAGCGCAAGGGGGAAAATCGAATCGGACAACGCCCCCTGTCGCCCTCGGAAGCGGCAGGTAGGCGCGGTAAATGACAGCCTCATTTTCCTTTTATGACATATCAGGGTCGGTAAAATTACAGTTCAAAGACAGTGGCCCAGCTGCCACAGCCAACAGAAAGGGGCGCCGTCCACCGGACGACGCCCCCGCGCGAGCCACTGAAACAGGGCGTTCAGCGCATCGCATAGCTCGTATTCAGGCGGGCCGAAGCGCGCTGCGCGATCGAGCGCGAGGATTCCTCGCTGCCATCGGCCAGCACCAGCGTCATGTCGGGCACGCGCGCAACCGCAGCATAGGCTTCGCGCGCATCGCTGGTGCGCCCCATCCCCGCATAGGCATTGCCCAGGTTGATCAGGCGCGCCGGATCGTTGATGGTGTCGGGCCAGACCGCCTGCAACTTGCGGGCGGCCTTGTCGAAATCCTGGGCGAGCAGCGCCGACGCGGCCAGACCCGCATCCGGCACGACGCTGACGATCACGTCATCCGCCGCCGACGCCATGGCCGGCACCGCCGAAGCCAGAAGAAAGCCCGCAACTGCCGCCGCCTTGAACATCGATTTTCTCCGAAAAAAACTTTCCAACATAGCCGGAATTATTTCATCTTGATGACACCGACACAAGATCGAGCATGGGCGCTGATTCCATTTTATATCGACGCAATTTCATAGACTTATGTGTTTTTCACATCAGTGTCATAAAAGTGAAATCGAATGCGGTACGCAAATTTCATCCGATTCGAATCGCATCATGGACACGCAAAAGGCCATGCGCCGCAAGCGGCGTGGCCTGAAAAAACATCGTCTGATGGATTGGGTCCGGAGGCTTCTGTTGCCCGGCGCCTCCGGGGGCCGCTGAATTCCCTTCTGTTGCCCGGTGGGTTCAACCGCGCTATTTTAGAGTAATGTCAGGCCGTGAGGCCCTCAATTACGCTGCAATGGCGAGTGCTTCGTTATCGTTGGCACTTGTGAGTTTTGCACAGTTTAACGGCTTACACGGGCCGGGTAAAAGCATCGCCTTTGAACACACGTCGATCCTAGTTCGGCCCCATCAGACACCCCGCCAGACCAAAGGTCATCCGGGACATGTGGTGGAACCGCCGGGTACTGCCCCCGGGTCCGCTGCGTCTATTATACGACACGATTTATCACCATAGCCGGGCGAGCCCGGCACCCCCTATATGGCGGCGGCCGCGCCATTTATCAAGCCGGTGTTGGGTGATGGAGGTAGCAAATGTGTATCGTGGCACTGGCCTGGCGGGCGCACCCGCGCTGGCAGCTTGTCCTGATCGGCAATCGCGACGAATATCATGCCCGCCCCGCCGCCGCGATGGCGCGCTGGGACGATCGGCCGGGCCTGATCGCCGGGCGCGACCTGCAATCGGGCGGCACCTGGCTCGGCGCGGACGAGGATGGCCGCGTCGCCGTCATCACCAATTTGCGCGGTTTCGGCGATCCCCTGCCCGACCGCACCTCACGCGGCGCGCTTGTCACCGACCTGCTGACCGGCAGCGGCACCTATGCCGATCCTAACACTGCGGCACTCGACGATTTCAACCCGTTCAACCTGCTGCTCGCCGACCGCGACCGGCTCCTCTTCCTCACCAATCGCCCCGAACCCCAGCGCAGCCTGCTCGCACCCGGCCTCTACGGCCTTTCCAACGGTCCGCTCGACCAGCCCTGGCCCAAGACGCTCGCGCTCAAGGAAGCGATGCTGCAATGGCTGGTCGCCGGCGCGACCGATCCCGAAAACCTGTTCAATGCCCTGCGCCGCGAGACCCTGCCCGCCACCGGCATCGCCCCGGCCACGCCGTCCGACGCCCCGCTGGAGCCGCCCCTCTCCCCCATCTTCATCCGCAACCCCCTCTATGGCACCCGCTGCAGCAGCATCCTCGCCATCGCGCCGGACGGCACCGGCCTGGCGCTGGAACGCCGCTTTGACGCGCGGGGCGAGGTCACTGGCAACAGCAGCATCCCCTTTCATTGGCCGGCTGCCTAATGACGGCGATACTTGCGACCGCCCCAAACAACCAAAGGTGGTCACTCCATCAGATCGTTTACATTCCTGTTAGCGATGCCGGACCAGACGAATGATCTCAGGAGACTGCGCATCCATAAACATGTAGGCGCGGCCTAGCAGCGCTTGCTTCCCGAAATCGTCGAACTTGTTCTGTCCAAGCGGCGTTATCAAAACCTCGTCGGGCGTTAAGCCGTCAAGATGGCGCTTATCGATCTCATCCCAATGTGCTTTCGCGACCGTGCTGAGCACCACATTCACGGCTGGATGATTATAGCGCACGAGTATGTTGCCATCGTCCATCGGAGCGGGGTGCATGTCAGGATGGAAGCTCAAAATATCAGCCAAGACTTTGAGAGAAGTTGCTTTGGCATCAACATCGGACAGACCGTCATCGAGTATCACGCAGGTTCCGTTGCAAAAGACCGCAAAGTCCTTTTTGCCATTTGAATAATAGGAGATGCGATCAATCACGGCGTCAGTCGGCTGCGAAAAAGATGGCTTCCAAGTCGGGACAGGTGGAAATGCTTTTTTTGGCGTCGGCGTCGCGCGAGCGTTGCCCAAACCTAGTGCCGCCAGCGACCCGGCAATGAAAGATCGTCTCATCACTTAACTCGCCCCACTTCCCCATATCGTCCAACACAATTCCATCCGGCTGCTCGCATATCCGCCAACAGATTGCCACTCACCCACCGCAGCTACCGGCTCATGATCGTAGCTGAAAGTCCGCAATTAGGCGATTATTACCGAACGATTTTCTCGGCGCAGCTTCAGTCATCGCCAATCACCTCCTCCAAACCGGACGGTCTGAAATCCACCCAATTCAGCCCCCGCCCGGCTAAGCCCCCTTATCCCCATAGACAAAGGCCCGCCGTCCCGACCGCAGCAGCACTTCGCGCCGGACATAGTCGACCTCATAGGCGTCGGCGCTGGCGACATCTGCTTCCGTCAGGTGGAACAGCGTCCCCTCCACCACATCCTCGGGATCATCGCTCGGCTCGACCATCGGGTGCCAGCGCGTGCCGCTCTTGGCGATGACGTCGGGGTCGCTGATCTCGATCATGCGCTGGCGATAGCCCGGCATCGCATCCGGCTCGCCCTGCACCAGCCGGCCGAACAGCGCCCTCTGCACCTCTGCCAGCCGCAGCGTGCCATAGGAAAAGAGCAATATCTCGGTCATCGCCACACCTCCTCCGTTCAGCCCAGGGCCGCGTTGACGATGCGGATCTGGGTGAATTCCTCCACCCCGGCCAGCCCCTGGTGCCGGCCAATGCCCGATTGCTTGGCGCCGCCGATCGGTACGTCGAAGGGCAGGTCGAACAGCCGGTTGACCCAGACCAGCCCGCTGTCGATCCGCGCGGCCATCGCCTGTCCGCGCGCCGCATCGGCGGTCCATACCGACGCGCCCAGCCCATAGGGGCCTTCATTCACCCGGCGGACCAGTTCCTCCTCGTCATCATAGGCGAGCAGCGGGATGATCGGCCCGAACTGCTCCTCGCGCACCAGCCGCGCCTCGTCGGGCAGGTCGGCGACGATCGTCGGCGCAATATAATAACCGTCCCCCTCCATGGGGGCACCGCCATGCAGCACCCGCCCCTGCGCCCGCGCCTCCGCCAGCAGATCGAGCAGCCGGGCATATTGCGCCGCATTCTGCACCGGGCCGATCGTCGTGCCGGCCGCCCGCCCGTCGCCGACCACCGCCCGCTCCGCGCAGGCAATCAGCGCCGCGCCCAGCGCCGGCATCAGCGCGCGCGGCGCATAGATGCGCTTGACGCCCAGGCAGACCTGCCCGGCATTGCCCATCGCCCCGTCGAACAGGATCGGCGCCACCGCCGCGACATCGGCATCGTCCAGCAGGATCGCCGGATCATTGCCGCCCAGTTCCAGCGTGAAGCGCTTCACCGTGTCGGCCGCCGCCGCCATCACCCGCCGCCCGGTCGCGGTCGATCCGGTGAAGCTGACATGGGCGATTCCCCGATGCGCCGTCAGCATCGGTCCGACATTGCCGGCATCGCCCAGCATCTGCACCACCCCGGCGGGGAAGATGTCGGCCGCAAGTGCACCCAACATCAATGTCGTCAGCGGCGTCGTCGGCGCGGGCTTGGCGATCACGCAATTGCCCGCGATCAGCGCCGGCGCGAGTTTGAGCGCCAGCAGCAGTATCGGATAATTCCACGGCACGATCGCCGCCACCACGCCCAGCGGATGGCGCTGCTCGACCACGCGCTCGGTCGCGCTATCCTTGAGCACCACTGGCTCCAGCCGCAGCCCGGCATGATAGCGCAGCGCCGCCACCGCCCCCTCTATCTCGCCCCGCGCCTCGGCCAGCGGCTTGCCCTGTTCCTGCGTCAGCCGCGCGGCAAAATCCGCGGCCCGGCCCTCCAGCGCATCGGCCAGCGCCGCAATCCGCGCGCCACGCTCAGCAAAGTCCAGCGCGCGCCAGCCGGCAAAGGCCCGCTGCCCGGCCGCGACCGCCCGCTCCACCTGCGCCGCATCGGCACAGGGCGCGGCGGCAAAGACCTGCCCGTCCGCCGGATTGACAAGGTCGATCGCGCGCGCGCCATCGACCAGCTCACCATCGATAAGAAGCTGCATCCCGCCCCTCTACCGCAGCCATGCCATGCTGCAAGCCTGTCCTACAGTGATGCGATCCGCTAGACCCACTTCATAAGCGGCGACGTTCCGCATCGGGGGAGTATATGCACGCAAATCGCATTGGCGGCCTCGCCATCATGGCCATCCTTGCCTCGCTCACCGGGTGCCGGCAGCCAGTTCAGGACACTGCAACCCTGCAAGCGATTGAACGGGAAGCCAAAGCCTTGGCTGCGCGAACGCCCGCCAGCCAGCAATTCGTGCCCAAAAGCCGTTGGCCACATCACATTGCGCAGCTCGATCCCATGAGCGTCACGATTTCCCCCGATGGCGTCGATATTCTGACAAAGCCCTATTTTGACGGCGGCTGGGGCTATTTCATCACGCTCGATAGCCGGAAAGGTCCGCCGTCAGGCCCACACTTCTCCAAGATCGGCCATGACATCTACTGGTATCAGCCCGATTGATGGCCCGCATAGTCATCGTTGCACGGCGCACAAAGGCAAGCGGGCCGGCGCGCAACAAGATTTCCTACAATTGTTCCAAAATATCAGAATGTGCAGGAAATATGCGAAGTTAAGCGGGGAATTTCCTATTTTTCCGTCGGTGCCTCGACCCGGTCGCCATGGCTTTTGGGCGTCGAATTGACCAGGAAATCGACCGGCGCGCCGCTCCTGTTCTGCGCCCGGTGCGGCACGCCCGGCGGCACTTCCAGCCCCTGGCCCGCTTTGAGCACATGGGTCACCCCGCCCGCCTCCAGCGTCAGTTCGCCCGACAGGACATAGAAGAATTGCCGCGCTCGCTGATGATAATGGCGTATCTCCGCCCCGCCCGGCACGATCCGTTCCTGGATCACCGACATCTCGTCGCGCTTCACCAGATGCCAGCCATCATTGCTGCCGCCCCAGACATAATGTTCGGCATTGCTCCGGTCGATCGGCACGATCGGGGCCTCGGGCGAGGCATCAGGCGCGGCAGCGAGCAGCAGGGGCAAAAGCAATATCGTCATGCCCGCCCCAACGATCCGCCCGTCCCATCCCGCCATGCCACTGGCGCCCATGCCCCCTGCCCCCTATAGCGGAGCCATGGCATCGACCCAGAAGCAGAAGAAGGCGGCCCCGGCCCGCGCGAAAGTCCGTCCCGCCGGGTTCCCGACCCGGCAGCAGGTGATGGACTTCATCACCGAGTCAGACACCCCGGCGGGCAAGCGCGAAATCGCCAAGGCGTTCGGCCTCAAAGGGCAGGAAAAGATCGCCTTGAAGGCGCTGCTCAAGGACATGGCGGACGAAGGCCTGCTCGACATCGGCCCGGCCCGCGCCTTCCACAAGATGGGCGGCGTGCCCAAAGTGACGGTGCTGCGCATCGTCGATGTCGACGACACCACCCTGATCGCCACCCCCGAACGCTGGGAGGCCGAGGGCCAGCCCGCCCCCCGCATCCGCGTGGTCGAACGGGGCAAGCGTGGCGCCCTGACGATCGGCGACCGCATCCTCGCCCGCACCGAGGAAGCGGGCAAGGGCTGGCTCGCCCATCCGATGAAGAAGCTGGCCAAATCGACCGAGATGCTGCTCGGCGTGGTCGAGGAAATGGCCGACGGCAAGCTGTGGCTGCGCCCGGTCGACAAGCGCATCCGCAAGGATACGCCGATCAGCGACATCGGCACCGCGAAGAAGGGCGACCTAGTCCTGGCCGAGCCGACCGGCCGCCCGCCGCGGATCAGCGCGCGCGTCACCGATATTCTTGGCGATCCCTTCGCCCCGCGCAGCTTCAGCCTGATCGCCATTCACAAGCATGGCATCCCCCATGTCTTCCCCGAAGCGGTGGAGGAGGAAGCGGTCACCGCGTCCAAGCTGCCGCTGCATGAGGATAAGCGCGAGGATCTGCGCCACCTGCCGATCGTCGCGATCGACCCCGTCGACGCGCGCGACCATGACGATGCCGTCTGGGCCGCGCCGGACGAAGATCCCGCCAATGAAGGCGGCTTCAAGGCGATCGTCGCGATCGCCGATGTCAGCTATTATGTCCGCCCCGGCAGCGCGCTCGACCGCGAGGCGCGCAAGCGCGGCAACAGCGTCTATTTCCCCGATCTGGTCGTGCCGATGCTGCCGCACCAGCTCTCGTCCGACATGTGCTCGCTGCGCGCCGGGCAGGACCGCGCCGCCATGGCCTGCCATCTGGTGATCGACGCGCAGGGCAAGGTGAAGAGCTTCCGCTTCTCCCGCGCCATCATCCGCGTCGCCGCCGTCCTCGCCTATGAAAATGCGCAGGCCGCGATCGATGGCGAACAGGATAATGAATTGCTCGAACCGGCCCTCAAGCCGCTCTGGGCCTGCTGGGCGCTGCTGCGCAAGGCCCGCGAAAAGCGCGATCCGCTTGCGCTCGACCTGCCCGAACGGCGCGTCGTCCTCGACGAATGGGGCAAGATCGTCAGCGTCGCCGTGCGCGAACGGCTCGACGCCCATATGCTGATCGAGGATTATATGATCGCCGCCAACGTCGCCGCCGCCAAGGCGCTGGAGGCGAAGAAGGCGCCAGTCATGTACCGCGTCCATGAAACGCCGGGCCGCGACAAGCTGGTCGCGCTCAAGGAATATCTCGCCACCTTCGACATCGACTTCGCGCTGGGCCAGGTGATCCGCCCGTCCACCTTCAACCAGCTGATCAAGAAGGTCGGCGAGTCGGAGGAGAAGGAGCAGATCATGACCCAGATCCTGCGCTCCCAGACCCAGGCCTATTATGCGCCGCAGAATATGGGCCATTTCGGCCTGGCGCTGGGCAGCTACGCCCATTTCACCTCGCCCATCCGCCGCTATGCCGACCTGCTGGTCCATCGCGCGCTGGTCGGCGCCTATGATCTCGAACTGCCCGCGCCCAAGGACAGGGCGATCCCCGATCGCTCCTCCCTCAGCCAGGAGGATTATGAGAATATGGGCCGGGTCGGCGAGATGATCTCGGGCCATGAACGCCGCGCGATGGAGGCGGAGCGCGAGACGATCGACCGCTATGTCGCCGCCTTCCTGTCGGCCCATGTCGGCGATGTGGTGAAGGCACGGATCACCGGCGTCCAGAATTTCGGCTTCTTCGCCACGGTCGAGGGGCTGGGCGGCGACGGCCTCGTCCCCGTCTCGACGCTGGGCGCCGAACATTTCTTCTTCGACGAAGCGGGCAAGGCGCTGCAGGGCGTCGAAAGCGGCGACCGCTATACGGTGGGCCAGCGGCTGGAACTGCGCCTCGCCGAAGCCGACCCGATCAACGGCGCGCTGCGCTTCGAACTGCCTGACAACCCTTCCCCGCGCGGCAGTCCGCTGAAACGCGACCGCACCCGCCCGAAAATCCACCGCGGCCGCCCCACCAACATCCGCCACATCGGCAGCAGCCGGGGCAAACACAAGAAACGCTAAGGGATGGGCGGCGGAGTGCTGCCGCCTACCCTTTTTACTTCGTCATGCCAGCGAAGGCTGGCATCTCATTGCCGTTGGGCTGCCCCACAGATAGCATTTTCTGTTGCCCAAAGAGTCAGGTCAAAGCGACCAACTGGCTTCACGCAAATAATGGAGGATCGATGTTCGCTGCCGCATTGCTATTATTGCAAACTGCATCCGGATCTACGAACCCGCTGGCAACCGGAAGCAATCTGCTTGCCGCCTGCGCCAGTGAAGAGCTCCATTTGCGCGGTCTATGTACTGCCTATATCTTGGGCATTGGCGATGGTGCCGATCTTCAACGCGCAATGGCTGATGTATATGGGAACAAACCATATTGTGTTTACCAGATGCCAGCAGCCACTACCGGCTCTCAGATGCGAGCTGCGGTGATAGACTATATTCAGCAACATCCGGAAAAGGGCTCCGAATCTGGATCAAAGCTTGTAATTGCGGCTTTTGAAAAATCCTTTCCGTGCCCGGCAGAATGAGGCTGAGCCCCATCAAGCCATAGAGGCTTAAATCGCACGGCGTTAGCGCCATTCTGCCACTTGCCCCCACACCCCTTCCCCCCATCGTCATCCGCGCCTATAGGCTGTGTCCCATGATCCTCGTCATCGACAATTATGACAGCTTCACCTGGAACCTGGTCCATTATCTGATGGAACTGGGCGCCAAGGTAGAGGTCGTGCGCAACGACGCCATCTCGGCGGGCCAGGCCCTGTCGAGCGGGGCCAAGGCCTTCCTGCTGTCGCCCGGTCCCTGCACCCCCAATGAGGCGGGTGTCAGCCTGGACCTGGTCGCGGCCTGCGCCGATGCCGGCGCGCCGCTGCTGGGCGTGTGCCTGGGCCATCAGGCGATCGGCCAGCATTTTGGCGGCAAGGTGGTGCGCGGCGGGCTGATGCACGGCAAGACCTCGCCGGTGCGCCATGACGGCACCGGCCTGTTCGCCGGCCTCCCCTCGCCCTTCACCGCGACCCGCTATCACTCGCTGATCGTGGAGGATATTCCTGCCGATCTGGTGGTCAACGCGACCAGCGAGGACGGTTCGGTCATGGGCTTCCGCCACGCGACCCTGCCGATCCATTCGGTCCAGTTCCACCCGGAAAGCATTGCGACCGAACATGGCCATGACATGCTGGCCAATTTCATGAAGATCGCCGGCATCCCGGTCCGCGAGCGCGAGGCGGCGTAAGGACGCTTTTGCCCAATTTCACTGCCGTCATCCCGGACTTGATCCGGGATCCATTTAGCGCTCGCTCGTCAGCGTAGCGCCGAATGGATCCTGACGTTCGTCAGGATGACGAAAAGGGAAAAAGGCCGCAGCCGTGTCAGTGCGGCACCGCCCCCGTCTCCACCCCGGTCTTGTCGTGCAGGGCGAAGCGGTCGACGATGTCGGCGCTCGCCCGGTTATAGCCGACCACCTCGACCATGCGCCCTTCGCGCCGCAGCCGGGCGATGATCTTGTCGAGCGCGCCGACACCCGAAATATCCCAGAAATGCGCGCCTGACACGTCGATCAGCACATGGGTCGCGCTTTCCTCACCCGTGAAGGCGCGGGTGAAGCGGTCGACCGAGGCGAAGAAGATCTGGCCAGTGACGCGATAGGTCGCCCGGCCATCGACCTCGCTGCGCTCCACCGCGAACATGCGCTGCACCTTGGCGGCGAAGAAGATGCCCGACAAAAGCACGCCGGTCAGCACGCCCAGCGACAGGTCGCGCGTTGCCACGACGACCACCACCGTCGCCAGCATCACCGCCGAAGATGTCGGCGGATGGCGCCGCAGATTGGCGATCGAGGCCCAGCTGAAGGTGCCGATCGACACCATCACCATCACCGCGACCAGCGCCGGCATCGGGATGCGCCCGACCCACGGCCCCAGCACCGCCAGCAGGAACAGCAGGAAGGCGCCAGCGACGAAGGTCGACAGCCGCCCGCGCCCGCCCGAGGTGACGTTGATCACCGACTGGCCGATCATCGCGCAGCCGCCCATGCCGCCAAACAGGGACGCGACGATATTCGCCCCGCCCTGCCCCATGCATTCGCGCTGCTTGTCGCTATCGGTGTCGGTCATGTCGTCGACGATCTGCGCGGTCAGCAGCGATTCGAGCAGGCCGACCGCCGCCATCGTCACCGAATAGGGCAGGATGATGCGCAGCGTGTCCCAGGTCAACGGCACCTGCGGCAGGGCAAGGCTCGGCAGTCCTTCGGGCAGGCGCCCCATGTCGCCGACCGTATGGACCGGCAGGCCCAGGCCGATCGACAGCGCGCTCAGCAGCAAAATCGCGACCAGCGGCGCCGGCACCGCCTTGGTGATCCGGGGGAAGAGATAGATGATGGCGAGGCCACCCAGCACCATCGCATAGGTCTGCCAACCGACGTTGGTGAGCTGCGGTAGTTGCGCCATGAAGATCAGGATCGCCAGCGCATTGACGAAGCCGGTGATGACCGATCGCGACACGAACTGCATCAGCAGGTCGAGCCGCAGCAACCCGGCGATGATCTGCACCACGCCCATCAGGATCGTCGCGGCAAACAGATATTCGACGCCATGCTCGCGCACCAGCGGCCCGACCAGCACAGCGACGGCAGCGGTCGCGGCGGAGATCATCCCCGGCCGCCCGCCGATCAGCGCGATGGTGATGGCGATCGCGACCGAGGCATAGAGGCCGACGCGCGGATCGACCCCGGCGATGATGGAAAAGCCGATCGCTTCAGGGATCAGGGCGAGCGCGACGACGATGCCGGCCATGATGTCATGGCGCGCCGTCCGGGCGTCGCTGAACCATCGGCGGCGATAGCGGCTGAAAAATTGGGTCATGTCGAAAATCCACATCAGGTCACATGGCGCCAACACGGGCGCTTGTTCGATAAACATGTGCGATGTTGTCCGGCGGATCGGCGGCCGGAATAGCCACCCGGAATTTCACCGGGTCCATGCGAATGCCGGTCTTCTACAGCCCTGCCCCGCCAATGCAACCCCGGCCCGCGCCCCCGCCCGGACGCCCCGCGGCGATATACTGTGGGAGGCCGGGTGGGGGCGCGGGCCGGTGCGGCACCGAAAATGCGCCCTTCCGCGCATTTTCCAAGAAAGCCCTATCCCTCGCCGAACAACGCCCGCTGCGAACTCTCAATTTCCTCGAAATAGCGCCGCCGCGCATGTTTCTCGGTCAGCACGCCCAGCACCAGCCCGCTTTCGTCCACCACCGCCAGCTCGTCCGCCGCCGCCTTGTCGAACAGGGGCAGGATCGCACGGATATCGGCATCGGCCCGCAGCGAGATATCGGCCATCGTTGCCAGCGGCGCGATCGGCGCATCTTCCGCCAGTTCGGGGCGATATATCGCAGCCGTCGGCACGATGCCGCGATAGCCGCCCGCGCCGTCGATCATGATCGCCTTGCTCGCCGACCCCAGCGGCACCAGCGCACGAAACTGGCCGACATTCATCGTATCGGGCACCGATACCCAGTCGCGCCGCATCATCCGCCCGGCGGTCAGGTTCATCACCCAGCCAATGTCCCGCGGGCTGCGAATGGTCGATCCGCGCAGATGCAGCCGCCAGGTGGAGAAGGAGTAACCGAACATTTCCCGCGTCACCGCGCTCGACAGCAGCGACGCGGTCAGCACCACGCCCATCAGCTGGAAATCATGGGTCGTCTCCAGCATCAGCAGCCCCAGTGTCATCGGCCCGCCGACGATCGCGACGCTCAGTGCCGCCATCCCCACCAGCGCCGCATCATTGGGGTCGAGCGACCAGCCGATCCCGACAAGGTCGACCAGCTGCGCAAAGATCTGCCCCGCCAGCGATCCCAGGAACAAGGCCGCAAAGAACAGCCCGCCGCGAAAGCCGAAGCTCAGCGAAATCACCGACGCCGCGATCTTGAGGCACAGGATCATCAGCAGCACGGTCCAGTCGGGCAGCAGGATGAGGTTGAGGTGCAGCGCGCCATGCCCGGCCGACAAGGTCTGCGGCGTCAGCCAGGCGAGCGGCATCAGCAGCACGCCGCCGATCACCGGCCGCCACCGCCCCGGCCAGGTCCAGCCCTGCACCCGCAGCTCGGCAAAGGTCACCATCCGCATGATGAGGATGCCCAGCCCCGCGCACAGCAGGCCCAGCAGCGCATAGAGAAGATAATCCACCGTCCCCAATATCCGGTCCGCCGTGGTCGCGATCAGCCAGGGTTCGACGCCCAGCTCGCGGGTCACGAACGCCGCGCTCAAGGCCGCCGCCACCACCGGAGCGATCGCGGCGGGCGTATAATGGCCGATCACGATCTCGAAGGCGTAGAAGGCACCGGCCAGCGGCGCGCCGAAGGCCGCGCCCACGCCCGCCCCCGCCCCGGCACCGACCAAAGTGCGCAGATCATTGCGCCGCAGTTTCAGCCATTGCCCCAGCAGCGACGCGACGCCGCCGCCCATCTGCGCATAGGCCGCCTCCAGCCCAACCGAGGCGCCTGCCCCGTTTGACAAGACCGTCTGCCCGGCGATCACCAGATTGTCGGCCATCGGGATGCGCCCGCCATGCAGGGCATTGGCCTCCACCACGTCGATCAGCGGCCGTTGCCGCCGGCGCAGCAGCCGCGCCAGCAACACCAGCGCCAGCCCGCCCAACGGCAGGCCCAGCAGCCGCCAGGGATGGCGGATCTCGCCCAACGCGCTCAGCCGGTTGATGCTGACGCCATAGAGGAGTTCCTGAATGCCGTGCGCCATCAGCTGCAACAGGTTGGTGATCAGCCCCGCCGCCACGCCCGCCAGCACGGCGAGCAGGATGAAGGCCGCCTCGCTCTCGCGCAGCCGGCGGCGCTGGCGGATGGCAAGGCTCCAGAACAGGGTCGACCAGGAACGGCGCATGGCTTTCCCGACAACGCCCCTTTGGCCTGCACGTCAAGCCAATTGCCGGACCACGCAACAAAATTCCAATTGGCGGGCAAATAGCATGTCGCCCTCGACTTTCGCGCGCGGCCGGGACTAAAGGCTTGGCCCATGACCCTGTTGCCCGATCCCAACGCGCCCCTGGCCGCCGACGAAGCCGCCCGCGCCTTCGACCTGCTGTTCGACGCCGACCTGTCGGATGAGGCGATCGCCGGCTTCCTCGTCACCATGGCGCGGCGCGGCGAGACCGCGACGGAAATCGCCGCCGCCGCCCGTGCGATGCGCGCCCGGATGATCCCGGTCGACGCCCCCGAAGGCACGATCGACGTCTGCGGCACCGGCGGCGACGGCCATCATACGCTCAACGTCTCCACCGCCGTCAGCCTGGTGGTCGCAGCCGCCGGCGTGCCGGTCGCCAAGCATGGCAATCGCGCTGCCTCGTCCAAGGCGGGTGCCGCCGACACGCTCGAAGCATTGGGTCTCGATCTCGATCGCGCCGCGGCCACGGCGGAAGCCACGCTCAAGGATCTGGGCATCTGCTTCCTGTTCGCACAAAATTATCATCCTGCGCTCAAGCGTCTCGGCCCGATCCGCCGGTCGATCGGCGAACGCACCATCTTCAACCTGATGGGGCCGCTCGCCAATCCCGCCAATGTCCGCCGCCAGCTCGTCGGCATCGCCCGCCCCGCCTATGTCCCCATCTATGCCGATGCGCTGGGCCAGCTGGGGGCCACCCATGCGATGATCGTGTCAGGCGACGAGGGGCTCGATGAACTCTCGCTCGCCGGCGGCAACGACATTGCCGAGGTGACGGCCGACGGCGTGGTCGCGATGCGCCGCCTGACCGCCGCGGACCTCGGCCTCTCGACCCATCCCGTCACCGCCATTCGCGGCGGCGACCCGGCGCATAATGCGGCGGCGCTGCGTGCACTGCTCCAGGGCGAGGCCGGCGCCTATCGCGACGCGGTGCTGCTCAACGCCGCCGCCGCTTTGGTGGTGGCTGACGCTGCCCATGATTTCCAGGAGGGCGTCGAACAGGCCGCCGAAGCGATCGACAACGGCCTTGCCAACGCGCTCCTCAATTGCTGGATTGCCTATCAATGACCAACAAGCTCATCGAAATCTGCGATTTCAAGCGCGAGGATGTCGCCCGCCGCAAGGCCGCGACGACGATCGCGTCGCTCCACGCCCGCGCCAGCGAGCAGACCCCGCCGCGCGGCTTCCGCAAGGCGCTGGACGATGCCGCCCGCTCGGGCTTCGGCCTCATCGCTGAGGTGAAGAAGGCCAGCCCGTCCAAGGGGCTGATCCGGGCCGACTTCGATCCGCCGGCCCATGCGGTGGCCTATGCCGCCGGTGGAGCCGCCTGCCTTTCGGTGCTGACCGATGAACCCTATTTCCAGGGCCATGATGATTATCTGATGGCCGCCCGATCGGTCTGCGCGCTGCCGGTGCTGCGCAAGGATTTCATCGTCGATCCCTGGCAGATCCTCGAAAGCCGGGCGCTCGGCGCCGACGCGATCCTGATCATCGTCGCCGCGCTGGACGACGGCCAGATGCAGGAGATTGAGGACGCCGCGCTCGGCCTTGGCATGGATGCCCTGATCGAAGTGCATGACGAGGCCGAACTGGAGCGCGCGCTCAAGCTCCGTTCGCGCCTGATCGGCGTCAACAACCGCGACCTGCGCGATTTCAGCGTCGATTTCGCCCGCACCTATGAACTGGTCGGCAAGGCGCCGGAGGGCTGCACCTTCGTTGCCGAAAGCGGCCTTGGCTCCCATGCCGACCTCACCGCCATGGCCGATCATGGCGTGCGCTGCTTCCTGGTCGGCGAAACCCTGATGCGCCAGGCCGACGTCGAGGCCGCGACCCGCAACCTGCTGACCGGAGCATGACCGGCCTCACCCATCTTGATGAAGACGGCGCCGCCCGCATGGTCGATGTCTCGGCCAAGGCCGTGACCGCGCGCGAGGCGGTGGCCGCCGGCCGCATCACCATGGCGGCCGACGCCGCACAGGCGATCGCCGCCGGCCTCGTCAAGAAGGGGGATGTGCTGGCCGTCGCCCGCGTCGCCGGCATCATGGCCGCCAAGCGCACCGCCGAACTGATCCCGCTCTGCCATCCGATCCCGCTGAGCGCCGTCACCATCGACTTTACCCTCCACGACGATGGCGTCACCGTCACCGCAACCGCGCGCACCGCCGGCCAGACCGGGGTGGAGATGGAGGCGCTGACCGCCGCGACCGCCGCGCTCCTGACCGTCTATGACATGGCCAAGGCGCTCGATAAGGGCATGATAATCGGCGATGTTCGCCTGCTCGCCAAGCGCGGCGGCAAATCGGGCGACTGGACCGCGCCGGAGAGCAGCGACCGATGAACCTGATGCCGGTCGCGGACGCGCAGGCGCGGCTACTTGCCCTCGCCGATCCGTTGCCGGCCGAACATGTGCCCGTCGCCACCTGTGCCGGTCGCTGGCTCGCCACCGACATCAGCGCGCGCCGCGACCAGCCCTGGGCCGATCTTTCCGCGATGGACGGCTATGCCGTGCGCGCATCCGAAGGCGCCGGACCGTGGCAGCTGGTCGCCACCAGCAGCGCGGGCGACGCCGATATCCCGGCCCTGCAACCGGGCCAGGCTTGCCGCATCTTCACCGGCGCGCCCTTGCCGGCCGGCGCCGATGCGATCCTGATCCAGGAAAATGCCACGCGCGCCGGCGACAAACTGACCGCGCATGACGGCATATTGACGCCCGGCAGGCATGTCCGCCCGCTCGGTTCCGATTTCCGCGCCGGCACGCTGCTGGTCAGCGCAGGCAGCCGCCTCACGCCGGGCCAGATCGCGCTTGCCGTCCTTGGCGGCCATGGCAGCCTGCCCGTCGGCGCCCGGCCCCGCATCGCCCTGCTCTCGACCGGCAATGAACTTGTTCCCCCCGGCGCGCCGACGCCGCCGGGCTATCTCCCCTCGTCCAACGCGCCGATGCTCGCTGCCCTGCTCGCCGCCCTGCCCTGCGACGTGATCGACCTTGGCATCGTGCCCGACGATCTCGCTGCCATGACGCAGGCGCTGGAACAGGCGGCACAGGCCGATATCATCGTCTCGACCGGCGGCGCCTCGGTCGGCGACCATGACTATGTCCGCCCCGCCTTCGCGGCCGCCGGCGGCACGCTCGATTTCTACAAGATCGCGATGCGGCCGGGCAAACCGCTGATGGCCGGGCGCCTGGGGAACGCCACCTTCCTCGGCCTGCCGGGCAATCCGGTCTCCGCCTTCGTCACCGGCACCCTCTTCCTCTGCCCGCTGGTCCGCCATCTCGCCGGATCGCGCGCCCCGCTGCCGCCGGTCGTGCAGGCCCGCCTTGCCGCCCCACTCGGCGCGACGGCGGAACGCGACGATTATCTGCGGGCGTTTCGCGGCGCCGACGGGATCGTCTCGGCCACGTCGCAGGACAGCGCCGCCACCGCCGCCATGGCGCTGGCCGACTGTCTGATCCGTCGCCCGGCCGGCTCAGCCCCCGCCATTGCCGGCGACATGGTCGACATCATCCCGCTAACTGCCTGACCGGCAAAAGCCGCGCATGGCTTAAGGCGCTTGACTTGCCCCTTTCCGTTTCCTATGCGTTCTTCATTCGTTCCATGGAGGACCGCCGATGTTGACGCCCAAGCAGCAGGAATTGCTGAGCTTCATTCAGACCCGGCTGGAAGAAGGCGGCGTGTCCCCTTCGTTCGAGGAGATGAAGGACGCGCTCGATCTGCGCTCCAAGTCCGGCATCCACCGGTTGATCAACGCGCTGGAAGAACGCGGCTTCATCCGTCGCCTGCCCAACCGCGCCCGCGCGCTCGAAGTGCTCAAGCTGCCCGACGCGATGCACCGCGCGCCCGCGCCGGCCATTCCGACGCCCAAGGTATCGGCGCCCGCCGTGCTGTTGCCGACCGCCGCCAATGACGTGATCGAAATCCCGCTGCACGGCCGCATCGCCGCCGGCGTCCCGATCGAGGCGATGGAAAGCCACACCATGCTCTCCGTCCCCGCCGCCTTGCTCGGCTCGGGCGATCATTATGCGCTCGAAGTGTCGGGGGACTCGATGATGGAGGCCGGCATTCTCGACGGCGACTTCGCGCTGATCCAGCGCACCGATGTCGCGCGCGAAGGCCAGATCGTCGTCGCCCTGATCGATGACGCCGAAGCGACGCTCAAATATTTCCGCCGCGAAGGCAGCCGGGTTCGGCTCGATCCCGCCAATGCCGCCTATGAACCGCAGATCTATGATCCGCGCCAGGTCCGCATCCAGGGCAAGCTCGCCGGCCTGCTGCGCCGCTACAACTGATCGGCCGTTCGGGGCCGGCGGCGCACGATCCAGGGATGCGCGTCGCCGGGCCGATGGACGGTGTGAACTTTGCCGCTTTCAAGGCCAATCGACAGGCCGCCGGTGCGCGACAGCAGCCGGCGGTCGATCTTCATCCAGCGCGGCCGGCACCACCAGGGCAGCCCCCGATCGCTGATGACGATATCGGCCGCCGCGCAGTCCCGCTCCAATATTGGTCGGTCCACCAGCATCGCATTGCGCGTCACCAGCAAATGCCAGTCGCGCCCGCCCCGTGGCAACGTCACCGCGCACAGATCGGTCGAACAGCGCGCCTGCTTCATCGTCGCGATCGCCTCCAGCATCCCGTCATAGCCCGCGCTCTCGCTCAGCACGTCGCGGACATAGTCGCCCGCCCCCTCGCGCAGCAGCGCCATCGTCCCCGTCGGTGTCCGCACCGCGACATGCCGCCCATCGCCCGTCACCACGATATCGGGCGGCGCCAGCAGCGCGATGCCGGCCAGGCCGATTGCGATTGGCCCCAACCCCAGCCAGCGCCAGCGACTGCGCCACAGCAGGCACCAAAGGCCTCCCACCACAATGATCGCGAACAGCCCGCCCGGCACCGCCGGCGCCAGCATCACCGCCATCGGGCTCGCCGCCACGCCATGCGCCACCGCCAGCAGCAAAGCGATCGCCTTGCCGGTCAGCCACCAGAAGGGCGCGCCCAGCCCGACCAGATCGAAGCACAGCGCCAGCGCCTCCAGCGGCATGATGACGAAGGTGGTGAGCGGGATCGCGACCAGATTGGCCACCGCGCCCAGCAAACCAGCCTTGTGAAAATGGTAAAGCGCGATCGGCGCCAGCACCAGTTCGATGGCAAGGCCCGTCATCAGCATCGCCGCCACCGTCCGCCCGGCCTTGCGCGGCAAAGGCTCGTCCCGCGTCATCGCGAACGCCTTGAACCGCCGATGCTCGCCCAGCGCCACCAGCGCGACCACTGCGGCAAAGCTCATCTGGAAGCTCGGCCCGATCAGCGCTTCCGGCCAGAAGACCAGCACCACCAGCGCCCCGGTCGCCACCAGCCGCAATGTGATCGCCTCGCGCCCCAGCGCGAGCCCGCCCAGCACCAGCAGCGCCGCGATGCAGGATCGCACCGTCGGCACCTCCGCGCCGGTCAGCAGCGTATAGCCGATCCCCGCTAGCGCGCCGCCGGCCGCCGCGATCAGCATCAGCGGCCAGTCCAGCGCCGCGCGCGGAATCAGCGCCAGCAAGCGCAACAGCAGGAATATCACCGCCCCGATCAGCGCCGTCACATGCAGGCCGCTGATCGAGAGAAGATGGGCAAGGCCACTGCGCCGCATCGCCTCCGCATCCGCTTCGGCAATCGCGCCCTGGTCGCCGGTCGCCAGCGCCACCGCAATCCCCGCCGGTGCGCCTGCCACCTGTCCGCTGATATGATCGAACAGCCGCGCCCGCAGCGTCGGCGCCTCGCGCGCCTGCTCCACCATCTCGACCGGCGCCAGCGCCCGCCCGGTCGCCCCGATCCCCTGGAAATAGGCGCGTCGCGCAAAATCGAACGCCCCCGGCACGCTCGGCGGCGCGGGCGGCATCAGCCGCACGCGAAAGCGCAGCACCGCCCCCTTGCCCAGCCCTTCGGGCACATCCGCCTCTGCGATATTCACCCGGATCGCCGCGGGCAGCGCCGGCGCCTCGATCGGCCGCAGCCCCACGCGCACCATCTGTTGAGCCGGCAGCTTGGCCACCGTCGTCACCGTCCCCGTCACCTGTGCGAATATGGGACGCGCCAGCGGCGGTTGTCCCAGCCATGTCGCCTTGCCCCAGACCAGCAGACAACCAATGCAGGCCAGCAAGCCGGCCGCCACCAGCATATGCCGCAATCGTGCGCCCACCGGCAGCAACAGCGCCAGACAGGCCAGCCCCAGCGCCCCGCAGCAACAGGCCAACCAATGTGCCGGCCCCGGCAGCACGAACCAGCCGGCAATGCCCACACCCAGCGCCACCGGCACCCACAAGGCAAGCTGTTCGCGCTCCACCTCCAGCCATTGTTCGATCCGCGCAAATCCATTGTGCGCAATACGCACCGTCCTGCGCCCAACGGACGTTTGTCGTGGCTCAAAAGCCATGCTAGGGGGCGTCGCATCCATGGATTAGGCAGGAAGAATGTCAGCGAATATGACGGCAAGTGCAACGGGATTGAACAAGCAGGTGGTGACCCGTTTCGCCCCGTCGCCAACGGGCTTCCTGCATATTGGCGGCGCCCGCACCGCGCTGTTCAACTGGCTGTTTGCGCGCCATCATGGCGGCAAGTTCCTGCTCCGCATCGAGGATACCGATCGCGCCCGCTCCACCGAGGAAGCCGTGGCCGCCATCTTCGACGGCCTGGAATGGCTGAACCTGGGCGGCGATGAGCCGGCGGTGTTCCAGTTCGAGCGCACCCCGCGCCATGCCGAGGTCGCCAACCAGCTGCTCGCCAATGGCCATGCCTATCGCTGCTATGCGACGCAGGAAGAGCTGGCCGAGCTGCGTGAACAGCAGCGCGCCGCAAAGCAGCCGATGCGCTATGACGGCCGCTGGCGCGACCGTTCGCCGGAGGAAGCGCCCGAAGGCGCGCCCTTCGTCATCCGTATCAAGGCCCCTCGGACCGGCGAAACGGTGATCGAGGATGCGGTGCAGGGCCGCGTCGTGGTGCAGAATGCCGAACTGGACGACATGATCCTGCTGCGGTCGGACGGCACCCCCACTTATATGCTGGCCGTCGTGGTCGACGACCATGACATGGGCGTCACCCATGTCATCCGCGGCGACGATCATCTCAACAACGCCTTCCGCCAGCTCGCCATCATCAAGGCGATGGGCTGGGAAGAGCCGGTCTATGGCCATATCCCGCTGATCCACGGGTCGGACGGCGCGAAGCTGTCGAAGCGCCACGGCGCGCTCGGGGTCGACGCCTATCGCGACGAGATGGGGATGCTGCCGGAAGCGGTGCTGAACTATCTGCTGCGCCTCGGCTGGGGCCATGGCGATGAGGAAATTATCTCGATCGAACGCGCCATCGAACTGTTCGATATCGACGGCGTCGGCCGCTCGCCCTCGCGCTTCGACATCAAGAAGCTGGAAAATCTGAACGGCCATTATCTGCGCGAAGCCGACGAGGCGCGCCTGGCCGCTCTGGTCGCCCCGCGCGTTGAGTCGCGTCTTGATACGCAACTGAATGACGCCCAGCGCGATATTTTGACCCAGGCGATGGTTTCGCTCAAGCCGCGGGCCAAGACACTTAACGAAATTGCAGAAGGCGCGGAGTTTCTGTTCAAATCTTGCCCGCTCGATTTTGACGAGAAGGCGTCTGCTCTGCTAGATGAACCCGCGCGTGAGCTGCTGAAAAAGACAGCCGACGCTCTCCAGCCCGTCCAGTCCTGGACGGTTGAAGCGATCGATGAAGTGATACGCCGCGTGGCAGAGGATGCGGGGCTTGGCCTGGGCAAGGTGGCACAGCCGCTTCGTGCGGCGCTCACCGGGCGCACGGTCTCGCCGGGTATTTTTGATGTCCTCTTCCTTCTGGGGAAAGAGGAAAGCTTGAAGCGACTGACCGCTGCGGGGCACGTGGTGGCCGGTTGACGGCAGTTAAGGAGAAAAACATGTCGGATAATAATGCCAGTTTGACCGTTGGCGGAGAGGCCAAGGACTATGCCATCATGGATGGTACCGTCGGTCCCCAGGTCATCGACGTTCGCAAGCTCTACGCCAACACCGGCATGTTCACCTACGATCCGGGCTTCACCTCGACCGCCAGCTGCGAGTCGGGCCTGACCTATATCGATGGCGACGCCGGCGTGCTGCTGCACCGTGGCTATCCGATCGGCCAACTCGCCGAACAGTCCAGCTTCATGGAAGTCTGCTATCTGCTGCTGAATGGCGAACTGCCGTCGGCCAAGGAACTGGCCGAGTTCACCAACACCATCACGCGCCACACCATGGTGCATGAACAGCTGACCGCCTTCTTCCGCGGCTTCCGTCGTGATGCCCACCCGATGGCGATCATGGTCGGCGTCGTCGGCGCCCTGTCGGCCTTCTATCATGACTCGACCGACATCAACGATCCGGAACAGCGCCGCATTGCGAGCCACCGCCTGATCGCCAAGATGCCGACGATCGCTGCGATGGCCTATAAATATTCGGTGGGCCAGCCCTTCGTCTATCCGCGCAACGACCTCAGCTACACCGCCAACTTCCTGAACATGACCTTCTCGGTCCCGGCGGAAGAGTATAAGATCGATCCGATCGTTGTCGACGCGATGGACAAGATCTTCACCCTGCATGCCGACCATGAGCAGAACGCGTCGACCTCGACCGTCCGTCTCGCCGGTTCGTCGGGCGCCAACCCGTTCGCCTGCATCGCGGCCGGCATCGCCTGCCTCTGGGGGCCGGCACATGGCGGCGCGAACGAAGCCGCGCTCAACATGCTGCGCGAAATCGGCACCGTCGATCGCATTCCGGAATATATCGCCCGCGCCAAGAACAAGGACGATCCGTTCCGCCTGATGGGCTTTGGCCATCGCGTCTACAAGAATTACGATCCGCGCGCGACCGTGATGCAGAAGACCGCGAAGGACGTGCTGGAGAAGCTGGGCGTCAACGACCCGATCTTCGACGTCGCCAAGGAACTGGAGCAGATCGCCCTCAACGATCCCTACTTCATCGAGAAGAAGCTCTACCCGAATGTCGACTTCTATTCGGGCGTGATCCTCTCGGCGATCGGCTTCCCGACCGAAATGTTCACCGTGCTCTTCGCCCTCGCCCGCACCGTCGGCTGGGTCGCGCAGTGGAACGAAATGATTTCGGACCCAGCCCAGAAGATCGGCCGTCCGCGTCAGCTCTACACCGGCCCGACGCAGCGCGACTATGTCGCCGTCGACAAGCGCTAAGACGCGGTCACAAGAGACAAGAGGAACGGCGCCCCATCGGGCGCCGTTTTTCGTTTAGGGCTCAGCCGCCTACCCCTGCATGGACATAGATCCAGGCTGGCACCCGCCCCTGATCGGTAACGACATCGATCGCGACACGGCGATAATCCGCCCCCTCGAACGCATCGAGCCGCGCCCAGTGCGCCGGCAGGTCGGGCGAGCGGAACAGTTGGACCGCCACTGCCGCGCCGCCCTCGTCGGGAATGAAGGCGGGAAAGCCCATCGACGCGGCCCAGCCATGCGCGACCAGATGGCCGGTCACATGCCCCGCCTGCCAATGGCCCTGCAGTTCCGCCAGTTGATGATGATTGGCCCGTCCGGGCGCCAGCGTGCCATAGGTGGCCAGGCAATGCGATCTGTCCATGCCACCACCCTATCGGCGCGGCATCGGCCGGACAAACAAGTGCTCTTTATCTCATATAAGCGCGATCGCGCGCCCGTCAGTCGAGCACCGGCAAGGTCAGGATGAAGCGCGCGCCCTCGCCCGGCGTGCCGCCAACGCTGATGTCGCCGCCCATCGCCCGCGCCAGCTTGCGCGAGATATAGAGGCCAAGCCCGCTGCCGCCCGGATCGTCGCGTCCCAGCCGCTCGAACTTGTCGAAAATCTTCTCGCGATCCTCCAGCGCCACGCCCGCCCCCTGGTCGATCACCAGCACCCGTGCCTGCCGGTGCTCGCGCTCGACGACGATGCGCACGTGCGATCCCTCGGGCGAATAGCGCACCGCATTGCCGACCAGATTGACCAGTATCTGCAGCACGCGGCGGAACTCGCCCCTCGCCATCAATATCTGATCGACGTCCGGGCAATGGATCTTGATGTGACGATCCAGCGCCTTGACCGTCAGCAGGCCGCCGGCCCGCCGGCCCAGGTCGGCGAGGTCGACATCCTCGATGATCACGCCGAAATCGGGCCGGTCGATCGCCTGCAGATCCGCCAGATCGTCGACCAGCGCCATCAGGTGACGGCCGGCGGTCGCAATATCATTGGCATAATCGGCATAATCGGGCCGCAGCGGCCCTTCCAGTTGCGCGCCGATCGTGTCCGCATTCGCGATGATCCGCCCCAGCGGCTGGCGCAGCGATCGATCAAGCCGCTTGCCGAACTCGCCGGGATAGAGCGACAATTGCGTCGTATCCGCCCGCGCCAGCGCCGGCGGCCGTTCGATCGGGCAGGCCTTGCCGCGATAGCCGACCAGATGGCCGGCCAGGTCGAACAGCGGAAAGCCCGCCAGCCGCACATGCTGTTCGGGATCATGCACCAATGTCGCGACCTGATCGCGAAAGGCGCGGCGCTGGGTGAAACCGCGCAGGATCGCCATGTCGCCCTCGCCATCACTCTGCAGCTCGAAATAGCTGGAGAAACGGCTGCCCGGCAGGGGCGGCTGCGTCGGCAATGCGCCCTGCCGGTCGGTCCCGGCAATCGCCATCTGGAACTGCAACTGGGTGTCGATCTGCCAGGTCCAGCCATCGGCCAGCGCCGCCAGATCGGCCTCGCGCCGGCTATGGTCGCCGGCATTGGCGAGCGGCGGACGCTCGCTCCAGTCGACAACCGCCAGCGACACGATGCGCCCGTCCGGCCCTTCGTCGCTACGCGCCCGCACCCACATGTCGATATCGCCCCGCTCGGCGGCCGCGACCACCGGCCGCGATACGGTGACACCCAATCGCGCCGCCAGCCGCACCACCGCGGCCAGTTGCGGAATGGCGAGCGGCCCCAGCAGATCGCTCCCCGCCTCCCGCTGCAAGGCAAGCAGCGGCGCATCAGCACTCAATAGCGTGCCGTCCGCCGATGCCGTTGCCCGGACGATGGAGGGGTGGAGCGTCATGTTCATCCGGTGACGCGCCGCAAATGATCGAGCTTCGCGCGGAAGGCGGCCGGCGCGCGCAGGGCGCCCACCACGGCTTCCGCCTTCACGTCGCTCAGCAATTGATATTGGTCGGCCTCGGCCACGATCACCGCGTCGGACAGGCCAGGCCGCACCGGCCGCAGCGCCAGCAGCAGATGGCGATAATCCGCCCCGGTTCCGCCCAGCGCCCGGCACAGGGTCGCCACCTGCATCACCGGCCCCATGATCAATATGTCCGTCACCTGCGCGGTGCCTAGGCGCAGCCGTCGTCCGGCCAGCGCCGCAAACAGCAGGAAACGCCGCTGCCCCAGCGCCGCGCCCAGAAGGTCGGGCGCATCGGCCTGCGGCCCCAACCTGCGCACCAACTGGTCGGCGGCCGCGATCGGCCCATTGCTTTCGTCATGGCTGGCAAGCAGCGCCCAGCCCGCCCGCTCGAACGCGCCCAGCAATTGATTGTCCGGCTCCAGCGCGGTCCGCTGCACCACCGCCGCAAGACAGGCGGCTGCGGTCCATACCAGTTCGGCAAAATGTTCGGCCGGCAGATCGGGCCGCATCGGCTGATCCTCGCCCCCCATCGCCTGCCACTGCCCCTCGGCCAGCGCCAGCGCGACGATCGCGTCGCCAATTTCGGGATCATCCGACGACAGGATCGACTCGGCCTCGGGCTGTTCCGGCGGCTCGCCATCGGGGCGCCCGACCTGCCGCAGCAACAGGCTCACCCCCGCGCGCATCTGCATATGGGCCAGCAAGGCCGGTCCCAGCAGGGTCGGCTGCGCACAGATGGTCGGCCAGCACAGCCCATCGGGCCAACGCCCCAGCGCCGCGGCAATGGCAGGATCGCCCGCCAGGCTCAGCCGCAGTGCGGTTTCGATCGCGGTCAGGCATCCGCCCAGATGACGGCGGGTCTCGGCGATCAGCGCATCATGGCGCGCCCGGTCCTCGACGGGAAAGAAAAAGGCGAGATCAATCGCATGGCCGACGGGCACGGCCGACATGCCGGCCATGACATGTGCCATGGGCCAGCTGTCCGCCATGATGGATCCGGCAAGGGACGTGTGGGCGCTCATGCAAGGCAGCATAACCCCACGTCGTTAAAATGCACTAAACCCTGAAAGCAAAATCAACGCTCTCGATGCGACAAAAATCATCCGCCCCGACGCGACAGGATGATCGCCCCGATCGATCCGATCGCCGCCAGCATGGCAACGTCGAAACCAAATGCCTCCGCCCCCGTCAGTAGGGCTGCCAGCAGGACCAGCAACCCGGTGCCGGGCGTGAAGATCATCCAGGCGCGCGCCGCCCCGGTCCGGCGCCAGCGATCGGCAAGCGTGATGATGCCCAGCAGCAACGCCAGATAGTTGGGCACCATCCCGCTGCCCGACAGCATCACGCCGATCAGCGCCAGCCCCGGCGCCAGAAAGGCGATCCAGCCGCTCGGCGGCCGGCGCAGCGCCATTTCATCGAGCCGATCGGCCAGTTCCGCCAGCAGCAGCGCCAGCAGCAACAGGCTGAGCCCGGTGCCCGGCCAGCCCAGTTCCAGCGGCATCAGCGCAATGCCGGCCAGCGCGATCGAACCGATCCGCACCTGCATCGCCGGCACCTGGCTGCGCATCAATGCAGGGCCGAGCAGCCGGGCGAGCGGCCCGAACAGATAATGTTCGATCCCGCCGCGGCTGGACGATCCCGATCGCGTCCCGGTCGACATCACCGCCTGCGCGGCCAGGTCCGCCTGTTCCTGCCCGTCGACCAGCGCGACTCGGCCCTCCAGCAGATCATCCTGCGGCACGGTGATTCGCACCGCTCCGCCCTGCACCGCCGATCGCACCAGCGTCAGCGCCAGATCCCAGTCACCGATCATGTCCAGCGTGCCGAACAGCAGCGCCGGATTGATCCGCGCCAGCCCAGCCCAGCGCTGGCCCGCGTCGATGCGCTCGAACGGCGCACTGGCGCGGCTGTCGTCAGTGACCAGCAAAGCATTGCCCGCCTGCCCACCCAGTGCGTCATAATGGCCCTGCGCCACCACGGCGCCATCGGCCACCAGCAGCACATCGGCGTCGCGCGGCGCATCGCGCACCATCGACACCATGTCGCGGATCAGGGCGACGGCAATGCCGTCCGCGCTCAGCCGGTCGACCGCCTGCGAAATGGCCGGCGTGATGACGCTGACCAGGATCATGATCCGGTCCGCACCGGCCCGAACCGCCTGTCGCGCCTGATATTCGACCAGCGTCTGACCGGCGAAATGCAGGGTAGCGCGAAGCGCTGCAGGCGAATCACTTGAAGCCCGGCTGGCACTGAGAATGGCCGCGAATGTCATATTGTCTGGAAACCGACCCGTTTTGATTGCGACGATCTTCTTGCAAGCCGAACGACGCAGCGCAAGCAGCCGCTTTCAAATCGCCGGTTTCAGCCCTGCTGAAGCAGCGCGATCGTGCTGCGCAAGCGCTGCAAGGCGCGCGGATCGCCCGGCGCGGCCTCGACCGCCTCGTCCGCCAGCGCCATCAGGCTGGTCAGGCCGAAACTTGCCGCCAGGCCTTTCAAACGCCAGGCCGCCAATTCCCAATTGGCGTCGCAGCGCGCCCGGCTCATCAGGTCGAGATGGCGCTCCGCGCTTTCAAGGAAAGCCACGCGCAGATCGGCGATCAGCACCGCGTCTTCGCCAACGGCGGCGGCCAATGCCGCATTAAGAGCGCCAGGATCATAGGACATGGGGACGGAAGCTATCGAAATTGCGTTAAGTTTTGGTAACAAGGCATTTGCGCAGACGGAAAAGATGATAGGATCACACCCATGAATGGGGGCAGCACAATCGTCGAATTCTGGCGAGACGAAGGAAACGCGACAGGCAACGCGCCGGCCGCGGATGACATCCTGCTATTGAAGCAGGCCGTACTGGACATTGATGATGCCCCTGACGACGCGCAGGGGGAAGGTGAAAAGCTGGTGCGCAATGCCCGGATCGGGCTCGGCCTACTGGCCGCGCTCTGGCTCGGCTTCGCGCTCTGGGCAACGATCGTATCGGATCAGTGGCGGGCCGGCCCGGCCGCCTGGCCCGCGCTCGTCGCCACGCTGCTGGTACCGATCAGCCTGCTCGGCATCGCCTATCTGCTGATCGTGCGCAATAGCCGCGCCGAATCGCGCCGCTATCTCGATACCGCCCATGCGCTGCGGACCGAGGCCGAACTGCTCGAACTGCGCCTCGGCCGGATCGCCGACCGGCTGGAATCCGCGCGCCAGACGATGCAGGACCAGGCCGAACTGCTCGACAGCTATGGCGCCGCCGCCAGCAGCAATATGGAGGCATCGGCCGAACTGATCGCCGGCCGCGCCCAGACCACCGCCGACCGCGCCGAAAGCGCCGAGCGTGCCGGCACCGCCCTTGTCGCGCGGATGGACGCGCTGATCGCCGCCATGCCGCAGCTCGAAGAACGGGCCGTGCGCATGGCCGCGCAGATCATGGACAATGGTCATGCGCTCGCCGAACGGATCGACACGCTCGAAGCGCGCCTCCATGCGCTGGGCGAACTGTCCGACGATACCCGCACCCGCACCCTGTCCGCGACCAAGAGCCTGTCGAGCCAGCTAGGCCAGTTGCAGGAAACGACCCGCAGCGCCACCGACGAGGTGAACGGCCTCGCCGACATCGCCGCCGGCCGGATCGAAACATCGGCGCAGAGCGCGCGCGCCGCCATGGACCAGACCCGACAGGATATCGATGCCCAGTCGGCCGCACTGGACGTGCTGGTCAATCGCGTCGCCCTGTCGCTCGGCGAAACCAGCGATGGTGCCGTTCGCGCCCTCACCCAGGATCTCGACCTGGTCGAAGCATCGCTGCGCGGTCGCCTCGAAAGCTCGATGGATCAGGTGCGCGACACGATGGAGCGCGCGCAGGAAGGGCTTTCGACCCAGCGCGCCACGCTGGAGGCGCTGGTCGCCCGTGCCCAGGCCAGCATCACCGCCACCAGCCAGAATGCGCTCGCGGCGCTGGGCCAGGATCTCGGCTCGATCGAGGACGATCTGCGCCAACGGCTCGACGCCACCCTGCTTCAGGCGCGCGAAACGCTCGCCCTCACCGATGCCGGGCTGCGCGACCAGGCCGGTGCGCTCGACAGCCTCATCACCCGATCGCGTGACAGCATCGCCGCGATCGGCACCGACACCGTCGCCGGCCTTGCCGACGATATTGGCGAAGTCGAAAGCCGCCTGCACCAGATCAACGATCTGGTCGAAGGACAGCGCAGCCTGATGGCCGGGCTGCACGGCACGCTCAACCAGACGATCGATCAGGCCGAGGCCCGCTTTGCCGCGCTGGAGGATAATGCCCTCGCCCGCAGCCAGAAGCTGACCGACGCGCTGACCCGCCTGACCGAGGAAACCCGCCGGATCGACACGGCGCTGCATGACGGCGGCACCACCGCCGAAAAGCTGATCGGCAACGCCGAAACGCTGATGGTGGCGCTCGATTCGAGCGTCCGCGAACTGGACGAAACCTACCCCGGCGCGCTCGCCCGCTTCGACGCCCGGCTGGAAACCAGCCGCGCCATGCTGGGCGCCGCAACGCCCGAGCTGGAACGGCTCGAAGCCATTTCGGAAGCGCTGGTCGGCCGCACCCAGGAAGCCGAAGAGATGCTGCGCGGCCAGGGTCGTCGCCTCTCCGAATGGCTGGAAAGCACCCAGAGCGGCATCGAATCCAACCGCGAGCTGGTGGAAAAGCTGCGCACCGCGCTCGACGCCGCGCATGAGGACACGACCCGCATCACCGAAGGTGCCGGCCCGCTGCTCATCACCGCCCTGCTCCGCGTCAAGGACACCGCCGAACAGGCCGCCGAGCGCGCCCGTCAGGCGCTCGGCCGCGCTATCCCTGACGCGGTGCAGAACCTGGCCGAAGCCAGCGAGCAGGCGATGCAGCAGGCGGTCGGCGATCAGGTTTCGGCCCAGATCGAGAAGCTGGCCGATGTCGCGGAAGAGGCCGTGCGCGCCGCGCACAATGCTTCGGACCGGCTGACCCGCCAGTTGATGACGATCGCCGATACCAGCGCCGGGCTGGAACAGAGGATCGAGGAAGCCGGCCGCGCGGCCGAGGAACGCGATCGCGACCATTTCTCGCGCCGCTCCGCCCTGCTGATCGAATCGCTCAACAGCACCGCGATCGACGTCGCCAAGATCCTGTCCAACGATGTGACCGACACCAACTGGTCGGCCTATCTCAAGGGCGATCGCGGCGTCTTCACCCGCCGTGCGGTCAAGCTGCTCGACGCCGGCGAGTCCCGCGAAATCGCGCTCCATTATGACAATGACGCCGATTTCCGCGAGCATGTGAACCGCTACATCCACGATTTCGAGGCGATGCTGCGGATCATCCTGTCGGCGCGTGACGGCAACGCCCTGGGCGTCGCCATCCTCTCGTCCGACATGGGCAAGCTCTATGTTGCCCTTGCCCAGGCGATCGAGCGCCTGCGTCAATAAGGATCAGGGGCGGCGCCCGGCCGCCCCATCCCCCTTTCTCAGGGCTGGAACAACACGCCGCCGGTCATCGGTTCAGGCGCGCCGGTGGTGCCGGGAAAGCTGATCGGCAGGCCATTGAGGTGCCGCACCGCCATATAGGCAAAGCCCTGCGCCTCCAGCGCGTCGCCATCCCAGCCCAGTTCGTCCACCGACCGGACATCGGCGCCAGTGCGCGCCGCCAGCATCGCCATCAGCGTTACATTATGACGCCCGCCGCCCGCCACATAGATGCGCGCCGGCCGTTCGGGCAGATGGTCGACGCCGCGCGCCACCGCCTGCGCGGAAAAGGCGGTCAGCGTCGCCGCCCCATCCGCCAGCGACAGTCCCTCGACCGGCGCGATGGTGAAGGCTTCGCGGTCGATGCTCTTGGGCGGCGGCGCGGCGAACCAGGGATCGGCCATCATCGCCGCCAGCCGCGCCTCGTCCACCTGACCCCGCGCGGCGGTCGCGCCGCCCGCATCATAGGCCGCGTCGCCATGCGCCTGCATCCAGTTGTCGATCAGGCCGCTCGCCATCCCGGTGTCGAAAGCTACCAGGCTGCCGTCCGATCCGATCGCGGTGATGTTCGCCACCCCGCCCAGATTGAGGATGCCGACCGGCTTTGCCAGACCATCGGACAATGCCCGATGATAGACCGGCATCAGCGGCGCACCCTGCCCGCCCGCGCGTACATCGGCGCTGCGCAGGTCGGCGACCACGGGAATGCCGAACGCGCCGGCCAGCACCGCGCCGTCACCAATCTGCCAAGTCCAGCGCCGCTCGGGCCGGTGGGCAACGGTGTGGCCATGAAAGCCGATCACCCCGATATCCTCCGCCACATGGCCGCTGCGGCCCAGCATGTCGGCGATCGCATCGATGTGAAAATTGGTAAGGTCCATCTCCACCGCGCGGATCAGCGGATCCTCGCCCGGCGCGTCCATCGCCATCGCCCGCGCGCAGGCCGCAGCCAGCCGTTCGCGAAAATCATCGCTATAGGGCTGGGCGTGGAAAATGATTGCTTCGGCCTGCCCCTCGCCATCCGTCTCGATCAGCGCGGCGTCGATCCCGTCGCGCGAGGTGCCGGACATCAGACCGATTGCCAACATGATCGAAAACTCCGCCTCTTTTCCACTTGCTGCCCCAATGCTACAGGCGCGCGTCATGAGCAACTATCAGTCCGATCTCCTCCGCCTGCTCGAAGCACGCGGCTACATCCACCAGCTGACCGACGCGGAAGGGCTTGATGCCATGGCCGCCAAACAGGTGGTGCCGGGCTATATCGGCTTCGACCCGACCGCGCCGTCGCTCCATGTCGGCCATCTCGTGTCGATCATGATGCTGCGCCAGCTGCAAAAGGCGGGTCACAAGCCGATCGTCCTGATGGGCGGCGGCACCGGCAAGATCGGCGATCCCAGCTTCAAGGATGAAGCGCGCAAGCTGCTGACCGTCGACCTGATCCAGGAAAATGTCGCCAGCATCAAGCGCGTGTTCGAACGCTTCCTGACCTTTGGCGACGCCCCGACCGACGCGATCATGGTCGACAATGCCGACTGGCTCGACAAGCTCGAATATATCCCCTTCCTGCGCGACATCGGCCAGCATTTCTCGGTCAACCGGATGCTGAGCTTCGATAGCGTCAAGCTGCGCCTCGACCGGGAACAGTCGCTGAGCTTCCTCGAATTCAACTACATGATCCTCCAGGCCTATGACTTCCTGGAGCTGTCGCGCCGCAGCGATTGCCGCCTGCAGATGGGCGGATCGGACCAGTGGGGCAATATCGTCAACGGCGTCGAATTGGCCCGCCGCGTCGATGGCACGCAGGTGTTCGGCCTCACCACGCCGCTGCTGACTAATGCCGACGGCACCAAGATGGGCAAGACCGTGGGCGGCGCCGTCTGGCTGAACCAGGATCAACTGTCCGACTATGATTATTGGCAGTTCTGGCGCAACACCGCCGATGCCGATGTGTTCAACCGGCTGCGCCTGTTCACCGACCTGCCGATGGACGAGGTCAACCGCCTCGCCGCGCTGCAGGGTGCGGAGATCAACGAGGCCAAGAAGATCCTGGCGAACGAGGCGACAGCGCTTTGCCGTGGCGTCGAAGCCGCCGCTCTGGCCGCCGAAACCGCGCGCAAGACCTTCGAGGAAGGTGCGTCGGACGCCAATCTGCCGACCGTCGCGCTCGGCACCGAGGGGCTGACCGTCATCCAGGCGACCACCGGCCTTGGCTTTGCGACCTCCAACAAGGAAGTCCGCCGCAAGCTTGCCGAAGGCGCGATCAAGGTGAATGGCGAGGTCGTCACCGACCCGGCCATCACGCTCAAGGCCGGCGACAAGCTGAGCTTCGGCGCCAAGAAGCACGGTCTGGTCACCGCCTGAGGACAAACAGGGTTTCAGCCCAGTTAACGCTACCAGGTAGGAAAGCCTCCACTTTCCGGCCGCTAGGCTGAAACCCATGTCCTCCTCGGTTTTCGCCAATCTTGGCCATGTCATGCGGTCGCGCGACCCGTCCGTCGATCAGCGACGGGTGGCGCGCGACCTGGTCGACATGGTCAGCCATATCACAGCGGACGGCCGCACCCATGGCGTGCGGATCATCAACATCTCGCCACTCGGCCTGATGTGCCGCACGGAAGAGTTGCTCACGCTGAGCGGTCGGGTGCTGATCTGGCTGCCGGTGCTCAAGGATCGGCGCACCCTCGTCCGCTGGAGCGAGGAAGGCCGTATCGGGCTCGAATTTGTCGAGCCGATCCCGACCGCCGGCTATGACGCCATGATGGCGCTCATCCCGCCACGCCGGACCGCCTGGTAAAGGCATCATCCCTCTCCAGCGTCTGACGCCCGCGCACCAGCGCCTCGGGCATGTCGGTCCGCAGGAAGGTCAGCATCGCCTCGCGCACCTCGCAGCGCAGATCGAACGCGATCCCGGCATTGCGCGCCGACAGCAGACCGCGCAGTTCCAGCGCATCGGCGCGGTGATCGGTCACCTGCAAGATCGCCACCCGCCCGTCCCAGCGGCCGTTCGCCTTCACCGCCTCGACGAAGCGCGCGCGGATCCGCTCGATATCGGCGGTCGGATCGACATAGAGGAAGACGGTGCCCAGCAGGTCCGACGTCTTCGTGGTCCAGTTCTGAAACGGCTTTTCCAGGAAATAGGATACCGGCACCACCATGCGCCTGTCGTCCCAGATGCGCACGATCACATAGGTCAGCCTGATCTCCTCTATCCGCCCCCATTCCCCTTCGATGATGACGACATCGTCCAGCCGGATCGGCTCTGAAAAGGCCATCTGGATGCCCGCGATCAGATTTTTGAGCGCCGGTTGCGCCGCCGCGCCCACCGCCAGCGCGGCGAGGCCCGCCGACGCCATCAGCGACACGCCGATCGTCCGCACGCCCGGAATGGCGATCAGCATCATCGCGATCACGAAGAAGCCGACGATGCACTGGCAGATGCGATAGAGGATGCTGATCTTGGTGCGCTGCCGCCGCGCCTTCAGATTATCCTCGACGCTGATATCGGCGCGCGCCTCCAGCATCGCCTTGCCCGCCCGCATCGCGCGAAACACCAGCCAGCCGACCAGCAGCGCAAATATCATCCGCGCCCCGATCGACCAGATATCCTCGATCCGCGGCCCCATCTCGATCGACTTGAGCCCCGCCCCCAGCGCCAGCAGCACCACCAGCCAGCGCGTCGGCTGGAAGATGGCCGGCAACAACAAAGGCTCGATCCGCGCGCGCTTCACCAGCCGCACCGCAATCCAGTAAAGCGCGCCATGAACGGCGAAGGCGACGACCACCGACAGCGCGATCGAAAGCGCGGCCATCGGCGTGATATGGGTCAGGCTGATGTCGGTCATGCCAGGGGCAACGCGACCGCCCCGCATTTTGTTTCGCAGGTGCAGCAAATTTACGCAGGAAGGCCGGGCACTTCTAGCCCTCTCCCGTCTTCACGGGAGAGGGTTGGGTGAGGGTCTTTCTTCCTTTATGATGCGATGAATGTTCCCGGTCCGCCGCCAGATCAGTCCCCACGCAGCACGTCTAAGGCGCGACATGACCGATGCCGAGCGCATGCTATGGAGCATCTTGCGCAACCGCCAGTTGGACGGATTCAAATTTCGTCGTCAGGCAACGATCGATCCATTCGTCGTCGATTTTCTGTGCGTGGAAGCCGCATTGGCCGTGGAGCTTGATGGCGGCCAGCATGATGAAGATCGCGATCGCCGTCGCACTGTCTATCTGGAGGCGCGCAGCTTGCACATCCTCCGCTTCTGGAATCATGATGTAGTAGAAGATATCGAGGGCGTTGCAGACGCCATTCGATCAGCGCTTTCGAAAAAGAAGACCCTCACCCAACCCTCTCCCGCGAAAGCGGGAGAGGGCTAAGACGACAAGCCTCTTCACCCCCCGCGCAGCAACCCGACCGCAGCATCCTTCTCGAACAGATAGAGGCAGGTGCGCGCCGCCTGTCCCCGTTCGCTGTCCAGCCCGCCATCGCGGTCGATCAGCAGATGGGCGTCGTCGCGCGCGGCGTCCACCAATGCCGACACATGTTCGGGCGTCGCGATCTTCAGCTCCGCCTCACCCGACTGGCGCGTGCCCAGCACCTCGCCCGCACCGCGCAGCTTCAAATCCTCCTCGGCGATCCGGAAGCCGTCATTGGTCTCGCGCATCAGCGCCAGCCGCGCCCGCGACGTCTCGCCCAGCGCATTGCCGCGCAGCAACAGGCAGACCGACGACTTGTCGCCCCGCCCAACCCGCCCGCGCAGCTGGTGCAATTGCGCCAGGCCAAAGCGCTCCGCCCCCTCGATCACGATCAGGCTGGAATTGGGCACGTCGACGCCGACCTCAATCACCGTGGTCGCCACCAATATCTGGGTGCGGTTGGCGGCAAAAGCCTCCATCGCCGCATCCTTGTCCGGCCCCTTCATCTTGCCATGGACCAGCCCCACCCGGTCGCCGAAGCGCTGGCGCAGCGTCTCGGCGCGCATCTCGGCCGCCGCCTGGTCACTTGTCTCGCTCTCCTCGACCAGCGGGCACACCCAATAGGCCTGTCCACCGCCCTCGACATGGCGGGCCAGCCCCTCGACCACCTCGTCCAGCCGGTTGGCCGACATCACCAGTGTCTGGATCGGCTGGCGGCCCGGCGGCATCTCGTCCAGCCGTGACACGTCCATCTCGCCATAATAGGTCAGGGTCAGCGTGCGCGGGATCGGCGTCGCCGTCATCACCAGCAAATGCGGCGATCGCTCGGCCTTGCTCGCCAGCATCATCCGCTGCGCCACGCCGAATCGATGCTGCTCGTCGATCACGGCCAAGCCCAGCGCCTTATACTGCACCTTCTCCTGAAAGATCGCGTGCGTGCCGACCAGGATGTGGATGCTGCCATCGGCCAGCCCCATCAGCGTCGCCTCGCGCACCTTGCCCTTTTCACGGCCCGTCAGGATCGAGATCTCGATCGGCAGCCCCGACGCCATCTTGCGCAGCGTCTCATAATGTTGCCGCGCCAATATTTCGGTCGGCGCCAGCATTGCCCCCTGCATCCCGGCCTCGACCGCGTTCAGCAGCGCCATCAGCGCCACCAGCGTCTTGCCCGATCCGACATCGCCCTGCAGCAGCCGCAACATCGGCGTCGCCTGCGCCATGTCGCCCTCGATCTCGCCGATCGCGCGGCGCTGGGCACCGGTCGGGGCGAAAGGCAGCTTCAGCATCGCGCGCAGCCGCCCATCGCCGTTGATCGGCACGCCGCGTCGCCGCCGCGACGATTGCCGCACCAGCATCAGCGCCAGCTGCCCGGCGAAAATCTCGTCATAGGCCAGCCGCTCGCGCGCCTGCGCGTCGGTCGGGTCGGCATGGAAACGCTCCAACGCCGCGCGCCAGGCCGGCCAGCCCTTGCTCGCCAGCAGGCTCGGCTCGATCCATTCGGGCAGTTCGGGCGCACGGGCCAGCGCCTGCCCCACCAGGTCGCGCATCCGGTTGTTGGTCAGCCCTTCCGACAGGCCATAGACACTTTCGCGCGCCGGCACGGTGTCGGCCTCCTCGGGCGGCAGGACATAGTCGGGATGGACCATCTGGAGGTTGTCGCCATAGGCCTCCAGCTTGCCCGACACGAACTTGGGTTCATTCAAGGGCAACAGCTTGCGCGGCCAGGCGCTGTTGCGGCCGAAATAGACGAGCGAGACGGCGTTGCCATGGGCGTCCGCCGCCTGCACCCGGAACGGCGCGCGCGCATTGCCGCTGGCGCGATAATCGACCGGGGTCAGCATGATGCCGATGACCTTGCCGGCGTCCGCCATGTCCAGTTCGTCGATCAGTTTCCGATCGACATAATTGACCGGCAGGTGAAAGGCGACATCGACCGCCCGCGCCAGCCCCAGCCGTTCGAGCGGACGGGCCAGCGCCGGGCCAATGCCCTTGAGCGCGGAGATTTCGGCAAAGAGCGGATTGAGAATATCGGGTCGCATGGCTATCTGAGGCTTCTCTAACGCAGCCGGGACGGTCATTCAAATATCCGATCGGCTGTTTCGGCACGTCCGTTAAAGGAACAAATTGTGAACGACAACCCGCTGATGCGTCGCCTGAAATTCCGCGCCTGGCACCGGGGCACGCGCGAGGCGGATTATACGGTCGGCGGCTTCTTCGAACGCTATCATGCGAGCTGGAACGACGAGCAGATCGCCTGGTTCGAGCGCTTCATGGACGAGCAGGATGCCGACATCATCGGCTGGGCGCTCGGCACCATCGCCGTGCCGGACGAATGGAAGGGCCCGATGATGGACCAGTTCCTGAAACTCGATTTCGTCAAGATCAAGAACTGAACATTCCTCCCCTGCAAGGGGAGGGGGACCACGAAGTGGTGGAGGGGTATCCCCCTCTCGATAGGGTGACACCCCTCCGTCAGGCCTTCGGCCAGCCACCTCCCCTTAGAGGGGAGGATTTTTGAAGATGATGGACCCATGACCGATCTCCAGAAAATCCTGAAGGCGAAGGCGCCGCTCACTCTGTCCGGCGTGCCGGCTGGCTTCCAGCCCTGGCTGCTGGCGGACATTGCCCGCGCTGCCCATGGTTCGGATGCGGCCCGCGCCGTCTTCGTCGCCTCGGACGAGCAATTGATGCGCGCGGTCGCCGACACCTCCCATTATTTCGCGCCAGAGATCGAGCTCATCGAAATCCCTGCCTGGGACTGCCTGCCCTATGACCGGGCCAGCCCCTCGCTGCGCACCGCGTCGGCGCGCCTCGCCGGCCTTCATGCGCTTCAGGCAAAGCCTAAAGGGCCGCAACTGGTCCTCACCACCCTCAACGCCCTGACCCAGCGCACCCTCACCCCGTTCCGCGTCCGCCAGCTGGTCGCGCGCCTCGCGCCCAAGGAGCGGATCGCGATCACGCGCCTTGCCGACATGCTGCAATCCAACGGCTATGTCCGCACCGACACCGTCCATGATCGCGGCGAGTTCGCCATTCGCGGCGGCATCGTCGACCTGTTCCCCGGCGGCGAGGACCAGCCGTTGCGGCTCGACTTCTTCGGCGACGAGATCGAGACGGTGCGCCGCTTCGACCCCACCGACCAGCGCACCACCGGCAGCGTCGACGGCTTCACCCTGCTCCCCGCGTCCGAAGCGCTGCTCGACGAAGACACGATCAAGCGCTTCCGTGGCCGCTATCGCGAAACCTTCGGCGCGACCGCGACCGGCGACCCGCTCTATCAGGCGGTGAGCGAGGGCCGGCGCCTCGCCGGCATGGAACATTGGCTGCCTTTGTTCGAGGAAAAGCTGGTTCCGCTGACCGAGCATCTGGGCGATGACGCGATCATCGTCCGCGACCATGGCGTGGTCGGCGCGGCCGAGGCCCGGTTCGAGGCGATCCGCGACTATCATGCCAACCGCATCGCTGCGAAATCGGCCGATCCCGGTGCCTATCGCCCGCTCGCGCCGCACGCGCTCTATCTCGACGCCGCCGAGTGGGATGCCGCCGCCGCCAGCTGGCCGATGCACGCCACCACCCCCTTCCACGAGCCCGAGAGCGCCACCGTCCTCGACTTCGCCGTCGACGGCCCGCGCGACTTCGCGCCCGAACGCGCGCAGAACGTCAATGTCTATGAGGCGGTCGGCAAGCATATCGACGCCCTGCGCCGCACCAAGAAGAAGGTGGTGATCGCCAGCTATTCGGCCGGCGCGCGCGAGCGCCTGTCGGGCCTGCTCGCCGATCATGGCGTCGCCCGCCTCGCTGCCGCCGACAGCTGGCAGGAAGCACTCGGCACCGCGGCCGGCGGCAGCGCCGTCCTCACCGTCCTCGGCCTCGACCATGGCTTCACCGCGCCCGACGTCGCCGTCCTCACCGAACAGGATATGCTGGGTGATCGCCTGGTCCGCCGCGCCAAGCGCAAGAAGAGCGCCGACGCCTTCCTCGCCGAACTCGCCACCCTCTCGCCCGGCGACCTCGTCGTCCATATGGACCATGGCATCGGCCGCTATGAGGGGCTGACGCAGATCCCGGTCAGCAAGACCGCGCATGACTGCGTCGCCCTCTCCTATGCCGGCGGCGACAAGCTCTATGTCCCGGTCGAAAATCTCGAAGTCCTCTCGCGCTACGGTTCCGACAGCGAGGGCGTGAGCCTCGACAAGCTGGGCGGCGAGGCCTGGCAGCGGCGCAAGGCGCGGATGAAGGAGCGAATCCGCGAGATTGCGGGCGAACTGCTCAAGACCGCCGCCGAACGCGCCCTGCGCCCGGCCGAGATCGCCGAACCCGATGCCGCCGGCTATCCCGCCTTCGTCGACCGCTTCCCCTATCAGGAAACCGACGATCAGGACCGCGCGATCGGCGATGTCATCGAGGATCTGGGCGCCGGCCGCCCGATGGACCGCCTGGTCTGCGGCGATGTCGGCTTCGGCAAGACGGAGGTCGCGCTGCGCGCCGCCTTCGTCGCCGCCATGGCCGGCATGCAGGTGGTGGTGATCTGCCCCACCACCCTGCTTGCACGCCAGCATCACATGAATTTCGTCGAGCGCTTCCGCGGCTTCCCGCTGGAAATCGCCCGCCTCTCCCGCCTCGTCCCCGACAAGGAGGCCAAGGCGACCAAGGCGGGGCTCGCCGACGGCACGATCGACATCGTCGTGGGCACCCACGCCCTGCTCGCCAAGGGGTTGGAGTTCAAGCGCCTCGGCCTCGTCATCGTCGACGAGGAACAGCGCTTCGGCGTCACCCACAAGGAACGGCTGAAGTCCCTGAAAACCGACGTCCATGTCCTCACCCTCACCGCCACGCCCATCCCGCGCACGCTCCAGATGGCGATGTCGGGCCTGCGCGAACTCTCGGTCATCCAGACCCCGCCGGTCGATCGCCTGGCGGTGCGCACCTACATCATGCCCTGGGACGGCGTCGTCATCCGCGAGGCGCTGCTGCGCGAACATTATCGCGGCGGCCAGAGCTTCTTCGTGGTGCCGCGCATCTCGGACCTCACAGAGGTCGAGGAATTCCTGCGCACCGAAGTGCCGGAGGTGAAGCCGATCGTCGCCCATGGCCAGATGAGCGCCACCGATGTCGAGGAACGCATGTCCGCCTTCTACGACAAGCGCTATGACGTGCTGCTCTCCACCACCATCGTCGAATCCGGCCTCGACATTCCCAGCGCCAACACGCTCATCATCCACCGCGCCGACCGCTTCGGCCTTGCCCAGCTCTACCAGCTGCGCGGTCGCGTCGGCCGGTCGAAGACGCGCGCCTATGCCTATTTCACCACGCCCGCCAACCGCATCATCACCGAAACCGCGGAAAAGCGGCTGAAGGTTCTGTCCGATCTCGATACGCTGGGCGCCGGCTTCCAGCTCGCCAGCCATGATCTCGACATTCGCGGCGCCGGCAACCTCGTCGGCGACGAACAGTCGGGTCATATCAAGGAAGTCGGCTTCGAACTCTACCAGTCGATGCTGGAGGACGCGATCATGGACGCCAAGGCCGGCGGCGCCGGCCTCGAAGCGCGCCGTGACAGCTTCTCGCCCCAGATCAGCGTCGACGCGCCGATCATGATCCCGGAAGAATTCGTGCCGGATCTCGACCTGCGCATGGGTCTCTATCGCCGCATCAACGAGCTGGAGGATCGCCAGGGTCTGGAGGCCTTCGCCGCCGAGCTGATCGACCGCTTCGGCAAGCTGCCCGCGCCGACCCAGAACCTGCTCAAGATCATCGAGATCAAGCAGAATTGCCTCAAGGCCAATATCGCCAAGATCGATGTCGGGCCAAAGGGCGCGCTGGTCAGCTTCTTCGAGGATCGCTTCCCCAACCCCGCAGGTCTGGTCGCCTATGTCCAGCGCCTCGACGGCGTCGCCCGCCTGCGCCCGGACAGCAAGGTCGTCGTCACCCGCGCCTGGCCCGACCCCGCCGCCCGCCTCAACGGCGCGCTGCAACTGTCGAAAGGGCTGGCCAAGGCGGCAGGGTAAGCCGCATCCTGCCCCCACCCTGCGGGGAGAAAACGACCAGAAGCTGACGTTTCCAGTTCCTCCCCAAGCTTGCTTGGGGAGGTGGCAGGGCGAAGCGCTGACGGAGGGGCAGGTGCCTCTTAGCGATGCGCTATCCGGCCTGTGCCCCTCCACCACTCGCTACGCGAGCGGTCCCCCTCCCCGTGCCGGGGAGGAATGTCTTGTTCCCACCCATCCCGGCCATTGCCAATTACCCTCTCCCGTTCACGGGAGAGGAGGGGCCCGCGCCGCAGGCGTGGGAGGGTGAGGGTGAGGGTCTTTCGGATCAGTCTGTCCTCATCCGATTTCGCCCGCCCGACTTGGCAGGCACTGCGTCATGCCCCGACAGCGGCAAAAGAAATGGCGCATCAAGGAAATGATTTACCCGCCTTGTTCAGCCCGCGACCACCCCGATCGCCAGCGCGTCGCCACCGTCCACGATCGCGATCAGCCGGTCGACATTGGGGTGCGCACCCGGCCGGTTGCGGGCATCGGCCGTATGTTCGGCAAACACCGCCAGCCCATGCTCGGCCGCCGCCGCGTCCAGCGTGCCAAACACCTTCTGCAAATAGGCATAGACCGCCAGCGATCCCTGCTTGCCCGGCTGGTTCTCGATGCTGGCGACGACCGTGCCGCTCGCATCCTTCAGACCGATACGGGCGATGCCGTCGATCGGCGGCAGCAGCTGGAGATTGTCCTTGAACGTCGCACCCGGTTGAATCATCGCTGGTTTCCCGCCTCAAATTTGGAATGAGCCTGTGCCCCTAGGGCCTGATCCCTTGCGGCGGAAGAGTCTTGCGCTTTTGCTCGGTCCGACACGCAGCCCTGAGCGCCCACCTCACCCGCCCGCAGGCGGCATCGCGGCTTCCGATGCGGTCAGGTCCAGCACTTCGAAACCGGGCGCCGGCACCCGGCGCCGGATGAGCGATCCGACCTTGTTCGTATATTGATATTTGGGTGTTACCCGTTCGATCCGGTAGCTGCCCGGCACATCCGCCTCCCCCGCCTCCCCGCGTGCGGCATAACGCCGCCCCGTGATCTGGCGCAGGATCGCAGGCGCCCAGCCGGACGTGCGCGAACCCCGCAATATTTCAGCATCCTCGGTCCGTCCGTCGGGCCGGATCCAGAAACCGACATCGATCCACTGGATCGCCGCGATATCCGTGCTGCCGCCCGGCCGCACCGCTATGCCATTGAGATCTTGCGCCCGCCCGATGTCGACAGCGTCTGTGCTGGCCGGATAGGGCGGCTGCCAGACCAGGATCGGCACCGCACCCTGCTCCGCGCCGATCGCCTCGGCCAGGCGGGTGATCGCCGCGTCATCCCCATCGCGCACCGCGAGCCGCAGCCGCAGCACGCGCAGGGCGGTACGATATCCCGGCTGCTGCGCGATCGGCCGCTGCTCCAGTTCGTCCAGCATCCTTGCCGCCTCGCGCCGCTCACCCTGCGCCGCCGCCAGCCAGGCCCGCTTCATCCCCGCCATGATCGCCGGATGGGCTCGCCCCTGCGCCAGCGCCTGATCCTCGATCCCGCGATAGGTCGCTGCCGCCTGTCGATAATTGCCCAGCTTGATCCACATGTCGCCCAATGCGGTGGAGGCCGCCAGCACCGCCACATCGTCCGCCGGCAGATTGTCGCGCAGCGTCTTCACCTGCCCCGCCACGGCCCGGCGATAGGCATTCTGGTCGCCCTCATGCAGCGCCACCGTCGCCATCGCTTCATAAATGGCCGCGACCGGCCGGGGCGCTTCGCCCCCTTTGTCTTTGTTGCGGCGGATCGCCGCCGCCAGCAGATACTTGGCCTTCAGATAGTCGCCATCGCGAAAGCGCTGCTCGGCCAGCGCGATCGTCGCCTGCGCATCGCGCAGTGGCGTGCAATCGCCATGCACACATTTGGCCTGTTCCTCGACCAGCCGCTGGCCGGTGACGATGATCTCGGGCGATGCGGCCTGCAATAGCAGCAGAAGGGCGAGCATGATGGTTTTCCTCCCTTGTCCCCAACACATAGTGTCGGATCATCATGGGCCTGCCAATCCCCATGCCAGTTCCCGATGGGGAGCCGCGGCTTTCCTATTTGGATTTTCCCTGCTCTATCCTGTCGGATGAAACAGCACACGCCCATCGCCTTGCCCGCATTACCGACCCGGTCCCGCCACCCCCGCAACACGCCAGATCATCGCCCATGATCGTCGCTTTGCTGTCGCCTCACTGTCGCGTCGCAGCTGCGTTACAGGCGCGCCACTGTCGCTTCGTCGGCGCGTGACTGTCGCCTTCTCGGGCAAAAACGCCCAAATGCGCACGACATCGACACTATGTACTTTCAACTGTCGCGTCGGCTGCCTCCCCATCCGACCTTCATGTCGCCATTCGTCATCAACCGGAAAAGAAGCAGCAACAGTAGAAACCTACATGCCTTCGTGACGACCGGGCAACAAAGCGCGGCGTCACAGCAGGAGAATGAAATGAGTTTGATCCTTATGGCGCTCGCCGCCGCCGCGACCCACAATGTGTCGGTCGAGCATCATGGCAATCAGGTCGGCGCCACCTACACCGCCCGTGCCGACATCCGCACAAAGACCATCGGCGCCAGGACGCCCAACCGCATGGACAATCAGCGCTGCCAGTGGACCGCGACGATCGTCGTCGACCGCAAGCTGGACCATGGCCCGGCGCTGGCGCGTACCGTGTCGAGCGACAAGCGCTTTTCGGGTAGCGAGGCTGGCGCCTGCACGACCGGCCGTCAGTCGGGCGAACGCAACATGGCCCAGTATCAGGACAAGATCGAAGCGCACCTGATCGCCGTGGCAGAAGCCGATCGCGCGCCGCTGCTGGCCGAACTGGACTCGGTGCGCAATCTTGCGTCGAACTGATCGGACCATCGGCCTGGCATGGCTGGGCGGGTTTGGCCTCGCCCTCCATGCCGTACCGGCCGCCGCCCAATATGCCAGCGGCCCCAGCGCCACGGTCGAGGTCGCCAGCGACGAGCGCCGCCGCGGCCTCAGCTGGAGCGACGGTGATCCGGTGCTGCGCGGCAGCGTGTCCGTGCCGGTCGCGCAGGGCCTGTCGCTCGATGGCACCGCGACCAGCCTCTGGGGCAGCGATCGCCATGGCGGCGCCGACGCCGTGATCGACCTTGGCCCTTCCTATGTCCATCAACTGGGCGGCTGGCGGCTGTCGCTCGACGCGCGCTACCATCTCTTCCCCGGCGCCGATCATCAGGGCTATGGTGAATTTGGCGCCGGCGCCGGCTTCCTGATCGGTCCCGCCAGCATCGACATCGGCGCCCAATTTGCGCCGCGCCAGTCGGCGATCGGCGGCGACAATCTCTATCTGTCCTCCGCCGCCTCCTTCGCCATTCCGGGCACGCCGCTCACCGCCTCGGCACGGGTCGGCCATAGTTCCGGGTCGGATCGCGATCCGCTCGCCTCGCAACGGCTGCGGCCGGGCGGGGATTATTGGGATTATGGCGCTGCCATCGCCTGGTATCGCGGCCGCTGGTCGGCAGAACTGCGCTACAGCGACACCGACATCGACAATCGCGATGCGCGCCACGCCGGGTCGGCCCTCATCGGGAAGGTCGGCCTAACCCTGTAGCACCAGGGATATGAGTTCGGGCGTGGAGACGCCGGCCGAGCGCAGGAAGCCCTGGTAATAATCACAGCCTTCCCGTGCCAGCAGGTCGAGCTGCTGCTCCGTCTCCACCCCTTCGGCGATGACGTTGAGGCCCAGCGACTTCGCCATATGGATCACCCCGCGCACGATGATCCGATCGCGCGCCGACCCGGCGATATCCTGGGCCAGGCTGGAGTCGATCTTCAGATAATCGAGCGGCAGGCCCTTGAGGTAAGCCAGGCTCGAATAGCCGGTGCCGAAATCGTCGATCGCCACCGCCAACCCTTCGGACCGCAGCGCCGTCAGCAGCGCCGCCGCCGCGTCGACATCCTGGATCAGCCCGCTTTCGGTAATCTCCACCGTCAGCCGCGACCGGGGAAAGCCACTGCGATCCACCTGGCCCAGGAAATCAGCCATGAACCCCGGCTGCGAAATATCCGCCGCCGTGACGTTGATCGACAGGCGCAGATTGGACAGCGCGCTCGGCCATGCCGCCGCCTGCCGCAAGGCCTCGGCCTGGATATGCGCCGACAGCGGCAGCATATAGTCGGACCGTTCTGCCGTGCCGAACAATATGCCGGCCCCCAGCGGACCATAGATCGGGTGGTTCCACCGCGCCAAAGCCTCGACCCCGCTGATGCGATGGTCATAGACCGGATATTGCGGCTGGAACACGATGCCGATCTCGCCCCGGTGCAGCGCCAGCCGCAGGTCGGTTTCCAGTTGGTCGGCGTCGAGCTGGCGGCTGCGCTTCTCGGCGGAAAAGATGCGAATGCCTTCGCCCCCGCCCTGTCGCGCATCGGCCAGTGCAGCCCCTGCCCGCCGCAGCAACTGGGTCGCATCATCCTCCGCCCGCGCCTGCGCGATACCGCATCGCGCAATCAAACGGATCAGATGGTCGCCCGCACTGAACGGCCGGCTGATCGCCTCGATCAACTGCCGCGCCAGATAGGTTGCCCGCTCCGCCGCCGCCGGCTCGCCAGTCAGGCCGACCAGAAATTCCGTGCCGGCGATCCGCGCGACCATCGCATGGCCCGCCACGCTGTCGACAATCTGCTCGATCCGCCGAGCGATCCGCCCGAGCAGCGCATCGCCCACCACCTGGCCATAGGCCGCATTCATGCGATCGAACTGGCTGATCGACAGCAGCACCACCGTCGTCGGCAGCCCCGACCGGCGATCCAGCCAGTCCAGCGCCGCCTGGCGCGAACGCAGCCCGGTCAGATTGTCGCGGCTCGCCACATCCTGGTCCTGCGCGTCGGACAGCCACTCCACATCCGCGGCCACCGTGCCATCGACGAAGCGCAGATGATGCACCAGCCGATTGCCCGGCCGATCCGGCACGGCATGGGCGAATGCCGCCGGACGGCCCGACTGCATCATTCCCTCCAGCGCGTTCAACACCGCCTTGCGTTCATTGCGCGCCAGTCGGTGGATCAGGGTCGATGGCGCCGGCTGCCACGCCTCTATCCCCAGATTGCGGGCCAGGCTCTCGCTCAGCCGCAGTCCTGCGCCGTCGCGGTCCATCTCCCAGTAGAGCGCGTCGCCGCGGCGGATGCGCTGCGCACGCTGGCTCTGCATCGCGCCACCGCCGAGCCGCTCGACCAGCCGCTGCGCCGATGCCAGCGTCGCCTGCAACAGGGGTTGCGTTACCGGCGCCACCAGAAAATGGGTCGCGCCGGCATCGAACAATTGCGGCAGCGTCGCGACCGCCGCCGCATCGACCAGCACCACCAGCGCGCAGCCGCCCGCATCCACCGCCGGCACCAAGGGCGCGATCAGCTTGGCCGCCGTCCCACCGCGCATGTCGACCAGCGCGATCTGGGCGTCGCTGCGCAGGAAACGTTGCGGCGCATCGGTGGCACGCCGCGCACCGATCGCGCGCCAGCCCGCCTCCTGCGCGGCACGGCACAGGGGATCGCGGTCGCCGGGCGACAGGATGAAGATGCTGCGCTGCCCGTCCGGGGCGGCCTGCCCGCTCACTCTTTTATCGACTCCCTGACAAGGCGCATGCCGCTCTTGTAACAGCAACCGGTTACCGACCTCTTCACCGCCCCGCAACCGGCCAGCTTGCGCCCGCCATGCCCATGGCCTAGCTAGGGACATGGCCATGGTCGATCCTGCCGCAACTTCCATGACCGACGGCCTTGGCCGCCGGATCGATTATCTGCGGATTTCCGTTACGGATCGATGCGACCTGCGCTGCCGCTACTGCATGGCGGAACGGATGCAGTTCCTGCCGAAAAATCAGGTTCTGACGCTGGAGGAAATCGCGCTTCTCGCCGATCTCTTCATTGCGCGCGGCGTGCGCCGCATCCGTCTGACTGGCGGCGAACCGCTGGTGCGCCGCGACATCATCGACCTGATCCGTCGAATCGGTCGTCATCTGGATGCCGGCCTTCAGGAACTGACGCTGACCACCAACGGCACGCGCCTGGCCGATCATGCAGAGGCGCTGCACGACGCCGGCGTCCGCCGTATCAATGTCAGCCTCGACAGCCTGCAGGCCGATCGCTTCGCCCATATCACCCGTGGCGGCGACCTGTCGGCCGTGCGGCGCGGACTGGATGCCGCGCGCGCGGCTGGGCTCGCGGTCAAGATCAACATGGTCGCGCTCAAGGATATCAATGCCAACGAGATTCTGCCGATGCTGCGCTGGTGCGACAGCCAGGGCTTCGACCTGACCCTGATCGAGACCATGCCGCTGGGGGAAACCGGCGAGGATCGCACCGACCATTATCTGCCGCTGTCGCATGTCGCGCAGGAGATCGACGCCCATCACGCCCTCACCCCGATCGCGGCGCGAACGGGTGGCCCGGCGCGCTATCATGATGTCGAGGGGCTGGGCATACGGCTTGGGCTCATCACCCCGCTCACCCGCAATTTCTGCGCCGACTGCAACCGGATGCGCATGACCTGCGAGGGCAAGATCTACATGTGCCTGGGCCATGACGACCATGTCGATTTCAAGGCCGCGCTGCGCAGCGGCGGCCTCGCCGCGGTCGAGCCGCTGGTCGATCGCGCACTGCGGCGCAAGCCTGCCGCCCATGATTTCCGGATCGGTGCCGGCGCTCCGACTGCGGCGGTCCAGCGACATATGAGCGTCACCGGCGGATGAACAGCGAACCCCGGCGCGCCCTCGTCGCGTCCCCGACCCAGGCTGCACGGGCAGCGGAAGAGCGGTTGCGCGCCGCCTATGATTTCGTGCCGCTGGAACAGGCGGACACGGTAATCGCGCTGGGCGGCGACGGCTTCATGCTGCAAACGCTGCACGCCATGCTGGAATCCCGCCGCATATTGCCGGTCTTCGGCATGAACCTCGGCACGGTCGGCTTCCTGATGAACGAATGGCGGCTGGAACGGCTGGAACAGCGGCTGGAGAAGGCCAAGAGCTTCAAGGTCAACCCGCTGCGCATGGTGGTCGATACGGTCGATGGCGAGCGTTTCTCCATTCCGGCGATTAACGAAGTCTCGCTGCTGCGCGAAACCCGCCAGACCGCCAAGCTGGAAGTGCAGGTCAACGATCGCCCCGTGCTGCCCGAACTGGTGTGCGACGGCGTGCTGGTCGCAACGCCCGCCGGGTCCACCGCCTATAATCTGTCCGCCCATGGCCCGATCCTGCCACTGGGGTCGGCGCTCGTCGCCCTGACCCCGATCAGCCCGTTCCGGCCGCGCCGCTGGCGTGGCGCCATCCTGCCGGAAAATACCGCGATTCGCTTCACCGTGCTCGATCCGGTCAAGCGCCCGGTCAGCGCCGTCGCCGACCAGCGCGAAGTTCGCGACGTCGCCCAGGTGGAGGTCAAGATCGACCGCGCCACTCCGCTGACTTTGTTGTTCGACCCCGAACATACGCTGGACGACCGGATCGCGGCCGAACAATTCATCGCGTAATTTTCTGCAATTTCACGCTTGCCATTTGGGACAAGCCGCTGCATATGCGCGGCCTGCCCGGCGCAAGCGGGGCTGCTCCCCGATAGCTCAGCGGTAGAGCATTCGACTGTTAATCGAATGGCCGTAGGTTCGAATCCTACTCGGGGAGCCACTATTTCAGCCCTTGGCAAGGCCGGGCTGGCTCCAAACAATCCGAAATTCAGCGCATCGCACGATTGCGGCACTCGCCAACCATGGCTGGCGAGCGCATGCCTTCAGATTCTGCCGCGCAGCGTCACCAGAATATTGCGCGGATCGCCATAGGCATCCGTCGAACCCCAGCGGATATCATAGCCGATCGCCTTGTAATAATGCTTGTCGAACAGATTGTTGACGTTGGCCTGAAGATCGAACCGGTCGCTGATCTTGTATCCCAGCATCAGGTCGGCAACGGCATAGCCCCCCTGTTCGACGCGGAAGGCGACATTGTTGAAATTGGCGCCGTTATTATCGTTGTATATGCGACTCTGCCAGTTAAGTCCGGCGCCGACACGCAGCCGGTCGAGCTTCCCCGGCAGCGTGTAGAAGGTCGACAGTTTCGCCATGTGGCGGGGCATGTCAGTGTCGAAATTCTTGCCGCCATTTTCGGGGTTGGTGTCCCGCACAAATTCGATGCTGGTATAGGTGTAGCTGAGCGAAATGTTCCAGTCGGGCGTAATCGCGCCCTGAAGCTCGGCATCAATGCCCTTGCTGCGCACCAGACCTGCAGCCGTCGAGCAACTGCTGGCCGGGAAGCTGGGACAACCGCTCTGATCGGTCGGCACGAATGCCCTATTTCGTTGGTCGATGCGGAAGAGCGCGATCGCCGCATTCAGCGCCCCGTCGAGATATTCGCCCTTGATACCCACCTCGTAGTTCTGGCCGGTGATCGGCTTCAGGATCGTCTGGCTGTCGGCGTCTACGGCAAAGCCCCTGGCCGTCTGCGGCTGGAAAATGTCGGTGAAGCTGGCATAGAAAGAATGATGACGATCGATGTCCAGGATCGCGCCGGCATAGACGGTCTTGTGGGCATCGACCTTGTAATCGCCGGTCGCAGCCGTGCGATTATCATAATCATACCAATCCAGCCGCCCGCCCAAGATGACCTTCAGCCCATCGAACGGATTGAGCCGGGTCGAGGCATAGAGACCGCCCTGGGTGATGACGTTCCGGCTGTAGGTCGTCGGCACGAAATTGGGTCGAGCACCGCTGGCCGGGTCGAAATCGAACATGTCGACATCGCCCGCGAGCAGCCCGCCCCCGCTGAAATTTTGCGTGCCTGTCGAGGTCTCGCGTCGGCTGGCACCGAATGTCAGATCATGGTCACGACCAAACAACGTGACCGGCCCGCTGGCATAGAGGTCGACACTGGCCTGATCCTCGTCATAGGCGGCCTGATAGGCGGAATGAGTGAGCGTCAGGTCGGGCCGGCGATAGACATAGGTACCGGAGAACATGGCATCCTGCCACACCTTCATGCTCGCCAGCCGGACGCTCCAGTCGTGACCGAACCGATGGGTCAGTTCGCCAAAGACAGTGTTCGACTTCTGGCTTTTGCCTTCCCAGTCATAGCTGGGTCGGGTCGAGCGCGGCAGGTCGAGATGCGCGCCGGTAGCGCTGAGCGGCAAGCCGCCCCAGAAGCTATTGAAGAAATCATCCTGATGGGTGGCGCCCACCATGAGCGTCGTATCAGGGCCGATATCATATTCGCCGATCGCATGGATCAGGCCGCGATGAATGACCTCGCCATCGCGGAAACTGCTGCTGTCCTGATAGGAGCCGATAACCCGCACCCGCAGATTGCCGGCCTGATCGACACCGCCCGACATGTCGATCTGCCCGCGATAATTGTCCCACCTGCCGGCCGATCCTTCGAGATTGAGCTGAAAGTCGCGGGTCGGGCGCTTGCGCACCAGATTGATCGCCGCCGATGGATTGCCGCTGCCGGTTACAAGGCCCGTAGCGCCGCGCACCACCTCCACCCGGTCATAGATGGCCAAATTGGCCTGACTGCCCACCACCCATCCCTGATAGCGGGACGGCAGGCCGTCATACATGATGTTGTCGATATCGAAACCGCGCGCGGTAAAGCTCGGGCGGCCGGGCCCGCTGGAATAGTTGAGGAAAAGGCCTGGCGTATTTTTCACCACGTCGGTGATGTTGGTCATCACCTGATCATCCAGTCGCTGGCGGGTGACGACGGTCACCGACTGCGGTGTCTCGCGGATCGACATGGGCAGCTTCGTCGCGGTCTTCATCGACCGGGTCGTGTAAGAGCCGGTCCCTTCGGTAGATGCGGGATCACTGGTCAGCCCATCATCAACGGCCTCCCCTTCAACCCGGACCGACCCGAGCATGACAGCCTGACCATCCTGACTGGCTTGTTCCTGCCCAAACGCAGGCACCGCCGCGGCAACGATACCGCCCCCACACAGCAACGCCCCCATCCATCTCATATGTCGCATACCAGCCCCTTTATTGCTATTGACTCGCATATGCGAATTAGGGGCTGTGATTTATGCTGTCCAGTACGGGGCATGTTGCGCGTTCGACAAGGACTATTTGCCGGACATGGCAGCCCTTACGACCACAAAAAATCAAATGTCTTTTTTTGCAAATAAATCTCATTTGCGTTAATGGCACCATCCCAACGCGACGAGGTGCCAAGCGAGCCACTCGCCATGGGGTATGCAATTTGTAGGCAACGGGGCGGCTTTCCAATATTTCTCGACGTTTTTCTTTGGAAATCCAGTCACGCCAAACGTCAACCAAACAGGGCATTGATGGGCATTAGCGAACAGCGGGACATGCACGAACACAGGTCATCAGAGATCGCTGGAGGCAAGGCATCATGAAGGCATCGCTGCGCCAGACCATGTCGACGCTGCACACCTGGACCGGGCTGCTGCCTGGCTGGTTGCTGTTCGTCATCTTCCTGTTCGGCACGGTCGCCTTCTTCCAGCAGGAAATATCGCAATGGATGCGCCCCGAACTGACCCCCGCCCCGGTCAGTGATAAGGCAATCGACGCCGCCGACACGATCCTGCGCAAGGAAGGTGCGGGTGCAGACGACTGGACGCTTTCCCTCCCCGGTTCGCGCGGCGGCGAAGGCTTCTCGATCAGTTGGACGCCGGCCGGCGGCGACCGCTCAAGTCAGCAGGAACGCATGCTCGACGCGACCAGCGGCGCTCTCACCAGCGTACGCGATACGCGCGGCGGTTTCTTCCTCTATCGCATGCATTTCGACCTTCATTATATGCCGGTCATGTGGGCGCGCCTGCTCGTAAGCCTGGCTGCACTCGCCATGCTGGTCGCGATCCTGAGCGGCGTCGTCACCCACAAGAAGATCTTCACCGACTTCTTCCTGCTGCGCTTCGGCAAGGGCCAGCGCTCCTGGCTCGACGCGCATAATGTGACCGCCGTCCTCGCCCTGCCCTTCTATCTGATGATCACCTATACCGGGCTCGTCACCCTGCTTTTCACCCTGATGCCATGGGCGATCAGCGCAAATTTCCCGTCGACCGACGCCTATTATGAGGCCGCCTTCCCGTCCGGGCCGAAGAGCGAGCCGAGCGAAACCAAGGCCGTCCTTCGCCCGATCCCCGAACTGCTGCAGCGTGCCCGCACTTTGCGTCCCAGTTTCGAGCCCAGCTATGTCAGCATCAGCCATCCCGGCAATGCAGCCGCGATCGTCCGCATCTGGCCCCGCACCGAAACGCTGGGCGGCCACCAGCCGATGCTCTACCTTAACGGCGCCACCGGCGAACCGCTGGCCGGCCCGCGCGAAGGCGGTGCAGCGACCGCGACCAAGGGGGTGATGATCGACCTCCATGCCGGCCGCTATGCCAACCCGGCCTTGCGCTGGCTCTATTTCCTCTCCGGCGTGGGCGGCACGATCATGGTCGGCAGCGGGCTGGTGCTGTGGACGGTCAAGCGTCGCGCCAAGCTGCCCAATCCGGCCCGACCCCATTTCGGTTTCCGTCTGGTCGAACGGCTGAACATCGGTGTCATCGCCGGCGCATCGGCAGGGATCGCGGTCTATTTCCTCGCCAACCGGCTGCTCGATCCGACCATGGCCGAACGCGCCGATTGGGAGGTCAACGCCCTCTTCATCATGTGGGGTGCGATCTTCGTCTGGAGCCTTGGTCGCCCGGCGCGCCGCGCCTGGATTGAAGGACTGGCCGCCTGCGCCCTGCTCTATGCCGCCATTCCGCTGGTCAACGCCGCTACCACGCCCCGTGGCCTGCCCGCCAGCGTGATGGCGGGTGACGCTATCTTCATCCTGTTCGACCTGATGATGATCCTGACCGCCACTGGCTTCGCCTTTGCCGCCCACAAGGTGGCGACCCACCAGTCCAAGGCCAAGGCGCGCCGCACGCGCCAGCCCAAGCAAGATTTTCAGGAGGTGCCGGCATGACCCATGTCGCAACAGCCCTGCTGTCGCTCGGCGGCTTTGCGCTGCTGTTTCTGGCGATGGCCCGCCACCAGCAGGACTGGCTTCGTCGCAAGCTGCCCGACCCGCAATCGCGCCGATTGCGCCGGGCGGGCTTTGCGCTGCTGAGCATCGCCTTCCTGATCGCAGGCATTGGCCTTGGTTGGGGTTATGGCAGCATCGCCTGGTTCGGCTGGCTGAGCGCCGGCGCCGTCACGATCGTGACGCTCAATTGCAATCGCGAGCGCATCCTCACTTGGGTGCGGCCATGATCGGGTTCAGCTCTGTCGCCCGTGCGCGCTGGGCCAATACCGGTCGGGTCACGGCCTGCACGCTGGGTGCCTATGGCCTGACCGCGCTCGTCACTGCGGCCCTTTCCCGCCTGCTCGTTCGCCTTGGCACCGATGCGGTCGAAGCCGTCACCGGCGTTACGCTTGCCAGCTTTGCCTTGTTCGCGGTGATCGCAATGAGCGCCTTTCACGCGCGCAATCCGGCGCGCGCATGGAGCGTCATGATTCTCCTGGCCCTGCCCCCCGCCATGCTGCTGCTCATGCTTTCGGAATAGATATGACCTCGCCCCCTCTCCCCCGTGCGCCACTGACCGATTATGTCGTGCCGAAATCGGCGCCGACGCTGAGCATCTTTGCCGTGGCTCCGCCGGCTGCGCCACCGGAAGCGGCAAGCGAAGTGCCGCCCGGCCCCGAACAGTTCCGGACGGAACAGTCGCAGTCTATGCCCCGGCAGCCTATCCTGGAGCCACCCGAGGATGTGAAGGTCGAAAGCATCGAACGGGTCGTGCCGGTAGAGTTTTTCCTGCGATGATGCTGTTCCATGCGATGATGGCCGGCCTTGCCATGACGGCGGGCGCCATGGCGAGCGAACAGGAAGCAGTTCAGAACAACAGCCCGCCAGCTCATCCGCCGATCGTCCCGGCTGGTCCTGATCCGGTTTATCCGGCCGATTTCTACGCGCCCTTTCAGCCCCAGACCGCGCTCGACATGCTGGAGCGCACCCCCGGCTTCCTGTTGAGCGAGGGTAACAGCCTGCGTGGTTTTGGCGGCGCGGCCGGCAATGTGCTGATCGATGGCCAGCGACCGACGGTGAAAGCCGGCGGCATTACCGAAGTGCTGCGCCGGATCGGTGCAGCACGCGTCGAGCGGGTCGTGCTGTTGCGCGGGACCGACGCGGCCGAGGCACAGGGACAGACATTGGTGGCCAATGTCATCCTGCGCACCGATGGAGGCGGATCGGGCAATGCCTCGCTGAAGCTCAGCCATACCCGCGACGGCCGAATATCGCCCTCTGCCCAGATCAGCCATGCACGCAAGATTGCCGGCTGGCAGAGCAATGTGGAACTGTCGGTCGAGCAGGTCCGCTATCCGATCGACGGCATCTATCATATCAGCGACGGCAATGGCATGCCGACCGAGACCCGGCATGAGCGCATCATCGGCAAGGCGCCGGAGATAGGGCTTGCGGCATCGACATCGGGCGCGCTGGCCGGCGGTACGCTGACGCTCAATCTCCGGCTCAATCGGGATGGCTATGAATCCGACCGGGCGATCATGATCACGCCGACTGACGGTGCAGCGATGATCGAGCGGACCATCGGCTATGACGAAAAGGGGCGCAGTGGCGAATTGGGGCTCGACTGGACCCGCACCCTTGGCAAGGACTGGTCGGCAAAGCTGGTGGGGCTCGGTCGGGTCGAACGCCTGACCACCAACGAGGACTATGTCGAGCCGGGCTATCGTGGCGTTTCGACGCTGGCGCAGAAGCCGTTGGAGCTGGTCGGTCGCACGACGCTGACGCGGGGTGGCGACCACGTACTCCGCCCCGAACTGGGGATGGAGATCGCCTATAACCGGCTCAACAGTGCCCTCGACTATGCGGAGGATAATGGCAGCGGCCTGACGCCGATCACCCTGGCGAATGCCAATAGCCGTGTATCCGAACTGCGGGGCGAGGCCTTTGCCAATGTCACGCTGCGCCTGGGCAAGCGATGGACGCTGGAAAGCGGCATGGCGTTCGAACTGTCGCGTATTCGCGTTGCGGGCGATGCCGCGAACGAGCAAAGCCTGTCCTACTGGAAACCGTCTGCCGCTCTGGTCTGGTCGCCGCGCGATACCAGCCAGTTGCGACTGGGCATCCGCCGCACCGTCGATCAACTCGACTTCGGCGATTTCGCTGCATCGGTAAATCAGGCCGACGGCCGGCCGCTTGGCGGCAATGCCCAGTTGCGCCCGGCCCGCGTCACTCGCGCGCTCGTCCGTGCCGATCATCGCTGGGGCAAGGGCGGCGCGCTGGCGGTCGAGGCTTATCATCAATGGCACCAGGGGATGCTCGGCTATCTCCTCCTCCCCACGGGCGACGAAGCGCTGGGGACGATCGGCAATGCCCGCCAATGGGGTATCAGCACCCAGGCGACCCTCCCGCTCGATGCCGCCCTGCGTGGCGCGCGGCTGACGCTCGACGGTACGCTACGGGGATCGCGCATGCGCGACCCTGTAACCGGAGACAACAGGAAGATGGATGATATCGCGCCACGCAGCCTGAGCGCCGAGTTCCGCCACGACGTGCCGAAACTGCGTTCATCCTGGGGGATCAGCTATACCGCCGCCGAACAGGGCGATGTCTTCTACACCGGCGAGCGACTGACCTGGCGCGACGATGCCGCATTCGATGCCTATATCGAAACCACGGCGCTCGCCGGTTTCAAGGCCACGCTGCGGGCCAGCGCCTTCAACGGTCAGGATTATCATCGGCTGCGTCGTTTCTACAGCCCGAGCCGGGCAGGCAGCTATAGCGGGCAGGAACAGCGCAACCAGTGGGAGGGTGCAGTCGTCTCGCTGACACTGGCACGTGCGCTGTGAACCGCTCTACCCTGCCCCTCCACCGCCGCACGCGGACCGAGCGCCGGGTGCTCGCAATGCTGCGGGGCGAGGAGCAGCGGATCGGTCTCGCGGCCATCGACAGCTTCGCCCGCCTGCGCAGGATCGCCACCGAATGCGGCCTGCGTATCCAGCCGCCCGGCACCCGCTATGTCAGTGACGACGAACTGGTCCTGCTCGCCTCGTTAGCGGATGCGCAACGTCTCAACTCTGCCCCCACAATACCCCTGGACGAACGACTGACCGCCGATACCCGCGCATGCGCGGAACTGCTGATCCGGAATAATCTGCGGCTATCGCCCCTGACCCTTTATAGCGGACGTGGAACACGTCGAAGCTGACCACAGCCGATGATCGGCGCGCCCATCTCTGCCGCGCAAATCTATGAGCCATTCTCCCGCCAGATTGCCCGAACTCATTTGCGCAAATTGTCTACAACTTTAGTTGACAGTTAACGCTGAGCTCCGGCTGCGGCGGATCAAGATTGAGTGGGGAACAATGAAAAAAGGGATTTTCCTGGCCGCTGGTGGCAGCGCGATCATGGCCGCGACAATGGCCGGATCGGCCTGGGCCCAGGCGCCAGCAGAGGATGGCGACGCTGGCGGCGGCATCATCGTCACCGCCGAGCGGCGCGCCACGGACCTTCAGAAGACCGCGATCGCGATTTCCGCCTTCACGCCGGAAACGCTGGAGCAGCGCAACATCACCAATGTGCGCGACCTGGCCGGCCAGGTGCCCAACCTGTTCGTGGCGCGGACATCGATCAGCCACACCACCCAGACCTTCTCGCTGCGCGGCGTGGGCGAATCCGACCCGATCCAAGAACCGGTGCTCGCCATCTATGTCGATGACGTCTACATTCCGCGCCAGATCGCCTCGATGAGCGAATTTGTCGATCTGGAACGGATCGAGCTGCTGCGCGGGCCACAGGGGACGCTCTATGGCCGCAACTCGTCGGCTGGTGCGCTGCGCATCATCACCCGCGCCCCCGACGAAACCACCCGTGTCACCGCCGAACTGGGCTATGGCAGCTATAATGACGTGCAAGGCCGGGCACTGGTCAGCGGCAAGATCGCGGGCGCCCTGTCGGGCAGCATCGCCTGGATTCATCGCACCCGTGACGGCGTCACCTATGACCCGACGCTGGGCCATGACGTCAACCGGATCGACCTCGACGCCTGGCGCGGCAAGCTGCGCTATACCGGCATCGCTAATCTCGACGCGCTGCTGACCGTCAATATCCTGCGCGACCGCAGCGATACGCGGTCCTATATTCCGGTCAACCAGCCCGGCAGCTTCAGCCGCCGCCGATCCTATTCGGAGGTCGAACCGGACCAGCATCTCAATTCGCGCAGCGCGTCGCTGCGGCTGGTCTATGACCTGTCGCCTAATCTCTCTATCAAGTCGATCAGCGCCTATACCGTCTTCAACCTCAACCCCGTCAATTACGAGAATGACGGCGAGGCCGCGCTGATCCAGAAGAACCTGATCCATTATAATGACCGGGCCTTCAGCCAGGAGGTGCAGCTGAACGGCGACTTTGGCGACCTCAGCTTCACCAGCGGCCTCTTCTACCTGCATGAACGCTTCTTCGTGGAGCGCGACGGCTTCAGCCGCACCGGCACCGCGGCGACCGCCCCGGTCAACCGGTTGCGCGCCCACAACATCACTTACACCGATGCCTATGCTATGTTCGGCGAGGGCACCTGGAAGGCGAATGACATATTCAGCCTGACCGCCGGCCTGCGCGGCACGATCGAAAAGAAGCGCTTCGTCTTCGACAACAAGGTGATCGACGATGATCGCAATGTCGTGGCCCAGTCGATCGCCGGCGAGGCGGAGAAGACCTGGAAGGCGCTGACACCGAAATTGTCGGTGCAGGCGCAATGGACGCCCAATCTGCTCAATTACCTCACCTATTCGCGCGGGTTCAAATCCGGCGGGTTCGACAATCGCGCGACCCGGTTGGATCTCGCCACCCTGCCCTTCGATCCGGAAAAGGTCTCGACCTATGAAGGCGGCCTCAAGGCCACCTTGTTCGGCGGCGCGCTGCGCAGCAATCTCGCCATCTTCTACAATGATTACAAGGATCTCCAGGTATCCTTCTACGACCCTGCCTATGTCGGATCACGCCGCGGCAATGCCGGCAAGGCGCATAGCTGGGGCGTGGAGCTGGAAAATGACCTGCGCCTGTCGGATCGCTTCTCGCTTCAGGGGTCGGCTGGTTATCTCAAGGCCATTTATGACGATTATAAGGGTGCGGGGGGCAATGGCGTGGACGCCGATGGCAATCCGCTGCTGAACGCACCCAAATGGTCCTTCTCGGGCGGTGCCAATTATGCGCTGCCGCTGGGCGCATCCGGCAGCACATTGCGCTTGTCGGCCAACGCCCAATATCAGAGCAGCTTCTATCAGAACGCCCTTGCCCGGCCGCAGGACGAAGTGCCGGGCCAGACCTTCGTCAACGGCTCGATCACCTGGATTTTGCCGGACGACCGTTTCCAGTTCGCCATCCAGGGCAAGAATATCCTGGGCGCGAACAAGCCGGTCAGTTCGACCTACATCCCCTCGACCGGGGTCTATTATAAAAATTATGCCGATCCCGCGACGGTGCTGCTGAGCGCGCGCTTCTCCTACTGACGACCTACCCTATTGGCCCATTTCATATGCGCTTGATGAGTCCGCGTTGGTCGCGCGGACCATCCGGGAATAGATGAAATGGGCTCACCCTCCCCTCCAGCAGAAGGACAAGGCCATGGCCCGTTCTCCGCATATCAAGCTCGGCTTCATCCTGCATGGCGTCGGCCGCACCTGGCATGACTGGCGCCATCCCGATCGTGACGTGAATGCCAGCACCAGCCTTGCCCGCTATCAGGAACAGGCGGCGATCGCCGAACGCGGCAAGTTCGACTTCCTGTTCGTCGCCGACAGCCTGTCGATCACCGAACGATCCAGCCCCCATTATCTCAACCGGTTCGAGCCGATCACCATCCTGTCGGCGCTGGCGGCGACCACCAGCCGGATCGGCCTGGTCGGCACGCTGACGGTCAGTTACTCCGAGCCCTTCAACGTCGCGCGGCAATTCGCCTCGCTCGATCATCTGAGCGGCGGGCGCGCCGGCTGGAATGTCGTCACCTCCTGGCTGGGCGACACCGCCGCCAATTTCAGCAAGAGCGAACATCCCGCCCATGCCGTGCGCTATCGCATAGCTGCCGAATATCTCGATGTGGTCCAGGGCCTGTGGGACAGCTGGGAAGACGGCGCCCATGTCGCCGACAAGGAAAGCGGCCAGTTCGTCGATCCCGATCGGCTGCATGCGCTCGACCATAAGGGCGAGTTCTTCCAGGTGCGCGGCCCGCTCAACATCAAGCGCACGCCACAGGGCCAGCCAGTCATCTTCCAGGCCGGCGCATCGGACGATGGCCGCAACTTCGCCGCGCGACGGGCCGAAGTGATCTTCACCCATGCCGAGACGATCGAGGCGGGCCAGGCCTATTATGCCGATGTGAAGGCACGGGCGAAGGGCTTTGGCCGCGATGCCGACCAGTTGTTCATCCTGCCGGGCATCGCCGCGATCGTCGGTGACAGCGATGAGGAAGCCGAGGCGCGCTACCGCGAACTCGTCGCGCTGGAATCGATCGACACCGGCCTCGGCTTCCTGTCGCGCACCTTCAACGACCATGATTTCCGCCAATATGATCTCGATGCGCCTTTCCCCGATGTCGCGCATCTGGGCCTCAACAGCCAGCAGAGCGGGACGCTGCGCATCCTGGCCGAAGTCGAAGCGGAGGGGCTGACCTTGCGGCAGGTGGCCGAACGGCTGGCGACGCCGCGCGGCGCCTTCGTGGGTTCGGCCGAGACGGTCGCCGACCAGTTGCAGCGCTGGTTCGAAAGTGGCGCGGCCGACGGCTTCGTCCTGTTCGAGCCACTGCCGGGGCAACTGGCGCTGTTCGTCGACAAGGTGATCCCGATCCTGCAGCAGCGCGGCCTGTTCCGCACCGACTATGAAGGGACGACCTTCCGCGAGCATCTGGGCCTCACAGTGCCCGACAATCGATATAGCGCAGCACGGGACGCCCGGTCAGCCGCCTGATCCCATCGAACAAGAAAAGGCCCGGCAATCAAATTACCGGGCCTTTTCTTGCGTTTAGCGCAGCCAGACGAGGATATCATCTGCCTCCGGTCGGTCGAGCCAGTCGGGGCTGACCTGCAAGCGCTGCACCACCCGGCCCGCCCCCAGCAGCAGCACGGCGGGCTGCGGCAATTCCCAGCTGCCCGTGCCGGTCACCTCGCCGATCCAGCCGGCGGGTGGCGGCGATGGCCGATCATCGGGGACGAAGGCAATGCCGAGCAGGCGGGCGAGTTGATTGTCACGATCGGTCGCCACCGCAAAGGGCAGATCGTGGCGGCGCTTGATTTCCACCAGCCGATCGGGCTGCTGCGGGCTGAGCGCGACCAGCGGGATGCCGCGCGCGCGCAGCACCGGCCAGAGCGTCTCGGCATAATAGGGCAAGGCGATGTTGCAGGCAGGGCAGCCGGCGAAGCGGAAGAAGATCAGCAGCGCCGGCCCCCGCGCCGTCAGCGCGTCGAGCGTCAGCGTGGCGCCTTCCACATCGTCGAGTGCCAGATCGGGCAGAACATCGCCGGGCTGCGCCACCGTCGCCGCATCGAAGCGCGCCACCAGCTGCTGCCGCTGCGCCGCGTTGCGCGCCAGTTGGGCGGGCGACCAGTCCCGTTCCCGTTCCGCCTGAAGCGCGGCATAGCGCGCCCTCAAATTGTCGCCGACGATCGTCGCCATCTGCCTGTCTCCTTTGCTGGAGATAGGAAAATGGCGCCGCGGGGCACGCGACGCCAATGAGACTTGGCGGGAAGCCGCCGATTAATGCTTATAGATCAGGCATCATAGCCCGGTGCCTGGCGCGATGCCTTGCGCAGCGCCGCTTCCCAGACCAGATCATAATGGGTGCGCCGCCCCTCGACCGGCTGGCGCTCGCGCGCCATCTGGCGCTTCACTTCCGCCTGCGCCTCTTCCGGCGCGATCAGCACATTGTCGCGCCCGACGCTCAGCGAACGGACCTGCGCGGTGCAGGCGGATTCGAGCTGATAGATGCCGCTCCATGCTTCTCCCGGAGAAGCCCCCAGCGCCAGCGTGCCATGGTTGCGCAGCAGCATGACCTTGGTATCGCCCAGATCGGCCACCAGCCGCTCGCGCTCGTCCAGGTTGAGCGCCACGCCCTCATAATCATGATAGGACAGGCGCGGGATCAGCGCCAGGGCGCGCTGGTTGAGCGGTAGCAGCCCTTCGGCATGGGCCGACACCGCCATGCCGTCGGCGCTGTGGAAATGGGCGATATAATGGGCGTCGTCGCGCGCGCCGTGGATCGCCGAATGGATCACATAGCCAGCATAGTTGATGCCATAGTCGCTCTCCCCGATGACATTGCCGTCGAGGTCGACCTTGACCAGGCTGGACGCCGTGATCTCATCGAACATCAGGCCGAACGGATTGATCAGGAAATGATGGTCCGGTCCCGGCACGCGGGCGGAAATATGGGTGTAGATGAAATCGTCCCAGCCATAGAGCGCCGAGAGGCGATAGAAGGCGGCGAGATCGACACGCACCTTCCATTCGGCTTCGCTGATGCCGGTGCGCGAAAAACGATCATCCTTGAGGATGGTGGCCATGAGGAAAGCTCCTTGCGTCAGGATCCGAAACTGGTGTCGAAGGCCTGCGCCACGTCCCGTTTGGGATCGATCAGGCCGGCCCGGCGATAGCGCTCGACGATCGCCTGTTCATGGGCGATCACCTTGGCATCGACGGGCTGCGAAATGCGGTTGCTGCGCTCAAAACTGGCGCGGGCAATGTCGATCGGCAGGCCGGTTTCCTTGGCCAGCACGGCGGCAAACTGGTCGGGATGGGCGCGCGCCCAGGCGACCGCCTTCGCCTCGCGCTGCAGGAAGTCGGCCAGCAGCGCGCGCTTGGGCGCGATCGAGGCATCATGGGCGATGTCGATATAGAGCGGCAGGCCATAATCCCTGGCATCGGCAACCGCCCGCGCGCCCTCCTTGACCGCGACATTGGTATAGGGGGTCCAGGTCGACCAGGCGTCGATCGATCCGCTGTCGAACGCAGCCTTCGCATCGCCCGGCGGCAGGAAGGTGACGTTGACCTTTTCGGCCGGGATATGCGCCCGCTCCAGCGCCTGGAGCAGCAGATGATGGCCGATCGATCCGCGCGTGGTGGCGATTGTCTTGCCAGCCAGATCCTGGGCAGATCGGATCGGCGAGCCTTCCTTCACCAGGATCGCCAGCGCCTCGGCCGCCTGGTTGGCTGGCGCCTGCACCGCGATCGCCTTGACCGGGCTGCCGCTCTGATAGGCGAAGATGAAGGGGGCGTCGGCGGCAAGGCCCAGATCGACCGCGCCACCACCGACCGCTTCCAGCAGCGGCTGGGCGGCGGGAAATTCCGACCATTCGACCTTGTAGGAGGCGCCATCGAGCGCGCCGGAGGCAAGCATCATCGCCTTGACCTGCCCCTTCTGGTTGGCGACGCGCAGCACCGGCACCTGTTCAGTGCGATATTGGGTGACAGCGAAGGCGACACCGGCGGAGGCGATCAGCGCGCCGACGATCAGGATCGATTTCTTGCTCGCCATGTCAGCCCGCGAGCGCGACGTCGACCTTCTCCCGCTCGGCCACCTTGCGGCGGACGACCGGCAGCAGTTCGCGGCCATAGAGGATGGAATCGCCCAGCGGATCGAAACCGCGGATCAGGAAATGATCGATGCCGATGTCGTAATAATCGAGCATCGCATCGGCCACCTGTTCGGGCGTGCCGACCAGGCCGGTGGAGTTGCCGGCCGCGCCGGTGAGCGCAGCGACGCCGGTCCACAGCCGCTTGTCCTGTCGGTTGGCTCTGGCCGCCTCCAGCAGGCGCAGCGATCCGACATTGGGCGGGCGATGGCCAGTCAGCGGCAAACCAGCCGCGACGCGATTGGCGCGCACCTGCTCCTCAATCTCCGCCGCGCGCTTCCAGGCCGCTTCCTCGGTATCGGCGATCACCGGACGCAGCGACAGCGAGAAGCCGGGATTGCGGCCATGACGGGCGGCGGCACGGCGCACCTGGCGTACCGTGTCCTGCACCGCTTCGAGCGTTTCGCCCCAGAGCGCATAGACATCCGCATGGCGCCCGGCGACCTCGATCGCCTCGGCCGAGGAACCGCCGAAGAAGACGGGCAGATTGTCCGGCTTGATCGCGCTGAAGGCCTGGCGAATGTCGTAGAAGTCACCCTGATGGTCGAACGGCTGGGCCGCGGTCCATTCCTGGCGCAGGATGGTCAGATATTCGTCGGTGCGCTGATAGCGCTGCGCCTTGACCGTGCCGGTGTCGCCGTCACGCGCCATTTCCTCGTCGGCGCCACCGGTGATGATATGCACCGCGACCCGCCCGCCCGATAGCTGGTCGAGCGTGGCCAGCTGGCGCGCGGCCACGGTCGGCTGGGTAAAACCGGGCCGATGGGCGACCAGAAAGCCCAGCCTGCTAGTCAGCGCGGCGGCATGGGCCGCGACGATCTGACTTTCCGGACTGTTGGAACCGAAGGGGATGAGGACGCGATCAAAGCCGCCATCTTCCTGCGCCTTCGCCGCAGCCTCGACATAGTCCTTGTCGAGCACACGGCTGCGCACCGCCGCCTGGGTTTCCGAGCCATTGTTGAAGCCGATATAGCCGATGAACTTGACGCTCATGGGGTCATTCCTTCCCGAAGTTCAGATGACGTAGAAGCCGTGGGTGCCGTCCTTTTCGAGCTGGGCGACAAGGCCATATTCCCAGTCGAGATAGGCCTGCATCTTCTCGGCCTTGTTGTCGGTGCCCTCATAGGGGCGCTTGTAGCGGCCCTCGGGTCCACGCGGGGCCGGCGCGCCGTCACTGCCGCGTTCCAGCACCACCGCCGACCAGTCGACGGACAGGACATAGACTTCCCAGCCAAGCTGGGCGAGCCAGGAGGCGCTCATGTCGGCACGCGGGCCAAGATCGTCGGTGACGACGATGCGGGCGCCGCGCACCGGGGCATTATGGTCGGTTTCCTGCACCAGCTGGCCGCCCTGCGCATTGCGGAAACCGGGCAGATGCCCTGCCTCATATTCGCGCGGCTGGCGCACATCATAGAGATAGAGGGTGCGAGCGGTGTCGGCCTTCAGATGCTCCAGATCGTCCCAGCCGATCCACTTGACCCCGGCGCGGTAGGCGACATCGCGGGCATGGGCACGGGCAGCCTCGATCGCCTTGCCATCGACCTCCGGCGCGGCGCGCACCTGGCCGGTTTCCAGCCCCTGCCCGGCCAGCGTCCAGCCGATCGTGCCGTTGCGCAGGGCATAGACCTTGTTCGGCACGCCGGCATTGACCAGCGACTGGGTGCCGATGATCGACCGGGTGCGCCCGGCGCAGTTGACGATGATGGTCGTGTCGGGATCGGGGGCGATTGTGCCGGCGCGCAGCACCAGTTCGGCGCCCGGCACGCTGGTCCCGGTCGGGATGCTCATCGTATGATATTCGTCATAACGGCGCGCATCCAGGATCGCGATGTCGGCCTTCTCGTCGATCAGCGCCTGCACATCTTCGGCCGCCAGGCTGGGGGTATGGCGGCGATGCTCGACCAGTTCGCCGAACGCCTTGGAGTAACTGTTCACATCCTCAAACAGTTCATAGCCGGCATCGCGCCAAGCGCTGAGGCCGCCCTCCAGTTCGCGCACGTCGGTATAGCCAAGCCCCTGCAGCCGCACGGCCGCGCGGCGCGCCAGCCCCTCGCCCGCATCATAGACGATGATCGGCGTATCGAGCCGGGGGATGCGCCAGCGCGCTTCCTCATCGATGCGGCGCAGCGGGATCTGCGCGGCGAAGAGTGGATGCCCCTGCGCAAACTCATGCTCCTCGCGCACGTCGATCAGCGCGATCTCGTCGCGAGCGATCAGCGCGGTGCGGATATCGGCCGGGGTAGCGACCTCTATGCGGTCCAATATGTCGGTGGTCATGCGTTTCTCGATCTGTCCCAGAGGTTGGGGATGACGCGATTGGCGTATCCGGAGATGAAGCTTTTGGGCGCGCCGTCGGCGGCGAAGGTCGCGCGCTCGACCGCGCCGATATTGGCGCCATAGACATGGATGCTGACCGACGGGGCGTCGGCCCGGCCGTTGGAGACGCGATGAATGTCGCCGATCCGGGGCGACACGGCATCGACCTCGCCCTCGCGCAATATGTCTGTGCCCTGCGCGACCAGTCCGCCGCCGGGCAGGCGATGGAACCGCTCGACCTGCTCGCTGCCGCGCAGCACGCCGACCAGCCCCCAGACGCCATGGTCGTGGATCGGGGTCGACTGACCCGGCCCCCAGACGAAGCTGACGATGCTGAACCGCTCGCGACTGTCGCAATGAAGCAGATATTGCTGATAGCGATCGGGATCGGGCCGGGCATATTCGGGCGGCAGCCAGTCGTCGCGGGCGATCAGCCGGGCAAGCAGGGTGCGGCCGCTTTCCAGCAGCGCCTGTTCGTCGCGGGTGCAGGCGATCAGGTCAGCCAAGGCCGTGACGAAGCCGCGCAGGCGGCTGGTATCGACCGGCCGGTCGATCGTGGTGACGGCGTTCATTCCGCCGCCTCCGCCTGGCGGGCGAAGGGCACCACACCCTCGCCATGATGGTCGCCGCCCAGATGGGACAGAAGCTGTTCGCGCAGCCGGCCGGCAAGGCCCGCGCGCTCGCCGCGCGCGGCGTGAATGCGCTCCTCCGCGACGATCCGGCCCTTGTCGAGCACCAGCACCCGGTCGGCCAGCGCAATCGCTTCCTCGACATCATGGGTGACGATCAGCACCGCCGGCCTGTGCGTCCGCCAGAGCGAGAGCACCAGGTCATGCATGCGATAGCGGGTCAGCGCGTCGAGGGCGGCAAAGGGCTCGTCGAGCAGCAGCAATTGGGGTTCACGCACCAGCGCGCGGGCGAGCGCAGCGCGCTGCGCTTCCCCACCGGACAGGGTGAGCGGCCAGGCGTCCAGCCGATGGCCAAGGCCGACTTCCTTCAGCGCGGCTTGCGCCCGGTCGCGGATGGCACCGCCTTTCAGGCCCAGCGCGACATTCTTCCAGACCGGTTTCCACGGCAGCAGTCGGGCATCCTGGAACACGACGGCGCGGCTGTCGGGCACCTCCACATCCTGCGCGCCGGCATCGTCCAGCCCGGCGAGGGTGCGCAGCAAGGTGGTCTTGCCCGATCCCGACCGGCCCAGCAGGGCGATGAACTCGCCCGGCGCGATTTCCAGGTCCAGCCCGTCGATGATGCGGTTGGCGCCAAAGCTGCGGGTGAAGTGCTGCAGGCGGACGACCGGTTCGGGGTGCGGCTGGTGCGCCGCGCTGTCGATGCTGGAAAAGCCGAGGCGCGCGTCCATGATCAATTCTCCACTATGCTGGGGCGCCAGACGAGGGCGCGGGCTTCGAGGGACCGGACCAGCCAGTCGGCACCGAGGCCGAGAATGGCGTAGACCATGAGGCAGACGACGATGATGTCGGTGCGCATGAAGTCGCGGGCATTGTTGATGAGATAGCCAAGCCCGGCCGAGGCGTTGATCTGTTCCGCCACCACCAGCACCAGGATCGAGATGGAGAGCGCATAGCGCAGCCCGACCAGCAGCGAGGGCAAGGCGGCGGGCAGCACGACATGCCAGACCTGTTCCCAGCGGCTGAGGCCAAAGCTCTTGGCGGCATCGAGCAGGCGCGGATCGACGCCGCGAATGCCGGCATAGAGGTTGAGATAGACCGGGAAGATGGTGCCGAATGCGATCAGCGCGATCTTGGGCGTCTCACCGATTCCGAACCAGACGATGAAGAGCGGCGTCAGCGCCAGCGCGGGAATGGTCCGCTTGATCTGCATCAGCGGGTCGATCGCCAGTTCAGCGCCGCGCGACAGGCCCGCCGCCAGCCCCAGCGCCAGCCCCAGGCCGACGCCAATCAGCAGGCCGACCGCGACGCGGGCGAAGGAGACGAGCAGGTTGGAGGGCAGTTCGCCACTCAGCACCATCTGGATCAGCGTGCCGATCACGGCGGACGGCGCGGCCAGCGTGCGTTCGGGGATAAGGCCGGTGCGCGAGCCCAATTCCCACAGCAAAAGTAGCAGCAAAGGTGACAGCCATCGGCCGCCGAAGCGAGCGAGGGAAAAGCGGCGTCTGGCGCGCTGTAGCGGCGTGTCGCCCCTTATTGCCAATGCGGTCATGTCCATCCGTCATGCTGGTGAAGTCGCCTTCATCCAACACCAATTCTCTACTCATTCAATTGAGTTTTATCCGACGGGTCTATGAGGGAAAATCATAGGTGGTCATTCGCCCCCGATTCCGGGCGTTTCGGCGCGCGACGGCCGCGATAGCTTTTCCTGTCCCCGGACAAACTCTACTATTTTGATTGATATATTGCCATGGATCATAAGCACAGGCCCGTGCCCGGCATCGGATCGGCCCCCTTTCACCATCAGAAGGATATGCCGTGCCGGTCAATCTGCCGACCAATCTCCTGCGCAGCTTTGTCGCGATCGTCGACACCGGGTCGATGCTCAATGCGTCGGAACAGGTGTTCGTCACCCAGTCCGCCCTCAGCCTGCAGATCAAGCGGCTGGAGGAACTTGTGCAGCAGTCGCTGTTCCTGCGCGAAGGCCGCCGCCTGCACCTGACCGCGGCGGGCGAGGTGCTGCTCGACTATGCGCGCCGGGTGCTGAGCCTGCATGACGAGGCGGTGGCGGCGGTCAGTGCCGGCCGCTTTGCCGGCCCGGCGCGGATCGGCATGGTCCAGGATTTCGCCGACAGCCTGCTTTCGGGCCTGCTCTCCCGCTTTGCCGAGCTGCACCCGGACGCGCAAATCTATGCGCGGGTCGCGGGCACGGCGGAGTTGCAGGCGCTGCTCGACCGCCGCGAACTGGACATATTGCTGGGCTTTGCCGCGCCCAACGACGGCAGCGCGGTCACGGTGGCGCCGATGAGCTGGTATGGCACGGCCGAACTGGTTGATCGCGACACGATCCCGCTGGCGGTGCTGGAGGAACCGTGCCGTTTCCGCGAGGCGGCGATCCGCGCGCTGGAGGATATGGGGCTGCAATGGCGGATCGCGGTCGAGACGCCCAACCTCGCCACGCTGCGCGCGGCAGTGGCCGCGGGGCTGGGCATCACCGCGCGGACCCATTTGTTCCAGGATGACATGACAGTGCTGGAGCATGAGCGGCTGCCCACCCTACCCCGCGTCGCCGCGATCCTGCGCACCAGCGACAAGCTGGACCGCGCCGCGCATCGACTGGCAGAACTGGCGCGCGAGACAGTGACCGGGCTTTAACCCCCGGTCACCCAGACCTTAGTAACCGCGCGCTGGATCGACGATGTCGGACGGTGCCTCGCCCCGAACGAAGCGGGTCAGATCGTCCTGGATCTTTTCCAGCAGGCGATGGCGCACCAGCTGGTAATTGCTTGAAATATGCGGGGTCAGCCGCACCTTGGGATGAGTGTAGAGGACATGCCCCTCCGGCAGCGGTTCGGGGTCGGTGACGTCCAGCGTCGCAAAGCCCAGCCGGCCATCATCCAGCGCCCGCACCAAAGCCGCCTGATCGACCACCGATCCGCGTGCGACGTTGATGAGATGCGCGCCCGGCCGCACCCGCGCCAGCAGCGCATCATCGACCAGATGGCGGGTCTGGGCAGTGGCGGGCACGGCGAGCAGGATATGATCCGCCTCCTCCACCAAAGTCCCGACATCGCCCACCAGTTGCACGCCCGGCACGCTGGGCTGCGCGCCGGATCGCCGCACGCCGATCACCTGCGCGCCCAGCGCCAGGCCGCGCCGCGCGACCGCCGCGCCGATCGCGCCCATGCCAATGATGCCGATGGTCGTTCCCGATACCCGGCCCAGCTGCGCCGGCCCCCATTGCGCCCGCGAACGGACAGTGACGGCATCGAGATTCTTGGCATGGGCATAAATGGCGGCGATCGCATAATCGGCGATCTCCTCCGACGCGACGCCCCGACCACAGGTCACGAGTGGCGCGTCGAGCAGCCAATCGGGATAGAAATCGACCCCGACCGAGGCGCTGTAGACCCATTTCAGGCGCCCCGGCCAGGGTGCGGGGCGGCGCACCTCCGGCGCGCGCCAGGCCGGCGACGGGCGGATCAGCAATATGTCGGCCTCGTCGGCAGCGCTCCAAGGCGCGTCCTCGGCAACGTCGATCAGCACGGGGGCGGACGGGTGACGGGCAAGGCTCCGGTTGAAATCCGGCTCCATCTGGCTGGCGATGATCAGGGACATGGGCTCAATTCCCCAGCGCCGCGCAACCGGCGGCAATCAGGATGGTGTCGGTCTGCGGCGAATGGATGCGGCTGCACAGCACGTCGCGATAATGGCGCTCCAGCGGATTATGGCGGCTGATGCCGGGGTTGCCGGTCAGTTCCAGCCCGATCTCGACCGCGCGGATGGCGTTGGCGGTGGCGACATATTTGATCGCATTGGCCTCGACCGCCGGTGGCGGATCGCCCGCGTCGATCCGCGCGGCGGCGTCGCGCACCAGCGTCCGGTTGACCTGCAACAGCGCCTCGATCTCGCCGAACTTCTCCTGCACGCGCGGCAGGGTGGCAAGCGATGCGCCGAGGTTGCTCGGCACCCGATCGTTGAGATAGGCACGCAGCCAGTCGCGCGCGGCGCGCGCCACCCCGTCATAGATGACCGAGATGGAGAGCGCATTCCACAGCGTCTGGACCGGATCGGGCGCGCCCCATTCCTCCGGCCGGCGAATATCGACCGCATGGTCGGCCGGCGTCGGCGTGTCGGTGAAATGGACGGCATGACTAACGGTGGCGCGCATCCCCAGATGATCCCAGGCCGGCTCGATATCCACCCCCGGACTGCCGGCCCGGACAAGGAAATTGCCGACGCGCGGGACATCCTCGTCGGTCTTGGCCCAGACCGAATACCAGTCGAGCCCGGTCGATCCAGTCGAATAGATCTTCGTGCCGCTGATCGCCCAGCCATGGGCGGTGCGCCGCGCGATCGTGGCAGGCAGGCCGCCGCGCACGGGCGTGCCCAGTTCCGGTTCGACCCGCAGCCCGCCGATCAGCCCCCGGCCCGCCACCGCATCGCGCGCCAGCGTCTCATAGATGTCCGCCGGCCAGCCGCGCGCCCGGTTGGGCGTCGCATGATAATGATAGGTCATGAACAGGATCAGCGCGGTCGAGGGATCGCCCTTCGCCACCGCCGCCAGCACCCGCAGCGCTTCGGAAACCGACGCGCCCCGCCCGCCATGCGCGCGCGGCACGGTCAGCGCGATCAGCCCCTGTTGCGCCAATATGTCGAAATTGGCGCGGGGAAATTCGGCACTGCGGTCATATTGCTCCGCATTGGCCGCCAGCAAGCGGGTCAGCCGGTCGAGCTGGTCGGCGGGCACCGGCCCTTCGGGCGGCTGCGGCTGCACGGAAATTGCCTGGGTCGCCATGATATCAGCCTCTCTTGGGAATGGCGTCGTTGAAGCGGGCGTCCCATAGCGGGCGGACGTCCACCCGCTTGGGCACCAGCCCGGCCTTGAAGAAGACATCGGCGACCTGCTGCTGCGATCCGATCGCCTCGGGCGTGACCGGGCGCAGTTCATAGGTCGCGCTCTTACGGCGGAACTGGTCGAGCACATAGTCGCGCGGCACGCCGATATCCTGGGCGACGATGCCGGCCCATTCGTCCTGATGTGCCGCCGCCCAGCCAAAGCCCTGTTGCACCAGCGCCAGATATTCGCGGATGATCGCCGCCTTGTCGGGATCGGCCAGCGCATCGACATGGGCGGAGACGAGATAGTTGCCTGACAGGATACCATAAGCGGTGCGCAAGATCCGCGCACCCTCTGTCGCGATCGCCCGCTGGATCGGGAAGCCATAGATCGCCCAGGCATCCAGCGCCCCTTGCGAAAAAGCGGCGGCGCCATCGGACACGCCCATCGCGACCGGAGTGATGTCGTCCCAGCTCAGGCCGACCTCCTCCAGCATCCGGATCAGGAAATATTGGGCGGTGGTGGCGCGGACATAGCCGACGCGCTTGCCCTTGAGGTCGGCGATGGAGCGCGCCTTCGATCCCTTCGGAACCAGCACCACCTGATTATTGACGTCCCCATGGGCGACCGCAATCTGGCGGAAGCTCTGGATGGTCGAAGCGGCGGCGAAGATCGGCGGGATCTCGCTCATCCCGCCATAGTCGAGCGATCCGCCATTGAGCGCCTCGACCACGAGGTGGCCAGACTGGAACTCGCTATAAACGAGATCGAAGCCGCTTGGCTGGATGCCCGCCGCCTTGAACAGCAGCCGCGTGTCCCCGTCGCCCTTGCCGGTGATCGACACCCGCAGTTTCGGCCGGCCCTTGCCAGCGGTACCGCAGGCGGTGAGCAACAGGCTACCCGCCGCCGCGCCCAACAGATTGCGTCTGGACAGCATCTCAGCGACTGCCGGCCACATCCCCGCCGCGCGCGCCGCCACCGTCGCGCTCGAACAGGATCACCGTGGAATCGCGCAGCAATTCGCGCCGGGCCGCCGCCCTGAACCGGGCTAGCCTATCCGTCCACCGCTGCGTCCACGCCATGATATCCAAGTCCTCGTCTGATATGAGAGGACTTTATCTGCCAATTAAGTAGAGATATGTCTGTCAAGCTTTGCTGGGCCGCTTATTAGAAACGCTTGACCTTCATCGAGCGGCGCCGGCCGCCTCAATTGGCGATATAATAGTCCTTCGGGAAATCCTGGCCGGCATAGGCCTTGCGCATGGTCCAGGGCTGGGCCGGCGCGGTCCAGTAGCTGTCGGAGGCGGGCAATCCGAGCGCCAGCAGGCTTTCCGAGGTGATATACATGCTGCCGGCGTTGGAATAGACGTCACCCAGGCTTGGCTGGTGCCGGGCGAAGCCGATCGTCAGGAAGCCATCGGCATCAAAATTGCTGGGATCGGCGAAGATACGGCGCTGCGTTGCCATGGTCGCCGCGCGCACCTGCCCCTCGGGCAGTTTGGCATGGAGCAGCTTGCGCCAGGCAAGATAGGCGAGCGGCTGGTGGACGGCGGTGCGGTAGGTGAGCGAACGGCCGACCGGCGGGAAGGCGCCGTCCGGGCCGATCATCCGCTCCAGCGCCTCACCGAAGCGCTGCATCCGCTGGATCTGGATGGCGAGCCGTTCCTTGGGATCGAGCGCGTTGAAGCGCGCATTGCAGCGAACCAGCACATCCCAAATCTGGGTCAGCATCGGGTGGATGACATAGCTGTTATACATGTCGAAATGGAAATGCTCGCCATCGGCATACCAGCCGTCGCCGACATACCATTCGCTGAACTTGCGCAACGCCAGATCGACCCGGATCGGATCCCATTGCGCCCCAACCGACAGCAGGAACACCTCGTTCATCGCCGCAAACAGCAGCCAGTTGGTATAGGGTGGCGCGACCCGGCGCAGCCCTTGTATCTCCTTGATGATCCGGTCCTTGGTTGTCCGGTCGAGCGGCTCCCACAATGTCTGCGGCGCGCGCAGCAGGGCGCTGGTAAAATAGGCGGAATCGACCAACGGCTGCCCCTCCGCCTGCCAGAGCAGATAGTCGGGGCTCTTGGGATCGACGCTGTGAACATAGCTCGCCAGCGCCTGATCGCGCAGCCGGGCGCGCAGTCGCCCTTCCGCGCCATCGGTATCGGGCAGCGCAAGCCAGGGCGCAATGCCGTCGATCAGCCGGCCAAAGGCTTCCAGAAAGGCGACCTTGGGATTGCGGCCATCCCAGGTCGGGCTGAGTTCGGGCTTCCATTGCGCCTGCAACTGCCCCCTGGCCATGCGCGACAGCACGGGGCTGGCCATGCGTTCGAGCAGCGCCAGGGCATAGCTGCGGTCGTCCGCATCGGCGGCGACCGGCGCGGCCTCCCCGGCATTGGCAAGCGAGGGCATGGCGGCGAAAGCGGCAGTGCCGGTCGCCATGCCGGTCAGGATCGCGCGACGGTCGATATGGCGGGTCATGGTCAATCCTTGGGCGGGGTGAAGTCGAGGGTCTGGCCGACGGCATAGGCATCCCAGGCGGCACGGGTGGTGAAGCCGCCCTCCCCCTTGTTCCAGGCACTACCGGAATAATAGACGAAGGGCTGGCCCGGCTTGACCGTGAGCAATATGAGCTGATTGTCGGCATCCGCGCGGATATCGGCGATCTGTGTCGGATCGACCCGCAATGCCAGCGCCATGCGGCCATGCGCGCCATCTTCCGGGCCCCACCAGCTGATCAGCCCGCGGGCACGATCGACCGTCAGGTCGCCCGCCCCCTGTCCCGTAGTGCGTTTGCCGATACCGATACCCACGGTCAGCGGCGTCGCCTTGTCCGATCCTATGGTCGAGACCAGCCGGGTAAAATGGGTGCCGAGCGGAAGGGTGAAACGCCGCGTTTCCCATACCTTGCGATCGACATCGACTGGCCAGGGCGCATAATCCACGCTGAAGTCGGCGACCTGTCCGCCCGATTTCAGGATATGGGCGCGAACATAATTGCGCGAGGTCCACAGCTTGTTGTCATGCCAGATGCCAAGGCCGCCCGCGCCGCGCGTGGTGCCGACATTGTAGAAGTCCAGCCCCTCGCCATGATAGCCATGCTGGTCGCCGCTGCGTAGCTGGCGATCGGCGAAAGGCCAGGCGACATTCTTGCCCCAGCTGTCGATCCCCGATCCCGATGGCGGCTCGGCCGCCTCCAGCGCATGGCCATAGATGCGATGGGCGGTCTTGTCATTTTCCCACAGCAGGTCGTCATAGCGATAGGATGCAACCAGTGCGACGGCGGCCGCCGCCTGGCTGGGCGGTGGCGGCAGGCGTTTTTCGACCGGCAGACGATCGCCCGCCCCATCGCCTTGCGCCAGAGCCGTGCCGACGCAAAGACCGATCGCCAGCAATCCGATCGACAGATACGGTCCCCGAATGCGGCGTGACGATGCTGTTGGTTGGGGGCGGTTCACCACAGGCTCCTCTCGATTATTTGTATGATAAGCTGATAAATCATCGAATCAAACTTGCCAAGCCCTTGCTCACATTGCCGCAGGCTGGCAGGCTCGAAAAAGAATATTCACTGGAACGACATCATGGCCAAAGCCGCCTCACTCGCCGACATGCTCTACACCAAGCTGGAAGAGGATATCCTGTCCGGCCGCATCCCGCCCGGATCGCGCCTGCCCGCGCAAAAGGACATTGCCGAGCAGGAAAATGTCAGCCGCACCGTGGTCCGCGAAGCGGTCGCCCGGCTGGAGGCTCAGGGCTTTGCCGTCGCCCGCCAGGGATCGGGCGTGTTCGTGTCAGATGCCGCGCGCTACCGCGCCTTTCAGGTCACCAAGGATGAATTGTCCGAGCTATCGGACGTGATCAAATTGCTGGAAATGCGCCTGGCGATCGAGACCGAAATGGCCGGTCTTGCGGCTGCCCGCCGCACGAACGAAGATATTTCGGCGATGCGCGACGCACTACGCCGCATCCGCGAGGCCGAGGATCCGGCCGTCGCCGCCACAGCCGACAGCCAGTTCCACATGGCGATCGCCCGCGCGACCCGGAATGATTATTACGCCCGCTTCGTCGAGTTTCTGGGGGTGCGCCTGGTGCCGCCAAGCAGCCTCTACCTCAAATATCAGCCAGAAAGATCGCACGACGCCTATACCCACAAGGTCAGCGACGAACATGACGCGGTGCTTGACGCCATCGTCCGCATGGACATCGAAAAGGCGCGCCATGCCGCCCGCCATCACATGCAGGAAAGCCTTTTGCGCCATTCCGAACTCAACGACCTGATCAGCCGGGACGAATGATTGCATGACTAAAGTCTGACAATTGACATCCCCCTCAAAGTTGTATGATAACCTGATCAACACGATCAGAGTCGTGATGAGGGAGGATGGATATGAACAAGGCGTTTCCGTGCGTCGCCATGTCGGTGAGCATGCTGGCCATGATTGCGGCCTCGGCCCCCGCACTGGCCCAGGCAGAACCCCAACCGGCACCCCAGTCCGATGCAGCACAGGGCGAAGCCACCACCGCCGACATCGTCGTCACCGGCTTTCGCGGCAGCCTGCAAAAGGGGATCGAACTGAAGCGCGAAGCCGTGGGCGTACGCGACTCCATCGTTGCCGAGGACATCGGCAAATTCCCGGAGGCCAATGTCGCGGATTCCCTGCAGCGTATTCCGGGCGTGTTCCTCAGCCGCGACGGTGCATCGAACGAGGGCCAGCGCATCAGCATCCGCGGCCTGGGATCGGAATTCACCGTCACCACCATCAACGGCGCACCGGTGCGCACGACATCGTCACAGAATGTCGGCAGTTCGACCCGCGACTTCAATTATGACGTCTTCCCGTCCGAACTGTTCGGCCGTGTTGATGTCTACAAGACCCCGCTCGCCAATCTGGAAGAAGGTGGCATCGGCGGCAATGTCGACCTGCAAACGCCCCGCCCCTTCGACAGCAAGGACCGGGTCATCCGCTATACCGCCCAGGCCAATTACAATACCCAGTCGAAGAAGTGGCAGCCGCGCGGATCGCTGCTGCTGAGCGACACATGGGGCGATTTCGGTGTGCTGCTGGGCGCGGCCTATGCCAAGAATGTCAATGAACGGTCCGGCTTCCAGTCGACCGGCGGTTATAACAGCTCGGTTATCGGTTCGCGTGCCTATGCCGGCCCGACCACGACCGGTGGCCCGTTCCAGTTCCAGCTCGACCTGGACAATCCGCTGGCCAATTATGGATCGCTGACCCGCGACCAGGTGGCCAACGCCTATATGCCGCGCTTCTACCGCGTCTTCACCTCGAACAATGAGCGCGAGCGGCTGGGCCTGGTCGGGTCGCTGCAATATAAGTCGGATCGGCTGGAACTGAGCGCCGACGGCATCTTCTCGCAGCTCAAGGATCAGGCGGACGAGTTCACCTTTGGCGTCGCGGTGCGCAACTCCCGCACCGTGCCGGGGTCGACCAGCGCGCCGGGCACCGGCACCAATTCGGGCCTGATCCCGCTCGACGTAAAGATCGACGAATATAATAATCTTTACGGTACGTTCGGGAACAGCAGCTTCATCAACGAGAATTTCTTCCGCAATGCCCGCACCCGCTTCAAATATGGCATCATCCGGGGCGTCTATGACTTCACCGACAATCTGAAATTGTCGGCCCAGGCCAATCTGAGCGAGAGCAACGCCCGCTACACCGCCAACCGGATCGTCAGCAACATCTATGGCGTGACCAGCACCTTCGACCCGACCGGCAATGTCACCTATCCGACCATCAGTTCGCCGGTCGATTTCACCGATCCGTCAAACTACACCACGCCGACGCTGGGCTTCTCGCTCAACCGCGAGATCGACAAGCAGAAGACGGCACGCGCCGTGCTCGACTGGTCGCTGCTGGACGATGGCGAACGCCGGTTCGCGCTCAAGATCGGCGGCAGCTACGTGAACACGGGCAAGCGCATCTCGACCCAGGACGGCAGCAGCATCGCGGCCGGCAAGCTGGCCGGCCTCGACGTCTTTTCCTACATGGATCCCTATATCCAATATGGCGCGATCCGCGACGGCGGCAATTCGGGCTATCCGTCCCAATTTGCGAGCTTCCCGCGCTCCTTCGTGATGGACTATCTCGATGCCAACGCGGCGAACGAGGCGGCCAACGTCAATCTCAACGCTGCCTTCAACGCGAAGGAAATCGTCAAGACGGCCTTCTTCGAGAGCAATTTCGCCCTGCCGCTGTTCGGCAAGGAACTGCGCGGCTATGCCGGCCTGCGCTATTCCGACACCCGCACCATCATCAACAATTATCAAAGCGCGGGCGCCGGCGTCTTCCTGCCACAGCGGCGCGAGGGCGGCTATGAAAACTGGCTGCCATCGGCCAGCCTGGCCTATGACCTGACGTCCAACCTGCTGCTGCGTGCGTCAGCCGGCAAGACGATCACCCGTGCGGCGCTGACCGCCATTGCCGGCGGCACCATCGTGCCCAATGTCTTCAATCCCGACGTCACGGTCGGCAATCCCAATTTGCGGCCCCAGGTCGCGACCCAATATGACGCCGGCGTCGAATGGTATTTCGCCCCCGGCGCACTGCTGAGCGTCGGTGCCTTCAAGAAGGACATTACCGATCGTGCAACCGCGGTGCAGGACTTCGTCACCTTCGGCTCGCTCGGCCTGCCGTCGAGCGCGTTCAACACGACCTCGCTGGGCTTCCCCAGCGGCACCATCCCGGACGATTTCCTGATCCGCCGGACCCAATATATCAATCAGGGCCAGTTGAAACTGAAGGGGCTGGAATTTGCCTATCAGCAGAATTTCACCTTCCTGCCCAAGCCGTTCGACGGGCTTGGCTTTACCGGCAGCCTGACGCTGATCGACCAGAAGGGCGATGATTTCGTCACCACCGAAGGAACGCGCGTGCCGATCTCCTTCGTGCCGGAATATAGCTACAGCGCGACGCTCTTCTACGAAAAGGGTCCATTCGCGATCCGCGGTTCCTATAATTACCGTGCCAAGACCGGCATCACCTCGCAAAATACCGGCAACGACCAGATCCCCTATACCGCGCCGCAGGGCTTCCTCGACGGGACGATCAGCTACCGGTTCAGCGATGCGCTGGAGGTGCGCGTCGATGCGCTGAACATCACCAACGAAAATGTCTATATCTATTACCAGGATCCGGACGGACCGAAGGGCAATGGCCAGTCGCGGCGCGACAACAGCTTCTTCAACGGCACCACCATTTCGCTCGGCATTCGCGGCAAATTCTGACTCCTCCCCCCTTGGGCGCCGGGGACTGCACGCCCCGGTGCCCATCTTTTCGTGAGACGATCATGACCATGCCGCATCCCGCCCCGGATAATATCGATGATGCCGTTGCCGGCGCCAGCGATCGGGCCAGCCGCTATCGCTGGATGATCTGCGGGCTGCTGTTCGCGGCGACCGCGATCAACTATGTCGACCGGCAGATGATCGGCGTGCTCAAGCCTGTGTTGCAGGCCGAGCTTGGCTGGCGCGAGAGCGACTATGCCAATATCGTCTTCTGGTTCCAGTGCGCCTATGCGCTGGGTTTCCTGGCGATGGGCCGCTTCATGGACCGGGTCGGCGCGCGGATCGGCTATGCCGCCGCCTTCACCTTCTGGACGCTCGCCCATGCCGCCCATGGCCTGGTCAGCGGCATTGCCCAGTTTATCGCCGTCCGCTTTGCCTTGGGCATTGGCGAGGCCGGCAATTTCCCGGCCGGCCTGAAGGTCGTGGCCGAATGGTTTCCGCAGAAAGAACGGGCGTTGGCGATCGGCCTGTTCAACGCCGGCGCCAATGTCGGCGCGATCGCCACGCCGCTGATCGTGCCCGCCATCACCATCGCCTATGGCTGGCGCGCCGCCTTCATCGTCACCGGCCTCGCCAGCCTGGTCTGGGTGGCGGCCTGGCTGTTCATCTATCGCCGGCCAGAGGATCATGCGCGCGTATCCCCCGGTGAACTCGCCTACATCCGCAGCGATCCGGTGCGCGCCAGCGCGCCCATCCCTTGGTCGCGCCTGTTCACCATCCGCCAGACCTGGGCCTATGCGCTGCCCAAATTCTGCATCGATCCGATCTGGTGGATGTTCCTCTTCTGGCTGCCCGATTTCCTCGGCAAGCGTTACGGCCTCGACCTCAAGAGCTTCGGTCCGCCGCTGGTCGTCATCTATCTAATGTCGGACGCGGGCAGCGTGCTGGGCGGCTGGGCATCGTCGCGGCTGATCGCGAGGGGCTGGAGCGTCAATGCCGCGCGCAAGGCGACGTTGCTGGCGTGCGCGCTGGCGGTGTTGCCAGTGGTGACCGTCCAGTCAATCGACAATCTCTGGGCGGCGGTGCTGCTGATCGGCCTTGCGACCGCCGGGCATCAGGCCTTTTCCGCCAATATCCTGACCCTGCCGTCCGACCTGTTCCCGCGCGCCGCCGTGGGATCGGTGGTCGGCATCGGCGGCACGGCCGGCGCGATCGGCGGCATGCTGATCGCCCAGTTTGTCGGCTATGTGCTGGACATGACCGGCAGCTATGCCCTGATCTTCGCCGTCGCCGGCAGCGCCTATCTGGTGGCGCTGGCGCTGCTCCACATCATCAGTCCCCGTCTCTTGCCAACTGGAGAGCTTGCATCATGACCTTCCGCTCCTTCGCGCCGATCATGCTGGCCTGCGCCATCGCCGCGCCGGCCCATGCCGCCCAGCCCGCCCGCACACCGATCGAGGCGGCGGTAAAGCTGGCCGACTGGCAATTGGCGCGACTCGACGATCTGTCGCACATCCCCAGCGCCACCGACGAAACGCGCAAGACACGCGGCTGGGAACAGGCAGTGTTCTGGGTCGGCATGACCGCCCTCGCCGACGCCGGCGCGCCACCTCGGATCAAGGAGGCAATCCTAGCGATGGGCCAGCGCAATGGCTGGAAACCCGGCGACAATCTCTATTTCGCCGACGATCAGGCGATCGCCCAGGCCTATCTCTGGGCCGCAGCTCATGGTGCCGGCAAGGATGCGCTGGCGCCGACCCGCGCCGCGTTCGACACGGTGGTCGACAAGCCGGCGGTCACCACCCTTGCCTTCGCCATCCCGCCCCAGGGCTATGGCGCGACCGAGTGCCTCAAGCGCTGGTGCTGGTGCGATGCCCTGTTCATGGCGCCGCCCGCCTTTGTCGAGTTGTCGCGCCAGACCGGCGATGATCGATATATGCGCTTTGCGATGAAGGAATTCTGGGCAACCACCGACTTCCTGTTCGACCCTGCCGAGCATCTCTATTATCGCGACAGCCGCTTCTTCGAGCGGCGCGACGACAAGGGCCGCAAGCAGTTCTGGAGCCGGGGCAATGGCTGGGTATTCGGCGGCATCGCACGCGTCCTCCCGCTGCTGGCACAGGACAGCCCCGACCGCAGCCGGATGGAAGCGCTGTTCAAGGAGATGGCGGCCAAGATCAAGACGCTGCAGAAGCCGGACGGCTATTGGGCACCCTCGCTGCTGGCACCGGAAAATGCGCCGCCCGAAACCAGCGGCACCGCCTTCTACACCTATGGCCTCGCCTGGGGGATCAAGGCCGGGCTGCTGCCCCGCGCCGAATATGAACCGGTAGTGCGCAAGGGCTGGGCCGCGCTGCAAAAGGCGATCCAGCCCGACGGCCGACTGGGCTGGGTCCAGCAGGTCGGCGACCGGCCCGACAAGGTGGCCGCCAGCGACACCCAATATTATGGCGTCGGCGCCTTCCTGATGGCTGCGACCGCGGTGGCCGCGCTCGACGCGCAACGCTGACGCGCGGGAGGACCAGCGGCATGTTCGAAAAAACCTATTACGCCACCCATCCCGCGATGATGGACGGCGCCAGCAATGAGGATCTGCGCGACCGGCATCTGGTATCCGGCCTGTTCCGCGCGGGGGAAATCACCCTCACCTACTCCCATGGCGAACGGTTCATCATCGGCGGCGCGGTGCCGGGCGTCGGGACGCTGGACCTGCCATGCCAGAGCGAACCGGAAAGTGCGGCCGGCCATCCGCTGCTGGAACGGCGCGAGATGAGCGTCGTCAATATCGGCAAGGGCGACGGCATGGTCCGCGTCGATGGCACCAACCACAGGCTCGCCCGCTATGAAGCGCTCTATATCCCTATGGGGTCACAGGCGGTCAGCTTCAGCGGTGACGGCGCGCGTTTCTATCTGCTCAGCGTCCCGGCGCACGCCGCCTTTCCCCTGCGCAAACTGTCGCAGGCGGACAGCAACCCGATGCAGCGGGGCAGCCTGGAGACGTCCAACGAACGGACAATCTATCAGTTGATCCTGCCCCATCTGTGCCAGAGCGCGTCGCTGTGCCTGGGCCTCACCCGGCTGGAGCCCGGCAGCGTCTGGAACACCATGCCGCCCCATGTCCATGAGCGGCGATCGGAAATCTATCTCTATTTCGATCTGGAAGAGGAGGATAGAATCTTCCACTATATGGGCCAGCCGGACGCATTGCGGCACATTATCATGGAGAATGAGGACGTCGTGATCTCGCCGCCGTGGTCGGTGCATATGGGTGCAGGCACCCGCAACTACAGCTTCATCTGGGCCATGGCCGGCGAAAATCTCGATTATGAGGACATGGACGTCCTCGATATCTGCCAGTTGAAATAAGGGGATGGCAATGCACGGACGGATCTGGACCCTGGCGGCGGTCAGCACAGTGGCGCTGGCGGGCGGCGCGCTGGCGCAGGGCGGGCCGCCGCAGGTGCAGCCCGTGCAGGTCGATCCCGCCCGTCCCGACTGGGAAAATCCCGCCGTCTTCGCGATCGGCAAGCTGCCTGCCCGCGCCACCGCCTTTCCGTTCGAGAGCCGGGACCGCGCGCTGGCCGGCCATCGCACCCAATCGGACCGCTTTCTATCGCTGAACGGGGAATGGAAGTTCGCCTTCTCGCCCGATGCCGACACATTGCCCACCGGGTTCGAGCAGCCGGATTTCGACGTGTCGGGCTGGAAATCGATCAAGGTGCCGGCCGACTGGCAGGCGGAGGGCTATGACCAGGCCCGCTACAATAATATAACCTACCCCTTCCCCGCCAACCGGCCGCTAATCCCCCATGCGACCAATCCGGTCGGCTCCTATCGCCGCGACATCGATCTGCCGACGGGCTGGAACGGACAGGATGTCGTGCTGCATATCGGGGCGGCGGGCTCGGCTTATTATGTCTGGGTCAACGGCCAGAAGGTCGGCTATTCCGAAGACAGCAAGCTGCCGTCGGAATTCGACGTCACCCGCTTCGTCCGCCCCGGCCGCAACAGCATCGCCATCCAGATATTCCGCTGGTCGGACGGCTCCTATCTCGAGGATCAGGATTTCTGGCGCGTATCGGGCATCGAGCGCGAGGTGTTTCTGATGGCCGCGCCCCGGACGCGCATCCGCGACTTCTTCGCCCATGCCGGCTTCGACAATAAGACGGGCGCCGGCAAGCTGGCGGTCGATGTCGCGGTCACGCCGGGGGCCGCGACCAGCGCCCGCTATGTGCTGATGGACGGTGATCGCACCGTCATCGAAGGCCGCCAGCCCGTTGCCGCAGGCCAGGCCGAACGCAGCGTGACACTGACCGGCCTGGTCGACAAGGTGAAGCCATGGACGGCCGAGACGCCCAATCTCTACATGCTGCTGGTCGAACTCTATGATGCGCGGGGGCGGGTCATCCAGTCCAGCTATGCGCGGATCGGCTTCCGCACCGTGGCGATGCAGAATGGCGTCGTCACGGTGAACGGCAAGCCGATCACCATTCGCGGCGTCAACCGCCACGAACATGATCCCGAAACCTTCCACGTCATCTCGCTGGAATCGATGGAGCGCGACATCCAGCTGATGAAGCGCAATAATATCAATGCGATCCGCACGTCGCACTACCCCAATGATCCGCGCCTCTACGAGCTTGCCGACCGCTATGGCCTCTATGTCATGGACGAGGCGAATATCGAGAGCCACGCCTATATGGACTATGCCAACAAACATGGTGACCGGCGCGCCGAATTCCAGATCGGCTTCGACCCGGCCTGGAAGGATGCCCATGTCAGCCGCGTCGCCAACATGGTGGAGCGCGACAAGAACCATCCCTCGATCCTCTTCTGGTCGCTGGGCAATGAAGCGGGGATAGGCCCTAATTTCGCCGCCGCCGCAGCTGCCACCAAGGCGCGCGATCCCGATCGGCTGGTCAGCTATCTGGGCTGGGGCACATGGGACGGGATCGGCGATCACCGCCCCAATGACTATGCCGACATCTATGCGCCCATGTATGATCCGGTCGCCAAGCTGGTCGACTACGCCAGCAACTGGAATTTCCGGCAGCCGATGATCCAGTGCGAATATGCCCATATGATGGGCAATTCGGGCGGCAATCTGAAGGATTATTGGGACGCGATCTACGCCCATCCCGACAAGCTGCAGGGCGGCTTCATCTGGGACTGGGTCGACCAGTCCATGTATCGCTACACCAAGGATGGGCGGCGCTATTGGGGCGATGGCGGCGAATATGGCCCCAATCCGGGTGGCGACATCGAATTTGGCGACGGCCTGCTCCAGTCCGACCGCACTCCCAATCCCGCCCTCTACGAACTGCGCAAGGTCTACGCACCGATCCAGTTCGACGGCTTCGGTCCGGCGAGCGGCCGCCTGACCGTCCACAACCGGCATGATTTCATCGACCTGTCGGGCTTCAGCTTCGACTGGGCGCTGCTGGAGGATGGCGTGGAGGTTGCGCGTGGGTCGCTCGCCGCGCCACATGTCCCCGCCCATGGCGCGGCTGCAATGACGCTGCCGATCGCAACCATGCCGCGCCGGGCCGGGTCGGAATATTTCGTGACGATCAGCGCCCGAGCCAAAGCCGGCTCAATCCCCGCCGTGGAAGCTAATGCGCTGGTCGGGTGGGAACAGTTCGCCCTGCAACGGGACACGCCGGCCCTGCCCGCCGCCGCCAGCGGCTCCGTTGCTATCAGCGACAAGGGCGGCGCGATCAGCCTCAACGCCGGCGACGCGGCACTGGTGATCGACCGGGCGAGCGGCCTGGTCCGTTCCTACAGCAAGGGTGGCCGGATGCTGGCGCAGGGTGGCGCGCCGCATTTCTGGCGCGCGGTGACCGACAATGACATCGGCATCGGCACCGACAAGCAATTCGCGATCTGGGAAGGGATAAGCGGGCAGCGCAAGGTCAGCGCGATCCGCCTGATGCCCCAGACCGACGGTAGCCGCGCCGTCGAGGTCGATTATAAACTGGGCGACGGCGCGGCCAGCTTCACCAGCATCTACCGCATGGCCGGCGACGGCTCGGTGACCATCTCCGGCAGCTTCACCCCCATCAAACCCGACCTGCCGCCGCCCTTCCGCATCGGGCTGGCCTTCAGCCTTCCCTCCGATCTCGATACGATCGAATGGTATGGCCGCGGCCCACATGAAAGCTATGTCGATCGCAAGACGTCGGCACCGATCGGCCTGTGGCGCGGCGCGCTGGCGGAGCAGAATCACGATTATATCCGACCTCAGGAGACCGGCAACAAGGTCGATGTCCGCTGGATGGAACTGTCAGGCGGCAGCGCTGGCCTGCGCGTGCAGGGCGAGCAACCGATGATGATGAACGCCCTCGCCTTCCCCTATGCCGATCTCGACCGGCACCAGCCGGGCACCTGGAAATCGTCGGACATCCGGCCGCACGATCAGGGCACACTGCTGATCGACACGGCGCAATGGGGCGTGGGCGGCGACACCCAGTGGAGCGAGTTTGGCAAGCCCATGGCCGCCTATCGCACCACCAGCGCGCCGACGCGCTTCAGCTTCCGCCTGAGTTCCTTCGCCGGCACGGGCACCACGCCCGACAAGGCGAAGTCAGCGCGGGCGACTGGGGTTGAGTGAGAGAGGCCGCTAAGACGCGGACACAGAAAAGCCGCCTTGGGGATATCCGAGGCGGCGTGTGTGTGTGTGTTGTGGGTTTGGTTGCGGGAGGGCGATCTAACAGAGACCGACAAACGCCAGGAAGATCTGGTTTGTCGGTATCGGTGGTTGCGGGGGCTCGCAACCACCGATACCGACAAACGTTGGAGGTGAAAATTTGAAGCGTCCCCACCCCCTTTCTGAAGCTCAGAATCTGATTCCATGACCATAGGTGACCGCAGGCTTCTATTTCCGCAGAAGTCGATCACGGCCGGTCGATCATATGAGATTCGATGAAAGTCCCGGTCATCACTGAAGCTGCCGATTAGTTCTACGGAGCGGTTTGTCGGCAATGCTCATTCATCCGACCATGCCGGCGCCGCGCCTCAAGGTTGCTATCGACGGTGCGTCCGGATCGGTCAGAGAGATTTTGCTTGTCAGGGACCTCTTCGACCTAGGCGTTGCATCTGGCGCCGTAGGCCGGCGAACTTCTCCCGGATATTGTCGGCCTGCATCCCCGGGACATCGCTCTTCTTTCGGTGGTCCGGGTCATGCGTGGCAAGGTGGCGCTCGCTGAGCAATCTGGTGCACTTCCGGCTTATTCCAGGGCGGCGCTATGACAGCGTCGGGGTGGCGCAGCTGCTCGACGGCATCGCGTTTGACGAGCTGATCCCGCGAGGCGCTCGAAGGCGATGCGCTACTCAAACTCAACGAACGGGCTGCTCGTGTCGCTATCTCCCGGCATGCCTTCAGCGCACAGAAGCACACTGCCCGCTATCGCGCGAAGCAGATCGCAAAGGCGCTGTCCCCTATCCACCGAAAATCCGCTGCACATTGATCCAACGTGGATCGTGGTTTCAAGGCCGTCTCTCTGGTCTGCACGACGGCCACGAAATCGCGTGACCAGCACGGCTGGTAACAACAGCCGTCTCACTATGGCGATCTTGTGACAGAAGGATGTGGACAGGAGATGTCCAAGGGACCATCTGCGAATGGGTGCGAGAGGACATTAACGACCTCTGCTTCATGATGAGGACTGACCGACGAACATCACGCTGACCCTTCTCGACCTGGCCGGCACTGTCGCTCTGCTGCTGTGGGGCGTCCACATGGTCCAGACCGGCGTGCAGCGGGCGCTGGGCGCGAGGCTCCGGTCATTCCTGGCGCACAGCCTCCACAACCGCCTCAGTGCCTTCTTCGCCGGGCTTGGCGTCACCGCGCTGCTCCAGAGCAGCACCGCCACCGGGCTGATGGTGACGGGCTTCGGCGCCGAAGGGCTGGTTTCGTTGACCCAGGGCCTCGCGATCATGCTCGGCGCCAATGTCGGCACGACGCTGATCGTCCAGCTGCTTTCCTTCGACGTCTCGCTGGTCGCGCCGATCCTCGTCCTCGCGGGCTATTTCCTGTTCCGCCGCGCGCGAGCCGGCACGCGGGATTTCGGCCGCGTGTTCATCGGCTTGGGACTGATCCTGTTCGCGCTCCACCAGTTCCTTGCCCTGCTCGGTCCCATCACCGCCAATCCGCTCACGCGCGCGTTTCTTGAGGCGCTGTCCACCCATATCGTGTTCATCATGCTGATCGGCGTCGCGCTCGCCTGGGCGGCCCATTCGAGCGTGGCGATCGTCCTGCTCGCCATGTCGCTCGCCACCAATGGCGTGCTCACCGTAGCCGGCGGCATCGCCCTGGCGCTCGGCGCCAATGTCGGCACGGCGCTCAATCCAGTAGTGGAAGGCGGCGGGAACGACCCTGCCGCGCGACGACTTCCCCTCGGCAATCTGCTGGCGAGGATAGGCGGAGTGTTGGCGATCCTCGCGGTCTATCCGTGGATCACGCCGTTCGTCACCGGCATCGAAAGCGCTCCAGCACGCGCCATCGCCGATTTCCACCTCGGCTTCAATCTCGTGCTGGCGCTGCTGCTTTTCCCCTTGCTCAAGCCCTACAGCCGTCTGCTTGAACGGTTGCTGCCGTCGCATCCGCAGGACGAAAGCCCGGATGCGCCACGCTATCTTCAGCTGGTCGCGGCCGGTGCGCCGGTCGCCGTGGCGCTGGCCGGCGCCACGCGCGAGGCGTTGCGCCTCTCCGACGTGCTGGAGGAAATGCTTGCCGGGCTGCACGACGCGCTCGCCAATCCGAGCCGGCGACAGATAAAGGAGACCCGTGCCCTAGACGACCGGCTTGACCGGCTCAACCGGGCCATCAAGGAAAACCTGCTGGCGATCGACACTGGCCGGCTTGACGAACTCACCAACGAAAAGCTCGCTCGAATCCTGACCTTCTCGATCAATCTTGAGCAGGCCGGCGACCTGATCGACCGGGGCCTGCTCGGCATCGCCAGCCGCCGGATCAAGCGCGGCGTGGCTTTCTCCAGGGAAGGCAACGCCGATCTCGTCGCACAGGTCGATCGGCTTCGCGAGACGCTGCACAATTCAACTGCCGTGTTCCTGAGCGGCGACATCGCGGCAGCACGCGCGCTCGTATCGGAAAAAGACGTGTTCCGGTGCCTGGAGGAAGATGCGACGGCGGCGCATTTTGACCGGCTGCGTTCGGGAAATGTCGAGACGGTTGAGACCAGCGCGCTTCACCTCGATGCGCTGCGTGACCTCAAGCGGGTCAGCAGCCATCTTATCGAGGCATCCGCCTATCCAATCCTCAAGAAGCGCGGTGACCTCCTGCCGACCAGGCTGAGGACGGTGGAATAGCGAGATAGGCAAGCAAGAGCTGCGTTATTGGTCCCATGCGATTTACAGCCTTTCCGCTGAGGAATGATCGTGCCAAAGCCGACAACGGGTTCGATAATCTTTCGACTGAGCTAGAAACGACATCCGAGAATGTCAAACGGCCCGCAAACGCGACCCCACGGCGTCGGAGAGGGCCCCCTTTTCGAGATTGAGCGGAGGGTTTTGGTGACGGCCTGCAGATCGTTCGCTAGGCACGAGGCCCAGATAGCTCATGAGCTGCCTGGGATTCTCGAAGCGCATCACGTCGCCGAGCTCCGCAGCGAAGGTGACGGGGACGATCAGATCGACACCACGAAGGGCCTGTAGGCTGCGTACGAGGGGTTCGAGAGACCAGCCTGGCAGGAACTCTTCGATCGCCGCTTCGATGCGTTTGATCCGCTCGCTGGCCAGTCGCAGTGCATCGACCATCTCCTGAAGGGCGATCTGGTGAGCCGGATGGTCGAACCGCTGTTCCTGCAGCCATCGCAGATATCGCATCGACCACGTCTTCTTCCGTGGGAAGATCCTGCCATGCTTAAGCATGAACGACGTGATGTGCTGGCGATGGACGCGCTGCGTCTCGACAGCTGCCGAGCGGCCGCGAACCAGATCGCGCATAGCTTCATGGCTTTCGTCCGGCACCCATACCGCAGTAAGCTCGCCCGCGCGCAACAGCCGCGCCAGTCCGATCGCATCCCGGCGGTTGGTCTTCACCTGATCGCCTTGACGTCGTGGAATGAGCGAGGGTGCGACGACCGTGCACTCGAAGCCCATCGACTTGATCAGACGATGAAGTCCGTATCCCGTCGGCCCTGCCTCATAGCAAAAGGTGACACTTTCGTGCTTTGCGGCAAGCCGTTTCACCAAGCGACGCATGCTCGCCTTGTCGGCGTCGAACTCGCCCAGATACCTCACTTCGCCCATGCGTCCGCCGTTGGCGACGGCTACAGCGTTGCGCAGCTTTGCAACGTCAATGCCTACAAATGCCTCTCTCTGCTCGACCATGACACCTTCTCCGCGATAGCGAAGGCTCGGCACCTGCGCCGCCCTCGCCACCACAGTGTAAGCGTAGGGTCGCCCTCAGTCGCTCAGCGGACATACGGTCTTACGCTTCAGCGCCGCCTCGCTCACAATCATCGCAGCGCTCGCGCCGTCGGTCATCTGACTCGCATTCGCAGCGGTGATCGACCCGCCTTTCTCAAGCTCCTTGACGGCAGCCATCGCCTCCATAGTGCCGCCGCGACGCACGCCGTCGTCGGTGTCGAATACACCTTGCGGCGTAACGACCGGGATGATCTCCGCCTTGAACGCGCCGCTGTCGATCGCGGCGGCCGCCTTTACATGGCTTCCCAGCGCGTATGTGTCCATGTCCTCACGGGTGAAGTCATATTTATCGGCGATCATCTGTGCGCCATGGAACTGACTAAACTCAGTCACGCCGTAGCGATTCTGGATGCTCTTGGGCCAAGGGCCAACACCGATGCCAGCGGACCCATGCAGTTGAAAGTTCGATCCCATTGGCACGCGAGTCATGCTCTCGGCGCCGGCGGCGATGACGACGTCCTGGGTGCCTGACATGATCGCCTGGGCGGCAAAGTGTATGGCCTGCTGCGAAGAGTCGCACTGCCGGTCAATCGTTACAGCCGGCACGCTGTCAGGTAGTTTCGATACAAGAACGAGATTGCGGCCCAATGCGAACGCCTGCTCGCCGGCCTGGCTGACGCACCCGACAATCACGTCGTCGATCGCCGCGGGATCGATCCCGATTCGATCAACCAGCGCATTAAGTACCGTGGCGCCGAGATCGGCTGGGTGAATATCGATAAGTCCCCTTTACGGGCGCATCCCCCTGCGGTGCGAACGGCTTCCACGATATAGGCGTTTGCCATGCATCAAGCTCCTCTGAATTTCGCTGTTTTCCTCGGATATGATGGGCGGCGATGTCTTCCCTGACTTTGGAAGTGCCGGCGCCGGCGGGCCGTTGACCTAGGTCAGCAGCGGCCTCGGCATTTTGGTGAACCGCATCACTGCCGAGCCGAGACCGGTGATCAACTCGCCAAGCACCTCTTCCGGTCGATCCTAGGTCGATGACATGCTCCCGGTGCCGCGAATGCCAAAACAGCTTACCCTTGCCGCTAATCCCGAGGGGGTAGCCGGAGGGATCGGTTTGATAGTTGATGGCCCCACGACGCAGTGCTTTCGCAAGAGCGGGTTCAACCGAGTTGCGGAAATCCCCACGCCATTGGTATAGGACCGTCCAAACGAATCACTTCACCGTTCAGCATGGGATTCCGCACAATCGCTTCGACCAGCTGCCCATATTCTTCAGGGCGGCCGAGGCGGCTTGGATGGGGACCTGTGTGCCGAGCGTGTCTGAACCTGCTGTGGGGGGACTTCAACATTGGCGTCAGAAAGATGCCCGGGGCAACCATTATCTCGCGGATCTTATGTTGCGCCAGATCACGCGCGACTGGCAGCGTCATGCCGGCGACTCCGCTATTGGAGGTGGCAAAAGCCGCCTGCCCGATCTGGCCATCGAAAGCCACGACTGACGACGTGTTGACAATCACCCCACGTTCTCCCTTTATCTCTGTTGTAGCTACGGCGCGCGCGGCAACTTTGGAAATGACGTCGAATGTGCCTATTAGGTTGACCTCGATCGTCTTGCGGTACGTCTCGAGCGAATGGGGGATGTTGTTGTTACCTACGGTTTTAGCCCCAGGCGCAACTCCCGCGCAGTTGACCAGGAAGCGCGCCACGCCATGAGCTTCCTCAGCCTTGTCGAGTGCGATATCGACACTCGCGTCATCGGCTACGTCGCCGCTTATGAACTTGCAACCCAAGTCCGCCACGATTGCCTTGCCGGACGCGTCATCTAGATCGAGGATCGTAACTTTTGCACCATTTCACGCGAGCATTCGCGACCGCTGCGGTACTATCGATGTTCACTGCTTCATTACTTTCATACCGAACGACCGACACTCCGGAATCAACGCCTGCGGTGCGATCTCGCACATCAGAACCCAACGCGTGTAGAACCTAGCGGTGATTCAATCGCTATACATTGCTAACTACAAGCTGCGCGCGATCAGCTCCTTCATGATTTCGTTGGTGCCAGCATAGATCTTCTGTACGCGGGCGTCGGCCCATGCGTGAGCTATGGGATATTCGGCCATGTAACCGTAGCCGCCGAAGAGTTGCAGGCATTCGTCGATGACTTCGCATTGTTTCTGTGTGGTCCACCATTTGGCGATGGCGCCGTCCGTCGCAGAAAATTCGCCGTTTGCATGATCGTTAATGCAATTGTCGAGATAAATGCGTGCTACGGTCGTATGGGACTTTGCCTCAGCAAGTTTGAACCGCGTATTTTGGAAATCGAACACTGCCTGTCCGAAGGCGCGACGCTCCTTTGTGTAGGCGATAGTGAGATCGACGGCAGCCTCCATGGCCCCTACTGCCTGAACGGCCATCAAGAGGCGCTCCTGCGGCAGTTGCTGCATCATGTACGGTAGGCCGCGGCCCTGCTCACCCAGCAAGTTGCTGGCAGGAACGCGACAATCGTCAAAAAACAGTTCGGCCGTGTCGCTCGCTTTGAACCCAATTTTCTCGAGATTGCGACCTCGCCGAAACCCCTCTAGTTCTTCGGTCTCTACGACGATAAGCGAGAGACCGCTATGGGTTCCTGGCGGCTCGGTTTGGCACGCGACGATGATGATATCGGCGAGATGGCCATTGGTGATGAAGGTCTTGGCACCGCTTATTACCCACTCGTCGCCATACCGTTTCGCGGAGGTGCGGATCCCCCGGAGGTCCGATCCTCCTTCCGGTTCGGTCATAGCCATGGCCCCAACCTTTTCGCCAGCGGCCATCGCTGGCAGCCAACGATCCTTTTGTGCGTTGGTGCCATAATGGGCGATATATGGGGCAACAATACCGCTGTGTATTGGCACGCCGAAGTCGGGAAAACCGGCCCGAGCCAGTTCTTCGATAAAAACGACCTCGTGCCGGATATCGCCGCCAGCGCCCCAAGGTTCTGGAATCCCACACAGAAGAAGGCCCGCCTCTCCTGCCTTTCTCCAGAGTTCGCGATCGACGCAGCGCTGCTCGCGAAAGCGGGAGAGGTGGGGCACAACCTCCGACTTAATGAAGCGGTTGGCGCTGCGGCGGAAGATCGCAAGCTCCTCAGAAATTTCACTAGCCATCAAGTTTTTCTCTCTCGCTCACGCGATCGCTCCCGTGGGAGCCAAACACGAAAAAGTGAAGCGCACACTGCGGCATTACTGAAAGCGTTGACCTGTTATCAAGATCGCCGTCTCGAGGCGCATCATCGGGCGTGTGAGCGCGACTGAAACTGCCGAACGGTTCTTGTTGATACGACATGCGCCCTTCGATCTGGCGGCAACTCCGCAATCATAAGCGTTCAGCAGCATGTCTACCCAATCTGCCCGCGACGAGATCAAAATGGAGCCATGGCCTAGCGCAACAACCATACTCAACAAGACGGTGACCATGATATCCCCTCTGCAGCACCACCTATCAACCGGCGTCTTTACCGCTAAAGACTATATACTTCGATATCGAAGTCATTTCAAGGAGGAGGGTCACTGCCCCTTATCATTTTAACTCGGGAGACCCCTGGGAAAATGGCTACATCGCAAGATTCAGTGCCTGCCTTCGCAATGACCTGCTCAACGGTGAGATTTTCTGCAGCTGTTGTTGTTGCCCCCTTAAGGTCTGACAGGTCCTCATGGGTTGAGCGGTCGATAAATTCGCGCGGTGGTTTGTAGCCGAGAGCCCGGTGCGGATGCACGCGATGTTCGAGTGGTTGCCCGGATCGGGCGTCCGGGCCGACGAATCTCCAGCATGCAGGGCGCCGCGTCGTCCGACGATCCTCGCACGCTGGTTTTGGTGCGGCTCCGTTGTGTGCGGTCGCAGCATTTTTTGTGAGCAATTCGACGCCGGCGTCCTGGCTCGATATGGCCGACGCACTCAGCGGCTTGAGACAATTGTCCACCATCTCGGGCTGGAGCTCGGCGGCAAGCTTGGATCCGAAGTTGGCAATCGCGTGATGATGCCCGTGAGCAAAGACGCTCTACTGCGAGTAGTACTGCGGCGTGCCTTCGATCGGCATGACGAGCTCCATGTCATAGGCATTGATGACTTCGGTTTTCTGCAAGGCCAGACATATTGTACGATTGTTTACGACCTCGCGCGCCGGAAGCCGGTCAGGTTGTCGCCGGATCGGGCACTGGAAACGTCGCGAGCCTGGCTTGCCAAGCGTCCGTCAATATCGATTGTCGCCTGAGACCGGGGCGGTGGCTATGGGGAAGCGATTGCAAGAGGATTGCCTGTTGCCAATCAAGTTGCCGATCGTTGACACCTCCTGGAAAAACTTCAGCCGAGCGTTTCAGGATGCCGTCACCAAATCCATGCGCCAGATCAGGCAGGCTTGTCGCGCGACAATCAGGATGAGAGAGCGTGGAGTAACGGTCCCGGCATTAGCTGGGAGCAGTTTAGATGAGGCAACTGGACGTCGGCGCATTTGCGTGGCGCTCGTCACGCGGCCACTCTTGTCCCGCGTAATTTTCTCTCAAAGCCTTTCCTGACGGATGTAATCGCGGACGGGCTGGGGTTTGATCCATGGATAGCGGTGGTTCGCGATCGCGTGAAGCTTGCCCTTGCCCGACAGCATGCCGCGCCAGTACATCAGCGGCAGCCAGCCATACACATTCTGCGGTTCAGCCTGCCTGCGCTGCTCGATCTCGCGATCGAGATCGGCAAGGCTTCCCTTCTTCACGACACTGATGGCCTTGCCCGAGACCTCTTCATAGGCCCTCACCAGTTCGTGGAATGTCAGCGTATCGCCGGCGACCTCGAACGCACTGGGAACCTGCCCCTCGTCGAGCGCCACCTCAGCCGTGAACCGCGCGGTGTCCTCATAGGTCGTGAAGTCCATTGCGGTCTGGCCGTCTCCCCAAAGGAAAGCCTGTCCCGTGTCGAGATCGAATGCCCCGAGAAAGCCGAACAGGACGCGCCGATCGAGAAACGCGCCGATGTTGATGTGAATTACCTCTACCGCGCCGCGAGCCTTTTCCGCCTCACGGGCGAAGGCGCGGCGGTCGTCGGTGTTGATATTCTCGCCGTCGCCGAGGCCGAAGATGTTGTAGGAGAAGCTGGACGGGATGAAGCGACGGACCTTTGCCCGGCTGGCCGCATCGAGCAGCCGCAACTGGTCACCGACGACCACTTCAGGACCGCCCTGAATGGCGGAAACCACCGACAACGCGCCGTTCAGCGCCGTCGCGAGCTTTTCGCCTCGCGTCTCGTCATCGAGATCGATCTCCACGATCTCGACGCCCTTCTCCCGCAGAGCCGCCAGCTTTCCGGCGCTCGCCGGGCGTACCAGAGCCCGCAGCCGCACCTCCGGCTTGTCCAGCAAAGCGTGAGCGATCAGCGAGCCCAGATTGCCCGTTGCGCCTGCCAGGACGACGATCTTGCTTGTTTCAGTCATGACAATCCTTCTGCTCAAAGCGGGCTATCCGACCGCATCAACCGAGTGCTTCGTATTAATCTGACAGTTATCACATTGCAGCATTACAAGCGTAACCGACACATGTCGAATTTACCAGCCGCGGCTACACGGGACGCGCTGACTAATGAGACCTGTGCGCGGTTGGGCATAGAGCTATGAAATCGCGCACATATTCGATGGGTTATCGATCCGGCCTGCGCTTTGCGGTCGGAGGCGATATCATGCTGGAACGGAGAGAATGTTCATCGTGCGCTTGAGGTTCTCGGCAATGGCGGTGAGGCGCACTTGGACGGCGGCTTTGGCGAGACCTCGCCATCGCATGCGGCGCAGGCCGTAGCATCGCTTCCATGTCCCGAAGATCTTCTCGATGCGGCCGCGCACGCGATTGATCGGTTGATTCCATTCATGGTGCTTGGAGCGTTTCAGCTTCGTCGCGACCCCACATGCCGGTGGCGACGATCCGGGGAATGCCGCCCTTTGCCAGCACGGCATCACAAAAGTGATTGCCGCGATAGGCGCTGTCGGCAAACACCTCGCCGGGATTGTCGGGCAAGGCACCGGGGCCTGCCTTGCCGTCATTGATATTGGCGGAGGTGACGGAGACTTCCTCAACCAACGCGGTGTCGGCATCGGCGCCCACGTGAGCCTTAAAGCCGTGAACAGCCCGTTTTCTTTTGTGCTTTACCCAGCGCGCATCATCATCGTCTTCACTGGCCGGGGCAATGATGGTGGCATCGACCAGTGTCCCGGTCTTGACCGTCACCGCCTTGGCCTTGAGCTGCATGGTCACGGTTTCAAACAACGATCGGTCAAGTTGGTGCGCGACCAGCAGTCGGCGAAATCTGACAAACGCGGTACGCTCTGGCGTCGCCTCATTCGCGGAAAACCCACAGAAGCGGCGAAAAGAGGCCCGGTCGTCCAAGGCCTCAGCCACCTTCACATCGGACAGATCATACCAGATCGACAACAGGAGCGCTTTGAACATTGCCAGGCGGGCTCACCTTTGGAGGCCGGATAAAGCGGATCAAGAAGAGCCGCGACCGCGTGCCAATCAATCAGCGATACCAGCGTATCGAGCGATGACGTCGTGCGCTTGGACCCTGAAAACCCAAATCGCTCCTGACCAATCGAACGCTGCACCACGGCCGCTCTCCTGCTTGGAGAGCCCGTAGAAACAGCAATTGGCATGCCTGTCTACGCCCAACCGCGCACAGGTCTCATAAGCGGGTTGACCATGCGAATGATCGCTTAACGACCCGACGGGAGCACGAAGCTGTACTTGGCTTCGGGCAGCTTGCTGATTTCCAGCGTGATGGCACGAGCGGCGCCTGCAATGGCGGCGCATGCGTTGGTATAGCCCTGATCGACATAGGCGATGTCGACAGTGGCGCTGGCCGGTGTCGCATGCAGCGCGAGCAGATGGGCCATAGTTGGCAGGGAGCCATGCTGTGGGATTTCCCCAGATCTCGCATCGCCATGCAGGTTTGACGACCGGGATCTATTTTGGCCGAAGGGGGCCGGAACATCCCGCGGCTTTGTCTTCGCCCTCGAGGCACCCGTTCCTCCCGGTCGGAAATGGCTGCCGTGTCCGCCCCGGTCAGAGGATCAGGCGCGATCCTCCGCCAATGCGTCATAGTCGGTATAGCCCTGCGCGCCACCGCCATAGAACGTGGCGGGATCGGCCTCGTTCAAGTGCGCGTCGCGGCGGATGCGCTCGACGAAGTCGGGGTTTGCCAGGATCCCTTGGCCATAAGCCTCCAGGTCGGCGACGCCGGCTTCGATGTCTGCACCGATCCGGTCACGCGGCCTACCGGGACGGTTCAGGACCAGCGCATGGTTCCAGAGCCTGCGAATGTCCGCCAGCAGCTTCTCGTCTCCTAGATGCATCAGGTGGACATAGGCAAGGCCTAGCCTGTCTAGTTCGGCGACCAGATAATGGTAAAGGGCGGGTCCCTCCGGTCCCTCGTCGATGCCCGACATGGTGTTGCCGGGCGAAAAGCGGATCGCGGTCCTCTCCGCGCCTATTTCCGCCGCGACGGCCTTCACCACCTCTATAGCGAAGCGCGCCCTGTTTTCCAGGCTGCCGCCATACTCATCGGTCCGGACATTGGCGCTGGGCGCCAGGAATTGCTGGACCAGATAGCCGTTCGCGCCATGCACCTCCACGCCGTCCGCGCCCGCCTCTATCGCACTGCGCGCCGCGTGACGGAATTCGTCGATCAACGCGATCACTTCCTGGGTGGAAAGGGCGCGGGGAGCGGGGATGTCCTGCATGCCCGTGGCCGTGAACATCGGAACGCCCGGCGCGATGGCGGACGGCGCGACCGCCTGCCCCCCGTCCCGCTTGTTGTCGGGATGGGAAATGCGGCCGACATGCATCAGCTGAATGAAGATCCGGCCCCCCTTTTCATGGACCCCGGACGTGACCTTGCGCCAGCCCTCCACATGGGCGGAGGTGTAGATGCCGGGCGTCGTCAGATAGCCTTGTCCGCCATCGGACGGCTGCGTGCCTTCGCTGACGATCAGACCGACCGATGCGCGCTGCGCATAGTACTCGGCGGCCAGCGGGCCGGGCGTACCGTCCGGCTGCGCCCGCGACCGGGTCATGGGCGCCATGACGATCCTGTTGCGGACCTCGATTCCGCCGACTTGCCCTGGGGTGAAGATATCCGCCATTCTGTTGCTCCTTTTCCTTGCGCAGGATATCGCATTGCTCATCGTCGTGGACAAGGAACCGCTGATGGAAAACATTGTTCATCTAGTGGAGCAATCATGGACTACCTGAACGACATGGCTCTTTTCGTTGAAGTAGTGAAGGCGCAAAGCTTCCGCAGGGCCGCGCAGGGGTTGGGTATGCCAAATTCCACCCTGTCGCGCCGGGTCGCCCTGCTTGAACAGGGCATCGGCCTGCGCCTCATGAACCGGACGACCCGCAAGATCGAGCTGACCGAGGGGGGGCGCCTCTATTATGAGCGCTGCCGCAGGATCGTGGACGAGGCGCGCATCGCTCACGAGGAACTTGGCGATATGGTGGCCCGGCCCGTGGGCCTGCTGCGGGTATCCCTGCCCGTCGATTTCGCGACCAGCTATCTGGCCGCGCCCATCCATGAATTCGCGACGCTCAATCCCGGGATCAGCTTCGACCTGGACCTGACGCCCAGAAATGTCGATTTGGTGCGCGAACCTTTCGACCTTGCCATCCGCATGGCCTCGCCGGAAAATCCGTCCCTCATCAGCCGGGTCATCGCGCGCCTTCCGTCGGAATGCTACGCGTCGCCCGGCTATATCGAACGGCATGGCGAACCGGCCCATCCCGACGATTTGGTATCCCATCGGTGCCTGTCCATGTCCACCATGCCCCATTGGGCGCTGGAATCGGGCGGCCAGACGGCCAGGCCGGCGATTACGAGCCATTACCGCATGAACAGCATGGCCATGATCCGGCAGATGGCGCTGCTGGGCGTCGGGGTGGCACTGTTGTCGGAACGACTGGTGGCGGACGACCTGGCTCATGGGCGGCTGCGGCGGGTTCTGCCCCAATGGGCCGGCGCGGCGCGCCCCATTTATGCCGTTACCGAAACCCGCCTGCTGCCAGCGAAGACGCAGCGTTTCATCGAATTCCTGAAGAAGCGGTTGCAGCACGCTTGATGGGCGGTGCCGGTTCGGCCGCGCTCGGCTACCTCGCGGCTGCCGTGAATTTACTCTACGTAGGCAAGCGTGAATACTTGATCGAGAAAAAGTCCGAAAGTGCCTGCGCGAGTAACGCGCCATTGAGGTGATGACGCAGCATATGAAGAAAACCATCGACACCGATCTTTTGCGGGTAGCCTATCTGGAGGACGGTCCATCCGGCGGTTGGCCGGTTATCCTCATCCATGGCTATCCCTATGACGTTCATGCCTTCGATGCCGATGCGCAAATCCTTGCGAATGTGGGCGCGAGAGTGCTCCGACCCTATGTCCGTGGGTACGGGCCAACGCGCTTTTTGTCTGGCGAGACGAGGCGAAACGGGCAGCAAGCTGCGCGCGCGCTCGATCTGATCCAGTTCTCAAACGCTCTTGGACTGACCAGGCCGATTTTCGGAGGCTTCGATTGGGGCGGCAACGCGTGCTGCGCGGCCGCCGCCCTGTGGCCCCAGGAGGTCGGCGGGCTCATCTCCTATGCCGGCTATGACGTGATCGACGTCAAGCAGCAGAGATCTCCTCTCGGTGTCACGCTCGAACGCGTGTGCTGGTATCAGCACCTCTTCCAGACGGAGCGTGGGCGATCCTGCCTGGAGAACAACCGCGCCGATCTCGGCCGCACGCTATGGCGCGAATGGTCTCCCGATTGGGCGTTTGATGAGGCCATCTTCGAAAGGACGGCCGCGGCATTCGACAATCCGGATTTCGTGGATGTCGTGATCAGCGCTTACCGCTTCATGCACGGCAACGAACGCGGCGATCCGCTGCTGCAATCGCTGGAGGACCGCCTGGCAGAGCGTCCTCCCATAACCGTTCCGGCGATCACCATCGACGGGACCGCCGATCCGCTAAAGCCCGGGGGGACAGCGGATCACGCCGCGTTGTTCGCCGGCCCACACGAGCACTGGACCCTGTCTGTCGGGCACAATGTCCCGCAGGAAGCGCCGGGCGAGTTTGCTAAGGCGGCGTTGAAGGTCCGAAGCTGGCAACATGGCGGGAAAGCCGATGACGCATGATGATTTGTTGAGCGCCTATCGCGCGTACCTTGAGTGCCTAAGCGCTCGACAGCTCGACCGTCTGGGTCAGTTCGTCCATGAGGACGTCGAATATGGCGGGGAGAAAATCGAGCTGTCTGGCTATCGCAAGATGCTGGAGCGGGATTTTCGCGAGGTTCCGGATGTCCGCTTCAACATTGAGCGTGTGGCCATCGACGGGCCGCTCGTCGCAGCCCGCTTGGCCTTCGACTGCACCCCCGTGGGCCGCTTTCTGGGACTGGAGGTAAACGGCCGCCGCGTGTCGTTCTGCGAGAACGTATTCTATGAATATGAGGACGGTAAAATCCGACGCGTGTGGTCGATCATCGACAAGGCCGCGATTGAAGCGCAATTGGGCGATCGCCCCGGTCCGGTTCCCTAAGCGGATCGAACCAGACCGGCGCCCGTACGGTCACCACGCATAGGCCATCGGAGCCTCACCGCCGGGTCCGGGCCAGATCTCGTCCAGCCGGCGCAGCGTCTCTTCATCGAGCACGAGGTCGAGCGCCGCGAGGGTGTCCCGCAGTTGCTCGGGTGTGCGCGGGCCGCTGATCGCGGCCGTCACCACGGGATTGTGGAGGAGCCATGCAAGCGCGACATGCGCGGGCGGCACGCCGATCTCGGCGCACAACGCCTCGTAGGCCTCGACCTGCGGCCGCAGCTTCTTAAGCTGCTCCGCCAGCCTAGGGGAGGCGCGGCGGCCCTCCTCGTGCTTTGCCAACGCGCCGGCAAGCAGACCCTGTCCGACCGGGCTCCACGGGATCAGGCCGATGCCAAACGCGCGCAGCGCGGGCACGACCTCCAGCTCGATCGTGCGCTGGGTCAGATTGTAGAGGCTCTGCTCCGACACGAGCCCAAGAAGATTGCGCTGCTTCGCCTCATACTGGGCCTGCACAACGTTCCACGCGGCGAAGTTGCTGCTGCCGACATAGGTGATCTTCCCCTCGCGGATGAGCTGCTCCATCGCCTGCCACACCTCGTCCCAGGGCGTGGCGGGGTCGACGTGGTGCATCTGGTATAGGTCGATGTGGTCGGTCCCGAGCCGCTTCAGGCTCGCCTCGCACGCGCGGCGGATATGGTAGGCCGACAGGTACTTGTCGTTCGGCCCGGTCTCCATCGGCTGGTAGACCTTGGTCGCCAGCACAATCCGGTCCCTCTTGCCGCTCTGCTTCAACCAGCGGCCGATGATCTCCTCGGAGACGCCATAGCCCTTCTCCATGTCGGGCTTCTGCGGACCGCCATAGACGTCGGCCGTGTCGAAGTGGTTGATGCCGGCGTCGACCGCCTCGTCCATGATCCGGAACGAGATCGCCTCGTCGCTGAGCTCGCCGAAGTTCATGGTGCCGAGGATGATGGGGCTGATCCGCAGACCGGTCCGCCCGAGATGCGTATACTCCATGGTGCTGCTCCTGCTCTTGTAAGGGCGGTGCGGATCAGCGCGCGACATAGCCACCGTCGACCGCCAGCGCGTGACCGACGACGAAGCTCGCGCCCGGGCTGCACAGCCAGAGGACGGCGGCGGCGACTTCCTCCGCCTGGCCGAGCCGCCTGATCGGCACGTCGCGCATCATGTCCTCAATGACGCCGGCCTCGGCCTTCTTCATGTCGGCGACCATCGGGGTGTCGATGATGCCGGGCGCGACGACGTTGATGCGGATGCCGTGAGGCGCATATTCCAGCGCGGCGCTCTTGGTGGCGCCGTGGATGCCGTGCTTGGCGGCATGATAGGCCGCACGGCCCGGCACGCCGACGAAGCCCCCGAGCGACGAGCAGTTGACGATCGCGCCCGAGCCCTGCGCTTTCATCTGCGCGAGCTGGTACTTCATGCAGGCGAAGACGCCGCGCAGGTTGATGGCGAGCATGCGATCGTAATCGGCCATCGGTACGTCGGCGAGGTCGGTCGCGTCGCTCTGGATGCCGGCATTGTTGAACGCCATGTCGAGGCGTCCGAACTCGGCGATGGTGCGCTCCACTCCTGCCTTGACCTGCGCCTCGTCCGACACGTCGCAAGTGACGGCGATCGCCTGCGCGCCCCTCGCGTCCAGCAAAGCGACCGCATCGGCGACTGCGGCGCCGTTGGCGTCGACAAGCGCCACCGCCGCGCCGGCGGCGGCGAAGGCCCGAGCGGTCGCGAGCCCCATGCCGGAGCCAGCACCGGTGACGAACGCGACCTGGCCGGCATAATCATAGACCGGGTTCATGGCTCAGCCCTCGCGAGCGGCCGGCTCGACCTGCCGCTTCTTGCCGAACACGGGAAACCTGCTCGCCTCGCCATAGTCGGTGCTGTCCTGGGCGCTTCGCAGCAGCGCCATGTCTTCATCGGAGATGGTGAAGTCGACTGCAGCGTTGTCGCGCATGTGGGCCGGGTTGAGCGTCTTGGGCAGCGGCAGCAGGCCGAGCTGGAGGCAGTAGCGGATGCAGAGCTGCGGCACGCTGACGCCATACCGGCCCGCCATCTCGACGAGGCGCGTGTCCTTCAGCACCGCACCATGGGCGACCGGCGAATAGGCCTGGACGACGATGCCTTTCGACTGCGCATAGTCGATCAGGTCGAACGGCGTGTTGCCGACATGCGCCAGCACCTGGTCGACCATGGGCGCGACGCTGCCCTTCTCGATCAGATTGTCGAGATCGGCGCGCTCGAAATTGGAGACGCCGATCGCGCGCAGCTTGCCGGCCTGATACGCCTCCTCGAGCGCGCCAGGCTTCCAGGTTGCCCTCTAAGTAGCGATCGCCCTCGCGGAACTCGGCCCAGGGCTGCGGGCTGTGGATGAGCATGAGGTCGATGTGATCGAGGCCCAGCGCCTTCAGCGAGCCGTCGATCCGCTCCCTGGCATCGGCGTAGCTCTTGCTTTCGGCGACGAGCTTGGTGGTGACGAATATCTGGTCGCGCGCCACGCCGCTCGCGCGCAGGCCATCGCCGACGCCGCGCTCGTTCTCGTAGGCCTGCGCGGTATCGATGTTGCGATAGCCGACACCGATCGCGTCGCGCACGGCGCGGGCGGCGGCGTCATCGGGGATCATCCAGGTGCCGAAGCCGAGCTTCGGGATGGCGACGCCGTTCGACAGGGTCGCGGTCTCGTTCAGGATCATGATGATGCCTTTCCTTGGCTGGCGGCGCGCGGGCCGTAGCCCGGCCGCTTGGTGAGCGTGTCCCAGCGGTCCTCGATGTCGGGCCCATAGACGCGGTCCTGCCAGTCGCCCGCCGCGACCTCCTCGAAGCCGACCGAGACGGACTCGTCGCCATAATGGAGGATTGAGGTCACATCGTGGACGATGGCGTGCGAGAGCGCCTGCTTCTGCGCGTCGGACTTGCCGGGCCAGAGCTTCACGACAACGTGCGGCACGGGCTCATTCCTTGCCGAGCGGGGCGTTGTACTGCTCGTCCGTCACCTTCTCCATCCAGGTGACGTTCTTGCCGTCGATTGCCTCCTGGATCGCGACGTGGGTCATGCCCTCGTGCGGCGTCGCGCCATGCCAGTGCTTGTGCTCGGACGGGCACCACAGGATGTCGCCGGCGTGGAACTCGAGCTTGGGTCCGCCCTCCACCTGCGTCCAGCCGACACCCTCGGTGACGATCAGCGTCTGGCCCGCGGGATGGGTGTGCCAGGCGGTGCGGGCGCCGGGCTCGAAGTGGACGATCGCCCCCGTCACGCGCGAGGGGGCCTCGCGCTGGAACTGGCCCGTGATCGTGGCCTTGCCCGTGAAATATTCCTCCGGCCCGTCAACGGTCTTCATGTCTGCCTTGCGGGTGATGTCCATGGTCCTTCCTTCCTGTGCTGAGACGGCGGCGGGCAGCGCCGCGAGAGCGGCGATCGAGATCAGAACGTTCAGCATGTCGTCGCCTTTCCTTGGCGGTTCGCTTTGGAGTCAGTTCTTCCGATCCCAATTTAGCGATTGGGGCCGCTGGGATTAGCGCTCTCTCGCGCAATGAACTGATGAACGCTGCTCAACGGCATGGTAAAGGATCACATGCAACTGAGCCGGGCCGATCTTGCCGACTTCCTCTACTTTCTGGCCATCGCGAGGCATGGCAGCTTTCGTCGTGCCGCTTCGGAGATGGGGGTGACGACGTCGGCATTGAGCCACGCGATGGCGGGGCTCGAAGCGCGCCGCGGCGTGCGATTGTTGAACCGGACCACCCGCAGCGTGACACTCACGGCCGCGGGAGAAGATCTGCGGGCCGCCATCGAGGGACCGTTGGAAAGCATCGGAGATGCGGCGGAGAACCTGAACCGCTATCGGGACGCCCCGACGGGAAGGATAAGGATCAACGTCCTTGAGGACGCCGCCGCGCTGCTGCTCGAGCCGGTCATGCCGCACTTCGTCGAACGCTATCCGGAGGTCGTGGTCGACATCAGCGTCAGCAACCGCATGGTGGACGTGATCGCCAGCGGGTTCGATGCGGGCATCCGCTACGGCGGTACCGTCCCCGAGGACATGATCGCGCAGCGGCTCTCGCCCGACATTCGCTGGGTTGCGGCCGCGTCACCCGCCTACCTTGCGAAACATGGCGCGCCATCGACGCCCGACGATCTGCGTCACCACCGCTGCGTCCGCATCCGGCTGGGCAACGACCAACTCTATCACTGGGAGTTCGAGCGAGGCACCGAAGCCGTGGCGGTGGACGCGCCGGGGTCCATCATCGTGGACAGCAGCCATGCCGCCGTCGGCTTCGGCCTCAACGACGTCGGCATAATCTATGGCGCCGAGCCGGTCCTGCGTCCCCACCTCGCAAGCGGCGCGCTTACGCTCGTGCTTGGCGACTGGGCGTCAATGGGCCCCGGCTTCCACCTCTATTACTCTGGACGCCGGCAGCTCCCGACGGGATTGCGCCTGCTCAAGCAACTGATTCGGGAGGTTGCCCCGCTCGACCGCCGGCAGGCATCGGCCTCTCTACTTTGATCTACACTCGAGAGACTGGTCTGCTTGCGGATCCAACCCCAGTTCTTCCTTGAGTTGCTGATGCGCCTGTTCGCAGATCCAGCGCGCCTTGATGGCGCCGGCGAGAGCCTTGATCGGAGTGTCGCCGGGCAGATTGGAGAGATAATATTTTCGCTCACCATTCGAGCGATGCTCCCCCACCGGCCAGGCTTCCTCACCCGGCATGTGCTGGGCCCCGGCAGAGCCGATCCGCTGAGGCGCACCATCGGCAATGCGCACGCGCATGGCAGCAAAGCGGGCCGTAAGCCGTCCCTTGGTTCCCTTGCGCCAACTGACCTGATGCCACTTCGCGCTTTCGAGCATCGCGTGCGCGGCATGGACTTGACGTCGGGTACATGCCGCACGCGTGGTCGCCGCGCCCCGCTACGGGGAAGATCAGTTGCACGTCAGCCGGATAGACCTTCTGATGCCGGGGAATGCCGACAGCCCAATGCAGGCCGCGTGTACTCAGTGCCTGTCGGAACGGAGCCGACAGCCCGTAACCGGCATCGGCCAGCACACAGCCGAAGCGCACGCCGGCAGCGATGATGCGATCGACCTCCTCGATCGCGATCTCGGGCTTGGTACGATATTCCTGCAAAAGAGCGGGCACGCCGCACTTATCCATGCGCGCGGTATCGCTTGTCCAGCTTTCCGGCAGGAACAGCCGCAAGCTCAGCATGAGCGGAACTTCGCCCGAAGCCAGCGTCACCGACACCAGCGTCTGACAGTTGGCATTCTTGCCGAGCGCCGTGGCATACGCTGGCCCCATGAAGCGGCGCGACCTCATTGAAGCCGGATTGAGCTAACCCGCTGACGCGCGTACAACCTATGGGATTAGTGACAGCAGGACTGCTGCACAGGAACGACTCTGGGGGATGATGTGGCGCTATGCGGGCCGGAGGCAGGCCGAGGCGGCACTACTGGCCACAATGATTGGCGCCATTCGATTTCTTCGGGTCAGGTGGGTGTAATGCGCTGGCGCTTTGGGCGGCTCGACGACGATGCAGGCATAGGGTGTCATCGCGTCCTGCGGCAGTGATACCGTGATGCTCATGCGTTCGAAGTTCGGCCGAGACCCCATCATCAGGAGGTGTCCGGTTGCGGTGGTGCTGGACCGGTACGCAATCTTGGAAGAGTAGCAGTGAGACGCAGAAGCCCGCCGCAGCATGTTGCGGAAGATTGGGCGCCGGGTTCGACGCGACCAACCAAGGCCACTGCTGTCTGATTCGGCGGCGTGCTTGGAAAACGCTGCCTCAGTCGCTCGGCCACATCGTCATGGCAATGTCCACCAACCGCTCCAGCTCCTCCGTGCCAGCCCCCACACCCGCCTGTACGCCCATGCCTTGCATAATAGCGAGAACGAAGGAGGCGAGCGCGTGGGGATTGAGGTGGCCGGGCAAGTCGCCTTCCTCACGAGCGCGCGCAAATCGCTCTACTAGCGCCTTGGTTGACGATGCCTGTCGGCCAACCACTTCAACCTTGATCGTTTCCGCCTGGGTCGTGCAGGCCACCATGCTGATGACGCCCAGACATGCGCGAGGACTATCGACGCCAGTGTGTATTGCCAGTGTCTCTCTCAGCAACCGTTCGGTCACGGCGCGGGCGGTCGGCTCTGCCAGTGCGGATCGCATATAATTGAGCTTGTCGCGTTCATAGAGGGCCAGCGCCTTATGGAAAAGCGCTTCCTTGTTGCCGAAACAGGCATATAGGCTCGGCTTGGTGATACCCATTGCTTCGGTCAGTTCGGCAAGCGACGCCCCTTCATAACCGCGCGTCCAGAATATCTGAAGCGCCGCCGCAAGGGCCTGCTCGGGATCGAACTCCCGTGGGCGACCTCTTCGTGATGCCGACATGTTCATCCGCAGTATGTAGGAATTTCGACACCCTCTACGCAAGCATTAGCTATCTTCTTGATTCGCCCCGAACGCGCGCTTGCCCTTCCGCTTCCAAAGCGCGAGCGCGTTGGCGCGTTCGTCACCACGCAACCTTTCGGCGACGGTAAGAAACGCGCCGTAGAGCGTGACGCGGTCATCTTCGGTCAGATCGACCAGTCCCGCCTTGATGACGAGGCCCCCCAGTTCGATCAGGTGGCGTGTTCTTTCCCGCCGCTTCATGACCTACTCGCGCATATCTGTTCTCGCTTGTCGCGCCTCAACGCGGTTGTTGTCGATCAAGGCGCCTCCTGCGGGTAATTTCAAGTCGGCGCGTCACTTTGCCGCGTGGCTCGGACTGACTCCCAAAGGGTCGTGTCCCACGGGGTGGTGTGGGAACCGTCGATCCATGGCAGGATCGGGTTTGGGTCAGGCAGCCAAGGCGGGCATGTTGACAATGGGATTATGGCTCAGCGAGCCGAGGGTTTCCAGCGTGATGTAGCGGCGCGATACCGCCCACTCGTCATTCTGCTCCAGCATCAGCGCGCCGACGAGGCGGACGACGGCGGCATCGTTCGGGAAGATGCCGATCACATCGGCCCTTCGCTTGATCTCCTTGTTCACCCTTTCCAGCGGGTTGGTCGAGGCGATCTGCGCCCAATGGTCCTTCGGGAACGCCATGTAGGCGAGGACATCCTCGCGCGATTCGTCCATCATGCCGGCGAGCTTGGGGAACTTCTCGCGCAGCGCATCGGCGATCTGCTCCCACTGCTGGTGAGCGGCTTCGGTTGTCTCCTGAGCGAAGATCGTCTTGATCACGGCAATGACGGCGGGGCGCTGCTTTGGCGCAGCATGGGCCAGCGCATTGCGCATCCAGTGCACCCGGCAGCGCTGCTGGCTCGCGGCGAACACCTTGCTGGCAGCGGCACGCACCTTGGCCATGACCGGCAAGGTTGTATCGTCGCCATGCAATCGCTCGGCGGCGAGGACGTGTGCCTCGATGAGCCTGCGCTCCATACCGGGCGCGCACCAAGGGCAAGGATGAGCGGGGCGTCGGATATGTGAAGCGCAATGCAGTCGCTGGCCGCCGCTTCGGGAGCTGGGGCGCCTTCGTTGCGCATCTCGATCAATGGAACCGCGAGATTGCCGACGTGCGCGTGCACGGGACCACAGGCGAACTGCCGCTCGTTCGCTTCGCCGATGAGGCCGGTGTGCTTCGCCCGCTCGGTGGCCGTGCTCCGTTCGGGCAACTGCGTGACCTGATCCGCAAGGTCCGGCCCGACTGTGCCATTGATCTCGACACCAACAGCTACTCGGTTCCCTGGCGCCTGGTCGGCGAAACGGTCCAGGTCGTGGTCCTCGCCGGTCGGGTTATCGTGCGCCACGCCGGCGAGGTGATAGCTGACCATCCCATGTGCGAGGGGCGCCGGCAAAGGGTCATGGACCGGGCACATCTGGCGGGCCTGGTTGGCACTGGCCTCGTGCGTGCCGCGGCGTCACCGACAATACCACCGCCGGCGTTGCTGCGGCCGCTTTCTGAGTACGAGGAAGTGGTTGGAGGAGGTTGGTGATGACGGCCATCGATCATGAGGCGCTGGTAGCGATGCTGGACCGCCTCAAGCTCTCGGCGATCCGGGATCAGCTCGACACACTGCTCGATGAGGCGGCACGCTCGAAAATGACTCTGCGCGAGGCGTTGGCATTCTTCGTGTCCCGGGAGATTGCGCGACGCGATGAGCGGCGCATCTCCATGGCAAGCAAGCTTGCCCAGTTCCCGTTCGTGCGCGAGATCGAAGGCTTCTAGTTCGATGCCCAGCCCTCGCTCGATCCCGGCCAGATCCGAGAGCTCGTGACCTGCCGCTGGATCGCCCATGGCGACACGACACTGTTCCTGGGCCCTCCGGGAACGGGCAAGACGCACTTGGCGGTGGCATTGGGGAGGGAAGCGATCCGGCAGAACTACTCGGTCCAGTTCGTCACCGCAGCGACGCTGGTTGCCATGCTGGCGAAGGCGCATGGCGATGGAACGCTCGACAAGCAGCTGACGTTGCTGGCTCGGCCCAAACTGCTGATCATCGACGAACTCGGCTATCTGCCCTTCGAGGCCAATGCCGCGCATCTCTTCTTCCAGCTCGTATCGCGCCGCTACGAAAAGGGGGCGATCCTGATCACCTCCAACCGCCCGGTCGGGGAATGGGGCGGCGTCTTTGGCGATCCGGTGGTGGCCACGGCAATCCTGGATCGACTGCTTCACCACTCCACCGTGATCACAATCCGCGGCGATAGCTACCGACTTCGCGAAAAGCGTAGGTCCGGCCTTCTGCAGAAGGCCGGACCTACGCTTGAGAACACCGAAACCACCGCGCCGTGAGCGGGGGTCAGTTCCTCAGTTCGACGAAGGGACGCATTGCCTTGAGCAGAATGTTACCGGTAGGATCGGCGTCCCGACGGAGATGGAGACTGTTCTATCGTCCGGATTCGGGGAAGTCGGATGGTCGGGCGGATCAGCATGGCGACACGATCGGAGTTGGTTGGAGCGATCATCGAACGGTATCGGTCATGCTCCCGGTCGAACAAACGGCAGATCCTGGACGAGTTCGTCGCGGTTACCGGTTATCATCGCAAGCACGCGATCCGAGTGCTGGGTCGCCGGGAGACGAAGCCGCCTCGCAATCGCCGACAGGCGATTCGGTACGGTGCCGATGTCCGGCAGGCGCTGGTGGTGCTGTGGGAGGCATCCGATCGCCTCTGCTCGAAGCGCCTGAAGCCGCTGATCCCGGTGCTGCTACCAGCGCTCGAGCGGCATAGCCGGCTCGACGTCGGCGCCGAGCTACGCGACAAGTTGCTCACGGTCAGCGCGGCGACGATGGACCGGCTACTGTCGGAGGTGCGTGTGGTAGCGCGCGGCGGACAGCGCCGCCGAGCCGGTATGAGTTCCGCGGTGCGGCGTTCGGTCCCGATCCGCACCTTTGGAGACTGGGACGATCCTCTGCCGGGTTTTGTCGAGGTCGACTTCGTTGCCCATTCCGGCACCTCGTCATCCGGCAGCTTCGTGCAAACGATGGTGTTGACCGACATCGCGACGGGCTGGACCGAATGCGTGCCGGTCCGCAGTCGCGACAGCAGCCTTGTGGTTGGGGCGATCCGGCAAGCGCAGCAGCTCTTTCCGTTCCCGCTCCTGGGCGTCGACTTCGACAACGACAGCGCGTTCATGAACGAGCTGGTGGTATGCTGGTGCCGCAGTCAGGGCCTGGAAGTGACGCGGTCCCGGGCAAACCGCAAGAACGATCAGGCATGGGTTGAGCAGAAAAACGGCGCCATCGTGCGGCGCCTGGTGGGCTACGGCAGGTTCGTTGGCGCGGCAGCAACGGCGTCGTTGGCGCGTCTTTACGACGTGGTGCGGTTACACGGCAATCTGTTCCAGCCCTCGTTCAAGCTGCGGGAGAAGACCCGGATCGGCGCGCGTGTCATCAAGCGATATCATCCGCCGGTTCCGCCGGCCGCGCGCGTGCTGGCGCATCCCAATGTCGCCATGGCCGACAAGGAGCGGCTGAGCCGGGTGCTGGATTCAGAGGATCCCGTGATGTTGTTCGCCGCAATCCGGGCGTCCCAGGACGATCTGGGAAAGCGCGTCGATCGCAGAGGGCTGAATGCGAAGCTTGAGGAGCCGGCCGTGATCGACCTGCAGCGCTTCGCCGCAAATCTGGAGACCGCCTGGCAGGCAGGTGAGAAGCGCGCGACACATCGACGCCCCTACCGGCGGACCAAGCCCTACCCGAAAAGGGGGCACATGCTCGATCCGTTCGAGGCTCAAATCCACGTCTGGCTCGAGGCTGATCCGGCAATCTCGGCCGCTGCGGTGTTGGAGCGGCTCATGAACGCGGATCCATCGCGCTTCACGCTGAAAAGCGCGAGGACGGTGCAAAAGGCAGTGAAGGTATGGCGTGCAGAAATAACCGGACAGATCATCCTTGGCGGGGACTGGATGAAGAGCCTCGCCACATCACCACCCGCCGCGGCGGGTGGTGATGTGGCGCATCTTGCAGTCGCTCAACTCGGTAACAATCTTCGGTGAGGCAACACGAGGGGTCAAATCCTCGGTTCGGTTGACAATTATCGCAGCGCTCCATCTCCGAGACCAACGCGAGCTTCTGTTCCAGTGTCCAGACGCGGCGGCGACCCGCCATCCCCGCGAGAACCTCAATACGCCGGACAGGCTTCAGAGGCACTCCAATGTCGGTGTCCAATGCGGTCGTAAGGCGGGTCTCGTCCATCTCCGCACTTCAGCTACAGCCCCCGTACATGGCAAGGTGGAGCCGGGACACCGCTCTGATGTCCGCTGTCAACGTTTCGGGCGTGCGCCAGCGACCGGTCCAGCCGGAGCCATTTGGATAATCGCACACAGGTGGAGGCAGGACCTGAAGGACGTCGGTGATCAAGCTCTGATGCGCGGGTTGGATACCGCATTACCGATTAAGCGTCTGGGGCAGTCCCTGCCTTACTACGGGCGTCGGCCAATAGCCGGCCACAAAGCGTCTGTCGGGCGTTCCCCTGCCGTGATCCTGCCCCCGCCTGTGCGCGAGTGGGATGGGTCGATCAGACTGGCTGCGCCACGCGTCCGACCGACCACATGAAGCCGGCAAGCTCGCGTGCGATCGCGGTGCAAACGACCGTCGTTCGCTTGCCGGTTGCCGCCAGCCGCCAATATCGGGCGGTAAGGCGAGATTGTGCTTTCCAGGCGATCTCACGCACGACGGGCGAGACCCGCTCATGGATGTAGAGCTTCTTCACGCCAATGCGCGGTGGATGGCGGTAGGTCCATGCGCTTTCGACGAGCATGTGCCGCACACGGCTGTTGCCGGCCTTGGTGATGCCGCCGCGCCGCACGGATGCGCCCGTTGATCGTTCGCTAGGCACGAGGCCCAGATAGCTCATGAGCTGCCTGGGATTCTCGAAGCGCGTCACGTCGCCGACCTCCGCAGCGAAGGTGACGGCGACGATCAGATCGACGCCACGAAGGGCCTGTAGGCTGCGTACGAGGGGTTCGAGAGACCAGCCTGGCAGGAACTTTTCGATCGCCGCTTCGATGCGTTTGATCCGCTCGCTGGCCAGTCGCAGTGCATCGACCATCTCCTGAAGGGCGATCTGGTGAGCCGGACGGTCGAACCGCTGTTCCTGCAGCCATCGCAGATATCGCATCGACCACGTCTTCTTCCGTGGGAAGATCCTGCCATGCTTGAGCATGAACGACGTGATGTGCTGGCGATGGACGCGCTGCGTCTCGACAGCTGCCGAGCGGCCGCGAACCAGATCGCGCATAGCTTCATGGCTTTCGTCCGGCACCCATACCGCAGTAAGCTCGCCCGCGCGCAACAGCCGCGCCAGTCCGATCGCATCCCGGCGGTTGGTCTTCACCTGATCGCCTTGACGTCGTGGAATGAGCGAGGGTGCGACGACCGTGCACTCGAAGCCCATCGACTTGATCAGACGATGAAGTCCGTATCCCGTCGGCCCTGCCTCATAGCAAAAGGTGACACTTTCGTGCTTTGCGGCAAGCCGTTTCACCAAGCGACGCATGCTCGCCTTGTCGGCGTCGAACTCGCCCAGATACCTCACTTCGCCCATGCGTCCGCCGTTGGCGACGGCTACAGCGTTGCGCAGCTTTGCAACGTCAATGCCTACAAATGCCTCTCTCTGCTCGACCATGACACCTTCTCCGCGATAGCGAAGGCTCGGCACCTGCGCCGCCCCCGCCACCACAGTGTAAGCGTAGGGTCGCCCTCAGTCGCTCAGCGGACATACGGTCTTACCCTACTCATCAGTCCCTCCTCATTCAGGAGGGGGCCCAGTTCTATTTGTCGCTACCGGCCCAGTTTTGCATGGCGCTTGACACAAGCTTGCCGTCATCATGCACCGCATGTGGTGCGATCATAGCGGGTTCCACTGGGGCAAGGCGCCGGCCTGCCAAGCGGCATGAGGAGGACTAAATCGAATCCCGCCTAACAACGCGGGTAGTGTCGTTCCCATGGGGACGAAGGGCAAGACGATCTCGCTTAGAGTTCGGAACCTCAGCTTAGCTGAAGGTCGCGAAACAGATTGAGACGTCTTGCTCTCCATGACCCTATTATGCGGCGGCCTTGCGCCGACCGCGGAGAGAAGCGGGTGATCCATGAGAATGATCATAAAGTCGAGAAAGCAGCTTGACCCCACTAGGCCCCACTCAGAGAAGAGAAGTCTCTTAGGTGTGCGGACAAGATCTTTGGCCGCATGGCCTTTAATCTGGCGAGCGAAGAGAAGCGGCTGTTTCTCTATCACGGCGCGTAGGCGCGCATGAAGACATCGACGGCTCGATCCACTTCGGACTTTAGATCCTCCGGAGTTGCCGCCTGGGCTAAGCCCCAGAGGAGTTGCTGCTGGGAATAATGGAGGGACATGGACAAAAGGAGCCGCGCCGCACGCATCGGGTCGTCACGACGCAGTCGCCCGCTCTCCATTTCGGCAGATAAGAATTTAGCAAGTTGCATTTGGGTGACGCGCGGCCCACGATTATAGAAGATAGAACCTGCCTGCGGGAAGCGAATGCCTTCTGCCACGACGAGGCGCTGAAGGGCGACGGCTTCGGCGCTCGTAAGCTTCTCCAGGACGATTGTGCAGACCCGCCGGAGTGTCTCGGCGACACTCCCGCTCGGCGTCGTCAGCATCTGTGATAGATGGGCACGATAGGTGCTGGTTCTGCTATCGATGACAGCTGTAAACAACTCTTCCTTCGACGAAAAATGTCCCCAAAGGGTACTCTTCGAGCCACCAAGCTGCGAAGCGATTCCGGACATTGTCGTAGCTGCAAAGCCGTTCTTCAAAAAGCTCTCGGCAGCCACCCGCAATATACTTTCTCGCCGGTCCTGCCGCCGAAGCTCCCGTCGACCGTGATAATGATTCCCGTCCATGTCCGCCATCGTACCACATGGTACGGGAACCAGGAAAAGGGGCGATTGACGGCAGGTTGACACCTGTCTGACTGCACCATCAATCCGGCGCGGAAAAACGAGGCGCTTGCCCTCTAGCGCCGCGAGAGCTGGACTTTGTACGCAAACCGGTCGGCCGGATGTATCGAAACCGATACCTCCGCCAGTTCGCGGGCCATGAAGTAATATTTGCGTACGATTTCCAAGGCATATCCACCCTCCTGCGCACGCAAGGCCGTAGCTTGCTGCTGCGGAATACCGGTAGCTGACAAAACCTGTTCGATCTCATGAATTGTGCGGCCCGCAGCCTGCTCCACCAATTGCGAGATGGCATTGGGATGGTCAGGCAGATGCTCACGGACATGCCGAGAATGGCGCTCCGGCACATAAACGTCCGTCCAACAAATCGGTAACGCCTGTGGAGTCTCGGGATCGAATCTCACATGCGAGATTTTCAGCCATTTGGAGCCGGGGCGCACACCCAGTTTCTTGGCGAGCTCCTCATCGACCACCATATCGTCAACCGCCAGAATGGTGCGGCTTGTCGAAGCTGCATACTGGATCAGGTTGTCGATAGTGGCAAGGTTTTGGGAGAAGCCTCCCGACGCACTGACCGGCTTGTCCGCGAGCACACAGGTTCCGCGGCTTCGGCGACGCGACACCATGCCAGAGCCTTCAAGTTCCTTGAGAGCCGCCCGCAATGTCGAACGGCTGATGCCCAGCTGCTCTGCTAAGATCGGCTCGCTTGGTAGGATTGAACCCACCGGATAAGTCCCATTGGCAATGTCGCGCGAGAGGGATCGGGCAATTTCAGCGTATCTTGTCGGCATTGGTACTCCTTGAGCCCCTAGATATGGCGCACGCGTCCCCTCGTCACCCCTTGACTATGTTCGCACATAGTGTTTGGTACGAACAAAGGAGTGGATATGCCTAGCACTGTTTTTGATTCGCTGTTGTTCCGTGACATGTTCGGCACCGAAGCGATGCGCGCGATTTTCACCGATGAAGCGCTGGTCGGCCGATATCTGGAAGCAGAAGCCGCCCTCGCTCGCGCCCAGGCCAAGATTGGAGCGATCCCTGTTGAGGCAGGCCCCGCCATCGATGCGGCCTCCAAGCACATAGCGATCGACTTCGATCGCCTCCGGCACGAAACCGAGATTGTCGGCTACCCGATCCTGCCGCTGGTTCACCAGCTTTCCGAAGCCGCCGGCGACTTTGGCGGCTTTGTACATTGGGGCGCCACGACACAGGACATCATGGATACAGCCAATGTCCTCCAGATCCGCTCCGCGCTCGACATTGTCGATGCCGACATCGAAGCCCTTCGCGGGATCCTCGTCGGCCTTGCTAAGCAATATCGCGACACACCGATGGCTGGCAGGACCCACCTTCAGCAAGCTTTACCGTGCACTTTCGGCTATAAGTGCGCCGTATGGCTTTCATCCATCGATCGCCATGCAGAACGGCTTTCCACCCTGCGTGATCGCGTCCTGTTCGGTGAGTTCTCCGGCGCGGCAGGAACGCTCGCATCGATTGGCAGGGGCGGGCTGGAAATGCAGGCTGCCTATTGCGAGGAGCTGAATCTGGCGCAGCCGCCTATCACCTGGCATGTGGCGCGGGACGGCATTGCCGAAGTCGTGACCTTCCTGGGGCTTGTCACCGGCTCGCTGGCAAAGATCGCCACCGATGTCATGTTGATGATGGCAACGGAATTCGGCGAGGTCTCCGAACCCTTCGTTCCAGGCCGCGGGGCGTCGTCGACGATGCCTCAAAAGCGCAACCCGATCAGTTGCGAGCTTATCCTTGCTGCCGCCAAATCGGTCCGCCAGCAGGTAGCGACGATGCTCGATGGCATGATCCATGACTTCGAGCGCGCGACCGGCCCATGGCATCTGGAATGGATTGCCATTCCTGAGAGCTTTATCCTGACAGCCTCTGCACTCGCCAATGCCCGCTACATGCTGGACGGTCTCGTCGTTCATGAAAAGCGCATGCGCGAAAACCTGGATCTTACATCAGGTCTGATCGTCGCGGAGGCGGTCATGATGCACGCGGCACCCCGCCTCGGCCGCCAGCATGCCCATGACATTGTCTACAATGCGTGCCGCGAGGCTATCGAGGGTGGCGGGAAGCTGGCTGATATCCTCAAGAAGAACGAGGAGGTCTCTCAGGCACTCGGCGGGGAAGAAGCGATCGACGCCGCCTGTGACCCGACCAACTATCTAGGACTATGCGGCGAAATGGTCGACCGTGTTGTCGCTGGACGCTGAATTACAACGAGAACCTTCGGATCGCAATCGGACGATGAAGCGGACGGAAGAAGCCGCAAAGTCCATGGAGAGCTTGCATGAAAAGCGTAGAAGAAATCACGGCGCTGCCTGTCAAGCGCAAGGCGCTCTGGAAGGGCCTGGGGTTTCAAGTAGCCGTGGCGATGGTGCTTGGCATCCTCGTGGGCCTGACGTTTCCCCAATTTGGAACATCGCTCAAGATCCTGGGCGACATATTCCTTAGGTTGATCAAGACCGCGGTAGCACCATTGGTGTTCCTTACCGTGGTTGCCGGGATCGCGTCGGCAGGCGACGCCAAACGCGTGGGAAAGGTCGGCCTGATCGCGATCGTGTACTTCGAGATCGTGTCGACCATCGCCATCCTTTTTGGATTGGCGTGCGCCTATCTGACTGGCGTGGGCAAAAACGTAAAGGTTGGTGCTGTGACTTCGTCGGCCGTGGACGGCGCGCGTACAGCCGCCGAGAAGGCTGGTGAAAGTAACCAGTCGGGGTTTTCCGACTTCCTTCTTCACGTGTTCCCGGACAATTTTTTTGGTGCATTTGCCAACGGTGAACTGCTCCAGGTCCTGGTAATCGCCGTAATCTTCGGGGTGAGCCTGCTTGCACTGAACCCTGCGAAGCGTTCGACGATCGAAGGCGGACTGGCCTATATCTCCGATGCGTTCTTCGAATTCATAAATCTCATCATGAAGCTCGCACCTGTCGGGACTTTCGGTGCGATCGCCTACGCGGTCGGCTCGAATGGCACCGATGTCCTCATTTCACTCGCCTGGCTTGTTCTTGCATTTTACCTTGCCGTCGTGGCTTTCATCCTCGTGGTACTCGGTGCCGTCAGCCTGGTCTTCGGCATCAACCTGCCCGGCCTGCTGCGCTTCATCAAGAACGAGATTATCGTGATCCTGGGCACGGCTTCGTCGGAGAGCGTGCTACCCAAGCTCTTGCAGAAACTACCCGCCTATGGTGCGTCGAAGCAAACCGTCGGTCTCGTGCTCCCGACCGGTTACGCGTTCAATCTCGACGGCACGTCCATCTATATGGCGATGTGCACGGTGTTTCTCAGCCATGCATTCAACGTCCCCATGTCATGGGGACAGCTGGGAGGCCTCATGGCCATCATGCTCCTGACGTCGAAGGGCGCGGCGACAGTTTCGGGCGGCACCTTCGTCGTATTCGCCGCGACGGTCACTGCTTCCGGCTTCCTGCCTGCGGAGGGCCTTCCGATTTTGTTCGGCGTCTATCGTTTCATGTCGATGGCAACTGCCGCGTGCAACGTCATCGGGAATTGCGTGGCTACCGTCGTCACTGCCAAACTTTGCGGTGAGTTCGACGGTGAACTCGCGCGCATGGCAGACAGGGATCCCGTCGGCGTGGAACGTGCCCTTCTGGTTAGCCTTGAAAAATGAAGTCTCCGCTTGCCGTAGCGGTCCTCGCCACGGCCGTGTGCGGGCCGAGCGGGACGGCGCTCGCCCAGACCAGCCTTGAACAAGTAGCCGAGAGGCTGGCGGAGCAGGAAGCCAGGCTCAAGGCCCAGGCCAAGGAAATCGAGAGCCTCAAAGCCGAACTGGCGAAAGTTCAGAAAGTCGGCGAAGTCCCGACCCCCGGCAGTTCGCCTGCAGCCTCCTCCCCAGCCGCGAGCGCCGCCGCCGTACCATCGCAGACAGCACCGGATATGGTGCCCCTCAGGATCGTTGGTGCGGGGCGAGCCCCATCGTCCGATGCCGCCACAGCTACCCGAAACCTCCTTGTGCAGGCAGGGCGCATTGAAACACTTGACGGCGCGAACTGGGATAGAGGCTCTCCGGAGTTCGTCAGCAAGGATGGTAACTTCAGCTTCCGTCCCCGCATCCGCATGTTCACCGATTTCGGAGCCACGTTCGGGTCGAAGGCGAAGACGCGCAATCTCTCTGGGACTGAACAGCGTCTGTTTGATTTGGGTTTCGAGGGGCGAGCGGGTGCTGAATTCAGCTATCTTTACGAAGCGGGGTTCGGCGATAACCGCCTCACCGTGAAAAACGCCTTTGTCGCCTGGTCGCGCGCGCTCGACAGCAAGCATATCCTTGAGATTGCCGTGGGCAATCGCGTGACTGGCCGGACCATGGACGGATCGACCTCAATTAACGATATTCACTTCATGGAGCGAAACGTCGTCGCCTCGTCCACCCAGCCGCAGAAGGGCTATTATGGCCTCGGGGTTCGCGGTCGAATCTATGGCCCCCGCTGGCACGTCGCGGCAGAAGTCGCAGGCAATGACGTCAACTCGGCGGGCAGCGCGAACGATGGTGTCACCTATTCGATCAGGTCGCACTGGAATCCGTTGCGCACCACGAACAGCCTCTTGCATATCGCAGCCTGGGGCTATCGCGAGCAGATTTCATCCTCGCTCAACGGTGTACAGCGCAACATCTACATCGGAGGTCATGTTCCGGATGCTTTACAGGTGCAGTCGGGCATTATCGTAAATCCACGCAGCGGTTACGGTGCGGGCTTCGAACTCGGCGGGGTTTTCAAATCTTTCTGGTTCTCTGCCGAGGGGGGTGGGCGGCATTTGAGCGCTCAGACCGACGCGGAATTTCGTGCCGCCTCAATTTCGGCGGGATATTTCCTAACGGGCGAGACGGTAGCCTATGCTGACAAGATCGGCATATGGGGCCGTCAGCAGGTCCTCACGCCCGTTGGTCGAGGCGGCTGGGGCGCTCTGGAGCTACTTGCGCGTTATGAAACGGTAACGCTGGAAAACGGCTCGCTGGGTGGCGAAGGCAAGGCAGCCACAATCGGTGCAAACTGGTTCTTGACCCCCAACGTGCGGTTGATGGCCAACTACATCCATTGGAGTCTGGACAATCAGTCCGGTACCGTGACGGGTGCAGATGCCGGGGACACGGTTGCTATGTCAATGCGCCTCACATATTGAAAATGGAGCATTTCGCCTTTGTAGCATGCTCGCGAAGGCTGGACAGCCAACATTGACTTGGTTTGTCCTTCAATTCGCACTCGAGCGCCTGCATGCTGACATTCAAGGGCAATATCACGAAGCGCTCACGACACGTCTCCGCTAGTTCTGGAGCATTTGCGAGTTAGTCGAAGGCATAGCCAGAGTTTTGGATGTAGTTTTGGCATTCGGCTGGGCTGAAGGCTTTGAGCAAGCGTCCGATCGTGTCTCACAGGGCGTCGCGGGTCCGGGCCGCCACCTTGCGCAGCAGCGCTTTCAGTTTGGCGAACATCTGCTCGATGGGATTGAGGTCGGGGCTGTAGGGCGGAAGATACAGGATGCTGGCGCCGACGGCGGCAATGGCCTCCCGGATGCCTGCCACCTTATGTGCGGGCAGATTATCGAGCACGACGACATCGCCTGGTGATAAAGCCGGCGCGAGGAATTGTGCGACATAGGCCCGGAAGGTTTCGCCCGTCATGGGGCCATCGAGAACCAGCGGCGCGATGATGCCGGTCGAGCGCAGGCCAGCGATGAATGTTGTCGTTCGCCAATGGCCGAATGGCGCGGCATCGATCAGGCGCTCGCCCCTGGGGCTCCAGCCATAGCGTCGAGCCATGTTGGTGGTCGCGCCGGTTTCGTCCAGGAACACGGAGGCGGCCGGATCCATGAAGCGCTGCGAGACCCGCCAGCGCCGGCGATGGTCGGCTACATCGGGGCGATCCTGTTCGGCAGCCCTCAGCGACTTTTTTGTGTGAGACAAGCCCAGCCGCTTCAACGTCGACCAGATCGTCGAGAGCGAGCCCGGCTCAATTCCTTGTTCAATCAGTGCGGCCCTGACCTCGGCCAACGTGATGCCCTTGCGGGGGTGGTCAGTTCCCGCAGCACCGCTTCGTAATCCGCCAGAAGCGGTCGGCGATAGCCACCGATCCGAGCCGGCTCGGTGCTGCCGGTCTCGCGCGCCCGCCGGACGATGCTCACTGCTGCTTCCGGACTTACCTGAAAACGCGCCGCCGCCGCACGGGCCGAACTGCCCTTCGCCACCGCCGCGACAAGACGCTTGCGCAATTCCTGGGATAAAGGTGCCGCCATCTCAGCCTCCGCTGATCAACCGACATCTTCCAATCAGAACCTATGACTCCACGCAACCTGAAAATGCTCTAGCAGTGTAGCGTGCGCGCATCGCTGCCAACATCGCCGTAAGCGCGCATTTCGTATGCACGCTGCTTCAGGAGGCAGTGCGGCCATCATAGTGGACGCTCGGCGAGACAGGCCACCGCGACGATGTCGGCGGGTCAGGCGCGTTTTTCGAAATTGAATGGCTGCAGGTCGTCGATATCGGGGTCGTGAGGTCGCTGGGGCAGTTCAGTGAGGACATGGCGTAGCCACGCGAGAGGCTCGACGCCGCAGGCGCGGCAAGTCAGCATCAGGCTGCAGGTGACGGCGCTCGCCCGTGCGCCGTCCACGATGTCGCAGAAAAGTCAGGATTTTCTTCCTGTTGCAAAAACCCTGATGTCGCGTTCGAGAAGATTGTTATCGATCGGCATCCTGCCGTCTTCGACGTAGCGCGTCAGGTATTCCCACTGGTTGAGGGTGTAGGATACCGCATCGCCAAGCTTGGTGTCGGGCACAACCTTGGGTGCGATGTCATCGAGCCACGCCTTGAGTGCATCCAGGACCGGGACGCTATGTTTCTGGCGGAAGCGGCGCAGGTAGCTGGCCTGCGTTCCCCCCTCACCGAGCATTTCGTCCCGCGCCTGCCTTTCGATCCGGTAGAGCTGGTCGAAGAACTTGAGCGCCTGTGCGGGCGGCCCGCCTTGTTTCTTCCTCCCCTTGAGGGCGTCGGCAAAGCGCCGTCTGGCGCGGGCCATGCAGCCCAATCCGGCAACTGCCCCGCGCTCCGCTGCCCATTCGCACTCTAGCGCTCCTGATACTTCCTAAACCATTTGCGCAGCTGGTTGGCATCGAGGCCGTGCTCCAGCGCAAGTCTCGCCACCGATATGCCCGGCTCGAGGCACGCCTCGACCAACCGTGCCTTCCCCGCCCGACCATAATAGCGCCGGCCGTTACTCGTCACCCTTACCGCCTCGAGCCCATAGGAGCCCATCGGTGCCATCTCCATGTGTCCACCTCTTCCTTGGTGGACACATCCTTCACACCTCGTCACTCAACCGAACAGGTGCGCGGAATTTCGCGCTTACACATCGCCGCCTTCCGGCCAAGTTCATCTGTCCGAGCAAGCGCTTTCACCCCGGTCCTCGATCGGTCGCGCTCCGCCCAAAGATGGGGCGGCGCACGAATCTTCTCACTCGGAAAACCAAGGTCGCGGGCGTTGGCGAAAAACTTGAAGCGATGAAGGTCGGCATGCGCATAGTCTCGATAGCTGCCGCGGCGGGCTGGTGGTGGAATGAGTTCGATCTCCTCATAGCGGCGGATCATGCGGTGCGACACGCCGCTGGCCCGTGAAGCGTCCCCAATACTCATAGCTTCACCCGATTGAGCCGAAGGGCATTGGTGACGACGCTGAAGGAAGATAGCGCCATTGCCGCTGCCGCAATCATCGGCGAGAGCAGCACACCAAACGGCGGATAGAGCACGCCCGCCGCGACGGGCACGCCGAGTGTGTTGTAGACGAAAGCGAAGAACAGGTTCTGCCGGATGTTCGCCATGGTCGCCCGGCTGAGACGCCGTGCATGCACGATCCCGGTGAGATCACCCCTGAGCAGAGTGACGCCCGCGCTTTCGATCGCCACGTCGGTGCCCGAGCCCATGGCGATGCCGACATCGGCGGCGGCCAGCGCGGGCGCATCGTTCACACCGTCGCCTGCCATGGCGACGACGCGGCCTTCGCGCTTCAGCCGCGCCACCGCAGCGCTCTTCTGGTCGGGGAGGACGTCTGCCTCGACCTTTTCGATGCCGAGCCTGCGGGCAACGGCTTGTGCCGTGGTGCGATTGTCGCCGGTCAGCATGACGACCTCGATACCCTCGTCACGGAGCGCAGCGAGTGCCTCGGCGGTCGTCGGCTTCACGCGATCCGCGATGGCGATCACGCCCGCGCCACACCCGTCTATGGCGACATAGATGGCGGTGGCTCCATTCCCGCGCAGAGGGTCCGCTTCCGCCTCTAGATGGGTGGTCTCGATACCGGCCTCGGCGAGGAAGGCTGCATTTCCGAGCAGGATCCGTTTGCCCTCGACCGTTCCTGTCGCGCCTTTCCCGATCGGGGAGTCGAAATCGACAACCGGCGGGATGATTACCCCCCGTTTTTCCGCTTCCGCGACGATCGCCAAGGCAAGCGGATGCTCGGACGCGCGCTCGACCGCGACCGCGAGCCGCAACAACTCGGCTTCTTCATAGCCTTCGCTCGCAACGATGCGGGTGACGGCGGGCCGGCCCTCGGTCAGCGTGCCGGTCTTGTCGACCACAAGCGTATCGACCTTCTCCATCAGCTCGAGCGCTTCGGCATTCTTGATGAGCACGCCCTGCCCTGCTCCCCGGCCGATGCCGACCATGATCGACATCGGCGTCGCCAGGCCCAGCGCACAGGGGCAAGCGATGATCAGTACCGCGACAGCAGCCACCAGTCCGTGGGCCAACCGTGGTTCGGGTCCCCAGATGCCCCAGGCGGCAAAGGCCAGTGCGGCAACGGCCAGGACCGCTGGCACGAACCAGCCCGCGACCTGATCGGCCATGCGCTGGATTGGGGCACGCGAGCGCTGTGCGTCGGCGACCATCTGGACGATGCGGGCCAGCATCGTGTCGCGCCCGACCTTCTCGGCGCGAATGACGAGCGCGCCGGTCTGGTTGAGCGTCCCGCCGATCACGTGATCGCTCACAGCCTTGGTGACCGGCATCGATTCTCCCGTCACCATCGCCTCGTCGAGCGAGGAGCGGCCATCCTCGACTTCGCCATCGACGGGCACTTTCTCACCCGGACGCACGCGCAGCCGGTCGCCCACGACGATCGCCTCGATGGCCACTTCCTCCTCACTACCGTCGGCCAGCATTCGCCGGGCGGTGCGAGGTGCGAGGCCGAGCAGCGCCTTGATCGCGCCGGACGTCCGCTCGCGCGCACGGAGTTCCAGCATCTGGCCGAGCAGCACCAGCACCGTGATCACGGCGGCCGCCTCGAAGTAGACCGCGACCGTGCCGTCTGCGGCATGAAACGCGGTAGGGAACAGCCCAGGCGCGAAGGTAGCGATCACACTATAGGCCCAGGCGACGCCGGTCCCCATGGCAATAAGTGTGAACATGTTGAGATTACGCGAGTGGAGCGATGCCCAGCCGCGGGCGAAGAATGGCGCGCCGGCCCAGAGCACCACGGGTGTCGCTAGCACCAGCTGCACCCCGACGGATATCCGCATCGGCACGAGATGGTGCAGCGCCGGGAACAGGTGAGACCCCATTTCGAGGATGAAGACAGGCAAAGCCAGGACGAGCGCGATCCAGAGCCGCCGGGTCATGTCGGTCATTTCCGCGCTGGGTCCGCTGGTCATTTCCACGACCGCAGGCTCCAGCGCCATCCCGCAGATGGGGCAGGCGCCGGGATGGTCCTGGCGTATCTCGGGGTGCATCGGGCAGGTCCAGACCGATCCGGAGGTTGCTTGGGATTGCTTCCGGTCCTGGTCGCCGAGATAGCGTGCCGGAGCCGCGATAAACTTCGTAAGGCAGCCCCCACTGCAGAAATGATAGGCGTGGCCCGCATGGTCGGCATGATGAGCGGTGGTGGCCGGGTCGACCCGCATGCCGCACACCGGATCAAACAATACACTCGCGTCCTCTTCCCCGCAGTCATGCGGAGGCTGGTGGCAGCATGCATACGCGTGCGAATGAGGGTCATGGTGGTTCGGTTCGGACATGAGTCAGTCTCCTGCGCCCATCAACATAGGGTCTGACATCATGGAAGGGTCAAGGGCCGGATGAGGATCGACCGCGCTTTCTTGAAGGCGTCTGCGATTCTGCCGACGCACTGATCATGGCGACAAACATCTCTTTCCGCGCGTTCGCGTCTCTGCGGATTCTTGGAAGGAAGAGCTTCGTGTTATGCGGACAACCGCATGCACGGTTCCCGGCATCTTCTGCTCCGCCTCAATGGCACACCTTCCCCTGCGCTTCCACAGCGCAAGCGCTATACCGCCTTCTTCGTAACCCATCTCGCCCCTGCCGGAAAGGCAGGCGCTGTAAGTTGGTGCGTGATCGTCGGACACAGGTGCTTAGCTCGCCCTAACGCCAGGCCCGCGAACCTTATCGATGTTTTGGCGCGCCCTGCGCTCGATCATGCTATTTTCCTCATGACGCTGTTCGTTTTTGCCGCCTCAGCGATGCCACGCCGCCGTCCAGCCGAAGAGTGTCTTCCTGCTGTTGCCGACATCGCGGTGCGGGCTCGCCTGCAGTGCCGTGAAAGAAAGCGCTGCCCCTTAGTCGCGGCTTGCTTCACGGCTGCGGAATGCAGCAGTTCCCGAGGCAGCAAGTCGGCGTCGACACCATCGCCTCGGTAGGCCGCAACGAGTACACCGCGTTACCGAGTTCTCTCAGCTGCCGCAGCTTGTCACACGAGAGCTTCGTCTAAGTATCCAGTTCCTCGTCCAACCAGATTTTCGTATCGATCTGCGCTTGGGCAGCGCGCGAGTAGCGAGCACCAGCGGCCGCCCGGGACGTGAAGACATAGTCGATCATAGCGAAAACCGCGTCGGGAAGGTCGAGTGAGAGCGTCGCCAGATATTCCTCCAGATGGGCGGTGTTCGTGGTTCCTGGAATGGGCACGATGAACGGCCGCCGGGACAGCAGCCACGCCAAACACAGCTGTGCCGGCGTGCATCCCGCCTGCTGTGCAATGGTCTGCAACTGTCCGAACAGGGCGAGGTTATGGCTGAAATTCGGTTCCCTAAAACGTGGCATCGATGCCCGGAGGTCGGCCTGCGCAAAGTTGGGCGAATTCACGACACCAGCGAACAGCCCGCGCGCCAGCGGCGAGAAGGCGACGAAGTCGATGCCGTGTTCGGCGCAGCAGTCTAGTACCTCCGCATTGCGCGGCCAGGGTGCAGCAGTCGCTCCGCCTGCGCTGGCCCAGGCGCGGGCATATAGGCGTGGCTAAGGTTCATGCAGACAAGGCCGATGGCGGAGACAGTAAGCGGACCGATGGAGCGAGTAGGAAGGCGTTGGCTCATGGTTAGCGACGGTTCCTTTGGCATGGCATGCCGATAGCGACGGCCGCGTATCGCAAATCACGCGACAGCGCCCTCAATCGCTTGTGATCAGCCGGCGAGCTGCGTTTCCAGTTCGCCCAGCACGCGATAGCAGTCGAACACCTTGGCCACCGAGCTGTTGGGTTCGCGCCCCTCGCGGATCGCGCTGATGAACTCGCGGTCCTGCAGCTCGATGCCATTGTTGGAGATGGTGACGCCGGCAAGGTCGATCGGCTCTTCCTTGCCGTTCACCAGATCGTCGTAGCGCGCGATATAGGTGTCGGTGTCGCCGATATAGCGGAAGAAGGTGCCGAGCGGCCCGTCATTGTTGAAGCTCAGCGACAGGGTGCAGATGGCGCCGGTCTCGCTCTTCAATTGGATCGACATGTCCATGGCGATGCCCAGTTCCGGATGGATCGGCCCCTGCATCGCGTGAGCGGCGACGATCTTGCCCGCCTGATAGGCGAACAGATCGACCGTATGCGCGGCATGATGCCACAGAAGATGGTCGGTCCACGACCGCGGCTCGCCCTTGGCATTGATGTTCTTGCGGCGGAAGAAATAGGTCTGCACGTCCATCTGCTGGAC
>NZ_JAFCGW010000012.1:0-184762 GCF_018604485.1 Sphingobium sp. BHU LFT2
GCGCCGCCCGGGCCGCGGCCTGCGGCGACGGCGCCGCTGCGGCCGCCGGCGTGGACGGAGCAGCCGGCGCCACCGCGACGGGCAGCGACAATGCGGAAGGGATCGCCACCATCGGCGGCGGCACCGGCTGCGGCGGGCTGACCGGCGTTGGGGGCGGCGCCTGCGTCGGCACCGGGGCTTCGGGCTGCGCCGTCGCCTCCGCCGCCTCGGCCTGTTCCGCCCCCTGCTCCACGCCCTTCAGCGCCGCCAGCGACATGACGGTCAGTGCAGCCCCCTCCTCGCGCTTCGGCGCGCGACCCATGCCCAGGTTCAGCAGCGCCGCGATCAGCAGCGCGTTGATCCCGAGCGAGGCCGCCGCCGGCCCCGTGACGCGAAAGGGACGCCGCACGCCCGTCATGGCGTCAGAAGGTATTCGCCACGGTGAAGCGGAAGCTCTGTCCCTCGGCGGCGAGCGACGACAGATGGCGGCGATATTGCTTGTCGAAGATATTATCCATGGCGATGCGGAATTCGAAGCCCTTGGCCACGCCACCCTGCGGCTTGAAGGCGAAGAACAGGTTGTGGACGCTGTAGCCCGGCGTCGCCAGGCCCGACCCGGCCGAGGCGAAGCTGCCCGGCGTCACCTTGTCCTGCCGCTCGGCAAATTCGCCGGTCCAGCCGCCCGACAGGCCGCTCGCCACATCATTATAGCCCAGCGTCAGGCGATAGTCGTTCGCCGGGATGGTGTTGAGATAATCGCCGGTCAGCCGGTTCTTGCCATCGATGAAGCTGGCATTGCCGCGCGCATAGAAGCCGCCCATGCCATATTCGGCCTCCAGCTCGATCCCCTTGAAGCGCGACCGGTTGATATTCTGGAAATAGGGCGTGCCCGCCGCCGCCGAGACGTTGACGATCAGATCCTTGACGTCGTTCTGGAACAGGGTGGTCTTCGCGCGGAAGCGGTCATTCTTGCCCAGCATATCGTCGAAGGACAGAGTGAAGCCGGCTTCATAATTGTCCGACTTCTCGGGCTTCAGGTCCGGATTGTTCGGCCGGGTCGCACTGCGGGTGAAGATTTCGTCGATATTGGGCATGCGCACGGTACGCGCGACCGACCCGAACAGGCCGAACCAGGGCGTGATATTGTAGAGCGCGGCGAGCTTGGGCGACACGCCGCTATCCTTCACCTTGTCGGTCAGGACAGTGCCGCCGACCACCGTGTCGCCCGGCGTCAGTCGGGTCCAGTCGACGCGCACGCCCGGCATGATGGTCAGCTTGTCGGACCAGACGATCTCCAGCTGACCGAACAGGCCATAACGGTCCATGTCGCCTTCGGGATGGGTGCCCGCGCCCGGCGTCACCGTGCCGTCGAAATTGACGCGCGGGTTGCGCCGTTCCTGCGTGCTCCACTGGCCGCCCAGGATCAGGAAGGTCGTCCAGTCGCCGCCCATGGCGAACTCGCTGGTATTCTGGACCTTGGCCTGCCAGCTTTCATAGGAGAAATCGGAATATTCCAGGTTCGCGCCCAGGAAGGTCGTCTCGGTCTGGTGGACCTTGGACAGCGAATAGGCGACCTGCGCCTCGACATTGAAGAATTTGCTGCCGTCGAAGTCGTTCACATAGCCCAGCACGGCGGTCTTGTCGTGAACCCGGCGGCGCATCAGCGAGCTGCCGGTGGCGGCCGAAATCTGGTCATAGACCTGCGGCGCGTCGCTGATCCAGTCCTGGTAGGACGCCCAGATCGCATGCTTCTTGTTGCCGCCGATCGCGACCCGGCCCTTGACCAGCCAGCTGTCGGATTCGGTGGCGGAGGCAGCGACGGTGTCGCCATTGCCGCTCGTGTAATCGTCGGTGCGGCGATAATTATAGCTGCCCAGCAGTTCGACGCCATCGACCGGCTCGGTCGCGACGATGCCCGACAGGGTATGGCCCTGCGCATTGGTTTCGGTCGCGCCCTTCAGGCGCACGGCCAGCTTGTCGCCGTCGCGCAGGAAGTCCGACGCATCCTTGGTGGTGAAGTTGATCACGCCCGCCAGCGCGCCCGCGCCATAGAGGGTGGAGGATGCCGGCCCGCGCAGCACCTCGACCCGCTTGTAGAGTTCCGGCTCGCTGAAGAAGGCGCCCATGCGATATTGTTCGTAGAATTTGGTGACGCCATCGACCGTCATCAGGATACGGTTGTCGCTGTCGCCGATCGCCGTGCCCATGCCGCGAATGTTGAAGCCCTGGCCGAGCTGGCCGACGCCGCCCTGCACATTGACGCCCGGCATGCCTTCCAGAAGGTCGCCGATCGTCGTCGCCTGCAGCTGGTCGATATCCTCCTGGTCGAGCGCGGTCACCGCCTGCGGCGTATCCAGCGCAACCTTCTCGACGCCGGCGGAGATGATCATCCGGTCGAGCGCGAACTGCGAATCGCTCGCGACCGCAATGTCGTCACCCTGGTCCTGGGCCATTGCCGGCAACGGCAGTGCGATCAGTGCGGTGCCCAGCAGAAGCAGGGTCTTGGACTTGGTCATGAAAAATGCCCCCGTATCATTGTTGCGGCGCATCACGCGCCGGGTTGGCCGCTCTCTACCCGCATTAAATGCTATTGCAAGTGATTCTCACTATATATTATAGAGGAGCGTAACGAAACCAAGGGGAACCCCATTGTCCAACCATCGCCGCCCGGTGAACGCCCTGTTCGCCGCCGCCTTGCCTGTGCTGCTATTGGCCAGCGCCACCGCTGCCCAGGCGCATATGCCCTATGTGCTGCCGACCCTGTTCGACGCCGGAAAGGCCGATCATGTCACCGTCACCTCGGCCTTCGCCGAGGACGCCTTCGTCCCCGAAGTCGCGATGCGCGACGCCCCCTTCCACCTGGTCGCGCCGGACGGCAGCCAGGCGACGACCGGTCCGGTCACCTATCTGCGTGACCTGTCGGTGTTCGAGGCTGATCTGAAGGCGGACGGCACCTATCGCATCACCACCGGCCAGCGCGCCGGGCGCAAGGGCAAGATGTTCCGCGTCGGCGACACATGGCAGATGCGCGGCGAGGGCGGCGATCCCAAGCCCGGCACGCAGGAGGTCGAAGTGCAGAGCATGACGCTCGCCGACGCCTATGTCACCCGCGGCCAGACGACGCAGGCCGCGCTCAAGCCGGTCGGCACGGGCCTCGAAATCCAGCCGGTCACCCATCCCAACGCCATCGTGTCGGGCAGCGATGCCAGCTTCGTGCTGCTGTTCGACGGCAAGCCCCTGCCCGCCACGCAGGTCACCCTGTTCCGCAGCGCCGGCGTGCATGACGGCCGCAAGGTCGCGACCGAGACCAAGAGCGACGCGCAGGGCCGCTTCAGCCTGAAGCCTGACGATGCCGGCACCTACCTGATTCTGGTCCGCCATCGCGGCGCCGCACCGGCCGGGTCGGAAACACCCTATCGCAGCTACACCTACACGCTGGCGTTCGACGCCGCCTGATATTCCGGAGACACGCCATGAACACCCGTTCCATCCTGATCGCCGCCGTCGTTGCCGCCGCCGGCACGCCCGCCTTCGCCGCCCCGCATGAAGGCGGCGCCTTCGTCCATGACTATGACAGCGACCATGACGGCCAGGTCAGCCGCGCCGAATTCGACGCCGTGCGCGTCACCCGTTTCAAGGCGACCGATGCCAATGGCGATGGCTGGGTGTCGGAGGATGAATATGTCGGCGAATATGCCGCCCGCCTCGAAAAGCAGCTCGCCCAATCGAGCCTGACCGAAGAGAAGAAGACCGAGGAGCGCCAGCGCCAGATCCGCCAGGCCCATGTCCGCTTCAACGTCCTCGACAAGGACAAGGACGGCAAGATGGCCCAGGCCGAATATGACGCATCGGGCGCGCGTGCCTTTGCCGAGCAGGACGCCGACAAGGACGGTATCGTCACCGCCGCCGACGTGCAGGCGACCAACGCCCGCATGGCCGCCATGCGCGCCAAGACCGATAGCTGATACAAAGAAGGACCGGGTTTGCCGGTCCTCATGGAGCTTACCAGGGAAGGGGCCGGGCCGTGCAGACCCGGCCCCTTTCGCGTGTCAGAGACTGTTTGAGAAAGCCGGTTCCAGCCCGCTCCCCCGCCCAACCACCCGATCCAGTGTCATCCTGTCGGGCGGTTGGGCGGGGGAGCGGGCTGGAACCGCGCTGAAAAATCGCTCTTTCGCGATTTTTCAAACAGGCACTCAGGCCCAGTGGAAGGGCAAGGGCGCCTCGCGGAAGGCGAAGCGGTCGAGATGGTCGGCGACCACCTGCTTGAACTTCTCGACATCGGCGTCGGCATTGGGTTCCAGCACCACCGTCAGCGCCTCGCCATCGGCGGTAAGGTGGATCGGCCCCATCGGAAAGGCGATCTCGCCCTTGTCCGCATCGAAGCTGGTCTCGAACTTGTGGCTCCAATGCTTGCAGAGCTGCTGCAGGTAACGGCTGCCATGGGTGGTCGGCACGGTGGCGGTCAGCGTCATGGGATCAGAGCCTTTCGATCTTGCTGGCGGCCTCGTCGATCAGGGCCGCGACGTCGAACATGGTCTGGGAATCGGCGCCTTCCTTTTCAAGGCGATGCTGGATGGCAACGCGCATATTCTGCAGCGCGCGGCGCACCGGCGCGGCATCATTACGTTCGGCCTTGCGGGCCAGATGCGCCAGCTTCTCCATCACCTCGGTGACGCCGGCCTCATGCTCGGCCAGATGGGCCGTGCCCGCCTCGGTAATGGCGAACAGCTTGCGGCTGCCTTCACCGGGCTGCTCGGCGATCAGGTCCATGTCGGCCAGCAGGGTCAGGGTCGGATAGACGACGCCCGGACTGGGCGCATAGACAGACCCCGACAGGCTCTCGATCTCGCGGATCAGGTCATAGCCGTGACGCGGCGCATCGGCGATCAGCTTGAGCAGGATGAGCTTGAGCGCATCATTGCCGAACAGCCGGCGGCGCCCACCGCCACGCCCGCCCTGGCCACCGCCGAAGGGACCGTCACCAAAGCCGTCCTCACCGAACGGACCGCCCCGGCCACCTGCCCGACCACCGCCGAAACCGCGTCCAAACCCCTCGGGGCCAAAGCCACCCGGTCCGAAGAAGCGGCCATGGCCGCGTTCACCGCGATGGCCAAAGCCTCGCGGATCGGCACTGCGCGGGTCCAAACCGCGATCGGCCATGGCGTCATCCATGTGCCGGCCCGGCCGGCAACCCCGGCGCCCAGCGCCGCGATCGGAATGGGAAAAATGCATATTCTCTCTTTCAAAATGCTTCATGATGCATTGTGATATATCTTAAAATTCATCAGCGTCAATGCATAAGATATATCTTTATGCATCTTATGATGGAGACACCCACCCGAAACGCCGGAAAATCGGGCTTATCACTTCATCGCATAAGCATTATGCAGAATGTGATTGTTCTTGCGATCGATTGTCGTTAGCAGCCCTGCCCAACATGGATCAGGGGATCGCGATGCTGCATCATATCGAAATTCGTCACTCTGCAATCGCGCTGGCGGCGCTGACCATCGCCCTCGCATCGCCAGCCATGGCGCAGCAGGCCGAGGCCGACGCTGACACCAAGAGCAGCGAATCGATCGTCGTCACCGCCGCCCGCTCGATCCTGCCGCCCAATGCACTGCCGCTGACGATCGATCTGATCGACAAGCAGATGCTGGACCAGCAGATCGCGATCTCCGGCTCGGTCACCGATGCCATCTCCACCCTGACCCCCAGCTTCTCGCCGACGCGCGGTAAGCTGTCGGGCGCGGGCGAAACGCTGCGCGGCCGCTCGCCGCTCTACGCCATCAACGGCATCCCCCAGTCGACCCCGCTGCGCGACGGCAGCCGCGACGGCTTCACCATCGACGGCTTCTTCATCGACCGGGTCGAACTCATCTATGGCTCCAACGCGCTGCAGGGGATTGGCGGCACCGGCGGCATCGTCAACCAGGTGACGGTCGGCGCGCCCAAGCAGGAGGGCATCAGCGGCCGGGTGCTGCTGCAGGGATCGGCAAGCGACGATTTCGACGGCGACGGCTTTGGCGGCAAGGCGGCCGGACTGGTCCAGTATAAGGCCGGCGCTTTCGATGCCACGGTCGGCGCCTCCTATGAAAAGCGCGGCGCCTTCTATGACGCGCGCAACCGCCGCATCGGCATCAACCTGACCCAGGGCGAGACCCAGGCGTCGCAGACCACCGATATCTTCGCGCGGCTGGGCTATGCCGTCGGCGATACCGGCCGGCTCGACCTGATCCTCAATCGCTATGAGCTGAAGGGCGATGGCGACTATGTCCCGCTCGCCGGCAGCCGCGCCAACGGCCTCCCCACCACTGCGGTCAAGGGCGACGCCCCCGGCACGCCGGGATCGAACCGCACCGAAAGCGCATCCCTCTCCTACACCGACAGCGATGTCGCCGGCGGCAACCTCGTCACCCAGCTCTTCTTCAACCGCAGCCGCGACATTTTCGGCGGCGAATTCGCCGCGATCGCGACCTTCCAGGATCCCAGCATTGCGCCGGTCGGCACTCTGTTCGACCAGTCGCAGAACCGCTCGCGCAAGATCGGCGGCAAGATCAGCTATGAACGCGCCCTGCCCGGTTTCGAAGCGCTGACCACCACGGTCGGCCTCGACGTCCTGTTCGACAAGACGGAACAGCGGCTGATGGTCACCGGCCGCACCTGGGTGCCGCCCAGCGACTTCCGTTCCATCGCGCCCTTCGCCCAGGCCAATCTCAAGATCGCCGACGGGCTGGTCCGCGTCGCCGGCGGCGTGCGCTGGGAAAATGTGCAGGTGAAGATCGACGATTTCCACACCCTCGCCTCCACCACCGCGCCCAATTATGGCGGCGTCGATGTCGCGGGCGGCAAGCCCAAATTCTCCGACGCACTGCTGAACGGCGGCCTCATCTTCGAGCCGCTTGAGGGCATTCGGGCCTATGCCAGCTATGCCGAGGGCTTCACCATGCCCGATGTCGGCCGCGTCACCCGGTCGATCGGCGTCGCGGGCGTCGACCTCGACGATTATCTCGACATCAGCCCGATCGTCTCCAACAACCGCGAAATCGGGCTGGAGGTGAAGCGCGGCCCGATCGACGCCAGCGCCACCTATTTCTGGTCGTCCAGCGACAAGGGCCAGATATTGATCGCGCAGGGCGACGGCATCTTCACCGTGCAGCGCCAGCGGGTCGAGATCGAAGGGCTGGAAATCAACCTGGGCGTGCAGACGCCGCTGCCGGGGCTCAAGCTCTCCACCGGCTATGCCCATCTCAAGGGCCGCTATGACAGCGACAGCGCCAATCCCGACGGCATCGTCGATACCGATCTGGACGGCACCAACATCTCGCCCGATCGCCTGAACGTCGCCGCCGACTATCGCCATGGCGCCATCTCGGCGCGGCTGCAGACCCAATATTATCTGTCGCGCAATTTCCATGGCAAGGCGAACCCGGACCGGCGCAACAATTTCGGCGGCTATGCGGTCACCGACGCCTATCTCCGCTACGACACCGCATCACTGGGCGGCGTCTATCTCAGCGTTCAAAATCTGTTCGATAAATTCTATATCGACTATAATAGCGACACGCGCCTGCCCAACGACAATCTGGCCTTCTTCGCCGGTCGCGGGCGGCTCTTCACCCTGGGCTGGGACTATCGCTTCTAACGGCGAATGGGCGGGTTCAGGCCCGCCCATCCCGCCTTTTCAGAGCGACGCGAAATCGATCGGCGCGTGCCGGTCGAGCGTGCGGCTCTGGTCCTCCAGCGGATATTTGAGGCCGCTGGCGCAATTGAACAGCACCGCGCGTTCATCCCGCCCGATCAACCCCTCGTCCAGCGCTCGGCTGTAGGCCGCCAGCGTCGCTCCGCCCTCGGGACAGAGCAGCAACCCGTCGTCGCGCGCCACGTCGCGCACTGCCGCCGCGATTGCCGCATCCGACACCGCCAGCGCCGCGCCGCCGCTTTCCCGTACCGCGCGCAGGATCAGGAAGTCGCCCACCGCCTTGGGCACGCGAATGCCCATGGCGATGGTCTGCGCATCCTCCCAGCGCTCGGCAAATTCCACGCCCTGTTCGAAGGCGCGGACCATCGGCGCGCAGCCTTCGGCCTGCACCGCGAACATCTTGGGGCGTTTCGACCCGATGAAGCCGATCTTCTCCAGCTCGTCGAACGCCTTCCACATGCCGATGAGGCCGGTGCCGCCGCCGGTGGGGTAGAAGATCGCATCCGGCAATTCCCAGCCAAGCTGCTCGGCCAGTTCCAGCCCCATCGTCTTCTTGCCCTCGATCCGATAGGGCTCCTTCAGGGTCGAGAAATCGAACCAGCCGCGTTCCTTGACGCCCTGGCCGACGATCGCGCCACAATCGTCGATATAGCCGTTGACGCGATAGACCCGCGCGCCCTGCGCCGCGATCTCGCGCACATTCACTTCGGGCGTATCGGCCGGGCAGAAGATCACCGATTCCATGCCGGCGACCGCAGCATAGGCGGCCAGCGCCGCGCCGGCATTGCCGTTGGTCGGCATCGCCACCTGGGTCACGCCCAGTTCCTTGGCCATGGAAACCGCCATCACCAGGCCCCGCGCCTTGAACGAGGCGGTCGGCAACCGCCCCTCATCCTTGGCGAGCAGTTGCGCACCGCCCAGCCGCTTCGCCGTGCGCGGCAGCGGGATCAGCGGCGTCGCATTTTCGCCCAGGCTCACGATGTTGCTGGTCTGCCGCACCGGCAGCAATTCGCGCCAGCGCCACAGGTCCATCGGCCGGCTGCTGAGCGCTTCCTTGGTCAGCGTGGCCCGCACGCCGTCCAGATCATAGCGCACCAAGAGCGGCTTGCCCGCCGCCGACAGCCCATGCAGCCGATCCGCCTCATAACGCTCGCCGGTCAGCGAACATTCGAGATGGGTGACAAAGGTCGGACGGTCGGTGGTGAGGTTCAGGTCGTGCAGCAAAAGGGCCTCCGTTCGGGCAAGGATTCGGTGCGTTCGCGGCCCCACGGGGGACCCTGACCGATCCAGCCCGAACGGGGCGGATATTTGTCAGTCCGGCTTCTTCGCCACGCTGACCATGGCGGGGCGCAGCAAGCGGTCCTTGATGCTGTAGCCGGCCTGCATTTCCACCAGCACGGTGCCCGGCTCGGCGTCCGCCGACGGCAGTTCCATCACCGCCTGATGCTTGTTCGGGTCGAGCGGCTGGCCGACCGATTCGATCTTGGTGATGCCGTTGCGGCCGAACACCGCCTCCAGCTCGCGGCCGGTGGCTTCCAGACCGGTCACCAGCCCCTTGAACTTGTCGTCCTCGCGCAGGTCGGCGGGAATGGCGGCCAGTGCCCGGCCCAGATTGTCGGCCACCGACAGCATGTCGCGGGCGAAGCTGGTCGCGGCATAGGCGCGCGCGTCGGCCAGTTCCTTCTCCAGCCGGCGCCGCACATTCTGCGTGTCGGCATGGGCGTAGAGAATGTCCTGCTTGGCCGTTTCCAGCTCGGCTTCCAGCGCTGCGATACGCTCGGCATTGGCGTTTTCAGGGGCGTCCACGGGGGTCTCCTGCTCGGGCAGCTGGTCCAGGGTTTCGGTATTTTCGATAGTCTGCTTGTCTTCGCTCATCTCATCAATCTCGACAGCGTCTGTGCGGTGAAATCCACCATGGGGATCACTCGGGCATAGTTCAAGCGCGTGGGGCCGATCACGCCGACCACGCCGACGACCCGGCCGTCCCCGCCGCGATAGGGGGCGGCTATGACCGATGAACCCGAAAGGGAAAAGAGCTTGTTTTCCGAACCGATGAAGATTTTGGTCGCGCTGCCCGCCAGCGCGCTCTCCAGCAGGCGCGAAATCTCCTGCTTGCCCTCCAGCTGCTCCAGCAATTGCCGCACCCGATCGAGGTCTGCGGCGGTGCCATCGTCGATCAGATGCGCCTGCCCCCGCACGATCAGCACGGGCCTGTCATCGGCATCATGGCTCCAGATCGCGATGCCGCGCGTCACCAGCTCGCGCGCCGCGCCCTCCAGCGTGGAGCGCTCCTGCTCCATCTCGCGGGCCAGCAGGTCGCCGGCCTGGCGCAGGGTCAGCCCGCCAAAGCGCGCCGACATGAAATTCGCCGCCTCGTTCAGCATCGATGGCGTCACCCCGCGCGGCAGGTCGAGCACGCGATTCTCGATCGACCCGTCCTGCCCGACCAGCACGGCCAGCGCCTGCCGATCATTCAAGGGCACGAAACCGAACTGGCGCAGCACCGGCTCGCGCCTTGGCACCATGACGATGCCGGCACAGGCAGACAGGCCCGACAGCGTCGCCGTTGCCGCCGACAGCGCCTCCTCGATCGGCCCGCCCTCGGCCAGCCCCGCCTCGATCGCGCGGCGCTCCTCGACCGACGGCTCGGCCGCCTGCATCATCCCGTCGACGAACAGCCGCAGCCCGGTCTCGGTCGGCATCCGCCCGGCCGAGGTGTGCGGCGCGGCGAGCAGCCCCAGTTCCTCCAGATCCTGCATCACATTGCGGATCGACGCGGCCGAGAGGCTCAGCCCCATCTTGCTGATCGTGCGCGATCCCACCGGCAGTCCGGTGCCCAGATAGCTATCCACCACCATGCGAAACACGTCGCGCGCGCGTTCATTCAGTTCGGCGATGGAGGCAGTGGCGGCCATGGCGATGATGTAGGCGGCTTTCCCGTGCGGCTCAACGGGGGAGATTGGGCATTTCCCTATCCGTCATGCCGGGCCTGCCCCGGCATCCCGCTTTTCTTGGTTCAAGAGGAAAGAAGCGGGACTGCAACTCGAAGCCGAGGTGGTGATACCCGCAAATGGCCGGTAGGGGAATGACTGGTTCCGGACGTGAATCCGCTGAAGAAGACACTCCGCCTAAGCCCACCATTGTCTATTCATTGGTCATCTCGCTCCGCTTAGAAACGCTCGTAGCAGAGGTTGCAAAAGGGATCAGTAAAAAGCACTAAAAGTTCATGACGAGGTTCAATCTATGACGGTTTCAGTCGATCTCATGCGTGCAAGGCTTCGCATCCATGAAGAGCGGCACACCGAATTCGAAAATCGTGCCAAGGCGAACGGTGGCAGCCTGCCAAGGAGCGATTGGTGGCGGTTCGAATATGTCGCCAATCCCTACCTGCTAGGCTGCCCGGACGATCGCCTTGCAATCCGTTTTCATGACGTTTTCACCAACCAAACAGAATTAAGCCGGGAGGCGTTGATCGGGATATTGCCGGTTGATGACGGCAACCACTTCATACGGAAGTTCACGCACCTACTAGAGGAATATGCCGTTCGGGGTGGGCTACCAAACCTCAACGATATTCCGAGAACTAACGTCGATTATTTTGCCGATGGCGGCCCCATCGCCAAGCGCATCTTTGCCGACTATGTTGAACCCCCACGCCCCTTTCTAGTCAAGTACGGTAGCCGACAATTCCTTGAGCCGATGCTGCGGAAGGGCGAGATTCGGATCTGCCCCGCGAGCTATTACAGCGATACCAGCCACAACGCCGCAATTCAGGACGACGAGGTTAGCCGAGTTTTTTGTATTCCGACTTGGCGGGAACGCTTGGCTGGAAAAAATTACACAGACATTCAAGGGCATAGGATCGAATACAAGCACGACGACATCGTCTTACCGGTCGTGTTCGACGACTATTATCTCTACAGTCTGTGTGACCATATCTATTACCGGATGCCAACTGACTTCGGTGCAGACGCTGCGCTAATTATCCATGATCCTGTCCGTTTCACTCAACGATTCATCTCCACTTTTCTCGCCGCTTACCCTGATTGGGAGCCATTAGAAGGGCCAGTCACGTATTATGACCCTTACTTGGACTATACCGGATTTCGGGTGCCTGAAATGGCAAAGCCTTTCGGCTACTCATACCAGCGGGAAGTAAGGATCGCATTCAAACCTCGACGGCGCCCTGCGAAGAAGCTGGAGCCTGTTTTCCTAAACATCGGACAAATGGACGACTATGCTGAACTCCTTTGGGCTTGATGTCGGACCTCTAGGTCGGAATGTCCGTTGCTAGGCGCGAAAAAATCTTCGCTAAGGACCGGCTTGGGCGCAACCCCGCCTTCCCTTTCCTACTCGCCGCTCTTCTGATCTACCCTACACGATGGAACAGGCCGCTCTCACGCCCCGCTTAACACCCCCGCCCCACGCGCGAACCTGTCGCGTCGCTGTCGTTTCAGTGTCGCCTCGCTGTCGCGTCAGAGGCGCGCTACTGTCGCGTCGGCGTGCCCCGCGTGTGACGTGCCTGTCGCTTCGCTGGCGCGCGGCAGGCGCAATTCGCCGGAATCGACGCAATTTACCCCTGCGACACTGTGAACTTCGGGCTGTCGCGTCGCGGGGCGGTGGTTCAGCTGGCCGGCTTGGGCTTCAGCATCGGTTCGATGCCCAGCATCTTGGGGATGGTGCCGATCGTCGTGCGGAGTTTCGCATAGCGGCTATCCATGCAGCCCGACTGGAAATCGAGCCGGGTCGGTTTCGCGCCCTTGCCCCCGCCCTTCCCCTCACCACGCGTCCATTCGATCGTGTAGCTGGGCATGTCGGTGGCGAAGCGGGTGCAATTCTCGCCCTGGGCGATGCGCTTTGCCGTGCCGGTCGCCGGCTTCCACGGGGCAAGGCCGGTGCGCAGCTGGCGATATTGCGCGGCGCTGACGGTGAAGCGGGTCGGACCGGGGACGGAGGTGAAGCGCTCGGGCTCCAGCAGGCCCGAACCATCGGGCGTGACCGTCAGCGTATAGGCGGGACAGGCGCCGAAGCAGCGGCCGGCGGTAAAGCGGATCGTGTCGCCGGCGGCCGTCGGCGGCTCCAGCTCCACCTTCTCCCGGTCGGTCACGCATCCCGCCAGCGCCAACATCGCAACCGGCCCCATCATCATCGCTCTCTTCATGGCGCCCCTCTTATCGCAACTTTTGGCGCTTGGCACTGGCATGCGACGCCACCGGGCGCTAAGCGCTCCCACCTGACCGCTTCGGAGTAGAATATTATGCGTCCTTCCGGCCGCGCGCCCGACCAGATGCGCGACATCACCATGGAACCCGGCTTCACCATCCATGCCGAAGGCTCGTGCCTCGTCAGCTTCGGTGACACCCGCGTCCTGTGCACCGCCTCGATCGAGGAAAAGGTGCCCCCCTTCCTGCGCGGCAAGGGCTCGGGCTGGGTCACGGCCGAATATGGCATGCTGCCCCGCGCCACCCACACCCGCGGCAGCCGCGAAGCGGCCAAGGGCAAGCAGTCGGGCCGCACCCAGGAAATCCAGCGCCTGATCGGCCGCTCGCTGCGCACCGTCGTCGACCTCAAGAAGCTTGGCGAGCGCCAGATCGTGATCGACTGCGACGTGATCCAGGCCGATGGCGGCACCCGCACCGCCGCGATCTCGGGCAGCTGGGTTGCGCTGCGCATCGCCGTCGACAAGCTGCTCGCCTCCGGCGCGCTCAGCGAAGACCCGATCATCCAGAAGGTCGCGGCGATCAGCTGCGGCATCTATGAAGGCACGCCGGTGCTCGACCTCGACTATGCCGAGGACAGCAATGCCGAGACCGACGCCAACCTGATCCTGACCGGCGACGGCAAGTTCGCCGAAGTGCAGGCCACGGCTGAGGGTGCCGCCTATGACGAGGAGGAACTGCTTCGCCTGCTCCGCCTCGCCCGCATCGGCTGCGCCAAGATCTTCGCCGCGCAGGATGTGGCGACGGGTCGCTAAGCCAATCCCGTCACCCCGGGCTTGACCCGGGGTCCCGCTTTCCCTTGACTGCGCGAAAGCCGACAAGAAAGCGGGATCCCGGCTCGGGGGCCGGGATGACCATATGGAATAAGGGTAGAGCCAGATGAGCGACGAATACGGACAGGAACAGGCGATCCGCAAGCTGAAGCCCGGCAAGCTGGTGATCGCCAGCCATAATGCCGGCAAGGTGCGCGAAATCGCCGCGCTGCTCGGCCCCTATGGGATCGAGCCGATCTCCGCCGCGTCGCTCGACCTGCCCGAACCGGAGGAGACCGGCACCACCTTCATCGCGAACGCCGAGCTGAAGGCGATGCAGGCCGCCGACCTCTCCGGCCTGCCTGCGCTGGCCGACGACAGTGGCCTGTGCGTCGAGGCGCTGAACGGCGATCCGGGTCTCTTTTCCGCCCGCTGGGCCGGCCCGGACAAGGACTTCGGCATGGCGATGCAGAAGGTGTGGGACGGGGTCCAGGCTAAGGGGCCGGACGCCGGCCATGGCGCGCATTTCATCTGCGCCCTCGCCCTCGCCTGGCCCGACGGCCATGTCGAGGCGTTCGAGGGCCGGGTCGACGGCCTGCTGGTCTGGCCGCCGCGCGGGCAGAACGGTTTCGGCTATGACGCGATGTTCCAGCCGCTCGGCCACGACATCAGCTTCGGCGAGATGGACCCGGACGCCAAGCACGCAATGAGCCACCGCGCCGACGCCTTCGCCCAGTTGGTGAAGGCGGTGATCTGAACCGGATGGGGGGCGGTCCCGGCCGCCCCTATTCCTCGCCGCCCGCCAGCACCGGCGCCGGATCCAGCGGCCCCATGCCGAACATGTTGCCGGCGGGATAATAGCGGCAGACCAGATAGTCGAAGCTGCGTCCCTCGGCCAGCGCGCAGCCGACCGACCGGGTGCCGCGCCAGATGATCTGGGTATAGTGTGCGACATCCTGCCAGCGGCCGGTGGTGCTGAAATTGGGCATCTTGCCCGCCCGACGGAAATAGCGCCGTTCATTGAGGAACGCGCCGACCATCACCTCATAATCATAGAGGCCCCGGCTCCCCATCCACAGATTCTCGCCGCTCGGCACCGCGCGGGTCGCGCGCGGGCTGTGGGCGAAGATATTGGTCCGCGCCATCTGCCGCGCATAGCGCGCCGCATCCGCCGCCAGCGTCCGGTCCCAGGCGAGCGGAGTCAGGCCCCAGCGGCTGCGTTCGTCATTATGCATGCCCAGGACTACGTCCTGCAGCAGCCCATCGTCGCGATCGGCCTCTTCCATGCCATATTGTTCGGCCGGGCCGGGCGCACGCCGCGCCGGCGCGGCCTCTCCCTTGCCACCGAAAATCCCCAGCATCATGGCGGCCGTCGCAACGGCCAGCCCCCATTTCCACCCGCGCATCGTCTTTGTTCTTTCGACCCGATAACCCGCGCCTCTCCCCCGGCCCGGCCGGTTCGGAACGCGATGCTGCGGCTAAACGCCGGGGCGTGTGAAGCAGGGATGAACGGTAGGACGCGGCCGCTGCCGCGCCGCGATCACTCCGACGAGACGGGGCGCAGCTTCGCCGAATCGATATGCCAGCGCCGCTGCGCAGCCGATGCCCCGTCGACATCATTGACGCGCCGCACGACATAGGTGCCGGCAAAATGCTGGCGGGTGCCATCCGCCAGTTTCGCGTCGATCGTCACCGGCACCGGCTGATAGACGGAGCCGGCGCCCGCATCGCCCGGCGTCATCCGGCCGATCGTCACATGGGTCGCGCGGGTGGCGGCAAAGCCGGCCTGGAATCTCTCCATCGTCTGCCCTGCCGGCCTATCTTCGCCCCACTGGCTCCAGGCGGTGCCATAGTCGCGCGCGTTGATCGCCGCATAATAACGCTGCACCACGGCCGCCGCAGCCGCCATGCTCTTGGGTTCGGGCGTGCATCCTGCCATCGGCTCGCCCTGGCCGTCGAACAGGGCGCAACTGCGCGCGATCTCATCCTCGATCATCGCACAGCTATTGGCGGCATTGCAGGGCGGATGGGTGGCGGGCGACACGCTGATGCACAGTTTCACGCGGCGCTCGGCCGCTGCGGCGCCGATCTCGGCGGTGCAGGACAGGGGCGTCAGGTCGGCCTGGCTGGATCGGGGGACCGGTGCCTTGTCCGGCTGGGCAGCGTTGGTGGAGGTATTTTCGGGCGCGGCGGGCGCAGCCCCCTGATTGTCGAGCGTTGGGGACGGTGAACCGCATGCGGACAGAGCCAGCAGCGCGATCGTCATGCTGATGCAGGCCCATGGCCTTGTTCTTGAAACGGGCTGCATTTTTCCTCCCCCCTTTTGCCGACTGCGCTTCAAGGCATAATCGACAGAGAGGAAAAATGATCCGCCTGGGATAAGGTCTTCAGCCCTGCCAGCCGCCAAAGTCGCGGTCGAACGGGCTCATGCCATAGACATTGCCGGCCGGATAATAGCGGCAGACCAGATAATCATATTGGGCGCCCTCGCCCAGCGCGCAGCCGACCCGACGAGTGCCGCGCCAGATCATCTGGGTATAGTGGCCGACATCTTCCCAATTGCCGGTCGTGCTGACATCGGGGAAGCGGGCCTTGAACACGAAGGCACGGCGTTCGTCCATGAAGGCGTCGAGCATGGCGGTATAGCCATAGGCCCGGTGCGTCCCCATCCACAGATTTTCGCCAATTTCCTCGTCGCGTTCACCGCCGTGCGAATGGCGGAACTGGTTGGTATGCACCATCTGGCGCGCATAGCCGGCCGCATCGGCCGCCAGGCGATCGTCCCAGGCCAGCGCGGGCACGCCCAGCGACTGGCGCTCGCGATTATGCACGTCCATCACCACCTGGCGCAGCATCGCGTCGGAACGCGGCGCCGGCTGGATATTATAATAATTCCACACGTCGCGATTGACCGAAGCCGATGCCGGTGCGACCGCCCCTGCGATCATCCCGCCGAAAAGCATCAGTGCAGCCGCTAGCGGGCCGCGCTGAACGCGTCTAAAGATATGTCCACTCATGTCACCCGAAGTCCTTCTCGCCCCACCGGCTTTCACCGAGGCTCTTGGCCTATATGTTCATTGGCCATTTTGTGTTTCGAAGTGTCCTTACTGCGATTTTAACAGTCATGTGCGCGACCGGATCGACGCCGATGCGTGGCAGGCTGCACTGCTCGCCGACCTTGCCCATGAGGCGCAAAAAACCGGCCGGCGACCGCTCCGTTCGATCTTCTTTGGCGGTGGCACGCCGTCGCTGATGCCGCCCCGCATCGCCGCTTCCCTGATCGAGGCGGCGGAAAGACATTGGGGCTTTTCCAACGACATAGAGATCACGCTTGAGGCCAACCCGAACTCGGTGGAAGCCGCGCGTTTCGGCGATCTGGCGGCCGCCGGGATCAACCGTGTGTCGCTCGGCCTACAGGCCCTCGACAATGAGGCACTGGCCTTCCTGGGGCGTGCCCATGACGTCGATGAAGGGCTGGGCGCACTCGACACGGCTCGTCGCATTTTTGACCGGGTGAGCTTCGATCTCATCTACGCGCGCCCCGGCCAGAGCGAATCGGACTGGGAAGCGGAGCTGGCGCGCGCCCTCTCCTTCGGCACCGGCCATCTGTCGCTCTATCAGTTAACGATCGAGCCGGGCACGCGCTTCGCCACGCTCGCCGCGCAGGGCAAGCTGACACCGGTCGACCCGGATCATGGCGCCACCCTTTATGAGCTGACCCAGGCGATGACGGCGCAGGCCGGCATCCCTTCCTACGAGATCAGCAATCATGCCCGGCCGGGCCAGGAAAGCCGCCACAACCTCATCTATTGGCGCTATGGCGACTATGTCGGCATTGGCCCCGGTGCCCATGGCCGCCGCGGCGGCATGGCGACATTGCGCCACAAGAAGCCGGAAAACTGGATGGGCGCGGTCGATCGCAACGGCAACGGCCTGCAACAGGAAGTGCCGCTGCAGGCCGAGGACAAGGCGCGCGAGGCGCTGCTGATGGGATTGCGGCTGGGCGAAGGGGTCGATCTGGCCCGGATCGCCGGCCTGTCGGGCCTGCCGATCGGCGCGCTGGTGGATGATCGGGCGGTCGACCGGATGAATGATCTGGGGCTGGTCTGGCGAACCCGCAACCGGCTTCAGGTCAGCCCGGCGGGCATGTTGCTGCTCGACGCCATCCTGCCCGAAGTGGTGGCGGTCTAAAAAGCCTCAGTCCGGATTGCGATCGAGGTCGGCCAGTTCCTGGTCGATGTCGCGCAGTGCCTCGGCCCGATCGCTTTCCGGCATGCGGCTGGCGGCGATCTGGGCACGAGCGGCGGTCAGCCCGGCGCGCGCGGCATTGCGCCCCGCCCGTTCGGCATTGCGGGACATGCGCTCTGCATCGCGGGCGTTCAGCATGGCGATCCGCTCCGCCTTGCGGGCCTGCGCCTCGATCGCCCGCTCGCAGATGCGCACCCGGATGTTGCGGCGGCCATTGGCATCGACAAATTCGCGATGGCTGGTGACCTTGTCACCCTCGCAGCCTTCGCGCACGTCGACCACCGGCACCATGCGGGCAATCTCCGCCTCGGTCGGGATGCGATGGGTTTCGACCCGGCCATTGGCATGGGTGACGATCACCCGTCCCGGCTCGCTGCGCACCGTCACCGGCGGCACGGGCGGGACCGGCGGAACCGGGGGCACGATGTCGGCGGCCGGAACCGGCGGCACGGGCGCTGCAGGCGGCACGCGATCGGCATGGGCGACCGGCGCAGGCGCTGCCGCCGGCATAGGCGCGGCGGCGGGAACCGGCGCGGCCTGCGGCAGGGTCTCCCGCGCCGATACGGGCTGCGACACCAGGTTGGTCAGCCTGGCGAAATCGGCCTGATCGACCTTGTCGGTGATCGCCGCCATCTGCTGCGCGGCGCGGCTGCCCGATGCGGTGAGGGCCAGGCCCGTGGCGACGACCATGGCGACGGCGGCCATGCCCCAGCTGATGCGCTTCAACGATGTTTCATGGCTCGAAAGCATTTTCAGCCTCCCCTTGAGCGTGGTGATGCGGGTGAGATGGCAGGCGCCGGCAAATTGGCGACCACCGGCGGCCTTCAATATGGCGCGGCCATAGGCGTGGGCCTGATCCTGGCCGTAGAGCGAGAGGACGCGCGCGTCGCATGCGGTTTCCTGATCGGCGCGATAGGCGCGATAGGCGATCCAGGCGACCGGATTGCACCAGTGCAGCGCCAGCAGCAGCAGCGCGACCATGTTGGCGGCCAGATCGCCGCGCTCATGATGGGCGCGTTCATGGGCGATCGCCATATCCTGCTCCTGCGCGTCATAGCGCAGCCCGAAATCGGCCGGCAGGACAATATAGGGCCGGAAAATGCCGAAGGCGAGCGGCCCGGATGCCTGCGGACTGGTGATCAGGTGGATGCGCCCTTCCTCGCCCAGCGGCGTCGATCCGGCCAATATGTCGCGACGAAACCGGGCATAGCCGATCGCCTGCACGACCAGGAACAGGACGACGCCCAGCGCCCACAGGCCAATCGCCATTTCCAGCCAGGGGATGCTCGTCGCTGCGGCCTGTGCCGCGGGCGATGGCGCAATCTCCAGCAGCGCCGGCAGGCCCGCCTGGTCCACGACATTATGCAGCGGCGAAGGCGCGGCAACCTCGCGCGGAAGCGTTGGCAACAGCATCCGGGCCAGCGGCAGCAGCCACAGCCAATAGGCCGCCCCCGCCCCCAGCCAGCGCGCCACCGGGCGTCGCAACATCATCACCATCGCCATCAGCAGGGTCGTGGCGATCAGCGTTTCGGCCATCCAGACGCTCATGATTTCAACCCCTTCAGGATTTCCTCAAGCTCCGCGATATCATCCGCGCTCAACTGGTCCTGGCTCGCCAGCTGGGCGACCAGGGGAGAGATGCGACCGCCGAACAGGCGATTGACCAGCCGGCCGGACTCGCTCGCCACATAATCCTCGCGCGCCACCAGCGGGCGATAGAGGAAGCGGCGGCCATCCTGGTCGGCGGCGATCACCTCCTTGGCCATCAGCCGCGACAGCAAGGTCTTGACCGTCTGCAGGCTCCAGTCACGTTCGGCGGTGACGCGATCGGCGACGTCATTGGCGGTTGCCGGCGCCTGTTCCCACAGCGCTTCCATCACCACCAGTTCCGCTTCGCTGATCTTCTCGCTCACTGCCTGATCCCGACCCTATTCCGACTCTCCAACTACAGATGTAGTCGCATCGATTACGAATGTAGTCAATCAGGAAAGTGGCTCGGCCCAAATAGCTTTTCGACGAAAGTGTCGGGCGACCTTACAAACGACAGCGGACGACTGGCGGCGTTAACCCTTGAACCATGCACGAATGGGTGGCTTTCCACTTCTGGCACGCCGGATGCTTCTCTTCCCACATACCCACCGTTCAACTACCCGGGGGATGCCGGCACGGTCTCCGCAGGCATCCCCCACCCGGTGGCCGCTCCCGAAGCTTTCACAGACCTTATCGCCAGCCGGACTTGCAGCACATTGAACCGTCCCTGGCCGGCTTCATATGCACGCACTGCAGACAAGAAAAAGGGCGGCCCGACCAGCGGACCGCCCCATGATCTTTCGCCCTGAGCCGGCGATCAGTTCGCCGCAGCGACGCCGTTGTCGGTCATCAGCTGCTGAAGCTCGCCGGCCTCGTACATTTCCATCATGATGTCGCTGCCGCCGACAAATTCGCCCTTCACATAAAGCTGGGGGATGGTCGGCCAGTCGGAGAAGCTCTTGATGCCCTGACGGACCGCCTGGTCCTGCAGCACGTCGACCGTCTCGTAATTGACGCCCAGATGCTCCAGGATCGCGATCGCGCGGCTGGAAAAGCCACACTGGGGGAAGAGCGGCGTGCCCTTCATGAAGAGCACCACGTCATTGCCGTTGACGATGTCGGCGATCCGCTGCTGCACGGCGTCGGTCATTTCACTGGGTCCAATTCTTTGTCTGGCGTCGCCGCGCGGCGGACGCATATGTCGCTATGGCGGTTAGTTGGGAACGGCGGTGGTCAGTTGCAAGGCGTGAAGCACCCCGCCCATGCGTCCGCCCAGCGCCGCATAGACGGCGCGCTGCTGCGCCACGCGGGTCATGCCCCGGAAGCTTTCGGACACGACCTTCGCCGCATAATGATCGCCGTCGCCGGCAAGGTCGGTAATCTCGACCTGCGCATCCGGGATCGCGGTCTTGATCATCTCGGCAATATCGTCTGCTGCCATCGGCATGGCGATACCTGCCTTACTGCGCTTCGATGAACATGCGGCGGGCGATCACCGCCTGCTCGTCGAGCGCGGTGCGTACGCCGCCTTCGTCGATGTCGAGGCCCGCCTGGGTCATGTCGCCCAGCAGCTTGCGGATGACGTCCTCGTCGCCCGCTTCCTCGAAATCGGCCTGCACGACGGCCTTGGCATAGGCGTCGGTTTCCTCAGGGGTCAGGCCCATCTTCGCGGCCGCCCATTCGCCCAGCAGGCGGTTGCGGCGCGCCTGGATGCGGAACTGCATCTCCTGGTCGTGCGCGAACATATTTTCAAATGCGCGCTCGCGGTCGTCGAAAGTGGTCATGCGTGAAGCCCTGTTGAAATGCGTCTGTCGCGTTCAGAGATAGGCGGAACCGCGCCTTTAGGCAACGGCCGGCACCAGCCAGGGGCGCAAAGCCGCATCCTTCGCCTCGAACGCGTCGATCACATCCGCCTCGTCCAGGGTCAGGCCGATCTCGTCGAGGCCGCCCAGCAGGCAATGCTTGCGGAACGGATCGATCTCGAAGCTGAAGCGATCCTGATATTGGGTGGTGACGCTCTGCTGCTCCAGATCCACATGGATCGGGTCGGTCTTGGCGACTTCCATCAGCCGGTCGATCGCCTCCTGCGGCAGCACTACGGTCAAGATACCATTCTTGAACGCATTGCCCGAGAAGATGTCGGAAAAGCTCGGCGCGATCACCACCTTGATGCCCAGGTCGCCCAGCGCCCAGGCGGCATGTTCACGGCTGGAGCCGCAGCCGAAATTGTCGCCCGCGATCAGGATCGGGCTGCCGGCATATTCGGGATCGTCGAAGACATTGCCCGGTTCCTTGCGCAGCACCTCGAACGCGCCCTTGCCAAGGCCGGCGCGCGAAATCGTCTTGAGCCAGTGCGCCGGGATGACGATGTCGGTGTCGACATTCTTCATCCCGAACGGATAGGCCCGGCCGTCAACGGTAGTCAGCTTGTCCATCAGTGCGCCCGCTTCGCCTCCACCGCGGGACCGTCCTCAGCGCGGCCCAGCGTCGCGGCCATCGCCGCACTGGCCAGCGCGCCCAGCGCCAGCACCCAGAATACCTTCTTCATGCGACCATCCCCTCTTTTTCACCCATCAATGCGCGCACATCGGTCAGCCGGCCGGTCAGCGCGGCAGCCGCCGCCATTTCCGGCGAGACCAGATGCGTGCGCGATCCCGGACCCTGACGGCCCATGAAATTGCGGTTGCTGGTCGATGCGCAGCGTTCGCCGGCCGGCACCTTGTCCGGATTCATGCCCAGGCATGCCGAACAGCCCGGCTCGCGCCATTCGAAACCGGCGTCGAGGAAGATGCGATCCAGCCCCTCGGCCTCGGCCATGCGCTTGACCAGGCCCGATCCCGGCACGACCATCGCATGCTTGATGCCGGCCGCGATATGCCGGCCCTTCAACAGCCCGGCGGCGGCGCGCAGATCCTCGATCCGGCTGTTGGTGCAGCTGCCGATGAAGACATGCTCGATCGCGACATCTTCCATCTTCTGCCCGGCGGACAGGCCCATATAGTCGAGCGACTTCTGCGCGGCGGCGCGCTTCGACGCATCGGCGAAGCTTTCCGGATCCGGCACCACGCCGGTCACCGGCACGACATCCTCGGGACTGGTGCCCCAGGTGACGTTGGGGACGATGTCGGCCGCGTCGATCACGACCGTCTTGTCGAACACCGCGCCTTCATCGGTGTGCAGCGTCTTCCACCAGGCGACGGCCGCATCCCAGTCGGCGCCCCTGGGCGCCATCGGACGGCCTTCGATATAGGCGAAGGTCTTCTCGTCCGGCGCGAACAGGCCGGACCGGGCGCCCGCCTCGATCGACATGTTGGCGACGGTCAGGCGGCCCTCGATCGACATGTCGCGGAACACCGACCCGCGATATTCCATGACATAGCCGGTGCCGCCGGCGGTGCCGATCGTGCCACAGATCGCCAGCGCCACATCCTTGGGGGTGACGCCATAGCCCAGCTCACCCTCGACCACGACCTGCATGGTCTTCGACTGCTTCAGCAGCAGGGTCTGGGTCGCCAGCACATGCTCGACCTCGGACGTGCCGATGCCGAAGGCCAGCGCGCCCAGCGCGCCGTGCGAGCTGGTATGGCTGTCGCCGCAGACCAGGGTAGTGCCCGGCAAGGTGAAGCCCTGTTCCGGGCCGACGACATGGACGATGCCCTGTTCCGGGTCCGCGTCGCCGATCAGGCGTACGCCGAATTCGGGCGCATTGCGTTCCAGCGCGGCGAGCTGCTGCGCGCTTTCCGGATCGGCGATCGGGATGCGATGGCCATCGGCGTCTCGGCGCGGCGTGGTCGGCAGATTATGGTCGGGTACCGCAAGGGTCAGGTCGGGCCGGCGCACCTTGCGTCCAGCGAGGCGTAGGCCTTCGAACGCCTGCGGGCTCGTCACTTCATGCACGAGGTGACGATCGATATAGATCAGGCAGGTTCCATCGGGACGCCGTTCAACGACATGCGCGTCCCAGATCTTCTCATAGAGGGTGCGTGGCTTAACCATGGTCCCCTCCCCCTAGACCCGTAAGGCGCCAGGGGAAAGGGGGAGAAACGGGCCTTGCGATGGAAAATGTGTGTTTTTCGCAAGGCTGAAGCAATAATGTTACGCCGCGCGATAATCCTCGACCACGCGGCCGACCGCCGCCAGTTCCGCCTCATGCCCCTCCTCGCGCCAGGTTTCGGCCAGCGCCGCCTCTTCCCATTCGCGCATCGCGGGATGGGCCAGCATGGTTTCGACCCAGCCGCGCGCGATCGGCCCGACATCCAGGCCATAGCTGCGCACCCGGAAGGCGACCGGCGCATAGAAGGCGTCGAGCGCGCTGAATTCCGCGCCGGCCAGATAGGGCCCGCCAAAGCGCGCCAGTCCCTGCTCCCAGAGTTCGCGCAGCCGGGCGATATCCTTGTTCAGCGCCGGCTCGATCAGGTTCAGCTCCACCCGCACCCCGACATTCATCGTGCACGTCGACCGCAGCGCGGAAAAGCCGCTGTGCATTTCCGCCACCGCACACTGGGCAAAGGCGCGCGCATCGGCATCGGCGGGCCAGACGCCCTCATGCCGGTCGGCGAGATAAAGAAGGATGCCGAGCGAATCCCACACCGTCCGATCACCGTCGATCAGCGCGGGCACCTGCCCCGTCGGCGAAAAGCTGCGAAAGGCGCTGTAATTGACCGGCGCGGCAAAGGGCTCGATCCGATCGACGAAATCGATCCCCAGCCCCTTCATCAACAGCCAGGGCCGCAGCGACCAGCTCGAATAATTCCGGTTGGCGGTGATGAGCGTATAGGCCATCGATCAATCTCCCCTGTGCGTGGTGCGCGTCCCCTTAGCGCATCGGGGAACCGCCCGACAGGCGGAACGATCCACGGGTCTGACAAGCTCAGCTTATCAGGCAGGACGGGGAAGCTCGCCCCCCCTGACGAGCAAGTGGGAAGCGGACCGGTTGCTTACCCTCTCCCATTCACGGGAGAGGGAGGGGCCCGCGCCATAGGCGTGGTAGGGTGAGGGTCTTCCGGAACAAGCGCCCCTCATCCAACTTCGCCTGGCCGGCCTTGCCGGCAAGGCTTTCTATCCTTCTCCCGCCAGCGGGCGAAGGAATGAGCGCCTCTGATCGATTGCGGCTGGGCGGCTTTCGGCACCCTGATTTCGATCTGCTGGGCAACCCGAACGGGTGGATCAGGGGACGGTCATTTTTATGCCGTCATACCTGCGGAGACGGGTATCCTTCTCACCAGCGTGGGGCCAGATGCAAGGTCAGGAGATGGATTCCCGCCTGCGCGGGAATGACGAATAAGGGTGGGAAGCGGACCGGCGGCTTTTAGCCAACCGGTTTGGAAAGCGGACATGTGCTCGTCACTTCGCGAGCTATTCCACAAGCGGGATGCAGGGCTGTCTAAACCAAGATGACTCTGTTGCTTCGGAACACCAAAACCCCTCGAACAAACTGGCGATCTTTAGGCCTTGGAACGCCTCTTCTTTCCCAAGAAGCAGTGTGTAGAAGCTATCCCAGTGGACCCATGCTAGAAGTGAGTGATCGGGAGCAATCAGGCGTTTCACGCCATATTGTGGAAGGTCAGCCATGCCGTCCCACAAATCACCTTGTTCCAACAAGCTAGTGTCGACCAGGCGTTCATCATCACCAAATTCATCTCCCACGATCAGCCGGCTAAAACCGGCTCGTCTAAACACTGCGGCGAGGTTGGCTTGCATCAGCGGTTCGAAACGCCCCTCGTTCGGCGGAAATATGCCATGCTGAGAGCAGTAAATGGTGAGACGCTCTGATTTGGCGGCGTCCGCAAAGCCATGCTTGAGGCCGCGGATGCTCGTTCTCAAAGCCTGATCCAAATCGCAGTGGTTAGCGAAATCAGCCTGCTGACAGATCGTTCGCCAGCCGATCTGCCGTCCATATCGCTTTGCCGCACTATCGACCCCTTCGAAACTAATCTCCTTACCAACGCGTCGATTAGCCGCCTCTTCGTCCGCCCACTCCAACAAACCAAGTGCAGCAGGAGCCGCCGAGCCTGAAAGGACAAGCGTTCCGTGTTCGCAGGTCTTCGGGTCGAGCCCTTTTACGGTGAAAAATGGATGGAGGGCGACAAAGCCGTGTGTGTATGCGCCGCCAAACCAAGGTAGGATGGGCGTATCGTCGGGCGGGCCAAACTTATCTCGATCGATCATATCCATACCCCGTTCTAATCGCATACCGTTACGATGTCAGCTTTCGGGCTAGGCCAACTCTACGATGAACGGCACAAAATGGTCGCTTCCAGACCGACAGCTATCTCTCCCTCCCGCCGCAGCTCTTTCCTACACAGGGCTTTTTCTGTTCTATCCTGTTGGATGAACCAGCCTCTTCCTCCTCCGCTCGCCGCGCTGCTCGAAACCGGCAATATCAGCCATGCCGCGCAGATGGTCGGCATGTCCCGTTCCAGCGCGCACCGGCTGCGCGATCGGCTCGCGGGCACCGGCTTCGACCGCTGCTGGGCCAATGCACTGGCGCTCCACGCCGCCCGCCTGAGCGATCCGCTCGCGCCGAACCGCCGACATAAGGGGCCGATCGGCCGATAAATGGCGCCCGGCTGTCGCCTGACTGTCGCGTCGCTGTCGCTTCGGCGTGCCCCCGATGTCGCTTCACTGTCGCTTCGCGGGCGCGCCACAGGCGCATTGTAGTCAAAATCGCCCCGAAATCACGACGCATGACGGTGTGAACTTTCAACTGTCGCGTCATTTCCCCCTCGCCCCTGGAGCGATTTCCAAGCAATCGGCATCGATTGTTGATTAAGAAATCGCGGCAAAACAAATAATAGCCAAGCCCTTGCATGCGCGGCACTAAGGCGACCCCGGCGGCGGGCGACCGTTCGTGCCAGGGCCAGAACAGGGAGCATTTCGTGAACCGACGCCAATTCCTCACCACCAGCGGCGCCACGGCGCTGGCCGCATCCGCCCCGCGCGCCTTTGCGCAGCCGGGATCGCAGGATGCCCGCCTGCGCGCCATGCTGGACGGCTTCTTCTATGAGCGGCTGGACGACAGCCCGGAACAGGCGACCCGCCTTGGCCTCGACACCGGTGCCCGCGCGGCGCTGCGCGGCAAGCTCAGCGACACCAGTGCCGCCGGCGCGGCGCGCGACCTTGCCCGGACCAAGACGCAGGCGAAGCAGCTTGCCGGTCTCGATCGCGCGGCGCTCAGCCCGGCGAGCCAGCTCGATTATGATGTCGTCGCCTATCAGCTCGACCGCGCCGTGGGTGGCGAGCGTTTCGCCTATGGCGAGACGGCGGGCCGCTATGCGCCCTATATCCTCAGCCAGCTGACCGGCTCCTATCGCGAGACGCCCGACTTCCTCGACAGCCAGCACCGGGTGAAGGACGCGGCCGATGCCGACGCCTATCTGGCGCGGCTCGAAGCCTTCCCCGTCAGCATGGACGGCGAGCTGGAGCGGCAGAAGGCGGATGCGGCCAAGGGCGTGTTCGCGCCCGACTATATTCTCGACACGACGATGAAGATGCAGGCGGCGCTGCGCGACCAGCCCGCCGCCCAGACCGTGCTGGTGGCAAGCTTTGCCAAGAAGCTGGCCGCCGCCGGCCTGCCGCCCGAGCGCGCGGCGCAAGCCGAGAAGATCGTCGCGGAAAAGGTCTTCCCCGCCGTCGATCGCCAGCGCGCGCTGGTGCAGCAGTTGCGGGCCAAGGCGGTGCATGATGCCGGCTGCTGGCGCCTGCCCGATGGCGAGGCCTTCTATGCCGCCGCCGCCGAGGCCGCGACCACGACCCGGCTGACCGGCGACGAAATCCACCAGATGGGCCTGGATCAGGTCGCCAGCATTTCGTCGCGGATCGACGCGATCCTGAAGGGCGAAGGGATGAGCCAGGGCACGGTCGGCGACCGTCTGGTCGCGCTCAACAAGCGCCCCGACCAGCTCTACCCCAATACCGATCCGGGCCGCGAGGCGCTGCTGGCGCAGCTCAACAGCCAGATCAAGGCGATGCAGGCGCGGCTGGGCGAGGCGTTCAACACCGTGCCCAAGGCGCCGGTCGAGGTGCGCCGCGTACCGGTGACGATCCAGGCGGGCGCGCCGGGCGGCTATTATCAGAATGCCTCGCTCGACGGGTCGCGGCCGGCCATCTATTTCATCAATCTGCGCGACACGTTCGACCGGCCGAAATTCGGCCTTGCCACGCTGACCCATCATGAGGCGGTGCCGGGCCACCATCTGCAGGTGACGGTGGCGCTGGAATCGGATTCGATCCCGATGATCCGCCGCCGCGGCTTCTACAGCGGCTATTCCGAAGGCTGGGCGCTCTATTCCGAGCAACTCGCCGACGAGATGGGCATGTATAAGGGCGATCCGCTAGGCCAGGTCGGCTATCTCCAGTCGCTGCTGTTCCGCGCCACCCGGCTGGTGGTCGACAGTGGCATGCACGCCAAGCGCTGGAGCCGCGAGAAGGCGACCGATTACCTCATCGCCACCACCGGCATCGCGCGCGGCCGCAGCCAGGGCGAGATCGACCGCTACACCGTCTGGCCGGGCCAGGCGTGCAGCTACAAGATCGGTCACACCGTGTGGAACGACCTGCGCGAGGAAGTGAAGACGGCGCAGGGGGACAAGTTCGACCTCAAGCAGTTCCATGAGGTGCTCACGCTGGGCGCGATGCCGCTCGACATATTGAAGCAGGCGGTGCGCCAGCGGGCGGGGATCGCCTAAAACCAATATGCAAAAAACGGCCCGGTGGTGCGCCACCGGGCCGTCGAGGGTCCTTCCACCCAAATCGCGAAGGGAGTGTCGAATTCCCCGCGAACTGGCTGTCTTCACGGCCCCGGCCGCGAAACCCTAATCTTCCATGCTTGTTACGCTAGCGGAACCCATCTTCCCGACAAGCATCGGGATATCGCCGGGAAGATGGGGCGCCTGCGGCAGATTCTATTTCGTCGTTCCCGCGGAAGCGGGAACCCATCTCCCAACGCCGGTTCCTGACGCGAGGTCGGGAGATGGATCCCCGCCTTCGCGGGGATGACGGGGATAGGGTTTAGGCCGCAAACTGGTTCATCGTGTTGTGGGCGCCGCCGGCCTTGAGCGCGGCTTCGCCGGCGAAATATTCCTTATGGTCGTCGCCAATGTCGGAGCCGGCCATATTCTGGTGCTTCACGCAGGCGATGCCCTGGCGGATTTCCTGCCGCTGAACGCCCTTGACGTAGCCCAGCATGCCGGCCTCGCCGAAATATTCCTTCGCGAGATTGTCGGTGCTGAGCGCGGCGGTGTGATAGGTCGGCAGGGTGATGAGGTGGTGGAAGATGCCCGCCTGCGCTGCCGCATCCTTCTGGAAGGTCCGGATGCGTTCGTCCGCCTCGATGCCGAGGTCGGTGGCGTCATAGTCCGCGCTCATCAACCTGGCCCGGTCATAGGCGGCAAGGTCGCGACCTTCCTTCTCCCAGACGTCGAACACCTGCTGACGGAAGTTCAGCGTCCAGTTGAAGCTGGGCGAATTGTTATAGACCAGCTTGGCATTGGGGATCACCTCGCAGATGCGGCTGACCATCCCGCCGATCTGGCCGATATGCGGCTTTTCGGTTTCGATCCACAGCAGGTCGGCGCCGTTCTGGAGCGCGGTGATGCAGTCGAGGACGCAGCGATCCTCGCCGGTGCCGGCGCGGAACTGGTAGAGATTCGACGGCAGGCGCTTGGGCTTGAGCAACTGGCCGTCGCGGCTGATGAGGACGTCACCATGGCCGATCGCGCCGGCATCGACCGGGTCGCAATCGAGGAAGCCATTATAGAGGTCGCCGATATCGCCCGCTTGCCGGGTGAAGGCGATCTGCTTGGTGAGGCCCGCGCCCAGCGAGTCGGTGCGCGCGACGATCACGCCGTCGTCGATCCCGAGTTCTAGGAAGGCGTAGCGGACCGCCCGGATCTTCGCGAGGAAGTCTTCGTGCGGGACCGTGACCTTGCCGTCCTGATGGCCGCACTGTTTTTCATCCGAGACCTGGTTCTCGATCTGGATGCAGCAGGCGCCGGCCTCGATGAACTTCTTGGCGAGCAGATAGGTCGCCTCCGCATTGCCGAAGCCGGCGTCGATGTCGGCAACGATCGGCACGATATGGGTTTCGTAATTGTCGATCTGCTGCTGCAACTTCGCGGCGCGGACCTCATCGCCTTCCGCGCGGGCCTTGTCGAGATCGCGGAACAGGCCGCCCAGCTCGCGGGCGTCGGCCTGGCGCAGGAAGGTGTAGAGTTCCTCGATCAGCGCCGGGACGCTGGTCTTTTCATGCATCGACTGGTCAGGCAGCGGGCCGAACTCGCTGCGCAGCGCCGCGACCATCCAACCCGAAAGATAGAGGTAGCGGCCCTTGGTGGTGCCGAAATGCTTCTTGATGGAGATCATCTTCTGCTGGCCGATGAAGCCGTGCCAGCAGCCCAGCGACTGTGTGTAGTTGGCCGGATCGGCATCATAGGCGGCCATGTCGGCGCGCATGATCTTCGCGGTGTAGCGGGCGATGTCGAGGCCGCTCTGGAACCGGTTCTGCAGGCGCATGCGGGCGACGGATTCAGGGGCAATGCCGTCCCAATGGCCCTGGCCACCGATCAGCGTGTCGGCCTTCGCGATTTCACTTTGATAGGTCATGTCGTCATTCCCTTGGGGTGAGCTGCAAGAAAGAATGACAGCGAAGTAGACACAGGAAATGGGGTGCGGCACCCCTGCCAAAGTCCAGTTGTCGATCTTTACAAAAATCTGCTGTAAAGTTGTAAAGAGCGTACAGGAGTCGTGTCATGGCCAAGGATCGTCCCGTCTATATGGGGCCGCGATTGCGGCGGCTGCGACGCGAGCTGGGCCTGACCCAGGCAGACATGGCCAATGATCTGGAGATCAGCGCCTCCTATGTCGCACTGCTGGAGCGCAACCAGCGGCCGCTGACCGCCGACATGCTGCTGCGACTGGCGCGCACCTACAAGCTGGACATGGCCGAAGTGGCGGGCGACGGCGGCGCGGAACAGACGGCGCGGCTGCAGGCGGTGCTGAAAGACCCGATGTTCGCCGATATCGACCTGCCGCAACTGGCAACCGGCGATGTCGCGGTCAATTATCCGGGTATTACCGAGGCTTTGCTGCGGCTCTATACCAGCTATCGCGAGGAACATCTGGCGCTCGCCGACAGGGGGGCGGATGCGGAACCCCAGGAGGATGTTGCCGATCCGGTGGCCGAGGCCCGGCGCTTCGTCGCCGCGCGGCGCAACAGCTTCCCTCTGCTAGACGATGCGGCCGAGAAGCTGGCGGCGGAAGCGGAGGCAGAGGGTGGCCTGGCCGGCTGGCTCAAGGCGCGGCACAATTTGCGGGTGCGGCGATTGCCGTCGGACGTGATGGCAGGATCGATGCGGCGGCTGGACCGGCATCGTGACGCGGTGCTGCTGGACGATGCGCTGGACGGGGCGAGTTCTGCCTTTCAACTGGCGTTGCAGATCGCCTATCTGGAGATGCGCAAGGGCTTCGACGCGCTGCTGAAGGACGGACAGTTCGCCAGCGAGAGCGGGCGGCGGCTCGCCCGGCGGGCATTGGCCGGCTATGGCGCGGCGGCGATATTGATGCCCTATACCGCCTTCGCCAAGGCGGTGGAGGCGAAGCGCTATGATGTCGAGGCGCTGGCCCGGCAGTTCGGCGTCAGCTTCGAGCAGGCGGCGCACCGGCTGACGACGTTGCAGAAGCCGGGGCAGGAACGCGTCCCCTTCTTCTTCCTGCGGGTCGACCAGGCAGGCAATGTGTCCAAGCGGCTGGACGGGGCCGGCTTTCCCTTTGCCCGCCATGGCGGTTCCTGCCCGCTCTGGTCGGTGCATCGCGTATTCGAGACGCCGCGCGAGGTGGTGACGCAATGGCTGGAACTGCCCGACGGCCAGCGCTTCTTCTCGATCGCGCGCACCGTGACCGCCGGCGGCGGCAGTTGGGGGGCGGCGAAGGTGGAGCGGGCGATCGCACTGTGCTGCGCGGCCGACCATGCCCATCGGCTGGTCTATAGCCAGGATGCGCCGGCCCCCGCGCCGACGCCGATCGGCGTTACCTGTCGCCTGTGCCACCGCAGCCAGTGCATGGCCCGGTCCGCCCCGCCGATCGGCCGCGACATGCTGCCCGACGATTATCGGCGGACGCGGGCGCCGTTCGGCTTTGCCGATGGTTAGGGAGTGGCGCGCTTACCTGTCTCCGTTCGTTTCGAGCTTGTCGAGAAACGGGGTGAAGCGGGGCATGAAGGTCGGCGCTTGCCGCTTCTCGACAAGCTCGAAGCGAACGGATTGGGGGGAGGCTCTGATGGATGAGGAAACGCCACCGATGGGGCAGCCGTCCGGCCTTTCGAAGCGATCGCTGGTGATTGCCGGGCTGTCGACCATCGTCGAATGGTATGACTTCACCCTCTATCTCTATCTCGCCACCTTGTTGTCGCGCATCTTCTATGGCGGCGGCGCGGCGGGCGTGGGCCATGTGCTGGCGGGCTTTGCCCTCGCCTATCTGATGCGGCCATTAGGGGCGATATTCTTTGGCCATATCGGCGATCGCCATGGCAGGCGGCCGACCATGTTGCTGTCGATGGCGCTGATGAGCGCGGCGATGCTGGCGACCGCGCTGCTGCCGACCCAGGCCCAGGCCGGAGCGATGGCCGGCTGGCTGCTGCTGGCGCTGCGCTGTGTCATGGCCTTCTCGGTCGGGGGCGAATATACCGGCGTCGTTGCCTATCTGCTGGAAGGGGCACCGCCGGGCCGACGGGGCCTCATCACATCCCTGGCGTCGGCGGCGAGCGAGGTCGGCGGGCTGCTGGCAGTGGCGCTGTCCGCCCTGACCGTGGCACTGCTGGACGAGGCGGCGCTGGCCGACTGGGGCTGGCGCATTCCCTTTCTGGTTGGCGCGGGACTTGCGGCGCTCATCCTGCTAGCGCGGTCGCGGATCGAGGAATCGCCCGATTTCCTGGCGCAGCGCGCCCGTGGAAGCATCCCGGCCCAGCCCCTGCGCCTCAGCCTGCGCGCCTATCGGCCGGCGATCGGCCGCGGCTTTGCCATTTCGGCGCTGGGGTCGATCACCTATTATGTCGGCATCGTCTATGTGCCGAGCTTCCTGATCGGCACCGGCCGCATGGGCGAGGCCGATGCGCTGACACTCTCAACGCTGGCGGCGCTCGTTGTGATCCTGGTGACGCCGCTGGTCGGGGCCTTGTCCGACCGGATCGGGCGGCGGCCGGTGCTGGTCGCGCTGGCGCTGGCCGGCGTGGCGCTGCCGGCCTTGCTCTTTGCCCTGATGGCCCAGGGCAGCGCATTGGGCGGCGCGCTGGTCGGCGCGATCCTGCTGGCGGCACTGGGCGGGGCGGTGAGCGCGGTCGGCGCCGTGACCACGGCCGAGCAATTTCCCGGCGAAGGGCGGCTGAGCGGCCTCGCCTTTGGCGCCACCAGTGCGACGGCCCTGTTCGGCGGCCTTACGCCCTATCTGTCGCACCAACTGACGCAGGCCAGCGGATGGGCATCGGCCCCCGGCTGGCTGATCGCGATCGTCGCGCTGGGCGTATTGCCGGTGCTATGGCGCCTGCCCGAAAGCGCGCCAAAGCGACAACTGCCCCGCTGAGCCCCCTTCCCGCGTCGCCCGCTCTGGGCTAGCGCATGCGCCACAAAAGAAAGGGGAGCATCCTTAATGCGTTTGACGATTTCGCTGGCCGCGCTCGCGCTGGCCATCATGCCCATGGCCGTCCAGGCCCAGGACGGGGACAAGAAGAAGGATGAGGCACCGGCCGCCGAAGCTGGCGTGCCCGCCCCCAATGTCTCGGTCACCCATCATAAGGGCGTGTTCGGCGGCAAGGCGATCAGCTACACCGCGACCACCGGCGAAACCTATCTGAAGGACAAGGATGGCAAGCCGCTCGCGGCGATCTATGCCACCGCCTATGTCAAGGATGGCGGCGACAAGAAGCGCCCGATCACCTTCCTCTATAATGGCGGCCCCGGCTCGGGCTCGCTCTGGCTGCACATGGGCGCCTTCGGCCCCAAGCGCGTGGTGCTGCCCGATGCACAGGATGACGGCGCCCCGCCCTATCCGCTGGTCGACAATGCGGAATCACTGCTCGACGTCACCGACCTCGTCTTCATCGATCCGGTCGGCACCGGCTTTTCTCATGCCATCGGCAAGAAGGATCCCAAGGATTATTGGGGGGTGTCGGCCGACGCCAAGTCGATCGCCGAGTATATTCGCCTGTGGCTCAATGAAAATGGCCGCTGGTCCTCGCCCAAATATATCGGCGGCGAAAGCTATGGCACCACCCGTTCGGTGGCCCTCATCAACGAGCTGGAGGGCAGCTATAACGACGTCGCGGTCAACGGCATCATCCTGATCTCGTCGATCCTCGACTTCGGTGCCTCGGCCGAGGTGCAGGGCAATGAAATGCCCTATATCCTCAACCTCCCCTCGATGGCGACGACCGCCTGGTATCACAAGAAGATGGGCAATCCGCCCGCCACCGTGGCCGAAGCCGCGCAGCAGGCCCGCGCCTTCGCGATCGGCCCCTATGCCGCCGCGCTGCTGAAGGGCAACCAACTGTCGGATCAGGAACGCGCCAGCGTCCGTGCCGAACTGGCCCGCCTCACCGGCCTGTCGGAGCAGTTTGTCGACCATGCAGAACTGCGCATTTCGCCGGGCCGTTTCTACAAGGAATTGCTGCGCGATCGGGGCGTCTCCATCGGTCGCCTCGACACCCGCTATACCGGCAAGGATTATGATGCGGCCGGCGAAGAGCCGGACAATGACCCCAGCTTCTACGCGATCGACGGCGCCTATACCGCGGCGATGAACAGCTATGCCCGCGACGAGCTGAAGTACAAGACCGACCGCAGCTATGTGACGATCGGCGGGGTCAGCGGCTGGGACTGGAAGCTGCAGGGCCAGCGCGGCCGCGACAGCGAAGTTTACGCCAGCGTCGCCCCCTATCTCAGCAAGGCTTTGCGCGAGAATAGCGGCCTCAAGGTATTCGTAGGCCAGGGCTGGTATGATTTCGCCACGCCCTTCTTCGGCGCGGAATATGCGATGAGCCGCACCGGCTTCGATCCCGCGCGGATCCAGTATCATTATTATGATGCCGGCCACATGATGTATGTCCGCCCCGACGACCTGCGCAAGTTGAGCGCAGATATCCGGGCGTTCATCAACGCCCGCTGATCCACGCTAACGATCCGGCCCTTCCTCCCGCGCCTGCCAGTCTTCCCGACCATGGCGGACCCGCAGGATGAGGGGCCGGCTATCCTCGACCAGATCATAAAGAATCAGATGCGCCCGATAGTGGCGCACCCGTACCGGCGGCATGATCTCCTCCCGCAGTCGCACTGCAAAAGGATATTCGGCAATCAGGTCGAAAGCCGCCGCCAACCCGGCATGATAGAGATCGGCCTGCACCAGCCCAAACCGTTCGATCCCGTCGATGAAGATCGCTGCGATATCGTCCGACGCCGCGCGGGTCAGACGATAGCGCGCCATATTAGCGCTTCAACCCGGCCTGATGCAGCGCCCGCACGCGGATATCCTCCATCGTCTCGTCGCTGATCCCGCCCTGCCGCGCTTCATCGACCAGCATCTGCATATGGGCGACCTTCGCCAGCCGCTCCTGATCGCGCCGGATCAGGTCACGCACATAATCGCTCGCATTGCTGTAACGGCCGGTTGCCGTCTGTGCGTCGACCCAGTTCTTCATCGGATCGGGCAGAGAAATATTCATTGTCGCCATAGGTTGCTCCTGCCCTATCCTATCGCAAATTGGCAAAGATTGCCAATCATTCGAAGGCTTCACAGGCATGCCTCGCCATCGCAACAATCCCCTTTAACGCCCGTAAAATCCCCTTATGCTCCTGCCCAGCAAGGGAGATTCAATCATATGCGCCACGCGCTCACGGCCTTTCTGGCCGCTGTCAGCTTTTCGTCCATCGCCGTCGCCCAAACCCCGACTGCGCCGCCGCCGGCTCAGCCGGCCATGGTCCAGCCTACCCCCACGCCGCAGAGCGAACTGCCCGGCCTGATCGCCAGGGACATGGAGGGGCTGATGACCCTCTATCGCGACCTGCACGCCAATCCCGAACTCTCGCTGCAGGAGGTGAACACCGCCGCCAAGCTGGCGAAGCGCCTGAAAGCGATGAAGTTCGACGTGACCGAGAAGGTCGGCGGCACCGGCGTCGTCGCGGTGATGAAGAATGGCTCAGGCCCCGTCCTCCTCATCCGCGCCGACATGGACGGCCTGCCGGTGGTCGAGCAGACCGGCCTCGACTTCGCGTCCAAGGTCCGCACCAAGACGCCCGAGGGGGTCGAAACCGGCGTGATGCACGCCTGCGGCCATGACACCCACATGACCGCCTTCATCGAGACCGCCAAGCTGCTGTCCAGCCAGAAGGACAAGTGGAAGGGCACGCTGGTGATGATCCTCCAGCCGGCCGAGGAAGTGGGCAAGGGCGCCCGCGACATGCTGGAGGACGGGCTCTACACCCGCTTCCCGCGCCCGACCCATGCCATCGCCTTCCATGACGCCGCCAATCTCCAGGCCGGCGTCGTCGGCTATACGCCGGGCTATGCCCTCGCCAATGTCGACAGCGTCGATATCGTCGTGAAGGGGCTGGGCGGCCATGGTGCCTATCCGCAGACGACCAAGGACCCGATCGTCCTGGGTTCACGGATCGTCACCTCGCTGCAGACCTTGATCAGCCGCGAACAGGATCCGCAGGATCCCGCCGTCGTCACCGTTGGCAGCTTCCAGGCCGGCGCCAAGCACAACATCATCCCCGACCAGGCGCTGCTGCTGTTGACCGTGCGCAGCTATTCGGACGAGACCCGCGCCAAGCTGATCAAGGGGATCGAGCGGATCGCCCGTGGCGAGGCGATTGCGGCGGGCGTGCCCGACGACAAGATGCCGGTGATCAGCGTCAAGGACGAGTTCACTCCGTCCACCTACAACCCGCCCGAATTTGCCGAACAGATGGGCGCGCTGCTCAAGGGGCATTTCGCCGAGGGCCGCGTGGTCAAGACCCCGGCGGTGATGGGCGGCGAGGATTTCGGCCGCTTCTACCGCGCCGACAAGTCGATCAACAGCTTCATCTTCTGGGTCGGCGGCGTGCCGGCGGACAAGATGGCGGCGGCCGAGGCTGGCCAAATCACCCTGCCCTCGCTGCACAGCCCGTTCTGGGCGCCGGAGGCCGACAAGGTCATCGCCACCGCCAGCGAGGCGATGACCGTCCTCGCCATGGATATCCTGAAGAAGGATTGAGCTTATACGCTGACCGCGCAGCGGCGCCGATGGACCTCCATCAGCGCCAGCGCGGTCAGCGCCACGCCCAGCCCCAGGATCATGTCGACCAGATAATGGGTGCCCTCGACCGGGGTCGATAGCAGCATCGCCGCGTTGAGCGCGACGATCGGCCAGCGCAGCGCCGCGATCCGCCAGCCCGCCGCAATATACAGAACCGCCGCCGCGGTATGGAAGCTGGGCGCCGACACGATGCCGCGCAACTGCCCCAGATCGATGGCATGGACCGCATGCGTCCGCAGCGCCGGGATCAGCCCCTGCTGCCACAGTTCGCTTTCGGGCATGTAGCGGATCGGTTCGTGCCACAGATAGGAGAATGGCCCCACCGCCGGCATCAGGCTGAACAGGATCAGGGTGATGACCGCCGCCAGCCAGAAGGTGGCGATGAAGCGCCAGGCCCGTTCCTGCTCGCCCGCCCGCGCCATGCACCATAGCAGCAGCGCCGGCGTCACATAGATGCTGCGATAGGCGGCCGTTTCCAGGAACTGGAGTGTCCGGTGCGACGCCGTCAGCCGATACCAATAGAGCCAGTCGAACCCCAGCGCTTCGTCGATCCGCTGCAAGGTCGCATCGGCATAGCCATGGGTCAGCGCCGCCACGGGATAGCTGGCCGCCGCGCCCATGACCGAGATCAGCGTGAACAGGCCGACATAGGTGGCAAATGGCGCCACCACCCCGGCATGGCGCCAGCCGCTGCGCGGCAGACCGAAGCGCAGCACCAGCAACAGCGCCGCCGCCGCGCCATAGGCGATGCTGCTCAGCTGCCAGAAATCGATGCGCAGGTCAGCCATGTCCAGCAGCAGGGCGAGCAGCAGCATGCTCCCGCCCAGCGCCGCCAGAAAATGCCGCCGGATCGCCAATGGCCGCGTGACGATCGGCACCGGACGCGCCGTCTGCGCGGCAACAGGCTCAGCCAGAGGCCAGGAGGTTTCGATCGACGGCATCACGCTTATGTCCGGGAAGAAAGGCGGAAAGGCCGCCCTTCCGCCTCCCGTGCTTAAGCTGCGATGAACCGTTGCATGACGGCCCTGTCAGGGCTGCAGCAGCCAGCCCGCGCCACCGCCCAGCGCGATGATCGCCGGCATGCTCCAGCGCCCCTTGATCCGCCAGGCACAGAGCGCACCGACCAGCAGGATCAGGCCCGCCGCCCAGAGCCGGTCCGCCCGCATCGCCGCCGCCCAGCCCAGTTGCACCAGCGTTGCCGCGATCACCCCGACCACGGCCGCTGCGACCCCGGCCAGCAGATGGTGGAGCTCCGGATTTTCGACCAGCGCCTCCAGCCGCTCATAGAAGATCAGGGAAAAGGCGAAGGCTGGCAGGAACATGCCCGCCGTGATCGCCAGCGCGCCGCCCAGCCCACCGGCCATATAGCCGGCAAAGGTCGCGAAGATGACCAAGGGCGCCGGCAATATGCCGGCCAGCGCCACCCCGTCGAGGAACAGCCCGTCCGACAGCCAGCCGCGCCCGACCGTATCGCCGCGCACATAGGGAATGGCGGTATAGGCGCCGCCAAAGGTGAGCAGCCCGCCCTTCAGCCCTGCAATGAACAGCAGCAGCATGTCGGGCCGCGCTGCACCAGCCACCGTCGGGATCGGCGCAACCGCCACTGTTCCTTTGTGCAGCAACAGCGCCAACAAGACCGCCCCGACCAGCACCACGCCAATGACCATGGGCCGCGCCCGAAAAGCATAGACCAGCCCCGCCGCCAGCAGCGGAATCCAGAAAGGGGTGCCCAGCAGCGTCGCGGCAGAGGCGCCGATCGCCAGCGCCCAGAGCAACCGGTCCTCCAGCACATGGCCGCCGATCCGCTGCACCGCGCGCGCGATGATCGCCAGCACCACCAGCTGGATGCCGAACAGCACCGGCAGCGCCCAGCCCGCGCCGGCAATCCAGTCGCGATAAAGCCAGGCGGCGACCAGCATCAGCAGCAGACCGGGCAGCATGAAGCCCAGCCCCGCCAGCAGCCCGCCGATCCGGCCGCGCGCCATCATGCCCATATGGACGCATAGTTCATGGGCTTCGGGACCCGGCAATATCTGCATCACCGCCAACAGGCGGTTAAAGCGCGGCCCGGACAGCCAGCGCTCCTCCTCGACCAGGGTCTGGCGTAGCATCGCGATCTGCGCGACCGGCCCGCCAAAGGCCAGGCAGCCAAAGCGCAGGAATTTCAGGAATAGCGGGAACAGGCGGATCGGCGGCGGACCATCATCCAGTGTCGTCATCGTCATCGGCTCCTGCCGCAGGCGCGGCCTATGGAGCGGAACTTGGACGATCATCGCCTGAACGGGCGCCCGCACGGCCCGTTGGCGCTCATCATAGCATCGCGCGCCGCGAAGAAAAGAGGCGGCGCAACAGGATGGGGCGGCCGTTCAGCCGCCCCTCCCGAGCGGACGATCAGGCGCCGAAGCCGCCGTCGATCGTGTGCATGGCACCGGTGATGATGCCGGCTTCCGGCCCCGCCAGATAGGCGGCCAGCCCGGCAATTTCCTCACTCGTGGCATGGCGCTTGATCGCCATGAAGCCGTGCATGGTGGCGCTCATCGGGCCATCGGCCGGGTTCATGTCGGTATTGGTCGGGCCGGGCTGGATGATGTTGACGGTGATGCCGCGCGCGCCGAAGTCGCGGGCCAGGCCACGGGCCATGCCCTGCAGCGCCGACTTGGTCAGCGCATAGGCCGCGCCGCCCTCGAACGGCATGCGATCGCCATTGACCGAACCGATGACGATTATCCGTCCGCCATCGTTCATCTGCCGCGCCGCCTCGACCGCCGCATGATAGGGCGCGCGGACATTGATATCGATCATCCGGTCGACCGCATCGGCGTCCAGCGTCAACGGATCGCCCAGCACCAGCGTGCCGGCATTGACGACCAGCACGTCGAGCGCGCCCTCGCCCGCCACCACGTCGATCACCGCCTGGCGATCGGCCGCATCGGAGCGGATGGCACGGGCGCCGACATCGGCAGCAAGCGCGGTGGCAGCGTCCTGCGACCCGGCATAGGTGAAGGCAACATCGGCGCCGTCCCCGGCGAAGCGCCGCACGATCGCGGCACCGATACCCCGGCTGCCGCCGAGGACGAGGACTTTCTTGGCAGTGAAATCGGTCATGGGACAATTCCTTGCTAAATTTGTAATGACCGCTATATAAATCACCGATCGCGCCCGTCAAGGATTTTTGTAATGACCATTAAAGAAAAAGCCAAGAGCCGGGGCCGCCCACGTTCCTTCGACGAGGACGCCGCCCTTTCTGCGGCGCAGGCACTGTTTCATCAACATGGCTATGATGGTGTCGGCGTTGCCGCGCTGGCGCAGGCGATGGGGATCAATCCGCCCAGCCTCTATGCCGCTTTCGGTGACAAGGCGGCCCTGTTCGACCGGGTGCTGGCGCGCTACGCCCGCAATGCCCTGCCGGTGGACGAGATATTGGCGCCCGGCAGGCCGCCGGCTGCCGCGCTTACCGAACTGCTGCGCACCGCCGCCCGCATCTATGCCACCGATCCGGCCGCGCCGGGCTGCATGGTGCTGGAGGCCGCGCGCGGCGCCGACGCGACCGCCGCCGCACAGGCGCGTTGCTGGAAGGACAGGAGCGTCGACCGGGTCCGGGATTATCTGGCCCCCGACCATCCCGACCAGGCGCTGCCGGTCGCCGATTATATGGTGGCTATCATGTCAGGCCTGTCGTCCGATGCCCGTGACGGCAAGCCGATCGAGCGATTGCTCGCCATTGCCGATATGGCCGGCCTCGCGCTGGAGGCGGTTCTGGCCAGCCGCTGATCTAGTGGGGCCGATGCCCCTTGCGCCATTTGGTCAGCAGATGGCGCGCCAGCATCAGCGGCGGCATCCGCAGCCAGTGGGATCGCACGAAAAAGGCGAAGACCAGCGCTTTGCGCGTCTCCTGCCCCCAGCCGTTGCGCGCCAGCAACCGGCTGATGAAAGCTCGGTCGCTCCAACGCAATTTATAATCGACCTCTATAGGCGCTCGATAGGCTTTGACCTCGGTATCGAAGAGATGACGAGAGAGGCGTAACGCGCGCCAAACTGCTGCGGTCAATTGGTGATGCGCCGCCTTCTCGAAGAGACAGAGATAAAAATCATCCTGTCGTTCCGACGATTCCTCACAAAGGCAATGAATATCCCACAGGTTGCGCAGGCCGCCCTGCAAATCGCCGTCCGCCAGCAGATGCGCTGCCGCATGACAGACCCGATCCTCAGCCGACAGCATATATAATCCATCGGTTATCAGGACTGCGTCCGCCATCATCCCGGCCGCATCCGGCGTCGGCCGCGCCGTCAGCGGCAGCACGGTATGATGCACGTCGATCATGCGGTCGCGCTCGGTGTGGATCATCGGCGGCAGTTCATGCATCCACTGCCGATAATAGGCGTCGTCATAGGGGTCTTCCTTGACCCATTCCCAACCGGCCGCAACCAGCGCATCGGCCGCCGCATCGATCCGGTCGCGCGGCACCAATATGTCGAGATCGCCGATGAAGCGCCCCCGCCCCGCCGGCAGGCCCGCCGCCGCATAAGCCGTCCCCTTGAGCAGGATCACCGGCAGGCCGATCGGCGCCAGCGCCGCCCGCGCCCGGTCCGCCTCCCAGATCGCCTGGCGCGCCTCGCGTGCCGCATCAGCCTTGGCATCCGTCAGGATCGGCCGTACCGCATCGGGCACAGCCTGCCCCTCCAGCCGGAAGGCGAGCGTGCCGATCAGCCGCTCCGCCCGCGCCATCGCGATCAGGCTGTTCCAGCCGGCCGCATCCAGCGCCGCCGTCTTCGCCGGATCGCGCAAGGCCCCGACCAGCAGCGCCGCGCTCATGCGATGTCGCTCCACAGCCGGTCGACCATGGCGATCGCCGCCTCGCCCGAGGGGAAGTCGATCGCCCGCGCCGGTACCTGCGCGACAAAGCGCGTCAGCGCAGCAAAGGCCGGTTCGCCCAGCGCCACATAATTGGTCGATGCCTGGGTCAGGCGCATGAACACTTCCCCCCGCCCCACCGGCCGTTCCGCCGGCCCGGAGCCGAAGCGCGGGAACAGCAGCAGCGCCGGCATCCCGCCCTCGCCCATCCGCGCCACAGCATCGGCGCGCGGCACCATATGGCGAATGTCGCCCTTGGCGGTCGCGCCCAGCAGCGGCCCCATGCGCGCTGTCGGCACCTCGCCCGCGATCACGTCGATCGCCTTGTTCTTGAGCGACACCAGCCGGGGAAAGGGCAATATCGCCCCGCTGTCGAGATCAAGCAGCGCAAACTCGTCGCCCATCAGCCGCCAGCCACGCTCGCCCAATTGCGCCGCCAGCGTCGACTTGCCCGATCCGGACTCGCCGGTCATCACCAGCACCCGGCCGTCCTTCTCGACGCTCGACGCATGGAGCAGCAGATGTCGGCGCCAGCCCAGCGCCATCTGCAGGTTCATGCCCATTTCCGCCGCCAGCAGCCCATGGGCGAGGCTCATCGGCGCGGCATCGGCCAGGCCATGGTCGCCGGTGATGAAGATGGACGGTCGCACCCAGCGCCGGATCGCGCTGGTCGGCTGCAAGCGCACGGTGAAATCGGCGATGGCTCCCTCGACATCGGGATAATCGGCATAGAGGCGCTTCAACTGGTCGATCGGCTGCGCCCAAGCGGAACCGATGCGGAAGGTCGCCGGGCCGATGCGCAGGGTCAGGCTGTGCCTCATGCCGGCCGCACCAGCCCGATCCGGTCGAGATAGGCGAGATGCTGGCCGATCTCGCCCACCACATCGCCCTCGCCCAGATCATAGAGCAGGGCCAGCCGATCGCGCAGCATCGCCGCGCTCGCCGGCAGGCCATCGGCCATGGCGTCCAATATCTCGGGCACCGGGCTGATCACCATATGGGTCTGGCCCGACGGGCGATGATAGAGCAGGACGATATCATCCAGCGGCCGAACGATGATCGCCTCCGCCCCTTCGCGACGATATAGTTCTTCCCTGACCACGCGTCCGGCACCTCCATGGCTCCCCTCTTGCCCTAAAGCCAAAAGGGTAGCCAAGTGCCTAACGCATCAGGGAAAGGCCTGCAGCGCCACGCCGACCGGCAGCTCGCGCGCGCCGACCGTCATCAGCGCGCGCATATAGGTGTCGAGCGCCCGGTCCAGCCCATGCTCGCGCACCGCCTGCGCCAGCTGCTCGGGCGGCGCGGGATGGGCCAGCGCCCATTCGATCGCACGGGCAAAGCCATCGACATGGCCGACCGGCACCGGCGGATGCTGGCCGGCGGCGGCCAGCAGCGGATGGATATTGCGGGTGCAATCGGTCGCCACCACGCCCGCGCCACAGCCCAGCGCCTCGATCATCGTGCCCGCCAGCCCTTCCCAGCAGGACGGCTGCAACAGCAGGTCCGCTTCGGCAAACAGGCTGGCCATGCGGTGCGGACAATCGACGAAGCCCAGAAACTCGACCCGGTCCGACAGGCCCAGCCGCGCGCATTGCGCCTCCAGCTGGGCGCGCAGCGGTCCCTGCCCGACGATGCGCAGCCGCCAGTCGCGATTCCGCAATTGCGCCAGCGCGGCCAGCGCGGTCGCCTGATCCTTCTGAGGCGCCAGCCGTCCGACCATCAGCAATTGCGCCGGGCGCTGCGGGCAACAGGCGGTGCCGCGATCGTTGCAGGCCTGTTCCATCAGCCGGGTGACGGTGGGACGCGGCATCAGCCGCACGTCGCGACCGCCCAACGGCCCTTCCTCGGCCAGCAATTGCCGATCGGTCTCGCCCATGACGATGGTCATGCTGCAGGCCCTGGCAATCGCGCGAAACCGCGTCTTGCGCGCCCAGGCGGACAGGCCCTGCTGTCCTGGCCGGACGATCGGGTTGGAAATGCGGCCGACCGCGCGGGTCTGCGTGCCCAGCGTCGCGGCCGCGACCAGCATGTTGCTCTGGTTGCCGGCCGAATAGACGACATCGGGCCGATGGCGCCGCACCATCGCGGCCAGCGGCAGAAATTGCGCGATCATCGACAGTCGCCGGGCCCAGCGCGGCGCACAGACACGGCGAACCGTCAGCGCCGGGTCGATCATCCCGGCCAGCGGCCCGTCCAGATGCGCCAGCCACAATTCGACCCGCAGGCCGCGCCGATGGAGATGATTGGCAAGCTGGATCGCGACCCGGTCAAGCCCCCCGTCACCGGGGCGATAGAGATAGACGACCGCGAATGGAGAATGTGCCGCCACCTGGCGTGCATGGAACATGGTGTCGCCCTTGCGCTCGACGGAAATGTCGATGCTTCGACGCCGTCAACGCGGGCGACCCGTAATCGGTTCTTTCAGTTCACCCCGGCTTTGGGGCTTAACGCGGCATTTGCAGCGATGCGAAACAGGTAAAGCCGCTCTGCCCCGACTGGAGGCGGCGAATATAGTTCAGATAGGCCTGGTTCTGCTCATAGCTGGTGCCGGGCAGCGGCCGACCGCGCAGCGCCTGCTTGACCTGCTCGCCGGTATAGGTGCGCCCGCTCGCCGGATAGGCGCCCGGCGTCCCCGCCGGCACCATCTGGCCATTGGGCGCGATATAATTGCCCGAGCGCGACGGATCGGGCACCGGAATGGTGCAGTTGAGGACCGAGGCGGCAGTATTCGCCAGCGCCGGGCGGATCGACACGATCGCCGATGCCGCGACGGCCCCGCCCATCAGCAACTGGCGCCGCGAAGGGACGGCCAGATCGGGTGCAGATACGTCCGCTGCCGCCTTTTCAGGCTGCACGCTTTCCGGTCCGGGGATGGGCTCGCTCATGTCACAATGTTCCGCTATCGCGCTTGCCAAAGCGTAAATATTGGGCGCTATTCTCTGTAGCCATCGCAGCAAATGCGCGCAAAATCCAGCACGGTAACCATGAATCGACTGACAATTTCTCAGATTACAGCCTCGCTGGCCGTGCTTCTACTCGGTACCGGTGGCGCGCTGATTCTCGGCGGATCACCGCTCGCCATCGCGCTGCCGGTACTCGCCGGCCTGATCGTGCTGGTCATCACGGCCGAAGGCGTGCCGGTCGGCCGCGACGTGCCGACGATCGCGCTCGATGCGCCCGACCTGTTCGCCCATCCCGATTTTCCCGGCCTGCTGGAAGCCATTTCCGATCCGCTCATGCTGGTCGAACGGGGCCGCATCGTCCATGCCAACCAGGCCGCCAAACGCCTGCTCGGCAGCCATATCGAGGGGGAGGATGCGCGCATCGCCATCCGCCACCCCGCCGCCGCCGAGCGGCTGGCCAGCGTTGCACCACTGGCCGAACCGGTGATGATCGAACTGGTGGGCCTGGGCACCCGCGAACAGCGCTGGCAGATGCGCATCGCTTCGGTCGGGGCGGTCGGCGACATGCGCCGCCTCGTCCATCTGGTCGACCATAGCGGCACCTACGCGGCCGAGCGGATGCGCGTCGATTTCGTCGCCAATGCCAGCCATGAACTGCGCACCCCGCTGGCCGGCATATTGGGCTTCATCGAGACGCTGGCCGACCCGGAACTGGGCAAGGATGTCGAAACCCGCAAGCGCTTCCTCAAGATCATGGACGGCGAAGCGCGCCGGATGCAGCGGCTGATCGACGATCTCATCTCATTGAGCCGGATCGAGGCGGAGAAATATCGCCTGCCCGAAGCCGCCGTCGACCTGTCGGAACTGACCGCCGAAGTGGTCGGCGTGTTCCGCACCAGCAATGGCGATCGCGGCCGCGAGGTGGAGATGGAGATCACGCCCGGCCTGCCGGCGATCCAGGGCGACCGCGCCCAATTGTCCCAGCTCATCCACAATCTCGTCGGCAATTCGGTCAAATATGGCCGCCCCGGCACGCCGATCCATGTCACCCTGAGTGAAGGGCCCAGCGGCATGGTGCGCCTGTCCGTGGCGGACGAAGGCGAAGGCATCGGCCCCGATCACCTCCCCCGCCTGACCGAGCGATTCTATCGCGTCGATTCGGGCCGCAGCCGGGCGATGGGCGGCACGGGTCTGGGCCTGGCCATCGTCAAACATATTGTCGAACGGCATCGTGGCCGGCTGGATATTTCCAGCGTCCTTGGAAAAGGCACCAATGTCAGCATCTTGCTGCCCGGCGCCCCGGCCGATGACACGGCGACCAAGACGAGGGCGTAAGAAAATTTCACGCCGAAGACGCGATCCGGCCCCTATGTCATGAAAATGCAATCTGACTGTCACAAAGGCGCGATGGTCCGCGGCTAGGCGCCTCCCTGAGGGGCGCGACATTGCGAATCGCGGCCTGTTAGTTGGAGGTTTCCGTGAAGCAATTCGCCCTTTTCGCCGCGACCGCTGTGGCCGCTCTTTCGCTTGCCGGCTGCGGCGACCAGTCGGGCGGCGGCGCTGGCGCGACCCGTGACCAGATCCGCGCAGTCGGTTCCTCCACCGTCTATCCCTTCGCCACCGCGGTCGCCGAACTGTTCGTGCAGGGCAATCCCGGCATGAAGTCGCCGATCATCGAATCGACCGGCACCGGCGGCGGCATGAAGCTGTTCTGCGCCGGCGTCGGCGCCCAGCATCCCGACATTGCCGACGCCTCGCGCCGCATGAAGAAGGCCGAGTTCGATCAGTGCCAGAGCAATGGCGTGAAGGACATCATCGAGATCCAGGTCGGCGTCGACGGTCTCGCCTTCGCCGAGAGCAAGCAGGGCCCCGGCCTCAAGCTCACCCCCAAGATCGTCTATGAGGCGCTGGCCGCCAATCCCTATGGCAAGGGCCCGAACAAGGCCCAGACCTGGAAGGATGTCGACCCCAGCCTGCCCGCGATCGCCATCTCCGTCTTCGGTCCGCCCTCGACCAGCGGCACGCGCGACTCGCTCGCCGAACTGATCCTGACCAAGGGTTGCGAGACCGACCCGGCGATGGAAGAACTCAAGAAGAAGAGCGAGGACGAGTTCAAGGCCACCTGCACCCGCGTGCGCGAGGATGGCAAATATGTGGACTCGGGCGAGAATGACAATCTGATCGTCCAGAAGCTGGGTGCCAACCCCAACGCCGTCGGCGTCTTTGGCTACAGCTTCCTGGAAGAGAATAAGGACACGCTGAAGGACGTGCCGATCAACGGCATCGAAGCCAGCTACGAGACCGTCTCGACCGGCCAATATCCCGGCGCCCGCCCGCTCTACATCTATGTGAAGAAGGCGCATATGCAGGCGATCCGTGGCCTGCAGGGCTTCCTCGACACCTTCGCCGCCAACTGGAACCCCGACGGCGCGCTGACCAAGCGCGGCATGGTCGCGGCGCCGGAAGACGTGCGCAAGAAGAGCGCGGAAGTCGTCAAGTCGCTCAGCGTCCTCGACGGTTCGCAGCTGAAGTAAGGGCATCATGACCGGTCCTGCAATCCTCCTGCTGCTGGCGGGCCTGGGCGCGATCGCCTGGGTCAGCGCCCGCGCCCGTGCGCTGCGCCTTGCCGGCGTGGCGCGCGCCAGCGGTCGCCGCGACGCGGTACACAGCCTGCCCGGCTATCATGGCTGGTATGTCGCGCTGTGGACGCTGATCCCCGCTGGCATCTTCCTGGCGGTCTGGGCGAATGTCTCGCCCGGCCTCGTCACCCAGTCGGTCCTGGCCGACCCGGTGGCGCAGAGCCTGCCGATGGACGGCTTCTCGCGCTCCGCCATCCTGGGCGAGGCACGGGCGATCGCCACCGGCGCGCAGGCCGGCGCCTTCAACCCGGCCGCCAATGCGCTGGTCGAACCCTATCGCACCGCGCTCAGCCATTATGGCATTGCCGGCGCGGTGCTGGCGCTGGTGCTCGCCTTTGCCGGCGGCGCCTATGCCTTCACCCGCGTCCGTCCGGACTTCCGCGCCCGCACACGGGTCGAGCGACTGGTCATGGCAACGCTGCTGATCGCCTCGCTGATCGCGATCATCACTACGCTCGGCATCGTCGCCTCGCTCCTGTGGGAAAGCTTCCGCTTCTTCTCCATGGTGAACCCGATCGACTTCCTGTTCGGCACCAAATGGAGCCCGCAGTCGGCCGCCATGGGCTATGGCAATGAGGATGCGTTCGGCGCGGTGCCGCTCTTCTGGGGCACGATCTTCATCGGCGCGATCATCGCCATGATCGTCGCCATCCCGCTCGGCCTGATGAGCGCCATCTACCTCACCCAATATGCCAGCCCCACGGTGCGCAAGTGGATGAAGCCGACGCTGGAGATGCTCGCGGGCGTACCCACCGTCGTCTATGGCTATTTCGCCGCGCTCACCATTGCGCCAGCCCTGCGCGACTTTGCGGTGATGATCGGCATCCATGGCGCCTCTTCGGAAAGCGCGCTGGCCGCCGGCCTCGTCATGGGCGTGATGATCATCCCGTTCGTTTCCTCCATGGCCGATGACAGCATCGCTGCCGTGCCGCAGTCGATGCGCGACGGCAGCCTGGCGATGGGCGCCACCACCAGCGAGACGATCAGCCGCGTGCTGATCCCCGCCGCCCTGCCCGGCGTCGTCGGCGGCGTGCTGCTCGCCGTCAGCCGCGCGATTGGCGAGACGATGATCGTGGTGATGGCGGCTGGTCTGGCTGCCAACCTCACCCTCAACCCCTTTGCCAGCGTGACCACGGTGACGACCCAGATCGTCCAGTTGCTGACCGGCGACCAGGAATTTGACAGCGCCAAGACGCTTGCCGCCTTCGCACTCGGCCTGGTGCTGTTCATCGTCACCCTGCTGCTCAACATCGTGGCCCTGCGGGTCGTGAAGAAATATCGCGAGGCTTACGAATAATGAGCGCCGAACGCCTCCCCACCGACTGGAAGTCGGACGCCATGCGCAAGCGGATCGCCCGGCGCTACGCCGCCGAGCGCCGCTTCAAGGCCGCCGGCATGGCCGCCGTGCTGCTCAGCGCCGCCTTCCTCGCCTTCCTGCTCTTCACCATGGTTGGCAACGGCATGCGCGGTTTCACCCGCACGGAAATCGCCCTCAAGGTCGATTTCCCGGCCTCGCCGCTGCTGCTCGATCCGGCCAACATCACCGATGAAGCGCTGGCCAACGCCAATCTGCCGATGGTGACCAGCACCGTCGCGCAAAAGGCATTGGGCAAGGATGCCGACGCGATGATCTCGCCCAGCGCCTGGATTGCCATCCGCGACGCGATCAAGGCCGATCCCAAGATCCTCGCCCGCACCGAGACGATCGACGTGCCCGCCGCAACCGCGATCGACCTCGCCGCCAAGAGCAAGGGATCGCCCGAAGCCGAGGCCCAGGTCGCACGCCTGCGTCAGGCCGGCTTGCTCGCCACCGGCATCAACTGGGGCTTCCTGACCGCCAGCGACGGCACCGATCCGACCCAGGTCGGCATCTGGGGCGCGTTCAAGGGGTCGCTGCTGACCATGTTGGTGACGCTGGTGCTCAGCTTCCCGATCGGCGTCGCCACGGCGCTCTATCTGGAGGAATATGCCCGCAAGAGCTGGTGGACCGATATCATCGAGGTGTCGATCAACAATCTGGCGGCCGTGCCCTCGATCATCTTCGGCCTGCTCGGCCTGTCGATCTTCCTCAATCTGCTGCACCTGCCCCGTTCGGCCGCGCTGGTCGGCGGCATGACCCTGGCGCTGATGACCATGCCGGTCATCGTCATCGCCGGCCGCAACGCGATCAAGTCGGTGCCGCCCAGCATCCGCGACGCCGCGCTCGGCATCGGCGCCTCGCCGGTCCAGGTCGTGTTCCAGCATGTGCTGCCGCTGGCCCTGCCCGGCATCCTCACCGGCACGATCATCGGCATGGCCCGCGCGCTCGGCGAAACCGCGCCGCTGCTGATGATCGGCATGCGTGCCTTCATCGCCACGCCGCCCGGCGGCATTGTCGATCCGGCCACCGTGCTGCCGGTGCAGATCTTCCTCTGGTCCGATGAAGTCTCCAAGGGTTTCGTCGAAAAGACCTCGGCCGCCATCATCGTCCTGCTGGCCTTCCTGCTCGCGATGAACGGCCTCGCCATCTACCTGCGCAACAAGTTTGAAAAACGGTGGTAATCACACCCATGACCGAAGAACAGCAAAGCCTGGCCGTGGCCAATCCGAAGATGACGGCCCGTGACGTCAAGGTCTTCTATGGCGAGAAACAGGCGATCAAGGGCGTGTCGATCGATGTCGACATGGACCATGTCACCGCCTTCATCGGCCCGTCGGGCTGCGGCAAGTCGACCTTCCTGCGGACCCTCAACCGCATGAACGACACCGTCGCCTCGGCGCGGGTCGAAGGCACGATCACGCTCGACGGCGAAGATATCTACGCCCCCTCGATGGACGTGGTGCAGCTGCGCGCGCGAGTCGGCATGGTGTTCCAGAAGCCCAATCCCTTCCCCAAGTCGATCTACGAGAATATCGCCTATGGCCCCCGCATCCACGGCCTCGCCGCGGGCAAGGCGGACATGGACGTGATCGTCGAAAAGTCGCTGCGTCGCGCCGGCCTATGGGACGAGGTCAAGGATCGCCTCAATGATAGCGGCACCGCCCTGTCGGGCGGTCAGCAGCAGCGTCTGTGCATCGGCCGCGCCATTGCGGTCGAACCCGAAGTCATCCTGATGGACGAACCCTGCTCGGCGCTCGACCCGATCGCCACCGCCAAGATCGAGGAACTGATCCACGAACTGCGCGGTCGCTATGGCATCGTCATCGTCACCCACAATATGCAGCAGGCCGCGCGCGTGTCGCAGCGCACCGCCTTCTTCCACCTGGGCGAACTGGTCGAATATGGCGTGACGAGCGACATCTTCACCAATCCGCGCCAGGAGCGGACCAAGGATTATATCACCGGTCGCTACGGCTGATCCCGCGCGCTTTCGAGCCAGATGCTTGCATCTGGCGGCTTAGAAAGCGCGCCACTTGAGATTCCGGCATCGATCCCTGCAGGATCGGTGCCTGCGGAGAGAAGAAACATGGCTGAACATACGATCAAGGCATTTGACGAGGAAATCGACCGGCTGCGCGGCCTGATCGCCGAAATGGGCGGTCGCGCCGAAGCGGCGATCGAGAATGCGATGCTGGCGCTCCAGCGCCAGGACCAGCGTCTCGCCGCCGAAGTCGTCGCCGACGACAAGCGCATCGACGCGCTGGAAGCGGAAGTCGAGAAGCTGGTGGTGCAGATCATCGCCCTGCGCGCGCCGATGGCCAACGATCTGCGCGACGTGATCGCCGCCTTGAAGATCGTCAGCGTGGTCGAGCGGATCGGCGACTATGCCAAGAATATCGCCAAGCGCGTGCCGCTGATCGCCGCCAACCAGCACAAGCTGGAACCGGTGTCGCTGCTGCCCTCCATGGGCCAGGTCGCGGCCGAGATGGTGCATGACGTGCTCAACGCCTTCGCCGCGCGCGACGCCGAACTGGCGCTGGCGGTGGTGGAGCGCGACCAGGTGGTCGACGATTTCTACGACAGCGTGTTCCGCACGCTGGTGACCTACATGGTCGAAAATCCCAAGACGATCAGCGAGTGCGCGCACCTGCTGTTCATCGCCAAGAATATCGAACGCATCGGCGACCATGCGACCAATGTCGCGGAAATGGTCTATTATGCCGCAACGGGCCAGACCCTACCCGAACGCGAACGCGGCGGCACCCAGCAGCAGGAGAATTGAGGCATGGCGCGGGCGAAGATGCTGTTGGTGGAGGATGACGCGGCGCTCGCCGAACTGCTCATCTGGCATTTCAAGCGTGAGGATTTCGAGGTCGCCCATACCGTCGATGGCGAGGAAGCGCTGCTGATGGCGCAGGAAAACACGCCCGACATCGTGCTGCTCGACTGGATGGTCGAAAGCCTGTCGGGGATCGAGGTCTGCCGTCGCCTCCGCCGCATGAACGGCACCGCCAATGTGCCGATCATCATGCTGACCGCGCGCGGCGAGGAAGAGGATCGCGTCCGCGGCCTGGAAACCGGCGCCGACGATTATGTCACCAAGCCCTTCTCGCCCCGCGAGTTGGTCGCCCGCGTCGGCGCGGTGCTGCGCCGCGTGCGCCCGGCGCTGGCTGGCGAGACGCTGACCTTCGCCGATGTCGAAATGGACACGGTCGGCCACAAGGTCCGTCGCGGCGGCCAGGTCATCCCGCTCGGCCCCACCGAATTCCGCCTCCTGAAGCATTTCCTGGAGCATCCCGGCTGGGTCTTCTCGCGCGAACGGCTGCTCGACAGCGTCTGGGGCCAGGACAGCGACATCGAACTGCGCACCGTCGACGTCCATATCCGCCGCCTGCGCAAGGCTATCAATGTCGACGGCCGCCACGACATCATCCGCACCGTCCGCTCGGCCGGTTATGCGCTGGACACCGACGGCCTGAACTGATCGTCGCCGCCATCGCGGACCAGAAAGAACCTCTCCGGCACACCGCCTGGAGAGGTTTTTCTTCGGCAACTCTGCCCGATCAGCAATTTCTCTTCCCGGAACAAAGCCCTGTGGATTTCGCCACCGCCTTGCATAAGGTGCCGGCCGGGGGGAAATCATGATTCTCGGTATCGATCTTGGAACGACCAATAGCGCCGCCGCTATCTGGAAGGATGGCGCAGCACAGCTTGTGCCCAATGCGCTGGGCGACTTGCTGACACCGTCGATCGTCAGCGTGGACAATATGGGCATGATCCATGTCGGCCGCGCCGCACGCGATCGGCTGACCACCGACCCGGACGGGACCGTCGCCAGCTTCAAGCGCTATATGGGCACGGAACGCCGCGCCTCGATGAGTGGTCACAGCTACTCGCCCGAAGAATTGTCCGCCTGCATCCTGCGCTCGCTCAAGGCCGATGCGGAGGCCTTTTGCGGCGAGCCGGTCAGCGAAGCTGTCATCACGGTGCCCGCCTATTTCAACGATCGTCAGCGCAAGGCCACGCGGCGCGCGGGCGAACTGGCGGGCCTGACCGTGCGGCGCCTGATCAACGAACCGACGGCGGCGGCGCTGGCCTTTGGCGTCCACGATCGCGACGAGCATGAACCCTTTCTGGTCTTCGATCTGGGCGGCGGCACCTTCGACGTGTCGATCGTCGAGATGTTCGACGGCATCATCGAAGTGCGCGCCTCATCGGGCGACAATCATCTGGGTGGCGACGATTTCAACAGCGCGATCATCGCACTGGCCCGCGCCGCGCTGGAGGCCGAAACGCCGCTGGACGACAAGGATCCGCAGCGACTGGAGGCCCGCCTGCAGGTCGCGGCCGAAGCCACGAAACAGGCCCTGTCCCTTTCCGACGAGGCGGACTTCACGCTGGTCATCGGCGACGATCAGCGCAGCACCCGCATCACCACCCGCGCGCTGGAGGAACAGGCCCAGGGCCTCCTTACCCGGCTGCGCGATCCGGTGCTCCGCTCCTTGCGGGATTCCAACATCGACGTCCGCGCCCTCAGCGAAGTCGTGCTGGTCGGCGGGGCGACGCGCATGCCCATCGTCCGCCGTGCCATCACCCGCATGTTCGGCCGCTTCCCCAACAGCACGGTCCATCCCGATCATGCCGTGGCACTCGGCGCGGCGGTTCAGGCGGGGTTACTGGCCAGGGATGCCGCCCTCGACGAGATCCGGCTGACCGACGTCTGCCCCTTCACCCTGGGCGTCAACCATTCGGAGCGCGACGCGCGCGGCCATTTCCATCATGGCCTCTTCTCGCCGATCATCGAACGCAACACCGCCATCCCGGTCAGCCGCGTCGAAACCTATCGCACCGTGTCCGACAATCAGCGCTACATCGAATTTGGCATCTATCAGGGTGAGGCGCGCGAAGTCTCCTCCAACGTGCTGCTGGGGTCGATCAGCATCCCGGTGCCGCCACGCCAGGCCGGCGAGATACTGGTCGATTGCCGCTTCAGCTATGACAGCAGCGGCCTGCTGGAGGTCGACGTCGTGGTGCCGGAAACGGGCCAGAGCCGCAATCTGGTGATCGTCGACGAAAGCGAGCAGCGCGCCGAACGCGACCTGGCCGAAAGCCGGGCGCGCCTCGCCGCACTCAAATTCCACCCGCGCGAGGCGATGGAAAATGTCGCGGCGCTCGCCCGCGCGCGCAAGGGATACGAATCCTTCATCGGCGAGCGGCGCGAAGCCATTGGTCGCTGGATCACCCAGTTCCAGTCGGTGCTGGAAACCCAGGACAGCCGGCTGATAACCGAGGAGCGCAGGCTCCTGCTCCAGAATCTGGACCTGGTCGAAAAGGATTATGGGCTGTGAGCCCTTCGAGCGCCTGGCACTTGCTGGGGATAGAGGCGACGGCGGACAGCAAGGCGATCCGCCGTGCCTATGCCGCCCGGCTGCGCGCCATCGATCCGGACCAGGACCGGGATGGCTTTGCCGCGCTGCGCGACGCTCGCGACCAGGCCCTGATGCTGGCATCGGGCGAAGTGGCGGATGCACCGCGCCCCGGCATCATGATCGACGGGATAGAAGTCATCGTCCCGTCGCCGGACATGGCTTTCACCGCCCCCCATCTGACAATTGACCATAGCGCATCCGCCCCCTTGTCGATCGAACCTGTAGCACCGGACGCGGATTGGCGCATGCCGCCCATCGCGCCGGATTGCCGGATCGCACCGGATGCGGGCGATGCGATCGCCCTGCCCCTGCCCGACGGGGCCGACGCGCTGATCGTGCCGACGGTGACGCGCGCAGAGGTGCAGGATCTCAGCCGCGCCGACCATGCGCTCCATGCCCTGCTCTATCCCGATCCGGACGCGGAGTCGCAGGATCGGCCGCTGCATCCGGCGGACATCGTCAACGGCACTACCCTGATCAGCCGCATCCATGCCGAAGCGCAGCAGGGCGCGATCGACCTGCATGCCCGCGTCGACGACTGGCTCGCCAACATATTGGCCGGCTCCTGGCCCCGCGCCCAGCCGCTGCTCGCCCCGGCCGCCCGCCTGTTCGGCTGGGACGCGCTGGACGGCCAGATCGACGCGCCACCGGCAGTCGATTTCATCAACCGGCGCCTCGCCTCCGACCGCTTTGCCCAGCAGGTGCAGCAGAAAGGTCACCCGCTCCATCGCGCCTGGCAGCAATTGGCCAAGCCGACCCGGCCGGGGCAGAGCTGGGCCCTATGGTGGCAGGGCGCCAAGGTCGACGAACTGATAACGACCATCCGCCGTGACTATCCCGAACTGGAGCAACGGCTGGACTGGCATCGCATTGCCCTGCGCGAGGAACGGACAGGCCTAGCGATAGCATCCTTCGGCGGTCGCATCTTGTTCGGCGTCGTCCTGCTGCAGTTACTCGGTGCCATGGCGCGCTGTCAGGACAGCGGGTCGCCCATGCCCAGTCTGCCGAGCGCCAGCGACATCCCCGTCGCCACCGCCCCGCGCGTACCCGGCGGCCTGGGCGATGTCGCCGCCGACATGCAGGCGGCGGTGCGCGCGGCCTTCGGCAAGGATATCCCGCTCGACCTGCTCAATGCCCAGGCGCCGCTCGTCCATGCGCTCTTCGCCAGCAACTGGCGCGCCGGCATGGGCATGGGGTGGACCCGCGCCCGCTATGTCGAGGCGATGACCGGCATCATCCGCAATCGCTATGCCCTGCTCGCGCGGCAGAAGGGCGGCGACAGCCTGATCGCGATGCAGCGCCAGCGGCTGAAGGAAGAACGCGCACTCAAGGGCGATCATTGGCACGCCTGCGCCGAGGCGGCCAAGCATGGCGCCTTTGCCGATCCCGAGCTGATCCCGGCCGATCTGCGGGAACCGGCGCGAGCGCAGGTTGCCGACCTGGTCATCGCCATGCCCGACAATCCGGTGCTTCCGCCGCCGGGCGGCAGCTTCTCCATCCCCGGCCAGATCGTGCAGCGCGTGATCGACCAGTCCGGGCTGTCGCTCGATCAGGTCAGCGCCGCCTTCCAGAACAAGGGGAAGGATCGGGAACAATGCCTGACCCACATCGCCCTGCTGGATGCCGCGCTGGATGCAAACAAGGCCACCCGCGCCGCCCTGTTGCCGCACATCTGAACCGGCGATCGCACATAGGAAAGAAGCGCCCTGCCTTGCGGCAGGACGCTTCTTCTCCATCAGCCAACGGCCAAGCAGCTCAGGCCGCGCGGCGGGCCTTGTTCAGCTTCTTGAGCAGCATGTCACGCTTCAGGCGCGACAGATGGTCGATGAACAGCACGCCTTCGAGATGGTCCATCTCATGCTGCAGACAGGTGGCGAGCAGCCCTTCCAGCTGTTCTTCGTGGATGCGGCCGTCGCGGTCCATCCAGCTGGCGCGGATCACCGCCGGGCGCTCCACCTCGGCAAACTGGTCGGGCACCGACAGGCAGCCTTCATTATAGACCGACTGCTCGTCCGATTCCTTCAGGATTTCCGGATTGATGAACACCATCGGCTTCTTGACCGGCGGCGCGCCTTCCTCATCCGATTCCGGTTCCTGCAGATCCATCACCAGGATGCGCTTGGGCACGCCCACCTGGATCGCGGCCAGGCCGATGCCCGGCGCGTCATACATGGTTTCGAACATGTCGTCGATCAGACGCTGCAGATCGTCGTCGATCGCCTCTACGGGGGTCGAGATGGTACGCAGGCGCGGATCGGGCGCCTCAAGGATCGGAAGAATGGCCATGGCGAAAACATAGGCGGAACGGGGGAAAATTTCAAGCGAGACGGGCGCGGCCCCACGCGCCGCTTGCCGCCCCGCCCGGCGGGGTCTAGGCGAAGGGGCGTGACCGACGAAACCGCACAGCAGCGCCGCTACAAATCCTTCGAGGATACCCACCAGATGCTGATCGAGCTGGCGGTCGGGCTGATCGCCGATCGCGGCATCGATGCGCTGTCCCTCTCCGCCCTCGCCCGCGCCGCCGGGGTCAACCGCACCACCATCTATTATCATTTCACCGATCGTGACGCCCTGGTCGCGGCGGTGAAGCTCTGGTCCTCGCAGCAGATCGTCGCCGCCTTCCGCCCGGAACTGCCGCGCCAGGCGCGGATCGACTATGTCACCCGCTTCGTGCTCGACAATCCCGCCATCATGTCGCTGTGGATCGAGGATTTCATCGCCCCCGGCGACATCCGCGCGAGCTATCCGCATTGGGACGCCCTGGTATCGGGCATCGGCACCAGCCTTGCCGCCGCCTTCCCCGACGAGCCGATCGACGCCGAAGTCTATTGCGTGATGCTGCTCACCAGCGCGCTGATCGGCCCGCGCGTCTTTCGCCATCGCGTCGCCCCTGATCTCGACACCGAAGCCACCATCGCCCGCTTCCGCCAGGAACAGCAGCGGGTGTTGCGCCGGGATGGCATCGCCGACGACTGACGAAATTTACAACAATAGTGTTGCAAATTCAGACTGACCCGCTCATGCTGTCGAAAAGACAGACAGCGGAGAGCGATGATGCACGGCGAACGGCCCGGCTTTCAGGGCATGAGCGACGACAGTCTGGCTTGGCTCGGCACCGCGCCGATCCCCGCCGCCCCCTATCATGATCCAGCCTGGTTCGAGCTGGAACGGGAAGCGGTGTTCCGCCGCTCCTGGTTGCAGCTCGGCCATGTCTGCGAACTGCCCGACATCGGCAGCTTCATCCGCCGCGAGATCGAGGCACTCAATGTGTCGCTGCTGATCGTGCGCGGCCGCGATGGCGAGATTCGCGCCTTCCACAATGTCTGCACCCATCGCGGTACCCAGTTGGTCGAGGAGGAAAGCGGCAGGCGCGGCACCTTCTCCTGCCCCTATCATCGCTGGTCCTTCGGCACCGATGGGGCGCTACTCGCTGCGCCCGACTTCGATCGTTTCTTCGTCGACAAGGCCGACTGCGCCCTGCCCCGCGTCGCGCTCGACATCTGTGGCGGGCTGATCTTCGTCCATCTCGGCATGCCGGACAAAGGCCTGCGCGACGATCTTGGCCCCTATGCGACGATGCTCGACGGCTTCCCCGCGGCGCAGGCCACCACCTTCTCCGAATATGTCTATGAGATCGACGCCAACTGGAAGCTGACCTACGACAATTTCCAGGAAAACTACCATCTCCGCTTCATCCATCCCCGCTCGGGCGCACCCGCCGTGGGAGAGGATAATCCGTTCGGCTATCCGGTGAAGATGGGCTTTCACGGCCCCCACCGCACCCAGACGATCTGGACCAATCCCGCCCCCGCGCCCAAACCGGTGCAGGCGCAATCCTTCGGCCGCGCCGCCCGCTTCGCGATGGCCGACGGCACGGCAGGAGCGCACAGCCGCGACTATCTCGCGCTCTTCCCCAATTTCTTCATCCTCGGATCGCCGGCTCAGCCCTTCTCCCACACCGTCTGGCCGATCGACGCGCGCCGCTCGCGCGGCGTGATCCGCCTCAACTGGAAGGGCGAGGATGACTGCGCCAGCCGCCGCTATGCCCGCGAATATGCCATGGCCAGCGCGCGCGACATCCATGCCGAGGATCGTGACGTGATCGAGGCGGGGCAGCGCGGCCTCAACAGCGGCGCGCTCAAACATATCCATTTCCAGGCGCAGGAGGCGCTTTGCCGCCACCTCTTCAACGCCATCGACGAAAGGGTGCAGGCTTATCGTGTCGACCTGGCCGGCACTGCGCCCCGGCCCGTCTCGCGGGCGGAGGCAATGGCATGACCACGCTCCTTCCCACTGGTTTCGAGGCGCTTGCCCCCTTTGCCGATCGCTGGGCGATCGACGGCTCGATCACCCGTGCTGCCCGGCGCGGCGATGCCGCCCCCGCCGACCGCACCGCCTTCTTCGCGGCGGCCGCGCCCCTGCTCGACGCCGCCCTCGCCCATCTCGACCGCTACCCGCTCGACGCCCTGCCGCCGGCCGAGCAAAGGCTGATGGACATGATGCTGACCCTCGCCCATGTCTCGCTGACCGAAGAGATATTGGGCGACCAGGAACCCGCCCACGCCCGTCAGCGCCAATCGATGCGCATTACCCTGACCCCGGCGGGGGCCTGAGAGACACAGGTCCGCCCCGTCATTCCGAGCGCAGCAAAGCAATGACGAGGATCGGGTTTTGACCGCTGACGACCATTTTTTGCCATTCACATGGTCGATTCCCTTGCTTGTAAGCGGACGTTGCAGCGCGATCTATTACCGGGTTAAATGGATCGGCCAGCGTGACGGAATTGGTAGACGTATCGCTACAGCGATCCTCGCCAGAAGGTGAAGGTGCGGGTTCGATCCCCTGCCGCTGGCATCAATCGAACAGAAGCTGTCCTTTAACACCTTCTTGCTATCAGGCATTCCGAAGGGGACGCCATGTCATTCCGAATGCCAATTCTTGCATATGTGACGCTCCTCGCAGGGTGCGGCCCAAAGCCGCCGGAAACAGTTCACGTTGGCAATGCGCATCTCCGCTTTCCCCGACACGACTTTTATCGAAGTATCACGGATGATGGGGCGTCTCGCCCCTCTTTTGTTGCCTATGTGACGCCCGAGAAAGACCGACGCCAAAGCATTGGACTCGAATACGACGGCAGAGAAAATATCACCGACAGGATTAATGCTGAACGGAACGGGTTACCCTATATTTTCCGAGGGAGCTTTCAATTCAGGTATGCGCCTGATGCCTTCATAGTTACGCGCGAATGGGGAACATCGATCTGCCTGAGAGACTCGATAAAGGTCGGATCGCTTGGCAACTGCGCGACCAACGTGACCTATCGAGCAGCGCGTTGGAACGTATATTTCCAATATGGAATGTTAGACGACCGAGTGAACGTAAAGGAGCGCGGTCTGTCCGTTTTAAGAGCCTACACTATCAAATCCTGATGTCGTAAGCCGCCATTCCGGTAACCACCCATCCTGACCATTTAGCCGGCATCGTGCCGATGCCCTCCCATATCCGGGGCAGTCGCCCCATGGCTCCGGATGTTGCTTGCTCCGCGCCAGGGACGCTGGCCTTCGGCTTCGTGACTGCGCAATCCGCTATTTCTTCGGGAACAGCAGGGTGAAGATCATGCGAATGCCCCATTCGGGGCCGCCGTCGGGCGAGACGGCATAATATTTGCCGCCAAGGCCCACCTGCACCGCCTGATCGCCGACCTTGGTCAGTTGCGTGACGGTGAGATTGACCGGGATCAGCCAGTCCTTGCCCTTCCAGTCATAGGCGGCTTCGGCATTGATGCCATAGGTGGTGGCGTGGGACGTGGTGTGGCTGAAGAAGGGTTGCATGAAGCTGGCGCTGACGTCGGAACGGTCGTCCTTGCCGGCGATCGACCAGATATGGTTGCCGAGGAAACCAACCGTGTTCTGGCCCATCTGCTTGAGCAGCACGACGGTCGGGCCAGCGCCCCACTTGTCCCCGCCCAGATAGCGATCGGTTGCCGAGGGATAGAGGATGGCGGGGCCAACGCCCCAGATGATGCCCTTATTCTCCTTGGGCGAGAAGAAGAAGCTCTGGGTGATATCGCCAAGGCCGAAGGCATCCGTGCCCGGTCCCTGATAGCTATTCTGCGCGACGACCGGCACGATGGTGCGCACGATCATGTTCCAGTCCTTGCCGACGCTGATCGGCACCACCGGCTGGATATTCAGCGTCGACTTGATGCCGTCATCCCCGGCGCCGAAGTCGAGATTTTCCTGGAACGGCACGCTGATCAGCGAGGCGACCGGGTTGGACAATTGCAGCGCCAGATCCTGATCACTGCCGCCGGCCGGCGGTGGGCCGGAGGTGATGGCAGGCGCTGCCGACGATCCCGCATCCTGCGCGATCGCCGGCAGCGGCGCCATGGCGACCAGGCCTGCGAGCCAGGCGATCTTGCGATGATATCCGGTCTGCATGGCCAAGCGCCTTCCCCTTTCGAACATTCTGCGCGGGGACAGAATGGCCCGAACGAGAGCGGGGGCCAATCGCGGGCTTTGCGGAGATCGGCCGGGAATAATCCCTAGGGGCGCTCGTCCCAGCGCAGCAGCCGCACCTGCCCCGGCGCATCGACGACCAGTTCGCTAAAGGCCCCGGTGCGCAGCTTGAGCTGGTCATGGGTGAGGCCCAGCGCGAGCAGGGCGAAGCGGGCGGCGCCGTTGCTGGTGACCAGCAATTCCGTCCCCTCCCCTTCTGCGGCGAACCAAGTGCGCCAGGCAGCGATGCGCGCGGGGGCGTCGACGGTCCAGCCATCGGGCACGATCCCGTCCCGGTCCCAGGCGGCGATCGCCGCTTCGCCAAGACGCGCCACCACGGCCGCCTCCGGCTGCCCTTCGTCCGGGCCATGGTCGATCTCGTCGAGCCAGGGCAGGATGGCATCAACCGGATGGTCGAGCGCAGCCGCGATCGGCGCCGCGGTCTGGCGCGCGCGCTGCAACGGGCCGCTGTAGAGGCGCACGGGGTCCAGCGACCGGGCCGCGAAATAGCTGGCGAGACGCTGGGCCTGGGCCATGCCGCTGTCGACCAGCGGAATGTCGGTGCCGGCCCCGACCCGGCGCGCATCGGCGCTGGAGGCGAAGGTGTTGCCGTGGCGGATGACGAAGATGCGCCGGCTCATGACAGGGCCGGCGTCGGGTCTCCATGGGCGGCGATCAGCGCCTCGACCCGCTGGATATCGGCCTCGGTATCGATGCCGCTGCTGTCAAAGACGGGCGGATCAACCGGGACGGTCATGATATCGATGCCCAGTTCCAGCAGCCGCAACTGCTCCAGCCCTTCCAGATTTTCGAGCGCCGTGGGCGGCGATGCCTCAAACCGGGCGAGCGCATCATGGGCATAGCCATAAAGGCCGACATGGCGCCAGACGGGGGATATGGGACCGGCGGCACGCAGCCTGTCCTCATCACGGATGGCGGGAATGATCGTCTTGGAGAACCAGAGCGCCCGGCCATCCGCACCGCGCGCGCAGGTGGTGCCGCTGAAGGGCGAGCGTTGCTTATGGTCGCGCAGCGCATCGAGCGCGGCCCAGTCGAGCCCGATCACCGGGGTCGCGACCTGCGCGCCGGCATCCAGCGCCTCGATCACCGCGCCCAGCGCTCCCTTGGGCTGGAAAGGCGAATCCCCCTGGAGATTGACGACGAAGTCGGGCTGGGTGGCCTGCGCGCGGGCAGCAGCGAGCGCGCGGCCGGAGCCGGTAGCGATCGCGCTGTCGGTCATCACCGCGTCGCAGCCGGCGGCCTGCGCATGGGCCGCAATCTCGTCATCATCGGTGGCGACGACCAGAGCGACGCCAGCGCGCACGCCGATCGCCGCGCGCGCCATGGCGATCGTGCGATGCAGCAGGCTGCGCCCCGCAATGAGGCGCAGCGGCTTGCGCGGCAGGCGGGACGACCCCGCCCGCGCCGGAATGACCACCAATATGGTCAGGCGACCCCGGCGTGCAGCAGATCATGCATGTGAAGCGCGCCGACCAGATCGCCATCCTCGCACACGAACAGCAGGGTGATGTTGCGATCGTGCATGATGCGCAGCGCTTCCGACGCCAGTTCGTCGGGACCGATCGACTGCGGCGTCACGGTCATGAAACGGCCGACCGCATCGGTCAGATTCTGCTTGCCGGTCACGGCTCGGCGCAGATCGCCATCGGTGAAGGCGCCGATCAGCTGGCCACCCTGGTCGACGATGGCCGTGCCGCCAAGGCGCGCACGCGTCATCTCGATCGTGGCGTCGAGCAGCGAGGAATCCTCGCACACCCGCGGCACGTCGCTGCCCGCCGACATCAGTTCGCGCACCTTGACGAGCTGCGCCCCGAGACGGCCATTGGGGTGGAATTTGTAGAAATCGTCGGCCGAAAAGCCGCGCATTTCCATCAGCGACATCGCCAGTGCGTCACCAAAGGCCATCTGCAAGGTGGTCGATGTGGTGGGCGCCAGCATATTGGGGCAGGCTTCGCGCACCGCCGGCATCAGCATGCAGACATCGGCAGCCTCGGCCACGGTGCTCTGCGCCTGCGCCGTCATCGCCAGCAGCGGGACGCCGAAGCGCTTGCAATAATGGATGATCGGCCCGAGTTCGGTGGATTCACCCGAATGGGACAGCATCAACACGACATCGTCCGGCGTCACCATGCCCAGATCGCCATGGCCGGCATCGGCCGGATGCAGGAACAGCGCCGGCGTGCCGGTGGAGGTGAGCGTCGCCGTCATCTTGCGCGCGACGATGCCGCTCTTGCCGATGCCGGTGACGATCACCCGTCCCCGGACATTGATGATGATACCGACGAGCCGCAGGAAGGCGGCGGAAAATTCCCGGTCGGAAAATTTGGCTTCGAGTGTATTGAGCCCCCTGGCTGCCAGGGCGAGACTGCTGCACGCCGTCTCCACAATATGCGCACCCGAGCCGAAAGGAACGATCTTCGAAACTGTCGACACGCTTCTTGCCCTTTTTTCCGCGTATCGCCGCCGACATGCTCCGGCTGACGCCCGCGGTGTCGATGCGCCTTGCCAGCGCAGCGTCCATCCCTTGTTCCGCGACCCCAGGCCGATTTCGCAATCAGCACCCTGCAACTGTCTACGCCGTTTCAGGCACTTATGGCAATCCATTTCGCAAGTGCGGCAAGGGGCACTGAAGTCGGAAGGCAGGGGGAATGGGGCAGAAATACAAGATGAAATGAGCTAAATTATCGACAAGCCGAGGAACTTTTCGACAGCTCGACATATGCCGCAACACTCAGAGGCGATGATAGTCGCGATACCAGTTGACGAATCGGGGCACGCCCGACTCGATCCCGGTGGTGGGCGCAAAGCCGATATCCTGGGCAATCGCACTGATGTCGGCGAAGGTCGCCGGCACGTCGCCCGGCTGCATCGGCTGGAAGTCCAGCTGCGCCTTGCGCCCCACAGCCTCCTCCAGCACGGCGATCAGGTGCATCAGTTCCTCGGGCCGATTATTGCCGATATTGTAGAGCCGATGCGGCGCCCGGCTGCCGCCCGCCTTGAGCGCGCCATCATCGCCCGGCGGGGAATCAAGACAGCCGATCACCCCGGCGACGATGTCGTCGATATAGGTGAAGTCGCGCTGCATCCGGCCATGGTTGAAGACCGGGATCGGTTCGCCGGCGAGGATTTTCTGGGTGAAGATCCACATCGCCATGTCGGGCCGGCCCCAGGGACCATAGACGGTGAAGAAGCGCAGTCCCGTCATCGGCACGCGGAACAGATGGGCATAGGTCTCGCTCATCAGCTCGTCGGCCCGCTTGGTCGCGGCATAGAGGGAGACCGGATGATCGGTGCGATCCTCCACCCGGAAGGGCAAGCTCTCGTTGCCGCCATAGACGGACGAGGAGGAGGCGTAGACCAGATGACGCACCCGCCGTTCCCGCGCCAGTTCGAGCATGTTCACATGGCCGGCAAGGTTGGAGCGGACATAGGCATGGGGGTTGATCAACGAATAGCGCACGCCGGCCTGGGCGCCGAGATGGACGATCGCCTCGATCGGATGATCGGCGAGCAGCGCCTGAAGTGCCGGCATGTCGGCAAAGTCCAGTTCGGCGAAGGTGAACAGCTTGCCATGGCGCTGTTCGAGCGCTGCGATCCGATCGCGCTTGAGCGAGACCTGATAATAGTCGTTGAGATTGTCGATGCCGATCACGGCGCGCCCGTCGGCCAGCAGCCGGTCGGCCACCGCCATGCCGATGAAGCCGGCCGCGCCGGTTACCAGGATCGTCAAAGCGTCATCCTCCTTGATCGGGCCGACAGGCGGGTCGCCGCCAGAGCCATGGCGGTTCACAGACAATCCGACGCGCGATGTAAAGCCCTTTCCCTCATAAGCCGTTCGATACAGGCTTCCATGCGGCGGAATACTTAGGCATTCCCTAATCTTTCCCGGCTAAGGCGAGGCGATGGACATGGCAGCGCACCCATCTCCCCCCTTTGCATCCGACAGCCTGGCGCTGACGGACCCGCGCGCGCGCTGGGCGGCGCTGGCGGAGGGTGCGGCCGAACCCAATGCCTTCTACGCGCCCGACCTGCTGGCGGCGGCGATCGACCATCTGGCCGGCAGTGGTGACGTGCGTTTGATCGAGGCGCAGGCGGATGGCGAACTGATCGGCCTGTTGCCGGTGACGGTGCAGGCGCGCCATGGCCGCTTGCCGATCGGCTGCGTCGCCAACTGGATGCACGACCATTGTTTCTTCGGCGCGCCGCTGATCCGGCGGGGCCAGGAGATGGCGGCGTGGCGCAGCCTGCTGGCGCAGCTGGACGCGGCGGAATGGGCGCCCCATTTCCTGCATCTGCGCGCACTGGATGCGGCCGGCGCCAATGCCGCCGCGCTGGAAGCACTGTGCGTCGAACAAGGGCGCGGCCGGCGCGAGGTGCATCGCCATGACCGGGCGATGCTGCGATCCGACCTGTCGGCCGACGCCTATTGGGAAACCCATGTCCGCGCCAAGAAGCGCAAGGAAATCCGCCGCTTGCAGAAGCGACTGGCGGAACTGGGAACGGTCGAGCAGCGATTGCTGGACGATGGTGCCGACCTGCCGCGCTGGTGTGGCGACTTCCTGGCGCTGGAAGCGTCCGGGTGGAAGGGTCGCGAGGGCAGCGCACTGGCGAGCAGGCCCGATGACATCGCCTTCTTCCGCGCCGCCTGCGCCGCGGCCTTTGCGGCGGGACGGCTCCATTTCCTGCGCATCGACCTGGATGGCCGGGCGATCGCGATGCTGGTCAATTTCCGCCATGGCGACGGCGCCTTTTCCTTCAAGATCGCCTTTGACGAGGAGATGGGCCGCTTTTCGCCCGGCGTGCTGATCGAGATCGCCAATCTGCACGCGGTGCAGGATGATCCGGCGATCGGCTGGATGGACAGCTGCGCCGCCGCCGATCATCCGATGATCGACAGCCTGTGGGCCGAGCGCCGCAGCATCGTCCAATATCGTATCGCCCTGCAGGGCAAGGGCGCGACGCGCCTGCGCCGGACAGCGGCCTTTGCATTGGCCGGCGGGGTCGAACGGATCGCCAGCCGCATGAAAGGACAGGAATGACCGTGCATAGCCCGATGGCGCCGGCCACCGACGCGCCGCATTTTTCGGACAGCGCGCGCGCCGCCTTTGCCGCCGCCTATCCCGACCAGCCGACCAAGCTGACGCATCAACTGGTCGGGCATGAATTGCTGACACTGGATGCGCTGGCGACGCTGGCCGAGCGGATGCCGGCAAGCGCGGTCGAATATAATCTCGGCAAGCTGCCGCTGGGCGTGCGGCCGGAGGATACGCCGTCCAATGGGCTGAGCCTGGGCGAGACGATCCGCACGATCGAGAGCAATGGCAGCTGGGCGGTGCTCAAGAATGTCGAGCGCGACCCGGCCTATGGCGCGTTGCTGGACGCGGCGCTGGCGGAGCTGGAGCCGATCGTCGCGCGCAGCACCGGGCCGATGCTGCACCGCGAGGCCTTCATCTTCCTGACCTCCCCCGGCAGCGTCACCCCGTTCCACATGGACCCGGAGCATAATATCCTGCTGCAGATCATGGGGACCAAGGTGATGACCGTGTTCCCGGCGCGCGACGAGGAACTGGTGCCGGCGCGCAAGAGCGAGGAATTTCACAATGGCGGCCATCGCAACCTGATCTGGCAGGACGGGTTCAAGGCGCGTGGCACCCCCTTCCCGCTCAGCCCCGGCGAGGCCGTGCATGTGCCGGTCAAGGCACCGCATTTCGTGGAAAATGGCCCGGCCGTGTCGATCAGCCTGTCGATCACCTGGCGGTCCGACCGCAGCGTGGCGGAAGGCGAACTGCACAGTTTCAACGCCCTGCTGCGCAAGCGCGGCTTGCCGACCGGCGCGGTGAGCGAACGCCCCGAACAACAGGGCATTCGCCGCTTCGTCTATCGCGTCATGCGGAAGCTGGGCGTTTAAGCAGCTTGCGCGCCAGCGCCTCGGCCTCCAGCCGGGGACTGAAACGCTCCACATGCCACCATTCCAGCGCTTCCTCGCGCGTGGAGAGGCTCTGCTTGTAGCGATCCTTGCCGGCGAGCAGCGAATAGAGCCGGAAATCCTGCGCGGCATAATGGCCGACGGCGGCGGCGTGACAGAGCAGGCCCGGCTTGTCCTTGGCCGTGCGCGGCTGGGCAAAGGCGGACTGATAGTTCATCGCCTGCCCGTCCTGCACGAAATTGACCAGCAGGCCGACCGCGCCGCCGACATCGGCAAAGCGCAGCAGTTCGACCGCGCCCGACGGCAGGCCGCGGGCCGCGATGGTGGCGACGAACTGGCGAAAGCCCTGATCATCCCAGGCATTATCGGCGTGACGCCCCATGTTGAGCGCGGCCATCTCGTCCAGCCAGGGGGCGATGTCATCCAGCGTGCCGACCGTGACGTCGGGCAGCGGCCCGCCATGATCCTTCATCGCGCGGCGGATCTGGCTGCGCGTATTGCTGCTGAGCAGCGCGAGATAATCGCCGTCGGCGGCGCGCACGGCGTCAAGATCGACCTGGTAGACGGGCGCGGCATCGACCCGCAATTTCCGCCGGGCCGGCAGGTCAAGCAGCGGCGAATCCGGGGCGATGCCGCTCAGCCGCAACACACGCCAGTCACGGCGCCGGGCGATGGCGTCGAGCGCGGCAGCGACGGCCGCCACCTCCTGCCCGCGCGCGGCGAGCAGGCCATTATATTCGACATAGGGCCGGTCGATCGCCGGATCGCCCGACTGGTTGAGGCTGAGCGTCGCCACCGGGCCGAGCAGGCGCGGGCGCATCGCATGGCCGACCAGCGCCAGCGCGACATCCTGTCCGCTTTCATCGGTGACGGCGAGCAGTTCGGGCCGCACGCCATAGCTGTCGAGCCAGGCGCCCACCCAGGTCCAGCGCAGGAAGAAGGACGCATCGCTACGCGCCTCCAGCGCCTGCCAGCGGGCGGCCAGCGCCGACCGGTCGGTCGGCAGGGAGAATGTCGCGGTGAGCCCCATCGCGCCCCTCTTGTGACAGAGCGGCGGCGGGAATCAAGCGCTTGCGCGGTGGCTAAAGCCTGTTCCCCCGCCCAACCACCCGATCCAATATCATCCTGTCGGGTGGTTGGGCGGGGGAGCGGGCTGGAACCGGCCTCCTCAATCGGACTCTCAGCCGCGAATGCGGCGCTGCGGATCGACCGTGCCGTCGGCGCGGATGCCGGCACGGACCAGATCGCGGCGCATATGACCGGTCAGGAAGCGCTGGAGCATCACAAAATCGGCGCGCAGCGACCAGAGCGGGTAACGGAAGGTGGCCGGGCGATTGCGCTCGATCAGCATATGGCTGACCCAGGCGAAGCCATAGCCGGCGATCGGCAGGGCGGTAGCCAGCCACCAATGTCCCGTCACGGCCGTAGCGGCGGCAAGGCCGACCACCAGGCTGGTCCCGGCATAATGCATGGCGCGCGTCGCGGGCCGGGCATGTTCCTGCAGATAATAGGGCCAGAAGTCCCGGAACCGGGTGATCTGGGTCATAAGGGGCATCCTCTCTGTTATGCCCCATCTTTTATACGTGGACGTTCAACTTGTTAAGCGCCACGCGCCGCTTGGGCGCAAAGAGGAAATAATCATAGGCCGCGCGGGCGGCCTGGGCCATGATCTGGTCTCGCAAGACATGGCCCCGGCTGTCCTTCATCACGAAGACGGTGATGGCGAAGCGGCGACCATCGGGCAAGCCGATGATGCCGACATCATTACCGACGCCGTTGAGCGACCCGGTCTTGTGCGCGACCGGGGTGCCGGGCGGCAACATGCCCGACAGGCGCAGCTTGCCGGTCTGGCAATGGCCCATGATGGTGAAGAGCAGCTGCGTGCTTTCCGGCTTCAATGCCTTGCCCGATTCATAGGCGACCAGCAGCTGGTTCATCGCCAGCGGCGTCGCCGTGTCGCGCGGATCGAGCATGAAATCCATGTTCGGCAGGTCGCGCACGTCGCGCCGCTGGATCATCGGATCGGCGCGGCGGGCGGCGCCGGCATTCTGCTGGAAGGTGCCGGACTGGGGATTGATACCCATGGCGCGGTAGAGAAGATGCGCGGTATCGCTGTCGACGCGCAGGCCATGGATGCCGAGGCCAGCGACGAAATCGCTGACCGCCTTCGGCCCGCCGGCACGGGCGACCAGCACGTCGGTCGCATTATTGTCGCTGCGCGTCAGCATCAGGTCGAGCAACTGGCTGACCGGCAGGGTCGCGCCGGGGCGCGAGAACATCCAGGCGATGCCGCCCTCGCTCGCCAGCGCGGGATCGAGTGCGAGCCGGTCGTCGAGCCTCAGGCTGCCGGCATCGACCAGCGAGAGGATACGGCCCGCGACCGCAACCTTGTAGGCGCTGGCCATGGGAAAGAGCGTGTCGCCATTGCGCGACTGGACCTCGCCGGTCTGCAGATCCTGCACCGCGACGCCGACCGTGCCGTCCGACAAAGCGGCGAAGCGATCAAATTCGGCCAGGAGATGCGCCTCCGCCGTCAGCAGCACCTGTGGCCGGGGCGGCGGACCGAAGGCATCGGCGCTCGGCAAGGGCGCAAAGAACAGGCCAAGGGCGGCGCAGCTGGCGCCAATTTGACGGAGAGACGGCATGGCCCGTCTGTCGCCCATCATGGGTCGGGTGGCAAGATATTTGATCGGCTTTTCCCGCGGTTGACGCAGGCATGCCGGGGGTTCATCACGCCGGCCATGAACGACACCATCAAGCTGCACGAAAGCTGGCGCGCGCCGCTGCGCGACCAGTTCGCCAGCCCCCATATGCAGGGCCTGAAACAGTTCATCGAAGCGGAAAAGGCGGCCGGCAAGCGCATCTTCCCCAAGGGGAATGAATATTTCCGGGCGCTGGACCTGACGCCGCTGGACCGGGTGAAGGTGGTGGTGCTGGGGCAAGACCCCTATCATGGAGAGGGCCAGGCGCATGGCCTGTGCTTTTCGGTTCAGCCCGGCGTGCGGACGCCGCCATCGCTGGTCAATATCTACAAGGAGCTGGAGAGCGACCTCGGCCTGCCCCGCGCGCGGCACGGCTTCCTGGAGCATTGGGCGCGGCAGGGCGTGCTGCTGCTCAACAGCGTGTTGACGGTCGAGATGGGCCGCGCCGCGTCGCACCAGGGCAAGGGCTGGGAGACGTTCACCGACGCGATCGTCCGGCTGGTGGCGCAGAAGGAGGAGCCGGTCGTGTTCCTGCTGTGGGGCGCCTATGCCCAGCGCAAGGCCGGCTTCGTCGATTCCGGGCGCCATCTGGTGCTGAAGGCCGCCCATCCTTCGCCGCTGTCGGCGCATAACGGCTTTCTGGGATGCCGCCATTTCTCGCAGGCCAACGACTTTCTGGAGGCCAAGGGGCGCGGCGCGATCGACTGGCGCCTGCCGGAGGTGGTAGCATGAGCGGGCCGGCGGTCGCCCTTCTCTACCAGGCGCTGCCGCCGCCGGTGATCGACGGGCTGCGCAAGGATGCCAAGCCCGGCGGCTATTCCGACGGTGGGGCGGATATCGGCTTTGCATTGAAGGGGCTGGGCCGCACGGTGGTAACGCCGGTGCCCGCGCCCGATCCGGCGCAGGCGATGCAATGGGTGTTCCCCGACACGGCGGACGGCATAACAGCCGTGATCGCGGCGGGCGCCGACACGATCTGGGCCAACAGCGTGCTGTTCGAGGGGCATCCGATCGAGGCCGTGATGGGCCAGGTCGCGATCGTCGGCCAGACCCCGGCCGCCACGCAGAAATATGACGACAAGTTCGCCACCAACCGGATGCTGGAACAGGCCGGCTTGCCGGTGGCGCGCGGCTTTGTGCTGGCTGATCGGCCGAGCGAAGGCGTGCATGCGCTGGCCGATGTCGGGCAGGTTCTGAACGATCTGGCCATCCCCTTCCCGCTGATCGTGAAGCCCGTGCGTGGCCGGGGCAGCCAGGGCGTGACGCTGGTGCGCGATGGTGATGCGCTGAACGCCGCGGCCCGCAGCCTGATCGACGAGGGCAAGTTCGGCACGCTGCTGATGGTCGAGGAATTTCTGGACGGCGAGGAAATGACCATCACCGTCCTGCCGCCCACCGCGCCGCGCCCGTCAGGCGAAAGGGGCGACCGCCATTTCGCGCTGCGCCCGGTGCTGCGCTTCGACCAGAAGGACGGTGTCGCCCCCTATAATGGCGATGTCGCGGTGACGCAGAACAGCGTCGCGATCAGCCCGGAACGGATGGAGGAAGCCCCGGTGCTGGCGATGCTGGATGCCTGTGTGAAGGCGGCGGAGCTGGTGGAATCGCGCGCAGTGATCCGCATCGACTGCCGCGCCGATGCCAGCGGCCAGTTCAAGCTGTTCGACCTCAACATGAAACCGAACATGACCGGTGCGGGCCGGCCGGGCCGCGCAGACCAGGATTGCCTGTCGGCGATCGCCGCGCGGGCCGATGGCTGGTCCTATGCCGACATGCTCGACGCGATGCTGGCGACGGCCTGGAAATAACGCACCAGAATCCAGTGCCCAGAATCATTGAGGCCCGGTCCCGCTTGCGCGGGCCGGACCCCTTCCCTCTCCAAACCGGAAAGTGGAAAAATCAGCCGTCGTAATCGCCGCCGATATTCTGGTTGCGCGGCGGAGCCGCTGCGGTCAGGCGCAGGGCCTCCGCCGACTGGGCGATCGAACCGATTTCATCGGGCGTATCGTCGTCGTCAATCTGGACCTTCTGCAGCGACGCAACGACCGAATCATGCAGGTCGGCGGGCAGAATGGTTTCCTCGGCGATTTCGCGCAGGGCGACGACCGGATTCTTGTCGCGGTCACGCTCAAGCGTCAGCTCGGCGCCACCGGAAATTTCACGCGCGCGCTGGGCGGCGAGCAGGACGAGATCGAAACGGTTGGTAACCTTGTCGACGCAATCTTCGACGGTGACGCGGGCCAATCGGGCCTCCTGAAAAATCAATAGGGAATCTTGAACTTGGCGCCTAGCAGTGGCGGCCTGTCGAGTCAATGAAAAGCCCATAAAGCCATGGCGCGCCGCGGCAAAGCGGCGCATGAAGGGGCCATGGCGTCGCGACAACAGGAAGCCCCGACCAGCCCGATCAGCGTCACGCTGAACGGCAACCGACTGACCGTCATCGAAGAAGGCGCGGCGCTGCGCGACGCGCTGGTCAGACTGATCGACGGTGCGCGCACGAGCCTGAAACTCTATTATTATATCTTCGCCGACGATGGCAGCGGCCGGCTGATCTGCGAGCGGCTGGTGGCGGCGCGGGCGCGCGGCGTGGCCGTGACGCTGATGATCGACGGTTTCGGATCGTCCGATACGCCCGACAGCCTGTTCGCCCCGCTGATCGCGGCGGGCGGCCATTTCGGCCGGTTCGGGACGCGCCGGTCGACCCGCTACCTGATCCGCAATCATCAGAAGATCGCCCTGGCCGACGACAAAAGGCTGATGATCGGTGGCTTCAATGTCGAGGATGGCTATTTCGGCATACCCGCCGACGATTGCTGGCGCGACCTGGGGCTGCTGCTGGAAGGGCCGCAGGCCGAGGCGATGGCGCGCTGGTATGGCCAGCTATGGCGCTGGGTCACGAGCAAGGGGCAAAGGTTCCGCACCCTTCGGGCGATGGTGCGGCACTGGCACCCATCGCTGCACCATGATCCGGCCGATCCGTTCCGCTGGCTGATCGGCGGGCCGACCCGGCGGCTGAGCCCCTGGGCACAGGTGGTGAAGCATGACATGGACCGGGCGCAGCGGCTGGACATGGTCGAGGCCTATTTCTCGCCCGGCCGGGGCATGATGAAGCGGATCGCCCGCGCTGCCCGGCGCAAGGGCGCGCGCCTGATCCTGCCGGCCCTGTCGGACAATGGCGCGACGATCGCGGCGGCACGGCTGCTCTATGGTCCGCTGCTGCGACGCGGCGTCGAGATACATGAATATCAGCCCTGCAAGCTGCACATGAAGCTGATCGTGATCGACGATGCGGTCTATATCGGATCGGCCAATTTCGACATGCGCAGCCTGTTCCTGAACCTGGAGCTGATGCTGCGGGTGGAGGATGCCGGCTTTGCCGAGGCGATGCGCGGCTTCATCACCCAGCGGACGGGCGAGAGCCGGCAGATTTCGCTGGAAACCTATCGCGCCAGCCGCACCGGCCTGACGCTGATCAAGCAGTGGATCAGCTATCTGCTGGTCGGCGTGCTGGACTATACCGTCACGCGGCGGCTGAATTTTCGCGATCCCGACGCGGACTGAGCGGAATATCGGGCGCGATGTTGCGGCGCAGGCTGGTGAGCGCCAGCAGCGCCAGCCGCCGATCATCGACCGCGCCGTTCCGGCCGATGGTGGCGAGCGCCGTGTCGATGGCCCGCACCAGCGCCGGGTCGGGGTCGCCCTGCCCCCTGGCGCCAAGCCGATCGAAATGCTGGCGCACCCGCCCCAGCACGACATCGAGCAGCCGATCGTCGCGGGCATGGGCGCGCACCCGGAAGCGGTGGAGATCGTCGAGCGACATGCCCACGCGCGTGTCGCGCAGGATATCGAGCAAGGGCGCGGTGGTGTCGCTGCCCAGTTCGGCAAGCCGCGGCGTCAGCAGGCCGATACGGTCGAGCATGGTGTTGATCCATTTGACCGTGTCAGGCTGCTGCCGCGGATCGGTGCGCAGGGCAAGATCGCGCCAGCCCGCGCGCAATAGGCGCAGTGCGGATTGTTCGGCGCCCACGGTGCGGACCATCTTGAGCGCCCAGACCGCGAGCAAGGCGCCCAGCATCTGGGCGATGGCGGCATTGGCGAAACTGTCGAATTGCCCGGTATAATAGCCATCGAGGCCCATCAGGCCGGGCAGCGAGAGGATCATGCCGATCGCCATCGCCGCCAGCCGCCGCCGCACCATCATCGCACCGACCAGCAGGAAGGCCGGCGCCAGCACCGCGACCAGCACCGGAAAGTCGGACACGCGCGGCAGGATGGCAAAGGCATAGGGCGCGGCCACCAGCACCGCGCAGCAGGTGCCCTGCCACACTTTCCAGGCAGCAGGCGCGGGATCATCCATATTGCTGAACAGGGCGCAGATGATGCTGGCGATGACGACCGCCCCTGCCCCGGCCGGCCAGGCCGACAATATCCAGAGCAGGCAGCCGATCAGCACGGTGAGGCTGGTCGCCAGCGCACCGCGCAGCGCCAAGCCATAATCGCGGTGCAGGACGCGGCGGCGGGCGTTGCGGATCGCTTCCCGCGCGGGCGGTGACAGGGGGATGCGGTCGGCGCCCATCGCCGCCTGCAACTCGCGGCAGATGGCATGGACGGCGACCAGTTCGGCCAGCCGGTCGAGCATGCTCAGTTGCAGCGCCGCATGCCAGGCGAAGGGCAAGCGGCAATCGGGCTCGCAGGCACGGGCGCGGGCGCGCAGCGCTTCAGGCGAGCCCCCCTTCCCGTCCGGCGCGCCCAGCCAGGCGACGACATCGTCCAGCAGGACATGGACGGCCGGCGGCAAAGCATCGGCGCGCTGCAACTGGCGACAGCGATCCTCGACCGCGCTGGCCAGCGGCAGCAGCAGGCAAAGCTGCGTCTCCAGCGCGCGCAGCACCCCGGCCTTCAGCCGCAGCGCGCTGCTTTCGAACGGCAAATGGGTGGCAAGCTGGTGCAGTTCGTGGATGTCGGTCGCCAATTGCCGGCGGTCGCGGGTCACGATCGCATCGCCATGGTCGACCCGCAGGGAATCGCGCGACCAGCGTTCGGCGTCGATCATGATCGCGTCGATCCGCGCCTGGAGGCGAGCCGACACGGTGCGCGGGAAGACGAGGCTGTGGACCAGCGTGGCCGAGGCGATGCCGATGCCGATTTCCTGCGCGCGCAGGCTGGCGGCGGTGAAGATCGTCGCCTGCGCCTCGACCGCCGGGAAGGCGACGATGCCGGCGGTATAGCCCGCCAGCAGGAAGGTATAGGCGCGCGGGGTCCGGTCGAGCAGCGCGACGAAGGTGCAGAGCCCAAGCCACAGCGCCAGCGCGAGCGAGAGAAGTTCGGGGGCATTGCCGAGCAACGGCACCAGCAGGATCGCCACGCCCGCGCCGATGACGGTGCCGAGCAGGCGGAACATCGCCTTCGACGACACCGCGCCAGCGAGCGGCTGGGCAACGATATAGGCGGTGATGATCGCCCAATAGGGCCGCTCCAGCCCGATCCGCAGCGCGATATAATAGGCCAGCATCGCCGCGAGAAAAGCCTTGAGCGTGAACAGCGCGTCATGGCCGCCGTAGCGATCGGCCATCCAGCGCGCTTGAGGCAAGGCAGGCGTCACGCGGCACATCCAGCATCATCGGGCGGGGCCAGGCAGGGCGGCGACGCCGGTCGGGAGAATGAAAGCCGGACGCGTCGGCCCGCCACGCCGGATCGGGCGCGCATTGCTGGAGCTTCAGGCAAACCCTCTATGCGCCTGTCCATGTGGCGAAACAATATGAGCCCAAGGCACAGCCATTGTGCATGATATGCACAACCAAACAGGGCCGGCAGGCATCAATCATCCCCTTGCCGCCGCCCCCGGCTTTCTGCACAGTCGCGCCGCCCAGCCGGGCCAGGGAGACGCATTTCCAAGCGTCGAACAATCAGAACAAGGACATCGCCCCATGCCATCCCGTCGCTTAGTTGCCGCCTTGCCCGCCGCCGCGCTGCTGGCCGCCAGCCTCAGCCCGCTGCACGCCGCTACCGCGGCCGATACGCAGGCCCGCGCCGGCGAGGCCGCCTTCCGCACCCTCTACAAGGAACTGGTGGAGACCGATTCGAGCTGGCCCAATGGCAGCTGCACGCTCGCCGCCGAACAGATTGCGACGCGGCTGAAGGCGGCGGGCTACGCCGATGGCGACCTAAGCGTCGTGGTCGATCCGGCCCATCCCAAGGAAGGCAATCTGACCGCCGTGCTGCGCGGTTCCGATGCCAAGCTGCCCGCGCTGCTGCTGCTCGCCCATATCGACGTGGTCGCGGCCAAGCGCGCCGACTGGACCCGCGATCCCTTCACCCTGATCGAGGAAGGCGGCTACTTCTATGGCCGGGGCACGTCGGACGACAAGGCGATGGCGGCGAGCTTCGCCGACGCCATGATCCGCTTCAAGCAGGAAGGCTACAAGCCCAAGCGCACGATCAAGATGGCGCTGACCTGTGGCGAGGAGACGGAGAAGGCGCTGAACGGCGTCGAATATCTGCTGAAGAACAAGCCCGATGCGATGGCGGCCGGATGGGCGCTCAACGAAGGCGGCGGCGGGTCGCTGGACGAGAATGGCAAGCCGGTCAGCCATGGCGTGCAGGCGGGCGAGAAGGTCTATCAGGACTTCACCTTCACCGCGACCGCGCCGGGCGGCCACAGTTCGCGCCAGGAACCGCATTTCAACGCGATCGGCTGGATGGCGCAGGCGCTGGCCAATGTGAATGCCTATGACTTCCCGGTGAACCTGACCCCGGCGGCCAAGGCCTATTTCGGCGCGTCGGCGCCGCTCTATCCCAAGCTGTCGCAGCCGATGGCGGCGGTCGGCGCGGGCAAGGCGACCGAAGCGGACTATGCCGCGATCTCGGCCGCCAATCCGAGCTGGAACGCTACCCTGCGCACCACCTGCATCCCGACCCTGATCAATGGCGGCCATGCCCCCAATGCCCAGCCCCAGTCGGTGACCGCGAACGTCAATTGCCGCATCATTCCGGGCGAGGATGTCGAGGCGGTGCGCGCGAAGCTGGCGCAGGTCGGCGGCGACGAGAAGGTCAAGGTGACGCTGGCCGATCCGCCGCAGCCCAAATCGTCGGCGCCGCAGCTGACGCCGCAGATCATGGCGCCCATCGAGGCGCTGACCAAGGAGATGTGGCCGGGCGTGCCGGTGATCCCGCGGCTCGCCACCGGGGCGACCGACGGGCGCTTCACCAATGCGGCGGGCATCCCCACCTATGGCGTGTCGGGCATGTTCGCCGACCCCGATGGCCAGGGGGTCCATGGCCTCAATGAGCGCATCCGGGTCAAGTCGCTGCTCGACGGCCGCGCCTTCCTCTATCGCCTGACCAAGGCTTACACACAGTAATGCGAAAAGGGCTGGCCCGGATGACCGGACCAGCCCTTTCTATATTTGGATCAGCGCCGCGCGGATCAGCGGCCGCTGCTGCCCAGCACCCGGACTTCGCCGACCGGATAGCCCTTCTCGGCCATTTCCTTGGCATAGTCGCCACGGGCATCGGCCAGTTCGGTGCGATATTCCTCCCAGGCGTCGCGATTATCCTCCGCATCGCTGGAATGGCGCAGATCCTTGGTCAGTTCCTTGCGCGCCTCGGCCAGGTCGGTCTTGTAATTGAACCAGTAGTTGTTCTCCACGCCGGCGATCGGCGCTTCATAGACAAGCTGGTCCTCGACCGACGCCAGTTGTTCCTCATAGCTCACCGGGCCTTCACCCGGAGCCGGGCCACGCGCCTGGGGCTGGGCCATGGCGGCGATCGGGGTCATGCCGACCATGGCGATGGCGGTCAGAAGCATCGAACGGTTCATGACGTTTCTCCTCTTTCCTCATCGAACCTGCGGCAATAACGCACCGGGACCGGCATTTTGCGCCTGAACGGATGTGCAGAATGGACGAAGCGAGGCGCGGCGGCGGTGGGCCGCAGCGCCCAAAAGGGCCTAATATCGGGCTTTTCCGCCCTGTTTTCAGGTGATTGGGATCAGATCAGCGGATCACCAGATAGAAGGTCGCCGGCGCGCTGCCGCCATTTTCTATCTCGATCGCATAGCGTTCGGTGAACAGCGGCAGCCAGGCGCAATCGGCCTGCGGCGCGGCCACCGGCTTGGCGCACAGCGTGCCGCCATCGGCATTGCGCACCCGGACCGACAGGGATGCGGCGATGCCGGTGGCGCGTGCCACCGAAATCTGCGCGCGCTGGCCGGCAAGGAACAGCTGGCGCAGCGTCACCCGCCCGCCCGCCGCCAGAGACCCGCGGCGATAGGCGGGGCCGAGCGCGCGGCCGCGATAGACTGGCCCGGCATGGACGGCACCGCCGGCCTGCGCCTGCTGCGACCAGAGGGTGGACAGGTCATCCTGCCCCTCGGCCGGGCGCGCGCCGAGCAGCTTGAGAGTGTCGGCCGCCGCCGCGAGTGCGGCTTGATCGCCGCGCGCCTGCGCCAGATCACCCTCCGCCAGGGTGCGCATCAGCGCATCGGTCGGCATCGGCTCCTCGACCACCGCGACCGGGCCGACGCCCAGCATCAGCAGGGGCAGGAAGAGCCTAATCATCCGCCATCTCCGGCTGCACCACGAAGCGGGCGCCGGGCGCGGCATCCTCGACATGGATGGTCAGGCCATGGCGTTCGGCGATCGCACGGGCCAGCGCCAGCCCCAGACCATGGCCGCTGCCGGGCGACGGATCGAGCCGGACATAGCGGTCGAAGACCAGTTCGCGCGCGTCGGCCGGTATGCCCCGGCCATTATCCTGCACGATGATCAGCGGCCCCGGCGCCAGGCTGAGCAGCACGCTGCCGCCGCGCGGCACATATTTGAAGGCATTGTCGAGCAGGTTGGACAAGAGCCGGGTGATCTGCATCGGATCGGCGCGGAAGGATATCCCCGGCGCCACCATCGCGTTGAAGGCGATGCCCAGATCCTCCGCGCTGGCGCCATACAGGTCCGCCAGATTGTCGGCGATCTCGCTGAGATCGACATCGGCGAGACCCCGGCGATCGCCGCGCAATGCCTGGGTGCCGGCAATGTCGAGCAGGGAATCGAGCAGCCGGACGACACTGCGTATCTCGTCGCGCGACCGGCCCAGGGTCCGCAACAGCCCCTCATCCCCGGTCCGTTCCATCGCTTTCAGGATACGCGTGTCGAGATGCATCAGCGGGGTGCGGATCTCGTGCGCGGTCTGATCCGACACGGAGCGCTGGGCCTCCATCAGCCGCTGCACCTGATCCAGCATCGCATTGGTGTTCGCCGCCAGTTCGGCCAGTTCGTCGCTCGCCCCGGTGGCGCGTGCGCGCGCACCGATATCGCCGGCACGCACCGCGTCGAAGACATGGTTGATCCGTTCGACCCGGCGGCGCAGGCGGCGCGCGGCGAAATGGCCGGCGGCAAGGCTGAGCAGGGCGACGATGGCGCCGGCAATGGCAAAGGCGATGGCGAGCCGGGTCTGCAGCGCCCGCGCCCGAACATTGCTGCGCCCGACGATCAGCCGGGTGTCGGGGCCAAGCAGCGTCGCCCGCGCAAACATGCGGTCGCCGCCCGGCAGGCGGATCAGCCGGGCCTCGGACACTTCGGACGCCAGGGCGGGCCAATGGTCGATATTGCCCGCCACCCGGCGCCCGGCCGCATCGGCGAGCAGATAATAGGCCTTTTCGCTGTCCCCGCGCTCCATCGCCAGCCGATCGACGATGCGCGCCCTCAGTTCCGCCTCGCCGCTGCTGACATAGATGTCGGCCAGGCCCGCCAGATCGGTATCGACCTCCCGCCCCAGCATCACGCGCCCGTCGGTCTCGACGATCCGTTCGACCACCAGGAACAACACCAGCGTGGACGCCAGGCTGACCAGCAGGGCCGACAGCGTAACCCGGCCGAAAACCGAGCGCAGCAGGCCGAACCTAGCCATGGGCGGCGATCAGCCGATAGCCGGTGCCCCAGACCGTCTCCAGCACGGCGCTGTCGAACCCTTCCTCCAGCTTGCGGCGCAGGCGACCGACATTGACGTCGACCACATTGGTCTGGGGATCGAAGCTGAGTTTCCACACATGGCGCAGCAGCATCTCGCGCGTGACCACTTCGCCGGCATGTTCCATGAGGTAGCGGAACAGCGCGAATTCCTTGGGCGACAGCGGCACATGGCGGCCGCCGCGATGGGCGGTGCGCGCCTTCACATGGCATTCCAGATCGCCGAACAGCAGCACCGAATCCTGCTGCAACCGGCCGGCCCGGCGCCACAAAGCGCGCACGCGGGCGATCAGTTCGTCCGGCTCGAAGGGCTTGGCCATATAGTCATCGACGCCGCTTTCCAGCCCCTCGACCCGATGCTCGCTGCGGCCGAGCGCGGACAGCATCAGCACCGGCGCCTCGATCCCGGCAACGCGCATGCGCGTCACCACGTCGATACCCGAAAGATGCGGCAGGGTGCGATCGAGGATGATGACATGATAGCGGCCCGATGCCGCGCGTTTGAGCCCTTCGGCGCCATCCTCGGCCAGGTCGACGACCATGCCGGCCCGGACGAGGATTTCGGCAATATTGGCGCGGGCCGCAGGGTCATCTTCCACCAGCAGCACGGAAATCGGGTCGGTTTGCGCCATCTTCACCGCCTGTCAGATAGCGCGAACGGCCGCCAGTGACAAAGCCTGTTAAGGCGGTCACTGGCGGCCGTTAAGAGCCTGTTTGAAAAATCGCGAAAGAGCGATTTTTCGGTACGGTACCAGCCCGCCCCCCCGCCCAACCACCCGATCCAGTGTCATCCTGTCGGGTGGTTGGGCGGGGGAGCGGGCTGGTACCGGCTTTCTCAAACAGCCAGATTATCAGATCATTATCAGATCTTGAGCCCCGCGCGCAGCATCAGCGCACCGATGATCAGCAGATAGACGCCGAAGATCTTCTTCAGCGGCCCGGCGGGCAGGCTATGGGCGGCGGCCACGCCCAGCGGCGCGGTCAGCATCGACATGGATGCGATCGCTATCGTCGCGGGGATGTTGATATAGCCCAGCGACCCCCAGGGCAGGCCGCCTTCGCGGAAGCCGATGATGGCAAAGCCGATGGTGGTCGGGATGGCGATCAGCGTGCCGATGCCCGATGCGGTGGCGATGGCGCGGTGGATGGTGCGGCCACACAGCGTCATCGTCATGATGGCAATGGTGCCGCCGCCGATGCCCAGCAGCGAGGAAAAGGTGCCCAGCCCGCCTGCAATGCCGATGCGCGCCAGCCCCGACGGCATCTGGTCGCTGATCACCTTGCCGTTCAGCACCGGGATCAGGAAGTTGAGCGACATCAGGATAACGCCTGCGCCGAAGATCATCTTGAGCGTGCGGCCATCGACATGGCCCGCCAGCACGACGCCTGCGCCGCAGCCCAATATGATCCAGGGCGCCCATGTCTTGAGGACGTCGAACTCCACCGCCCCGCGCTTGGAATGCGCCAGCAGCGATCGGATGGAGGTCAGGATGATCGTCGCAGCCGACGTGCCGATCGCGACATGGGCGATGCCGTCCTTCGTCCCGCCCAGCAGCGGCAGCACGACCAGCAGCGCCGGCACGACGACGAAGCCACCGCCGATGCCGAAGATGCCGGCGGCAAAGCCGGCGAGCAGGCCGGCGGCCAGCATGGCAACCAGCGGCACGAGCCAGGTCATGATATCACCGGACATCAGCACGCCCCTTTCTGCAGTGCGCGACCGGCGCGCATGATGGAGCGATCGCCTTTTTGGATCAAGGCGGCGAATGTGGGGAAATCGACCATGATGTTAAACCATGCCTCTCTTCGGCGGAACCAGGATGCATGGGGGGCATGTGGTCATGTCCCCCTGCCCGACTAGACGAACGAGATCTTGGAACCCGCAAGAGAATCCATGGCGTTTATTTGACAATCGGGAAACAAAGCCCGGCGACGCGACGTCGCGCCAGACGAAAAACGGGGCAAAATAAAAGGACGCCAGCCCCGCAAGGGAGGGCTGGCGTCCTTTTGCCCGGCGCCTGTCGGGGACGCCGGGAAACAGGGGGCGGCGCGATCAGGCGATCGCGTCTTCCGCCGGGGTGTAGGGCAGGCCCAGATCGTCGGCGACGGCCTTGTAGGTGACCTTGCCGTCCCAGACATTGAGGCCCGCGAGCAGGTGCGGATCGCGGCGCAGCGCATCCTTCCAGCCCAGTTCGGCGATGCGCAGCGCATGCGGCAGGGTCACATTGTTGAGCGCATAGGTGCTGGTACGGGCGACCGCGCCGGGCATGTTGGCGACGCAATAATGGACAATGCCGTCGATGATGTAGGTCGGGTCGGCATGGGTGGTGGCATGGCTGGTTTCGAAGCAGCCGCCCTGGTCGATCGCGACGTCGACCAGCACCGCGCCCTTCTTCATGGTCTTGAGCATGTCGGCGCTGACCAGCTTGGGCGCGGCGGCGCCCGGAATCAGCACTGCGCCGATCACCAGATCCGCCTCGGCCACGCATTCGGCCAGGTTTGCGCGGTTCGAGAAACGGGTCTTGGCGCGCGCCTCGAAATACATGCCCAGCTTTTCGAGCACTTCGGGATTGCGGTCGAGAATGGTGACGTCGGCGCCAAGGCCGGCCGCCATCTGCGCCGCGTTGAAGCCGACGACGCCGCCGCCGATCACGACGACCTTAGCCGGCAGCACGCCCGGCACGCCGCCCAGCAGCACGCCGCGGCCGCCATGCGCCTTTTCCAGCGCGGTCGCGCCGGCCTGGATCGACATGCGGCCGGCCACCTGGCTCATGGGCTTCAGCAGCGGCAGGCCGCCGCTGGCGTCGGTCACGGTTTCATAGGCGATGCAGGTCGCACCTGAGGCGATCAGGTCGCGGGTCTGCTCCGGATCGGGCGCGAGGTGGAGATAGGTGTAGAGGATCTGGCCGGGGCGCAGCATCGCGCGCTCTACGGCCTGGGGCTCCTTCACCTTGACGATCATCTCGGCACGCGCAAACACTTCGGCGGCCGTCGCGATGATGGTGGCGCCGGCCCGCTCATAGAGCGCGTCATGCGCGCCGATGCCCTCACCCGCGCCGGTCTCGACCAGAACCTCATGGCCGTGGGCCGTCAGTTCATGGACGCTCTCGGGGGTCAGGCCGACGCGATATTCGTGATTCTTGATTTCCTTGACGGTGCCGACGATCATGAGACGCTCTCCATTTTGCAGCGGGATGGCCCATCCTGAAAGGACAACGCAGCCCCGCCGGTTGTGGCCCCATCATATCGCCAAGCAGGTGGCGATTGTTCCCTGATTTGCGCTTGCGATCGTCCGCATGCAGGACGATATATCGCGAAATCTTATTTCATCGGGATGACATTGCATGGATCGGTTCGACATCGCGTTGCTGGAGGCGCTGCAGAGCGATTCCCGCCGGTCGATGAATGAACTGGGCGAGCAGATCGGCCTCTCCTCCTCCGCCTGCCATCGTCGCATCCGCGCGCTGGAGGATGCCGGCATGATCGAGGGCTATGCCGCCCGGCTCGATCCGGCGGCGCTCGGCCTGACGCTCCAGGCCTTCGTCGAGATTTCGCTGACCAGCCAGAGCCGCGAGGCGATGGAACGGTTCGAGACGGCGGTCGCGGGCTTCCCGGAAATATTGGAATGCCATCTGATGGCGGGCCAGGCCGACTATCTGCTGCGGGTCGCCGCCGCCGACCTCAAGGGCTTCGACGCGGTCCATCGCGACTGCCTCGCCCGCCTGCCGGGCGTGTCGGCGATCCGCACCAGCTTCGCCATCCGCCGCATCCGCGACTGGCGCGGCTATCGGCTGCGCGATCTTCCTCTTTAAGGCGCCAATCGCACCGGCACCGGCGCATTGCACAGATCGACGCCACCCGCCGGCCGGTCGTAGAAATCATCCTTCCGGTTGGCGCGCAGCCGCAGATAGTCGGCGAAGCTGGCCGAGCCGGTATCCATCACCTGGACATGTGGCTGCTCCGCCTGCGGCAGATCGCTGGCCAGCCGCACCGAGACGATCGGCAGCTTGCGCTCGGCGTCGGTGTAGAAGCCCAGCTCACCACTGCCGCGCGGCAGGCTGGTGAGCGCCGCCATCCCCTCGACGATGCGGCCGACGACGGCGATGTTGCGATCGAGCTGGCGCGGCGCCTGGCCGATCACGGTGTAGAGTTCCGCGCCCGTGCCGGCGTCGGGCGACATGTTGCGACCGACGCCGATCATGCCATAGCAGTGCGGCAGCCAGGCGGCCTCCCCGTCGATCGCCACCGGCCAGCCATCGATGAAGCCGGTCGCCGACGCATAGGGATCGGGATAGGGCAGCGGCGTCAGCTTCGCCTTCACGCCCCCAAGCGGCTGGACATAGTCGGCCGGACTGGTCGGCGCGAGGCCGGCGGGCAGCGGCTTCTTCTCGGTCGCGTCGCCCCATTGGACGACATAATTATCCTGCACCCGGTTGATGCTGGTGCCGTCCCACCAATGGGCGGTGGCGAGCGCGCGGATATTGGCGACATGGCGCGGACCGAATTGCGGCGCCAGCTGGATCAGCACGCGCTTGCCACCCTCGATCGTCATCACCAGCAGATCCTGCGCCGGGACGGCGCGCCAGGCACTGGCCGGCGCCTGCGCCACGACCGCGCTGGGCGTGGCCGGCGGATCGGCCGCATCGGCAGCGGCAAGGGGCAGGATGGCGATGAAGGGCGCAAGCAGCGCGGCACGGCGGCGAAGGGTCATGAGGCGATCAAACAATTGCTGCGCAAGAAAGTAAAGCACCCCTTGCCTAGTGCGTTGTCGCGCGATAGGGAGCCGCCTCCAGTGCGATGGAATATGAACCCGATTCACGCCGCTTACAGCGACGATGGGGTTCCTGCGGAGCGGTGGCCGAGTGGTCGAAGGCGCTCGCCTGGAAAGTGAGTATACGTCAAAAGCGTATCGAGGGTTCGAATCCCTCCCGCTCCGCCATCATCCTGTTATTTCACATCCGTTTCGAATCAGAAAAGCCCAGCTTTTCTGCGGCTTTCAGCGTGCTTCGCATCCACGTTCATCCCTGCCAGTCCACCGGTGACCGATTGGAAATGTGGGAGATTTGGTGGCATGGGAAAACTTTCCGCAACCGCTGTGAAAGCAGCAACATGACCTGGGCGGCTTAGCGATGGCGATGGCCTGTTCCTCTTCATCAAACCCGGCGGTGGGAAAAGCTGGATGTGCCGGGCGCAGAAGGATGGGAATCGAGGCGATTTTGGTTTGGGGAGCGCGTCGAAAGTCTCGCTGGCAACCGCTCGGGAGCGGGCGCGAGAAATCCGAACCTGGGTGGAGCTAGGGCTGGATCCAATCTTCGAGCGGCGCAAGGCACAGGGCATCCCCACATTTCGCCAGGCGGCTGCCAAGGTGATCGCGGCGCACAGCAAGACAGGCGGAACCAGAAGCACGAGAAACAGTGGCTCCAGACGCTCGAGGCTTATGTGTTCCCGCACATCGGCCATGTGCGGGCCAATGAGATTACAGGGACCATGATCCGCAACGCGCTGGCGGATATCAGGCTCGCCAAGCCCGAGACGGCGCGACGGGTCCGGCAACGGATCGGCACTGTTCTCCATTGGACATATGCGTCGGACTATCGCCAGACTGAAGCACCCATGCGCGCGATCACCAAGGGGCTGCCGCGACAACCCAAGCAAGAAGGGCATTTCGCAGCCATGCCTTTACCGGCATGGGCCAGGATGTTTTCCAGCAGATTGGCGACTGGGTGCTTGAGCGATTGCGCATCGCCCCGCACCTCTACCGCCTGCAGGTCCACTGTCAGACCGCGACCATCATCGTCGAAGGCCGGCCGAGCATCTGGTTGAGGATGGTCGATATCCGGTCGAACTCGCTGCCCGTTCAACGACCGGCATCCGGCGGACATAGTCGCCTTCGATGATCCCCTGCGCCGTGCCGCTACTCAACACCATATAGCCCGATCCCCGGACCGTGCGGATCGCATCCCCACGTCCACCCTCGTTCAACTTGGTGCGCAGTCGGCTCATATGGGTTTCGACCAGCCGGGATTCTCCCGCGACATAGGCCTCGCGCCACCAGGGACCGATAGAGATAGCGCCGCCCCTCCACCTCATGGGCGAACGCCCTTGTTAACGAGCCGGGCGAGCAGCGTCTTGACGGTCTGCAAGCTGATCCTCGCAAGGCAGTGGATAGACCTTTTCTGAACCAAAAGGTCTGTCTCCGATCCATCCGTCAAGCCTACGTCCTGATCCTTTCGATGGAGGCCCAGCCATGCAGGATGGGCCGGAATGGTCTGATCCGTCGTGAGCCATATCGTCTGGGCACCGGCGCGCTACCCTGACAGCCTTGACCAGGGAGGCCGCGCTCTTGGAGACCTGCAACGTTCTTCTCGTGAAAGATGGGCCGCAAGATCCGTTCGACGCTATCGGGCAACGACTTGCACTCGACCCCAATGTCACCCTGGCGAGCGAGGCCCCCGTCAGCGTGGAGCAGGCCGTCGTCATGATCTGGGAGCAACCCGAGATCGCTGTAATCCTCATCATCGGGCAGGAATCCGCCATTCCGGCGATCGTGTCGGCCATCCGTGCGGCCCGTAGCGACGTTCACATGCTGGCCGTTTCCATCGAGAGCGGCATCACCAACCTGTCGATGCGCAATCTCAGTTTCGATCAGCTCAGCCGCATCATTCACATGCTCGCCCGCCCCGCGGCTCCCGCGAACGAAGGGCGTGTCCTTCGCTTTCATCTGCGCACCGAACCGAACGATGCCGAAGAAGCGGAAGAGGCCGCGCCGGCCGCCTATCCTCCCGCCCCGCTAGCCGTCGAAGTGGACGGGCGGATCGCGGACCTGATTGATCAGTCGCTCGACTGGGTTGAAGCAGCGACGCGCGTGCTGCTTGATGTCTGGTCGCCCCGGAAGGATGAGGCACCCGGCTTTGTCCCAAGCCTGGAACTGATGGAACGGCTTCTCGAGGGCTTCGTCAGCCTGTTCGGCGAAGCGCCGGAGCGGCCCGAAAAGCTGTTCCGTAAGCTGGTCGCGTCGCTGCGTGCCCCCGAGAACGCTCAAGCGCCGCTCGCTATCCTGTTCCGCAAGATCGATGATGATCAGCAGGCGCTCAAATTCTTGCTGCTCGCAGGCGCGAGCGATTTCGACATTCGCTTCCACCGCCTGTTCGGCACGCTACACGACGATCTCTCGCGGCGTTATCCGTCAGTCGGGCTGGCCTGTGCGATCATCGCTGCGGGCATTCGCAAGACGACGCCTGCGAGCATTCGCGGCGCATTTGCGCTGAACGACCCGCTGCGCCGGCTCGGCATCGTTCCGCGTGCCGGGCCGGCCACGTTGGCGGGCGACATGCCGCTGCGCCTGCCGCCGGCCTTGGCCGACTGGCTAGTAACCGGCGATTCCGATGCCCTGCTGGGCGCTGAGATCCGGTGGCTGTATCGGCTCGCGCCGGAAGACGCCGCTGCTTTGCTCTCTGCCGACCGCAAACGGCGGATCCGTGCGGCCGTGCGCCATGCGCTGATCGGCCGCGATCCGGTATCCGCGATTTTCCTGACCGGATCGTCGCCCGGCTGGACAGTGGCCGAAGCGGCCGCCATCGCCGATAAGCCACTCGTCCTGGCGCCGCCCCCGCGCCCGTTCGCGCCCGAAATGCTCGCAGAGACTCTTGCCGAACTCGCCAGCGCCGCGCGACTGGCGGGATGGACCTTGATCTTCGATCTGGGCGGAAAAAGTCCGGAAAGCGATGCGTTGTGGAGCGCGTTGAATGCTGCCTGGCCGCAGTTCGCGCAGCCGCCCTATCTCATCGCCGCCAATGCGACCGAGCGGCTTGCGGGCATGGCCGAATCCCACATCGTCTCCGCGGACCTCCCTGTGGTGACGCGTCATGATCGGCAGGAAGTCATCGCCAACGCCTTGTCGAGTCACAATGTCGAAGACGACGCGCTGGCCGAACATATTGCTGACGCCTTCCCCATTGCACTCGATCGCATTCCCCAGGCGATTGCGCTCGCGCTGACGCTGGCGGCTGCCAATGGCCGGCCCAGCAGACCGGGGGCGGATGACTGGCTCGGCGGCTTCCGCCGCATGGCGGGCGCGCGCCTGCCCAGCCTCGCCCGCCGCGTCGAGCCTGCGCCCCGCGTCGCGGGCGCGCCGCCGGCAATCGAGGCGGTCGTCCTGCCCGCCATCCAGCGCGGCCAGCTTCGCGAACTGGTCAGCCATGTTCGCCACACGCGCGAAGTGCTGGAGGACTGGGGTTTCGCCGATCTCACCGACGGGCGCGGCGTCGCGGCGCTGTTTTCCGGCGAAAGCGGCACCGGCAAGACCACCGCCGCCCACGCCGTCGCGACCGAACTCGGCGCCGACCTCTACGTCATCGAACTGGCTCAGGTGGTCAGTAAATATATCGGCGAGACGGAGAAGAATCTCGACCTCATCTTCGGCGATGCGCAGGACGCCGGCGCCGTGCTGCTGTTCGACGAGGCCGACGCCCTGTTCGGCAAGCGCAGCAGCATCACCGACGCGCACGACCGCTACGCCAATATCGAGGTCGCCTATCTCCTCCAGCGCATTCAACGCTTCACAGGCCTCGCCATCCTCACCAGCAACCATGCGGAATCGATCGACGCCGCCTTCACCCGTCGCCTGCGTTTCAAGGTGGAGTTTCCGCGGCCCTCGGCCGGCGACCGGCTGCTGATCTGGGAACAGTCGATCCCCGTTCCCCTGCGCGCCAAGCCGCTCGCCCTGCGCCCACTCGCCCTCGCCCTCGACGTCACCGGCGGCGTCATTCGTCAGATGGCGCTGCACGCCGCCATGCTCGCCGCCGAGGCGGATCGACTGATCCTGATGGAGGACGTGCTGGCCGGCGCGCGCAGCCAGTTCGTGCGGCTCGGCCGCTTCGCCGATCTCGCCCGCGTCGACGCCATAGAGGCGGCGTATGGCAGGGAGGCGGCGTGATGGCGCTCGACCTCGTCACCGCAGCGATCATCGACATGCTGCGGCTGTCGCTCGCCAATCAGCCTGGCGTGCCGCCCAGCGCCTATAAGATCAGCCTCGCCTCACCCAATGAAGGCGCGGCGGACGCCGACCTCGTGCTGTTCCTCTACCTGGTGACGCCCGCCGCCGACCTGCGCAACGCGCAGCGCATCCGCCCTTGGCCCACAGCCAATGACAGCCCGGTGCTGCTGGAACCCGCCGTTCCGCTGGAGTTGCACTATCTGCTCACCGTCGGCGCCGGCGCGCCGGCGGGCGCGGACGGGCTCGGCCGTCTGGCCGACGCGGTGCGCGCGATCGAGACGGGATCGCCCCTCGCCGTGCCCCTCGCCTTTCAGGAGGCAGTGTGGCTGTCGCTCCTCTCGCTTAATTCGGACGAGATGGCGCGCATCTGGGGCCTGTTCCCCAATGAAAATTGCCGCTCCTCCATCGCCTTTCGCGCCAGCCCGGTCTGGATTGACCCGCGCGCGCCGGCCCCGTCCGCCGCGCCGGTCACGGACGGCGACATGCGCCACGCCTGGATGGAAAGCGCATGACCGCGCTCTTCCCCCTCGCGCATGCGGACCGCGTCAAGCGGCGCGTGCTGCTCGCGCTGGAACTGGTCGATCCCGTCACCGGCCAGTTGGCCGGCGAGCAGATGACGGTCACGGCGCCGGGCTTCCGGCCGCCCACCATCACGAAACTCGGCCAGTTCGTCTGGATCGATCCGGAGCCACCCGCCAACCGGACCGTGACGATAGAGGCGGTTGCGACGCGCGGCCAGTTCGCCCCCTATAGCGCCACCGTCGCGGTGCCGATGCGCGCGCCGCAGACTCCCGTCCTCGTCCAGCGCGCCACGCTGACGCCCACCGGCCTTTACGAGCCGCCGGCCGGCCGGCTCGGCGTGGCGGGCATGCTGGTGGAGGATGCGGCCGTCGATCCGCCCGTCCCCGTCGCCGACGCCAAGGTGAAGATCATGCTCCAGTCCGCCAGCGACGCCGGCCCGCTCGACGGCGCCTATACCGGCGTCACCGACGTCCGCGGCGGCTTCGTCGCGATGGTCGGATCGCTGGGCGACGACGCGCCGATGCCGCGCGTCCCCACGACCGCCGACCCTCGCGTCGCGGACGGCGCGATCATCGGCTGGATCAGCGTGGAGCGCGCCGGCGCGCCCCGCTTTTCGGCCCTACTGCCGATGCGCCGCAACCAACTGTTTCGTGCCCCCGCCCCGTTCGGCTGGGCCGCCCTTTCCGCCACCGAGCCAACCCTGCCTCCGGCACCGTGAGGCGATGAGGAGAATTCGCATGACCGGCGACACTGACACCATCGGCTCCGCAACGACCGCCCTCCCCGCGGGCGGCGATCAGACCGTTACGCCCCCCGGAGCGGCCGGGGGAGGCGCTGCTGCGGCGCCCGCCCCTCCGCCTCCGCTTGATTATGTCCGCGACATCGCGATCAGCCGCGCGCTCGCGGACCTGATGAAGCCCATCGAAACGGCGGCGACGGACCTGTTCGCGCTGGAGAAGCAGGCCGCCCGCGACGCCATCGTCGAATCCTATCGGGCGGCGTTTGCGACCGACGGCGCGCTGCGCGTCAAGATGAAGCAGGCGGACAAGGAGTTCGACCGCGCGGCGGCCGACATGCTGGTCGCGCTCGACAACTGGACGCCGCTGATCGGCGATGTGACCAAACCACTCGGCAAGCTGCTCAAGGCCCGCGCCGCGCTGGCGACGAAAATGGCCACCTTCGTCGGTGCGAAGGAAAAGGCGCGCACCGACGCGCAGCAGGCGACCAAGGACTGGGCCGCGCGCCACGCCGACTGGTCCGCGCCCGAAGCCGCGATCGGCAAGATCGTCGACGGCTATCTGCCGCAGATCAACACGCTCAGCGCCGCGATCAACACCGCGGACACTACGGACGCCCCGATCCTGAGCTTCTGGCTGGAGGTCGCGCCCAGACATCTTCAGATCAGCGACGGAACCCTGAGCGCCAACGCCAAATCGGCGCTCAACAAGGTGACGGGCGCCCTCAAGACCGCCGGCTATGATGATCTCGCCGACTGGCTCGACCCCGCCAAGAGCCAGGCCAATGGCGCGGTCCATCTGATCGACCCGGACGCGCTCGACCAGAAGCGCAAGGACGTCTTCGCCGGCTGGAAGGCCGCCGCCGAGACGCAGGCCGCCGCCGAATATGACTTCAAGCTCGACCCCGACGACCTCGCGACGCTCAAGGCCGCATGGGACAAGCTGAAAGGCGACGTCTGGATCAAGGACGCCAAGGCGTCGCTCACTCCCGCATCCTGAGATTGAACGGAGGCTGACATGGCAGAATATCTGGCGCCCGGCGTCTTTATCGAGGAAATCGAGCGTGGTCCCCGCCCCATAGAGGGCGTCGCGACCAGCACCTCCGCCTTTCTGGGCGAGACGGAGCGCGGGTGGACCAAGCCCCGGCTCGTCACCAGCTTCAACGACTATCGCCGGCATTTCGGTTCGGTCTTCGCGGACGGCAAATATATGCCCGACGCGGTGTCTGGCTTCTTCGAAAATGGCGGCCGACGCGCCTTCATCTGCCGTATCGTCGGTGCCGACGCGACCGTCTCCACGCGGACCGCGGGCGGGCTGCAGATCGACGCGATCGGTCCCGGCGCCTGGGGCGACCGGGTGTTCGTGAAGATCGTGGAGAGCAGCACCAAGAAGGGCGACACGCCGATCGGCTTCCGCCTGCAGGTCGCCTATTGGCAGACGCCCTCGCCCGACGGCAATTACGCCGATCCGTTCGACCGCACCCAGCCGCCGCGCCTGCCGCTGCCCACGCTCGCGGAGGATTTCGACAATCTCGTCTGGGACGACCGCACCTCGCCCGATTATTTCGAGAAACGGCTTCAGGACAACAGCGCGCTCGTCACCGTCACCGCGCCGGCGCCGCTCACCACGCTGCCTTCCGCCGGCTTCGACAAGCTGACCGGCGGCGCGGACGCCAGCGCCGCGCCCGGCGTCAACCAGTTCAAGGGCGAGGACGCCGACAGCAATCTGCGCACCGGCCTCTCGGCGCTCGACCTCGACGATTATCGCGAGGTCGCGCTGGTGCAGGCGCCCGCCGCGCCCGACGACGTCGTCGCCGCCGTCATCACCCATTGCGAAAAGAGCCAGTTCCGCTTCGCCGTCGTCGACACCGCGAAGAATATGGGCGACCCCAATTCGGTCGATCCGCGCAGCAAGTGGGACACGCAATACGCCGCCTTTTATTATCCGTGGATCTGGGTGTCGGATCTGCAGAGCGGCCAGCGCAAGCTCGTCCCCCCCGGCGGCCACACGCTCGGCCTCTACGCCCGCACGGACACCGACCGCGGCGTGTGGAAGGCGCCCGCCAACGACACGCTGCGCGGCGTCTTCGACCTTGAATATCTGGTCGACGACAATGTGCAGGAGGTGCTGAACCCACGCGGGGTCAACGCCATCCGCCGCTTTCCCGGCCGCGGCATCCGCGTCTGGGGCGCGCGCACGCTCTCGTCCAACTCGCTGTGGAAATATGTCAGCGTCCGGCGCCTGTTCATCTTCCTCGAGCGTTCGATCTACGAGGGCACGCAATGGGTGGTGTTCGAGCCGAATGACGAACGCCTGTGGGAGCGGGTGAAGGACACCATCCGCCTATTCCTGCGCACCCAGTGGCGCGCCGGCGCGCTGATGGGCGTGACGGAGGAGCAGGCCTTCACCATCGCCTGCGACCGCTCGACGATGACGCAGGACGACATCCTGAACGGCCGCCTGATCTGCGAGATCGGCATCGCGCCCGTGCGCCCCGCCGAATTCGTGATCTTCCGCATCTTCCAGAACACCGCCGAAGCACAGAGCTGACCGGCGCGCAAGGAGACGCAGCATGGCACGCAACGACCCGATCCGGAACATGCGCTTCCGGGTGGAGATCGACCAGATCACCCAGGCCTATTTCAGCGAGGTGATGATCGGCGAGACCACCAACGAGGCGATCGACTATCGCGAGGGCATCGACCCCACCCATGTCCGCAAGCTGCCGGGCCTGACCAAGTACGGCAACATCACCCTCAAATGGGGCGTGACGGACTCGCAGGAACTCTACGAGTGGCACAAGAAGATCGTCGGCGGCGGCATCAAGGAAGGCCGCAAGTCCGTGAAGATCATCGTCATCGACGAATCCGGCACGGACAAGGCGAGCTTCCTCGTCTCGGAGGCCTGGCCCACCAAATACGATCCCAGCGACCTCAACGCCAAGGGCAATGAGGTGTTCATCGAGCTTCTCGAGCTGGTGAACGAAGGCATCGAGCGGACCCGCTGACGGCCGCGAGAGGAGAGCAGACATGGACCGCATATCCGCCGCCGGCTTCCGCACCGAAGTCGATTTCACTTTGCCCAAGGGCTATATCGACGAGACCGGCCTTCTCCACAAACGCGGCGTCATGCGCCTCGCCACGGCGGCGGACGAGATCCTGCCGCTGCGCGATCCGCGCGTGCAGTCGAACCCGGCCTATCTCACCGTCATCATCCTCGCGCGCGTCATCACCCGGCTCGGCAATATGCCGCATGTCGACACCGCGCTGGTCGAGGGGCTGTTCGCCTGCGACATCGAATATCTGCGCCAGCTCTACGAGGACATCAATTCGGCCGAGGAACCCGATGGCGTCCCCGCCGCGCCCGTCGCCGCAGCATCCTCCAATGGCCGCACCGTCGGCGGGATGCCCGTGCTGGGGGAAGCCTGATGGCCTACCCCGTGGCCGAACTTTACGGGGAAATGGCGTTCATCGCCGCGCATTTCCACTGGAGCAGCGAGACGCTGATGACCATGGAGCATGGCGAGCGCCGCCGCTGGTGCCGGGAGATTTCCGGCATCAACCGCCGGCTCGGCGGCGCGCCCGACGATCCGTTCGCGGGGCTGTAGGCAATGGCGCTGCACGATCCCTATGCGGGCTTCCGCTTCACGGTTCTGGTGGACCAGATCGTCAAGGGCGGCTTCACCAAGGTGCGCGGCCTGACCCGCGAGACGAAGGTGGAGAGCTTCCGCGAGGGCGGCGTCAACGACCATGAGCACAAGCTCGCCTCGCTCACCAGCTATGGCAATTTGGTGCTGGAGCGCGGCCTCGCCGACCCCTTTCTCTACATCTGGCATCAGGCGGTGGTGGAGGGCGTCATCAAGCGCGCGGTCATCACCGTCACGCTCAAGGATCCGCAGGGCAAGGACGCCTGGAGCTGGAACATCCTGAACGCCTATCCGGTCAAATGGTCGGTGGCGGACTTCGACGCCAATTCGGGGCAGGTCGCGGCGGAATCGGTGGAGTTCGCCCATCATGGCTATCTGCTGCGGCCCGGCCTCGGCAGCCTGACGAGCGCCTTTTGATGACGCCGCGCCCGCCCCTCGGCCTCGTCCGCCCGCTGACCCCGGTCACCGCCCCGCCGGCCACGCCCCCGTCGGCCACGCTTTTGCAGGACGCCCGCGCCGCTCCGCAGCCGCGCCGGGGCCTGCTGCTCCACTGGCGGCGCATCGCCCGCCACCGCGCTGCGCGGGCCACGCCGATCGCCGCCCCGCAAAGCTCGCCGATCGCGATCCACCTCCATTGCCGCACCCATGTCCACGCCGCGCCGATCCTGCCCACGCCCGCGCCGGATCGCATCCAGCCGACGCCCGCATCGCCCGCCGCCGCCGTCCGCCTGCACTGGCTCCGCGCGCCGGACCATCGCTTCCCGGCCGCCGCCTTCGCCACGCCCGCTCCGCGCAGCGCCCGGGCGGCCCCGGCGCCCGACGCGGCCGCGCCGCACGCCCAGCGCCGGCGAACCGCGCAGCGCCTGCCCTCGCCGGCTGCGATCCTCTGGCGTCCGGCGGCGGAGGCCCACGTCTTGAGCAGTCGCACGACCCTGCGCCTCGCCACGCTGACGCACCGCACCGAACGGCGCTCCGTGGCCACCGCCACCACCCAGATCCACCACGCGAAGCGCCGCCGCATCGTCGCCGTCCTTCCGCAACGACACCTCGCCACGCCCCAGCTTCCCCTGTCCGCTCCCGCACGGCGTGCCCGCCTCGCTTTGCCCTACGCCGCCCAGAGCATGCACCCGCTCGCGCCGCCCCCGTCCGCCACGCCGCAACAGCCCCCCCGTCCGACCCAGGAAAGCCCCGCCCAAACCCGCACCCCGCTCCGTCTCGTCCACCGCGCGCATGCGCCCGTCGATCGCCCCCGCCTCGCCGCGCGTGGCCGGGCGGGCGCCGACATCCTCTGGGCCGATCCGAAATCCGGCGGCGCGCTCCCCGGCTTCGGAACCGCCTTCCAGCCGACCTTCTCGCCTGCGACCGCCTCCGCGCCGCTCGCGCCGTCGCACGCACCCGCCTTCGCGCCGCCCCCGTCCGCGCCGCCGCCCGACGTCGACCGCCTCGTCACGGAGGTGATGCGCCGCATCGAACGCCATGGCCGCACCGAAAAGCTGAGAAGGGGTCTTTAGATGTTCGGAAAATCCCTTGAAAAAGCCTATATAGAGGTGCTGGCGGGCGTCCGGCAGGGAACGCGCATCAAGGTGCTGTTCAACCCCGCCGAATATAGCCTCGAACGCGCCAACGCCTATAAGGCGACCGCCCTTCCCGGCCTTGGCAGCCCGCTCATCCAGTTCGTCAACGGCGACGCCGCAACCCTGTCGATGGACCTGTTCCTCGACGACTGGACCGACCCCAACGGCCCGCCCAGCGACATCCCGCTCCTCGGCGGCGCCGACGGGGCCAAGAGCGTCAAGGACCGCATCGACGAGATCATCGCGCTGCTCGACATCGACCGGACGCTGCACGCGCCGCCGCCGGTGCGCTTCGTCTGGGGACCGCTGCGCTTCGAGGCGGTGATCGAGAAGATCGGCCGCAAGACCAGCCTGTTCCGTCCGGACGGCACGCCGGCGCGCGCTTCGCTCTCGATTTCCTTCAAGGAATTTCGCGCCGCCTTCGACATCCGCCTGGAATCGCCGGACAAGACCAAGCGCCGCCAGATCGACGTGTCCGAATCCATCTGGACCATCGCCGACAAGGAGTTCGGCGATCCGCGCCGCTGGCGCGTCATAGCCGCCGCCAGCGACGTGGACGATCCGCGATCGCTGCGCCCGGGCGACTGGCTGCGCGTCCCCCCGCTGGAGGTGAGCAATGCTCTTAACCGAACGCAATAGCGCCCCCGGCGACTTCTACGTCCCCGGCGCGTCGATCTGCATCGGCATGGACGGCGCGAACATGCGGGAACGCTATGGCCTGCATTTCACGCAGGTGGAGGTGGACCTGCAGGTGAGCGTGCAGGGAACCTTCCGCTTCACCATCCCGCGCGCCTTCGACAATGAACGCAGCGACTTCTTCACCCCCTCGGGCGATCCGCTGATGCCCCTCATCAAGCTGGGCGCGCGGGTCTGGATCCGCATGGGCTATGGCGATCTGCGCGCTACGACGCCGCTCATCTCCGGCTACATCACCGCCGTCTCCACCGGCTTCGCGGAGGGCGGCGCGCCGGACATAGAGGTGACGGGCATGGACGCCACCTTCGTGATGACGCTGGGCACCAGCGAGCATCGGCTGGAAAACCGCACGGTGCAGGACGCGGTGCAGGAGGTCGCGCAGAAGAACGGCCTCTCGCTCGACTTCTCCGGCAATGCGCCCGCCAACATCACGCTCGACTCCAACCTCCAGTCGGACCTCGACTTCCTTCGCAAGGTGGTGGAGATCTTCTCCAAGTCGGGCGCGAAATGGGAGTTTTTCGCGCGCTCCTCTTTCGGGCGGGACATGCTCGTCGTCCGTCCCCGCACCGCGCTCGAACGCCCGCTGCTCACCCTCGTCTGGGGCGGCGACCTCATCAGCTTCAAGCCGGAGATCAACCTCGGCAATCAGGTCCAGAGCGTGAAGGTCTATGGCTGGGACGAGGTTAAGAAGAAGGAGATCATCGGGACGGCGCCCACCGCGTCGGGTCCGAAAAGCGAACCCTCCGGCGGCGACATCCTGCGCAGCGCCTTCGGCCGCGACGCGGTGCTGGAACTGCGCCTGCCGGTGAAGACCCAGCAGGAGGCGGACCAGCGCGCCGCCGCCGCCTTCGCCAACCGCTCCAACGATCTGCTGAAGGGCGAAGGGGAGACGTTCGGCCGGCCCGACCTGCTGCCCGACAGCTGCATCGAACTGACCGGCATCGGCCAGCAATTCTCGACCACTTATTATGTCGCCAAGACCGTGCACCGCTACGACACCTCGGGCTATCGCACGCGCTTCTCCGTCGAAAGGCCGGTCGCATGAGCGCGCTCGCCTTCGAGCTGGAGGTCAACCGCGAGTCCGGCGGCGCGGTCGCCGGCGTCGCGGTCGCCACCGTCACCGCCAATGACGATCCGCAGGGGCTTGGCCGGGTGAAGCTGAGCTTCCCGTGGCGCGACAAGAGCTTCACCTCGGACTGGGCGCGCGTCCTCGCCCCCATGGGCGGCAAGGATCGCGGCGCCTATTTCCTGCCCGAAGTGGGGGATGAGGTGCTCGTCGCCTTCGACCGCGACGACATACGCTACCCCTATGTGCTGGGCGCGCTGTGGAGCGACGCGGACAAACCGCCCGAGGCCAATTCGAGCAAGAAGAACGACATTCGCGTCATCAAGTCGCGCAAGGGCCATATGCTGCGCTTCGACGACGCCGACGCGAAGGGCGTCATCACCATCCAGCTGAGCGACGGCAAGAAGATCGAGGTGGATGACGACGGCATCCGCATCACCGACAAGAGCAACAGCATCACCATCGACACCAAGGGCGGGTCGATCAACGTCAGCGCGCAGACCTCGCTGTCGCTCAAGGCTCCGCAGATCAGCATCGAGGCGTCCGGCACGCTCGACCTCAAGGGCGGGTCGAGCCTCAGCGCGTCCGCCGGCGTGGTGAGGATAAACTGATGGCGAGGATCAACTGATGGGCCAGCCCGCAGCCCGCGTCGGCGACACCACCGGCCATGGCACGCCGCTCGGCCCCGGCCCCGGCGCGCCCACGGTGCTGATCGCCGGCATGCCCGCCTGGCGCGCGGCGGCGGATGTGCATGTCTGCCCGCTGGTCGACGGGGTGAAGCCGCATGTCGGCGGCGTGGTGGCGAAGGGGAGCGCGACCGTACTGATCGCCGGGCTGCCGGCGGCGCGGCAGGGCGACATGATCGTGGAGGCTGGCGCGCCCAATCCCATCGCCATGGGCGCCCCAACCGTGCTGATCGGAGGATGAGGATGGACCGGCAGGGACAGCGCGACTTCCTCGGCGTCGGCTGGCGCTTCCCGGTGGCGACCGCCCCCGCCACGGGCGACATCGCGCTGTCCGCTTATGCGCGCGACATCAAGGAGGCGATCCGCATCATCCTCCTGACCGCGCCCGGCGAGCGCGTCATGCGGCCCCGCTTCGGCTGCGGGATACATGATCTGGTGTTCGAGGAGATGAGCACCACCGTGCTGTTCGCGGTGGAGGCGGCCGTGCGCGACGCGCTCACCGTCTATGAACCGCGCATCGACCTCATCAGCGTCGCGGTGGACCCGATCGGCGCGCTCGACGGCGTGCTGCTGATCGTCCTCGACTATCGCGTCCGGCGCACCAACCAGACCGACAATCTCGTCTACCCCTTCTATTTCAAGGAGAGCGGAGCGCCATGACGCCGAAGCTCGACGGACGCTCGCAGGCGGACATCGCGCAGCGGCTGCTGCGCGACGCCGCCGCGCTTCTTGGCCACAATGGCGAGCCGGTGGAGCCGGGCCGCATCGGCGGCGCGATCATCGCCAGCGCCGCGCGCCTGTTCGAGGAGGTGACGCGCCGCCTCGACCGCGCGCCGGACAAGCAGGCGGACAATTTCTACACCGCCATGGGCCTCGGCCGCGACCCTGCGCAGCCGGCCGGCGTCCCCGTCGCCATCGCGCTTTCGGACAATGCGCCGGACGGTCTGGTCGCGGAGGCCGGCACGAAGCTGACCGCCGATGTCGGCGGCGATCCGGCGATCTTCGAGACGCAGGCCGGGATCGCCCTCGCGCGCGGCAAGGTGACGGCGCTGACCGCCGCCGATCTGACCGGGGACCGCATCTTCCTCGCGGCCGGCGCGGTCGTCACGCCCGTCCTGCCCCGCCCCGTCGCCGTCTCCCGCTTCGTGCGCAGCGCCGCCGGCGCGGGCGCGACGATGCTCCAGATCGACCCGGCGCAGGGTCTCGCTCCCGGCATGCCCCTGCGTTTCGGTTCCGATCCGGCCTCGCCCGAATATGACGTCACAAAGGTCGAGAACGACGTCGTCACCATCACCCCCGCGCTGGAGGCTGCGGTGGCCGAACGCGCGCCCGTCACCGAAGTCGCCAGCTTCGCGCCCTTCGCGCCCGGCGCCCGCGATCGCCAGTCGCACAGCCTCTATCTCAGCCACCCGACCCTGCTCGACGTCCCCGCCGCGCTCACCATCAGCGTCGGCGGCGTCGCCAGCACGCAGACGATCGACTGGCGCTGGTTCGGCCGCAAGGCCACCGATCCCGAAGGCAGCGCCCCCGACTGGCAGGATTTCGACAAGTCCGAATTTGTGGCCGGCGCGTGGCGCCTCACCAAGGCGAAGGGCAAGCCGGAGAAGACCGACGTCAACGCGCGGAACGGCCTGTGGCTGCGCGGCCGCCTCACCTCCAGCCCCGCCCGCACCGAAAGCGTCGGCCAGATCACCCTGGCGGTCGCGAGCGAGGTCTGCTCGGACGAGCATCACTTGCGCTGCGAAGCGCCGAAAATGGACGCGATCGACTATGAGGCAGTCGCCGTCACCACGCCGGTCGTGCCCAACAAGCCTTATTATCCCTTCGGCCGCGAACCCCGGCTGTTCGACGCCTTCTACATCGGCTGCGCGGAGGCGTTCGGCAAGGCGGGGGCGGAGGCGAGCCTGTGCTTCACCATCGGCGGCGCCTCGCTCGGCGCGCTCACCGCGGTGTTCGCCGGCCGCAGCGCGCTCGTCTTCGGGGTCGGCACCGACCGCCAGCTCTACCTCGCCCGCTTCACGCCCTATCGCCCCAGCTTCGCGCCGATGCCCGGGCCGAAGCTCGCCGGCCAGCCCGTCTTCCTCGCCTCGCAGGCCCCGCTCTCCGCCAGCGCGACCTTCGACGGCATGGTCCGCCTCGCAGTCGCGGGCGAAGGCGCGGTCCATGTCGCCGAATTTCCCTTCGCCGGCCCCTTCACCGACGGCCTCATCCCATGGCGCAGCCTCGCGCTGGATGAGGCCGACGCCGCCAAGCCGGTCCGCGCCCTGTTCGTCAGCACGGACGACGCGGGCAGCGTCCACGCCCTTGTCGGCGACCGCATCCTCATCTGGACGCGTGGGCCACGGGGCGAACTGACCGCGCGGCCGCCGATCCCGAACGCCGTCGACCTCCTCCCGCTTCAGGGACCGGGAGCAGACGCCGCCCTCCTCATCAGCGCGGCGAAGGACGGCTCCTGGACCATGGAGGCCAAGATCGCCTCCGTCACGGCGCTCCACCCGCTCGGCTCGCTCGAAGCCAATGCGCTCCCCAGCCTCCAGCGCGCCGCCTGGGCCTCGCAGAGCGACCTGACGCGGGCGGACATCGTCATCGCCGGCTATGAGAAGCGCACCGACGCCAGCACGCATCTCGTCGTCCGCCGCATCGACGCCGACGCGCCCGCCTCGCGGCCGACCGTGGACGACAGCGAAGCCCCGCCGCTGCCGATCGCCTTCGAGGCCGGCATCGGGACGCTCCCCACCATCCTCATCGCCGATGCGGAGCCGATCCGCTTCCTCGCGCGCGGAAGCCGATACACTCGCGCCGGCGGCGTCACCGGCATCGGCGCCAGCGCGAACGGCCAGCGCCGTTTCCTCGACGCCGGCTGGACGGTCGTGCAGGACGCCGATCAGGGCCTTCTCTACCGCAGCAGCCCGGCCGGCGGCCTGCTCGCGGTCGATCGCTTCCACGGGGTCAAGCGCACCGCCGTCGCCGCCGCGGACATCCCGACCGGCGCGACATGGTTCATCGCGGCCAATGGAGCCAATGGCGAAGGCTTCGTCCTCGCCGACAGCGCCGGCGGAAACGCCCTGCTCCTGCCGCTCATCGGCGACATCAGCCCCCCCACTTCGCAGGGCCGCCTGCGCGGCCGCTTCTTTGCGCCCACTGGCGTCACCGGCACGATCAGGCAAACCGCCGGAACCATCAGCCTCGCCGTCATGACGGGCCAGGCCTCCGATGTCGAACGATCCGTCATCCTCGCGCTGGCGAACGCCAACCGCCAGCCGCTCGGCCTGTGGGCGCTCGATTACACCGCCGCCAATGGCTGGACGCTTCCAACCGGCTCGCCCGCCCTGCCCGCCGCAGCCACGGCCTTCGTCCTTCTGCGCTACGCCCCGGACGACAGCCTCGCGAACATCCCCGCGCTCGACTATTTCGCACCCGACAGCGCTGACCTTCTGCGTCTCGACGCCCGCCTCGCCGCCGGCCCGCTCAGCACCTATTATGGCGACCGGCCCGTCACCGCGATCGAACTGTTCGACGGCGTCTCCGCCATCGCCATCGACCATGACGAGGTCGCCGGCGCGCTCATCACCCTCGCCTTGCCGCAGACCGCATGGTCCGCGCTCGGCCCCGACGAGCCGGCCAACCCCGCCTTGTCGTGGGAATATTGGAACGGCTCCTCCTGGTGGGCGCTCGACAGCGCGGCGTCGAATTTTCTCGACCGCACCGGCAATCTTCTGGTCGACGGCGGCGTCTATTTCCGCGTTCCCGCCGATCTTCAGGAAACGGAGGTGGGCGGGCGCAAAAACCGCTGGATCCGCGCCCGGCTGGTCGGCGGCGATTATGGCGAGGCGCGCGTCAGCGTCCACACCGTCGGCCCGCCCGACGACCAGACGCAGACCATCACCCGCGATCTCAGCGTCATCCGCGCGCCTTATGTGGTGCGCCTGCGCATCGGCTATTGCGCCGGCACGCCCACCCCGCCGGACATCGTGCTGACCGCCGACAATCTGGATGCGCTGGACCAGAGCGAGGCGAACAAGCAGGGCCTGCCCATCCGCATCTTCCAGACCGTCGCGGACGCGCTCGCCCCCGCGCCGCAACCGGTCGAGGCGAATGCGGAGATCGCGGACTGCTGCCGCCCTGCGGCGCCGCTCCCTCCGGAACCCTATCCCGAGCCGCCCTGCTCCTGCGAGGCGGAAAACGCAGCGGCCGCCCCCGCCGCCGCCCGCACGATCCTGATCGGCTTCGACCAGCCGGTGCGCGGAACGCCCTTGTCGCTCTATGTCGACGCGGTCCCGGTCAGCGGCGACTGGACGGTGTCGGCGGAGGTCTATCGCAAAGGCCGCTTCACCCCCGCGCGCGTCATTTCGGACAGCAGCAGCGGCCTTGGCGAAAGCGGCGTCATCGCCATGGAGATGCTGGAGCCGCCCGACCGCGCGCAACTGCTCGGGGCCAGCGCCTGCTGGCTGCGCCTCTCGCCGGTCGCCGATGCGGCAAACTGGTCGCCCCGGCTGCGCGGCGTCTATCTGAACGGCGTCATGGTCGCCTCGGTCGAAACCCGGTCGATGGAGACGATCGGCACGTCGGACGGCTCGCCCGACCAGAGCTTCCGCCTGTTCGCCGATCCGGTGGACGGCGCCAGCCTCGACCTCTGGCTGTCCGAACAGGTCGGCGAAGACGAAGGCGCCGCCCTCGGCGCGGAAGCCGCCATTTCCGGCATGCCCGGCCCCTGGGTTCGGTGGACGCAGGTTCGCGAATTTCCATCCGAGGATCAGGATGCGCCCGCGCGCCTCTATGCCGTGGACGAACAAAGCGGCCTCATCAGCTTCGGCAATGGCCGCAACGCGCTGGCGCCGCCGATGGGCAGCGCGATCCTCGCGCGCAGCTACCGCCATGTCACCGGAACCGCGGCCAACGCCGTGGCGCCGGGCGACAAGCTGCAACCCATCTCGCCCGTCGCCGGCGTGGATCAGGTGATCGCGCTCGACGGCGCGCAGGGCGGAACCGATGTCGAGGCGCCGGAACAGGCCCGCGCCCGCGCGCCGGTGAAGCTGCTGAACGGCGGCCGCATCGTCACGCTCGGCGATGTGGAGAATTACGTCCGCGCCCGCTTCCCCACCGTCGCGCAGGCCAGCGCCGTCCCGTGGCGGGGCGCCAGCCGCCTCATCGTGGTCGGCCGGGGCGACGCGCTCATCCCGCCGCCCGCCGCGCTGAAGGCGGTCGCCGCGCGGCTGCATGGGGTCGCCAGCTTCGGCCTCCTCGCCCCCGGCCGGCTCGTCCTCGCGCCCCCGCGCCTTCTGAACGCCAGCATCGACCTCAGCGTCGATGTCGACCCCGGCGTCGATTATTCGGGCGTGGAGCAGGACGCCAAGAGCGCGCTCGCCGCCTTCTTCCATCCCGAAACCGGCGGCCATGCCGGGCAGGGCTGGCCGGTCGGCGCGTCGCCCACTACCACGGACGTCGCCGCCGCGCTGGCGGATCTGGGCGACCGTGCTGTCATCAGCGCCATCGTCATCGTCCGCGCCGATACCGGCGCCCCGCTGCCCGATCCGCTGCCCGCCGACGTGCTCGTCCTCGTCGCCCGCGCCGCCGTCACCGTCCATCTGTTTGCGGAGGCCGGCGCATGATCCCCCTCGCCACCAATCTCGACGACGCCGATTTCGACCGGCTGATGGCGGCCGCGCGCGGCCGCCTGCCCGCGCTCGCGCCGGAATGGACGGACTATAACATCCACGATCCGGGCATCATGCTCATCGAACTGCTGGCGTGGCTGGTCGACACCCAGATCTATTCGGTCGCGCGCGACCGGCTCGACGAGCGCCTCGCCATGACCCGGTTGCTCGGCGCGCCGCCACGCGCCGCCATCCCCGCCAGCGGCGTCGTCTATCCCGTGGAGGCGCCCACCGCAGCGCAGGCCATAGACGCCGGCATGGTCCTCCTGCCCCGGACCAGCTCGGTTCAGCGCGTCGAGACGACGCAGGCCATCACCCTCCTGCCCCACGCCATCGCGCGCATCGCCACCGTCGCGCCGGATGGCCGCGCGACCGACCAGACGCAGATCAACGATCGCGCCCGCGCCGGCTTCTCGCCTTTTGGCGACGCCAATGACGGCGCGCTGCGCATCAGCCTGACCGGCCCCGCACTCCCGGCCCCCTCACTTCCTGGCGGCACGACCATCCGCCTGTCGCTGGGCTTCGAGGTGGAGGGCGCGCCGCCATTCCAGCCGACGCTTGACCTTGGGGCGCTCAGCGTCACCGACGCGGCGGGCGCCCCGATCGCCGTCGCGCTGGACGGCACGGCCGGGCTTCAGCGCAGCGGCGCGCTGATCCTCAGCCTGCCCGCCGGCGCGGTCCCGCCCGCCATCATCCTGCGCCCGTCCCAGCATTATGTGCTGACCCCGCGCCTCATCCGCGTGGCGCTCAACGCGCTGCCCGTCGAACAGCGCGCCACGATTGCGCTGCCGTTGCGGGAGGGGAACAACCGCCCCGGCCAGACCATAGAGGTCGATCCCTCCACGCTCTTTCCGGCGGACGAGCATGGCGACGGCCCGATCTGGCGGCTCATTGACGCGCCGACGGTCGAGAGCCTCGACGCCGTCCCGGGCATAGCGTGGGACAATGGCCCGCTCGATCCCGCCGGCCCCGCCGACCGCCGCTTCGCTTATGAGGAACGGGCCGACGGCGCGCTCGTCCGCATCCACTTCGGCAATGGCGTCAACGGCCGCAAGCCGGCGCTCGGCGAACCGCTCGGCGTGACCCTCCGCCTCACCTGCGGCGACGGCGGCATGGCTCGCCAGCCGGTCGACTGGGTGCTGGACGGCGCCCGCACGCTCTGGCGCAACCGCGAGGCGATCGGCGGCGGCGCGAACACGCAGACGGTCGAGGACGCGCTGGCCGGCATCCGCGCCATGCTGGATGACAACCGCCTGCTGGCCACATCGGCTCAGGTCGCGAAGGCCGCCCTCACCCTCGGCCCCGCGCTGGGCGTCGTCCGCGCCGCCGTCGAGGAAGGCTGGCAGCGCGGCCGGACATCGCCCGCCATCGCCGCCACCCGCACGCTCATCGTCGGCCATCGGTCGCCGGGGCGGGAGACGCCGGACTGGCTCGCCCGCATCGCCGCCGCGTTGCGCCCGCGCATCGCCATCGGCGAACGTCTGCTCGTCGTCGCCCCCGTCTACCGCCCCTTCACCCTCGCCATCGCCGCCGGCCTCGCGCCGGGGCAGAACGGCGTGATGGTCAAGGCAGCCGTCGCGCAGATGATCGCAGACCGTTTCGCGCTCAGCGACCCCCGCTGGCCGCTCGGCCGCGATGTGGAGGCCGCCGCGATCACAGGGTGGGTCCGCCGGATCGCCGGCGTGGCGGCGCCCGTCACGGTGTCGATCATCACCGACACCGGTCCCGTGGAGCGCCTCTCCGTCGGTCGCGGCGAACTGCCCCGGCTGGGCGCTTCGGCCGTCATCAGCATCGGGGGCGCAGCATGAGCAACGACGGCCTCGCCTATCGCTTCGAAACCGCCGCGCAGCAGGCGCTCTGCCTCGTCATGGCCGCGCCCGAACGCCATGATCTGGACCGCGCCGATGGGGAGGTCGTCACGACCTTGGCCGGCGCCGTCAGCGCCTTCCTGATGGCGCCCGGCGGCCATGCGATATGGATCGACGCCGACGGCGCGCTGCGCGGCGACGCCTGCGCGGGGACGCGGGTCGGCTCCGTGCGCCGCATGGCGGCGGGCAGGCGCGCCCTCTGGCTGCTCTCCGACGTCGGCCTTTTTCATTTCGATAATGAAACATTGCAGCTGATGGAGATGCTGGACGCCGGCGGCGCGAGCGACATCGCCATCGGCGCGGACGGCGTCTGGCTGCTCCTGCCCGACGGCCTGCTGCGCCTCGGCCCCACGCCGCTGCGTCGTCCCCTCCCCGCCGGCGCGGCCATCGACCGCATCGCCATTCATGGCGACAGCCTCGCTTTGCTCGACCGCGCGGCGAACCGCCTCATCCTGCAACGGCCGGACAAGCCGGACCTTGCGCTCGATCTCGCCGATCCGCTGGGCGCCGGCCAACCCGCCTTCACCGCCCGCGACATCCAATCCGCCCCGGCCGGCTTCCTGCTCTCCGGCGACTGGGACGGCGCGGCCGGCTATCTCATGCTCGATCCCAATGGCGAGCCGGGCGCATGGGGCCGGTTCGATGTCGCGCCCATCGCCTTCGCCGCGCAGGACGACGCGCTCTATCTCCTCTATCAGGACGGCGCGGTCGCCAGCCTGCTCCGCTTCCCCGGCGCGGCGGTACTCGGCGGCCAGCTCTGGCTGACGCCGGCGCTGGAGAGCGATACGCTGGCGGGCGACTGGCTGCAGGCCAGCATCGCCGCGACCCTGCCCGAGGGCGCGACGCTGTCGCTGCGCTGGGCCGCCAGCCGCGACGCCGCGCTGCGCCTCTCGGCCGACGCCCTGTTGGACGACGACAGCCTCCTCCTCGGCCAGCGCGCCCGCATCCTTGGCGCCCTGTTGGATTGGTCGCCCATCACCCGAACCTTCGCTGAGACCGCGCATAACGTGCTTAAGTCCAACCCCTGTTGCTTCTCCCTGGCCGGCGCGGATGGCAGTTTCCTCTGGCTGGAGGTCCGCCTCGACCGCAACAACGCGGCCAGCGCGCCCGTCCTCCACAGCCTCGTGGTCAGCCATGACCAGCCCGGCCTGATGCAATGGCTCCCCGCCGTCTACGCAACGCCGCAGGGCGATCTCGACGGAACCCTCGGCCGTCTCGTCGGCCTGTTCCAGGCGGTCGGCGGGGAACTGGACGACGCCATCGACTCGCTCGCACTCCTGTTCGATCCGAAGGCCGCGCCCGCCGCCTGGCTCCCCCGTCTCGCCGGCCTCCTCGACCTGCCCTTTGACGAGACGCTGCCCGAAGCGGCGCAGCGCGCCATCATCGCCGCCGCCCCGCATCTGCTGCTACAGCGCGGCGCCCGCGCGGCGATCCTGACGCTGCTCGCGGCCACGCTCGGCGACCGCCCTTATCGCGTCATCGACCGCACCGGCGAATTCGCCCCCATCACCCTCGGCGGTCCCACCCTCGGCGGCTCGGCGCTGCCCGCCTTGCTTGCCGGCCCCTCCGCCGCCAGCCCGGCGTTGAACGCCCGCCTCATCCTCGGCCGCACCCCTATCGGCTGCCCCGGCGCGCCGAACGTCAGCCGCGCGCCCGAGCTGTTCGTGGAGATCCCCGCCACCCCCGCCGAAACCCGCCGCTACCGCATGGTGATCGAGGCGATGCTTGGCCGCCTCGTCCCCGCCGGCGTCCGCCTTCGGACCCGCTGGACCGCGCTGGCGGCGGCGACGGGCGCAGATGTCCTTACCGTCCTCAATGATGGCCGCCCCATCATCCTCGGCGACGCCCATCCGCTCGGGATCGCGCCGCTCGGCGGCGACGACAGCCTGATCGGCGGCGCAGGCTCGTCCATCCCGGTGACATTACCATGATCCAGCAGGAGACATCATCATGAGCTGCGACCCGCCAGCCCCAAAGGCCGCGACCACCTGCGGCCCGTGCAGCGCGTCCGAGCGCAACCGTTATTTTCCCGGCCGGCGGCTCAGCGTCGCCGACTATCAGCTCGAACAGCGCCATCTGATCGAACGGCGACGCCTCATCAACCGCGCCATGCTCGGCTGGGGCGTTGTCGAGGGGATGGCGGTCGAAACCATCACGCAGGACGCCGAGAAGAACCGCGGCGTCGTCGTCGGCCCCGGCTTCGCGCTCGACCCGCGCGGCCGCGAACTGGTCGCCTGCGACGCGGTGGAGCTTCGCTCCGCCTGCGACATCCTCTGGCTCGAACGCAGCAAGGGCGGCCTGGAGCCTGCCGAACCGCCACAGCAGGAGGAAGGCGACGCCGCGCCGCGTCATTATCTCCTCAGCGCCCATTACGCCGAACGGCCAGTGGACTCGGTCAGCATCGGCGACGACTGCACGCCCGCCCGCTGCGAGGCGACGCACATCTGCGAGACGGTGGTCTATTCGTTCATCCGCATCGATGCCTGCCCGTCCGGCCTCGCCCCCTGCCCCGACCCGTTCTGGCCGCGCGGCGACTGCCCTTCTGTCGATGAGCGCTGGTGGAGCGTGCCGGAGCCCGGCGCCGATCCCGCCATCGCCAGGATCAGCGACCGCGGCCCGCATCGCCAGCTCGCGAAATGGAGCCTCGAGCGCCTCGACAAGGGGCTGTGCCGCATCGACTGCCTGGACCGCCTCGGTCCGCTCCTCGTCGCGCTCGACGACGGCGTGCCGCTCGCCTGCGTCACCGTCGGCTTTGATTGCGGCAAGCCCTATGCCATGAGCGTGGACAAAAGCTGGTATCCGCGCCGCCTCGCCAGCCCCAACCCGACCCTGTTCGACCTGATCCGCGGCTGCGACCTCACCCGCATCAAGGATGTCGGCTGGGCCGAATGGCTGCCGCACGACAGACGCGTCGTGCCGTTCAACGCCTTCGCGAAGAAGTTCGCGGCCCCGGCTCCGGTCAGCAACCCCAAGGCCAAGCGCTACAAGGGCGAGCCGGTCGCGACCGACTTCTGGCTCTGCTTCACCGGCCCGGTGCAGACCGCCTCGCTGACGCCGGACATTTTCGCCATCACCCTCGTCCAGCGCGACGAGAATGAGGATGTGGGCGAGGTGCGCCGGATGCCGGTACGCGCCATCGACGTCGCGTCGCAGACCGCGGGCGATCCCGACGGCACCACCCGCGCCTGCCGTCCCCGGGTCAGCTTCCGCTTCTGGAACGGCGAGATCAATCCCGACAACAGCTCCGGCTTCGAGCAGGAGACGCTGGTCGAGATCGAGGTGCGCACCGCCTTCATCATCGACGCGCTCGGCCAGAAGGTCGCGGGCGGCGGCCGCTACGTCCCCAGCGACAACTGCGCGCCCGGCGGCCGTTTCCTCAGCAGCTTCGTCGTCGAACCGTCGCCGGAGGAGCCTGACGGCGGAGAGGCCGATGGCGGAGACAAGGACAATGTGCCGGCAGGTCCGCCGGACGTGAAGAAGCAGGACGACCCATCGCAGCGAGCGGCCACGCCGCCAGCGCAGGAGGCTTGAAATGACCCATGACTGCAACTGCCACGGCGGCGGCGACCACCGGCTGGCGACCATCGTTCCCGGCAGCCTCGAACGACCGCTCTACGCTCCCGGCCTCATCCTGCAGGACAGCGACCTGACGGCCGCGGTGGACTATACCCGCGAGTTGAACCGGCTGCTGTTCCGCACCCTGTTCGGCTGCGGCGTGCTGTGCGGCCTTACAGTGTCGATCAGGGAGAATTGCGGCCTCATCGTCACCGTCAACCCCGGCCTTGCGCTTGACGGCTGCGGCGATCCGCTGCATCTGCCCGGTTCGGCTGTGATCAAGCTGGAGGAGCGCGACGGCGTCCTCTCACCCGCCGGAACCAATGGCGCGCCGCGGTTCACCCAATTCTGGGTGCTGGCCTGCGCGAAGGACGGCAAGTGCCGCCCCCGCCCCACCGTCTGCGACGACTCCCTGGACGACCGCACGCAGGCGACGCGGGCGCGCCTCAACACCGAAATCTCGGTGACTTTCGATCCGCCGACCTGCGCCTGCGGCTGCATGGATTTCAGCAATCAGCATGGCGACGAGGAAGGCGGGAGCGAAGAGGAGTTCGGCAGCGGCGATATCGAGATCGACACCCTGCCCGACCGCGTGACAGACTGTTACGACAAGCACAATTATGATCCCGCCTGTCCGGAGGATTGCGGCTGCGGCTCCTCCTGTTCCTGCGGTTGCTGCGTCCTGCTCGCGGAGGTACGCTGGGTGGAAAATGACGGCCAGAATGGCTGGCAGGTGCGCCACAAGGGCGTGCGCCGCTTCGTCCGCCCGGCGCTGATCCCCGACCCCATCTCGTCCTGACGTCCACGGGCGACAGGGGAGACGCGGCGTGGAGCCAGTCCGCAAGCCCGCCAAGACGCTGCCTCCGCCGACGCCGGCGAAGGCGCCGCCAAAGGCCGCGCAGGTTCCGCTGTCGCAGGCGGCCCTGTTGCAAAGTCGGATCGGCGCCGCAGCCGTCGGCAAGCTGATCGCATCGCGCTCGGGTAGCGGCAAGGCGCCGGCCGCCACGCCCGGCGCCCCCTCTCGCCACGCATCCAATGATCAAGCTCCGCAAGGCAAAGGGTCGCATGCCGCAAAGACAAAGAAGGACGCCGACGGCGCACCCGGCAAGGCGCGGGAGGCCGCCCCCGAGGGTGAGGCGCCCGTGGCGGCCGGCGCGGACGGCAAGGATGCGGGCGGCGTCAAGCTCCACATGCCGGAGCCGCCGACCAAGCCGTCCAAGGCTACCATGGACCGGATCGCGGGGGTGCAGAAGCGCGCGGGCGGCGCCGCCACCGCGCAAGGGGCGCTCCCCACCGCCGACAAACAGGTGGCCGACGCGCAGAAGGCGGTGACCGAACCGGACGCGCAGCGCATCGCCGAAGCCCGCGCGCAGCTCATCGCGGAGATGCACGCCGCACCGAGTCCGGACATCGAGAAACTCTGCACCGACATCGCGGACGCCATCCGCCGCCGCCGCCCGCCCGACGAGGACGCGCTGGACAAGGCCGAACCCGCCAAGGAGGCAATGGCGGCGGGCGCGACGCTCAACTCCACGGTCGAGACGCAAAGCAAGAAGGTCACCGACAATTACAGCCCGCTGGACAAGCCGCCCGAGCCGGCGCCGGGCACGCCCGCGCCGCCCCTCGCCCCACAGCCCGCCGCCGCCCCCGCAGCCGCGCCCGCCGCAAAAGCAGCCGTTCCCGATGCAGTGGGCGCCGACAAGCTTTCGCTCGACAAGGACGCAGAGGAAGCGCGCAAAAAGGTCGACGACGCCGGCATGAACAAGCCAGCGGCCGCGCTCGTCCAGTCCGGCCCGGTCGCAGAGGCGCGCGAGGCGCAGGGCGAGCTGGACCAGACAGCGAAGGAAGATCCCGCCAAGATCGTCGCGCAGCAGAAGGAAGCGCTCGCCAAGGCCAATGAGGATATGGGCGCGCTTCAGATGCGGGCGCTGGCCGCCCTCACCGCGCATCGCGCCGGCACGGTCGGCAAGACGATGCAACGCCAGACCGCGATGGTCGGCACCGAAGCGCAGATGCGCGAACAGGCGGGGACGCAGGCCCGCGCCGCCTTCACCAGCGCCAAGGAGGATGTGCAAGGCCTTCTCAAAGACCTTGTTCCCAACGCCATGAACAAGTGGGAGGCGGCGAAGACCGACCTCACCACTACTTTCAAAGCGGACCTCAAGGGCGTCGCCGATCAGGTCAAGAAGCGCCATGAAAGCACGCTCGCCGCGATCGCGGACTATTTCACCGGCCTGCCCGACTGGGCGACCGAGGGCTATGACCGGGCGGAGAAGAACTTCGCCGACGGCGTCATCAAGAAACTGCGCGAAATCTCGACCGAAGTCGACGCGATCATCAAGGCGTGCGAGGCGCGCATCAAGCAGGCGCGCGACGAGATCGCGGTCATCTTCAACTCCCTGCCCGCCTCGCTCAAGGAGTGGGCGACCAAGGAACAGGCCGGCTTCGACACCCAGCTCGACAAGCTGGGGCAGGAAGTCCACCAGACCCGCGACGCATTCAACAAGGATCTGGGCCAGCGCGCGGCGCAGGCAGTGGACGAGGTGCGCGCCGAGATCGCTGAACTGCGCAAGAAGGCGGGCGGCCTCGTCGGGCGCATCGTGGACGCCGTCAAACGCTTCGTCGACGATCCCGTCAAGTTCATCATCGAGGGGCTGCTGGAACTGCTCGGCATCTCCCCGCCCGCTTTCTGGGCGGTGGTCGCGAAGATCAAGAAGGTGGTGCGCGACATCATCGACGACCCGGTGAACTTCGCCAACAACCTCCTGAAGGGCATCGGTCAGGGCTTCAGCCAGTTCTTCGACAATTTCCCCACCCACATGATCAAGGGCTTCCTCGGCTGGCTGCTGGGCGATCTCAAGGACGTGCAGGTTCCCAAGGACTTCTCGCTCAAGAGCGTCATCACCTTCTTCCTCCAGATCATGGGCATTACCTGGCCCAATATCCGCAAGATCATCGCCAAGAAGATTGGCGAGAAGAATGTCGCACTGATCGAGCAGGTCTGGTCGCTCGTCTCAATGCTCATCGACAAGGGGCCGGAAGGCATTTTCGAGATGATCCGGGAGAAGCTCGACCCGCAGTCGATCCTCGACCAGGTGATCCAGATGGCGGTTGACTATATGGTGACTGCCATCGTGAAGGCGGTCGCCGCTCGCCTCATCCTGCTGTTCAACCCGGCGGGCGCGATCCTTCAGGCGATCGAGGCGATCTACAAGGTCCTGAAATGGGTGTTCGAGAACGCCGCGCGCATCTTCACGCTTATCGAGACGATCGTGAACGGTCTGGCGGACATCATCGCGGGCAATGTCGCGGGCTTCGCCAATGCCGTGGAGAAGGGACTGGCGATGCTGATCGCGCCGGTGTTGGGCTTCATCGCGGACTATCTCGGCTTTGGCGACCTGCCCAAGGCTGTCGCCAAGCAGATCAAGAGCTTCCAGAAATGGATACTCGGCATCATCGAGAAGGCGTTCGACTGGCTGATTGCGAAGGGCAAGGCGCTGCTGGCGGCCCTCGGGATCGGAGGGAAGAAGGACAAGGATAAGGAGAAAAAAACCAATCAGGGTGTGGCTATTGGCGAGGACATACCGTTCGAGGCAGGCGGGGAAGCGCACCATGTCTGGGTGGACGTATCAGGCGGCAACGCCACGCTCATGGTCGCGAGCAAGCAGCAAACCGTCGCAGCGTTCCTCAACGAGGTGGAACAGGATGGCGGCGAAATGGCCGCGAAGGCGAAGCGCGCAAAGACGTTGTTGGGCAAGACGGACAAAGCCGCAGACGAACTGGCGAAGATCGCTGCAAAGCCATCTACTGACGACAAGGCGCCTGCCACCGGCAAAGCCGACGCCAAAAACAAGGCGCTCACCGAGGACGAGAAGGCGCTCGTGTCCGTGCTAGCGGAAATATTTCAGAGCCAGTCTCGATCGATCCAGCGCTATATCGGCAAAGGCGTCGACACCATCGACGACAAGGCGACCCCGCTCGGCTATGATGTTTGGCAAGACAACGGCGTTTACGAATATGGCGGCACCTACGACAATCGCGAGATTCAGCGCGCCGGCGGATATGGCTCGGCGGATACCAAGAAATTCCCGAAAGTCCATGTCGATCAAGGTGGCTTGGTGCAGGAGGGGGCAGACATTTTGCGGTCTGACTGGGAGGTTATCCGCGAATATGAGCAGGCGATCCGGCCCCTGAAAGTCAAGGCTGGCGGCTCCTTCCAAGGCGTGGACGGCGCGCCGACGATCTGGACGACCTCGGGCGCCGACAGCCTACCCAATAATCTGAAGAACAGTCAGAACAAGAAACGGCAGTTCAATCGAGGCGTCCGCAAGCAGATGGAAGCTATCATCCAAGCGATCCATACCGGCACGGACATCCGCGGGATCGAGGTGACGATCCCTCAGAGCAGGATCGACTACGTCGCGAGGTTAAAAATAGACGGCAAGACGCAGGACGTCATGGTCGAGTACAAGCACTGGACCGGCAATCTGCCTGAAGGCCGCGCGCTGCTGCTCGCGGAAAAACTGGAGGACCAGTTGGCTCGGCATATCTCAGGGGGCGCAGGACGCTTCAAGGTGCTGATCATCCGCTGGCCGGCCTTCAACCACCTCGACGCCGCGTCGCAAGCCGATTTCAAAGGCGTGATCGAGGATGCGCGCGAAATGGGTAGGCGGTTCGACATCAAAGTCATCTTCACGCGATTGTAGGAACGATCATGGAAGCGACGCAATCCTATGCGGTCTACCTGATGCTGCTGATCGAGAGAGACCGGCAGGCGGCCGACGGCGAGCTGCTTCGGCATGCCGCGGCGGCTCTCGGCGACTGGAACGGCAAGCCCTTCGAAGCGGGCACCAGCCGTGCTACCGCCGTGCTGCGCGGCGAGGGATCAGGGGGACGCATCACCCTCGTCCACCCCGATTTCTCCAACACTGATGGTCGGCCGGTACTGTCACTGTCGCTTGCCGTTCGGTCCATCCGGTCAAGCGAAACCGACATCGCAATGCTGTTCGTCAACCGAACCGATACGGATGAGATCGTTCAGCAATGGGAGATGGGGCGCACCCTGTCGGCGCGGCTGGTTGAAGCGCTTAAACCGATGCGCGCCTTCATGTCTGCGAAGCCTATTGATGTGGAAGATACGGCGTTACCATCACAACGAGACGGCGATCGAGGCTTTCCAAGCGCGCTTATGGCATGGACCTATCTCGGCGCTGATGAGGTGACCGGTGCGCAACGCGACGCCTTATCGACCCTACCCGTATATCTTTCCGCACCTCTGGGGAATGGCTGGCTCCTAGAACTGACCGATAGCCCGCTACGCAAGCCAGAACCTGGATCGATCAAGGCCATCGAGGCGCTGGCTGGTCACCCTGTGCGTTATATCGCCCCAATACCGCCGAAGGAGTGAAGCCAATGAACCTTGCGGAGCAACTTTGGTGGACCGAGAACCGGCGACGCCAGTTCATTCTGCCTGACAACGAAACCCCAAAACCAGGCACGATCGCTATCGCAGCTCTGGATGGCAGAACGGCAACGGCAGACGCTGATTGGCTCGCCAGCTTCGAAGTCACCGAAGCCCAGGCCCATGAATGGGCGAAACAGGAATTCGGGGCCGCGCTCTCCGGCATCCGCCAGCGCATCGACCGCAAGATCGGCCGCACTCGCGCCGCGCTCAAGACGGCCCGCGATACGCCGATCGCCCCGGACAGTGCCGTCACGGCCGACGCCCTGCCTGCACTTCTGGCCCTCGCCAAAGCGCTGCCCGGCGCAATTCTCGGCTCGCTGTCCGGCGACCCGGAGAAGCTCCGGAACGCGCAAAGCAATCTGTCTCACGTTCAGAAGCGGCTGAACGCCGCTGGGGTCGACATGGAAGACAAGCTCGCCGCCTTCCCCGATCGCCTGGCGGCACTGCGCGAGGATTTTCGGCGGCGGGCGAGCAAGACCGGCGAGAAAAGCTAAGTCAGTGGATTGCGAAGTCGGCCTCAGTTCGACGCACGGCTCGGCTCGGTCACCATGTCGAACATCCGCGTCCGCCGCATCAACTGTCGGCGGGTGGGCAGCTCCAGCTTGCTAAGGATAGAATGAACGTGATGCTTGACGGTGGACTCGCTCAGGTCGAGCAGCAGCGCGATCTCCTTGTTAGACAGCGCATCGGCGACATGCCTTGCGACCTCCTCCTCACGGGTGGTCAGCGTCGCGTTCCTGCCATGGCCCGGGTCCGCGCTAGCCGATCCGGGAGCGCGAAACAGGGCGCGCATGATCGAGCCGGCAATTTCCGGCGAGCAGGTCATTCGTCCTGCAATCGCATCTCGCACCGTGGCGTACAGCCGCTCGATCCCGTCCTCCCGGCGCACGTAGCAGCCAAAGCCGGCACTGCCATGCGCCACTACGGCCTGCTCCTGCTCCTCCAGGCCGAGGGCGAGCAACGCCAGATCGGGATAGCGACGATGAAAGGCGCGCACGGCGTCGAGATCCACGCCCTGCGTCAGATCCAGAATGGCAACATCGAACCGCAGGCCGCGCGCCATGAGGTCGCTCAGATCCGCAATCGTACGCGTCAGCAAGACATCGAGCGCCGAATCGCGCGTCATCAAGGAATGAGCGACGCATTCGCCAAGCAGTCGGATTTCGCTGGCAATCACCACCCGCATATACACCCCACGCATAAGCAAACTCGAACTCACCCGTCAGTGGTCGTCGCATTTGCGCAGGGCTGTATGAATTTTGCGACCGATTGCCCTCGTCGCTTGCCATGAAGCTACACCTTCAGCGCCGGTTCCGCGATATCGACCGCTCTGTTCGGGCGCGAAATCAACTCAATCCGTCGCGAGAAGCGGAAATCGGGGAAAAATTCCGGGTCAATTCGCCGACGATCGGCAAAGTCCCCGAGCGTTTCTGAACACCGGCGATCAACAAGCCCGCTCGCCATGCAGATTGGGCCGTGAGCTCATAAATGGGTTGATTGGGCGTTAAGGGCTGTTGGCGCGAGTGGTTCCCATGGGAGCGATTGTCCGTCTGCTCCCGTTGGCAGCTATGGGAGTAGAGCCGTGGCGATGTGGTTCTTGCCGGTACCAGGCAGGTCGGTGAGACCCGTTCGGCATGCTCGACAAAGCCATCGAAGGCTCGTCCCAGCCGCATCAGGTTATCATGAACAGAAGGCAGCTAACAGGTGGCTCAATTCCGGCCCGCAATGTCTGGAATGTTGGCGGATGTGGCGAACGCAGACATGCGATCCGAATGTCCGGTTTTCTATTTTTGCACTCAGAACCAGACCGAGCAGAATGTCCCATCGTTCGCCATTATTCGCTGGTCCAAAATCTATCAGATGCAGATAAAAGTAACCCCACCGGAAAGATCTCCACGGCGGGACCAGAATTCAGGGAGGGCCGCTCCACAGGGGAGGAGCGGCGGGCCGGCTACGGTGCACCGCGATGACGTTATGATGACGATGCCCTCTGCCACTTGCCGAAATCCTAGACCGTCCAGAACATGGGATTGCGCAGCCAGTCGTCGATGGCAGATTTGCGCCCATTGTAGACTTTAATCCTCATGCCCTTCCTGCGACGTCCAGACCTCATGCGCGTCGATCTGGATGCGCAGGATGGCGCGCAGCAGGGTGGCGCGTGCATCGATTTCCTGGCGCCGGGTCTCGTTCGCCTGGCGGCGGGCGAGCAGCGTATCGGCGAGGTCGATCTGGCCCAGTTCATAGCCTCTCTTCGTCCGGGTCGCGGCGGCGGCGGCACTGGCGGCAGCGCTTTCCATGCTGCGCCAGACCGCTTCGCGGGCGCGGACATTGCTGAGATCGGCGGCGGCGGTCGCCTCTATCTCGCGCCGCACGCGGGCGAGTTCTAGTTCCGCCGCACTGGCGTCTGCGGTCGCCTGGTCATGCGCGGCGCGGCGATAGCCACCGCCCAGCGGAATGGAGCCGACCAGACCGATGCCCTTTTCCAGCCCGCCCCGTTCGCTGAAGACGCGCACGCCGAATGACGGGTCGGCGATGCGATCGGCCGAGGCGCGGCGGGCGACCATGGCCAGCCGCTGCGCCTCCCGCTCCGACGCGCGGATTTCATGGCTGCGCTCGATCACCAGATTGCGCAGATCCTCCAGCGCCGTGGCGGGCATGGCCGGATCGGCAAGCAAGGGCGCCTCTTCAGGCAGAGCGAGGCCGGGGAAACCGGCGGCGAGCTTCACCCGCGCCTCATCCCGCGCCGCGCGGGAGGTCGCGGCCTGCGCTTGCGCCTGAGCCAGCGCGGCTTCAGCCTGGTCGACGTCCAGTAGCGACGCGTCACGCAACTGGGCACGGCGGCGCACGGCCGCCATGTCCTGCGTCAGGCTGACAGCGGAATCGAGGTCGGTGCGATGCTGGGCACTGGCGACCAGCCAGTCATGCCAGAGATCGGAAAAGGCGAGCGCGGTCTGATGCCGCACATCCTCCATCAGGTTATGCGCCACCTCGACGCCGAGTTCGCCGGCCTTGCGGTCCAGCGACGCCTTGCCGGGCAGGCGGAACGGGCGGGTGAGGTTGACATCATATTCGCCATAATCGCCCTCCCCCTCGGCCGAGCGGCGGGAAACCGTGCCCTGAAAGGTAAATTCGTGACTGCCCCGGCGGAGCATGGCGGCGCCGGCCTCGGCCGAGCGCACGCGCGCTTGTGCCGCAGCCACGGCGGGATGGCTATCAAGCGCTTCGACCACCAAGGGTTCGGGCGGCAGGTCGGTGCGCTGGGCCCAGGCGGGCGTGGTAATGAGGGCGGTGGCCGACAGGAGAAGCGCACGGATCATGCGATGCGCCCCCGTGCCGCGACCGGGCAGGCGTGCCAGCGGACCGGATGCCCCCGCCGCGCATCGGTGACGGCGGCGACGAGCGCGTCGATATCGTCCGCCGGCACGATCAGGTCGATCGCCGCCCGGCGCAGCGTGCCGCGCACCTGCTCGCCCGCGCCGGCATCGCCGAAATCGCGGCCCAGCACCTGCTCGTCGCGCAGATGGAGCGGTGCCGGGGTGCGGCCGCGCAGGGCATCGGCCACGCCGTCGCGGTCGATCGCGGCGCAATAGAAGGTCAGCAACATGTCGGTCATGATCGGGCTTCCGTGGCGCCTTCACCGAAGCGCTCGAACAATATGGGCAGGAGGATGAGGGTGAGCAGGGTCGAACTGATCAGCCCGCCGATCACCACGATGGCGAGCGGCTTCTGGATTTCCGACCCCGGCCCGGCCGCGAACATCAGCGGGACCAGGCCGAAGGCGGTGATGCTGGCGGTCATCAGCACCGGGCGCAGCCGCCGTTCCGCGCCCAGTCGCACGGCCTGGGCCATGCTCTGCCCTTCCTCGCGCAGCTGGCGGAAATAGGCGACGAGGACGAGGCCGTTCAGCACGGCAATGCCGAGCAGGGCGATGAAGCCGACCGAGGCGGGCACGGAGAGATATTGGCCCGAGCCCCAGAGCGAGATGATGCCGCCGACCATGGCGAAGGGGATGTTGGCGAGGATCAGCAGCGACGCGCGCATCGAGCGCAGGGTCATGAGCAGCACCAGCAAGATCAGCAGCAGCGCGGCCGGGATGACCAGCATCAGCCGGGCGGAGGCGCGCTGCTGATTTTCGAACTGGCCGCCCCAGACCATGCGATAGCCAGCCGGCATCTTGATCTCGCGATCGACGGTGGCGCGCGCCTCATCGACATAGCCGACGAGATCGCGTCCGGAGACGAACGCCTGGACCAGCGCGTAGCGCGAGCCATTTTCATGGTCGAGCTTGACCGGCCCCTCGGTGCGCTCGACCCGCGCCATGTCGCTGACCCGCGCGACGGTGCCGTCGGGCGTGCGCAGCGGCAGGTCGGCAAAACGGGTCGCGTCGCTGCGGATCGTCTCGTCGCCCTTGACCAGGATCGGCACGCGCTTCTGCCCGTCGGCGACGACGCCGGCATGCACGCCCTCGATCTGGGCACGCAGCGTGTCCTGCATCTGGTCGATCGGCATGCCGAAACGGCCGGCGGCGGCGCGATCGATATCGAGTTGGAGATAGTCGACATGATCGTTGGCGAGCGTCATCACCTCCGAAGCGCCGCGCGTCTTCAACAATATCTTCTGCACCTGTCCGGCAAGGTTCGACAGGGTGGCGAGGTCCGGGCCGAAAATCTTGACGGCAAGGTCGCCGCGCGATCCGGTCAGCATTTCCGAGACGCGCATCTCGATCGGCTGGGTGAAGGTCGGCTCGATGCCCGGCAGCCGGTCGAGCGACTTGCGGATTTCATCGACGACGAATGCCTTGTCGCCGCGCCATTCGTTCTGCGGTTTGAGCACCACGAAACTGTCGGTCTCGTTCGGGCTCATCGGGTCGAGGCCGATCTCGTCGGTGCCGACGCGGGCGATGATCTGCGCGATTTCGGGCACATCCTTCATCAGCGACTGCTGCACCGCCGTGTCGCCCAGCACCGACTGGTCGAGATTGATGGTCGGCAGCTTGGCGGTCTGGACGATCACCGAGCCTTCATCCATCGACGGCATGAAGGTCTTGCCGACCGCGCCATAGGCCAGGCCCGCCAGCACCAGGCCGAGCGCGGCAAGGCCATAGACCAGCCGTTTGCGGCCAAAGGCACCGTCGAGCAGCGCCCGATAGCGCGGCGTCAGCTTGCGCATGATCCAGGGTTCGCCATGATGGCCAGCCTTGAGGCCGAGCGAGGCGAGCACCGGGACCAGCGTGAGCGCGATCAGCAGCGATCCCGCCAGCGCGAAGATAATGGTGAGCGCGACCGGGGCGAACAGCTTGCCCTCCAGCCCTTCGAGCGAGAGCAGGGGCAGGAAGACGAGCGCGATGATGACGATGCCGGCCGACACCGGCACCACGACTTCGCCGGTGGCGCGGTAGACATTGTGTAGCCGGGGCGGGCCGTCATCCTTCGCATGATTGAGCCGCTCGACGATGTTCTCGACCACCACGACCGCGCCGTCGACCAGCATGCCGATGGCGATGGCCAAGCCGCCCAGGCTCATGAGGTTGGCCGACAGGCCCATGCCGCGCATCATCAGGAAGGTGACGAGCGCCGACATCGGCAGGGTGGCGGCCACGATCGCCGCCGCGCGCCAGTCGCCCAGGAACAGGATCAGCAGGATGATGACCAGGATGGTCGCCTCGATCAGCGCCTTTTCCACCGTGCCGACGGCGCGGCCGATCAGGTCGGATCGGTCATAGAAGACGGCGATCTTCGTGCCCTGTGGCAGGGTCTTTTCCAGTTCCGCGACGCGCGCCTTGACGCCATCGACCACGGCGCGGGCATCGGCACCGCGTAGCGCAATCACCAGGCCCTGCACCGCCTCACCCTTGCCGTTGGCGGTGACCGCGCCATAGCGGGTCAGGCTGCCGGTGCCGACGGTCGCGACATCGCCCATGCGGACGATGCGGCCATTGCGGGTGGCGATGACCATCGACTGGAGGTCCGCTTCCGATTGGATCGCACCGACCGCCCGGACGATCAGCGCTTCCTCGCCCTGCGACAGGCGACCGGCGCCGTCATTGCGGTTGCCGCGCTCGATCGCTTCCTGAAGATCGGCGATGCCGAGGCCCGCGCTGGCGAGCGCGATCGGATCAGGGCGCACTTCGAAGGTGCGAACGAAACCGCCCAGCGCATTGACGTCGGCGACGCCGGGCACGGTGCGCAGTGCCGGCCGGATCGTCCAGTCGAGCAGGGTGCGCTTTTCCTCCAGGCTCAAAGGCCCTTCGATCGTGAACATGAAGATGTCGGACAATGGCGTCGAGATCGGCGCCATGCCGCCCGATACCGCCGGCGGCAGATCGCCCATCACGCCCGACAGGCGTTCGGCGACCTGTTGGCGCGCCCAGTAGATGTCGGTGCCGTCGACGAAATCGATGGTGATGTCGGCGATCGCATATTTGGCCGAGGAGCGCAGGATCGCCTGCCCCGGAATGCCCAGCATCTCCATCTCGATCGGGGTGATGACGCGGCTTTCCACCTCCTCCGGCGTCATGCCGGGGGCTTTGAGAATCACCTTCACCTGGGTCTGGGCGATGTTGGGATAGGCATCAACCGGCAGATTGACGAAGGCCCAGGCCCCCAGCACGGCGGTCAGCAGGGCGAGCGCGATGACGATCAGGCGATAGGAGAGCGCCCAGGCAGCCAGCGATTTGAGCATCCGGCCTTACTCGCCCATCGCCAGCGGCTTGAGCGCGCTGATGCCGGCGACGACGACCTGCTCGCCCGACTTAACGCCAGAGAGGATCAGGATGCGATCGCCGTCCTTGCCGCCGACCTTGACCGGACGTGCAACGACGCCGGCGCGGGTGCGCACGAACAGCGTGTCGCCGCCGGACAGCATCGTGACCGCCGCGGTGGGCACCATGGCGGCACCGGCGGGCGCGGGGCCGAAGATCGACAGGCTGGTGGCGCGGCCGGCCATGGCGCCGGGGCCGGCCGGCAGCCTGGCCTTCAATGTTACCGATCGGGTGGCGGGATCGATGGTCGACCCAACTGCCGTCACCGTGCCGCGCAGATCATCGCCCAGCGCCACGGTCATGCCGGGCTTCACCTGGCCCGCCAGCCGCTCGGGCAATTGCGCCTGCGCCTCATATTGGCCGGCCGCATCGATCACATAGGGCGCGATGGTGCCATCGACGACGCTGCCGGCATGGATGGCGGCGCTGGTCACGCGGCCGGCGATCGGCGCGGTCAGCGTGTAGGTGCCGCTGGCGCCCGATCCGTTCACCATCGTCAGGATGCGGCTCTTTTCCGACACGTCGGCGCGGGCCTCGCCCAGCACGGCGCGGGCCTCGTCCGCGCGGGCGCCGGCGATGATGCCTTCGCGTTCCAGTTGCGACAGGCGGCTGGCGCTCGACTGCGCCACGCCCAGCCGTGCGCTCGCGCGATTGAGGTCCGCGCCCATGGACAGGACATCGCGGCTCGACACGATCGCCAGCGGCTGGCCGTGCCGCACTTCCTCGCCCTCGACCACCAGGATGCGGGTGACGACGCCGGGGAAGGTGGCGGCGACCGCGACACGGGCGTTGGGCGGCGGCGCGATCAGCGCGGGCACGACCGCGATCGGCGCTTCGGTGGCAGCAACGGCCGCGCCGAATTTCAGACCCAGCCGGGCGATATTGTCCGCCGTCAGCGGGATCGATCCGTCCGCCAGCTGCGCCGCAGCGCTGTCATTGGCGGGCGCGGCCTGCTCCCCCGAACAGGCGGCAAGCGACAGGAGGGCGAGAGCACCGGGCAGGCGCACGAATCGGAATAGCGGGACCATGGCCCTGCCCTATGGGATCAAACTGACGAGACCCTGACGAGGGGTTTTCGGACGATCAACGCGGTGGCGTGAAATCCAGCACCAGTTCCTGTGCATCGGCCACGCTGGAGAGGGTGCCGCCATGCGCGGCCATGATGCGGGCGACAATCGCCAGCCCCAGCCCGGCGCCTTCGCTACTGGCATGATCCGCGCGGCGATGGCGCTGGACCAGTTCGGCCAGCCGCTCGGGCGTCAACCCAGCGCCGCCGTCCTTCACCCGCAGCCGGGGACCAGGACCGGCGATCACGGTGACGGCGCCACCCGCCGGCGTCACCCGCAGCGCATTTTCGACGAGGTTGCGCAGCGCCGCCGCGACCGTCTCACGCTGTCCCATGATCGGCGCGACATCGCCGACGCGGGTCAGCGACAGGCTCTTGTCGGCAGCGATCGCGCCGGGCGCCATCAGGCTGACGATGTCGGCGCCGACATCCTCCAGCCGGACGCTGTCGCGGATCGACTGGGCCACGCTCTGCGCCTCGACTCGCGCGAGCAGCATCAACTGGTCGATCAGGCGGCGCATCGCGATCACCTCGGCCCGCAGGCGCGGCGCGTCGGGATGGTCGAGCCCGTCCAGTTCCAGCGCCAGCACGGCGAGCGGCGTGCGCAGTTCATGCGCGACATCGGCGGCGAACGCCTCATGGTCACGCGCTGCCTGGTCGAGCTGGCCGAGCAGGCGATTGACCGCCTGGGCGAAGGGCACCGCCTCGGTCGGGAAGGCGGCATGATCGATCAGCACGCCGCGCTGGTGGCGCTCGGCCACCTGCAACTGGGCGACCGCCTCCCCCAATGGCGCCAGCGCTTTTCGGATCACGATCAGGCTGGCCATGCCCATCGGGATGATCAGCACCAGGATCGGCAGGATCACATGCTCGAACAATTCGCGGAAGGCATGGCGGGCGGCCGCCGGGTCGCCCAGCGCGGTGAAGCTTTGCCGATGTTCGTTGATGATGAAGACGAGCAGCAGCGTGGTGCCGATGAAGCCCACGATCGATAGGCCTATGAAGAGCCGACGGGCAATCGAGCGACGCTGGCTCATGCCGCCGGCTCCCGCAGCATATAGCCGACGCCGCGCACGGTATGGAGCATGCCGCGCGCACCAGCCTCCTCCAGCTTGCGGCGCAGGCGCGACACCGTGGCTTCGACCGCATTGGGGGTGACCGGCTCGGCAAAGGAATAGAGCGCGCTTTCGATGCTTTCCCGGCGGACCACGGCGCCGGCCTGACGCAGCAGCAGTTCCAGCAGGTCGGTCTCGCGGCGGGACAGGTCGATCGCCTTCCCCGCACACAGCGTCATGCGCCGCGCCGAATCGACCAGCAGCGGACCGAAGCGCAATTCGGTCTGGGCACGCGGCCCCGGCCGACGCATCAGCGCGCGGATGCGGGCGGCGATCTCGTCCACCTCGGCGGGCTTCACCACATAATCGTCGGCGCCGGCATCGAGGCCGGTGATCCGATCCTCCAGCGCGTCGCGCGCCGTCAGGATCAGGGCCGGCTGCATATGCCCCTGCCGCCTGATGTCGCGCAGCCAGGCAATGCCGTCGCCATCAGGCAGGCCGCGATCGACGATCAGTACATCATGAACTTCCGCTGCGACGGCCTCTGTCGCAATGATCAGCGTTTCGGCATGGTCGCAATGGAACCCCCGCCGCTCGAGGCCGGCAATCAGCAATCCGGCCAGTCGACTATTGTCCTCAATCAGCAAGAGACGCATGATGAGTCTCATCCCGTTTCATCCATGGTGGATCAACAGATTTCTCTGGAAGTCGCCAAGTTTCTTGGCCCTCGCCGCCTTCTCCTGCTCATCCTTCGGCGTGAAACGGTCGGCATAGCAGACGCTGGTCCCTACCTCGCCCTTGCGGACATTGCCGCCCAGCGCCTGCGCCTGCCGATAGGCGATCCAGCGCTGCGCGCCATAGCCCCGCTCGACAGACGGTCCAACAGGATCAGGATATTGATGCCTGAATAGCAGCGGCCCGTTGCCGCATTGCGGAGAAGCCCTGTGACAGTGAGGCTCGTGTCCCAGGGCTGCACCCATGGCAGCCGTCCCTCTTCCAGCTGTGCGATGATATGCTGCGTCACATCGTCATAGAGCGATCCATTACCCGTACCCATGTCCTTTCTCCTGCCTCTCCAGCACCGGCCGCCGGAATGGCGGGGATGGGCGGCAAGGAGCCGCACGGCAGGCCCGTGCCCATAAGGCGGGCTGCACCCGCAGGGCCGCAACGCAAGAGAAGGAGCCGGTGCAGCCGCGCTGGCAGCAGCCAGCAGCCCAAAAGGCTGCAATGCGTCAGCGACCGACCTATATGGGACGAGTTAGGCAAAGCCGTCTCGAAGGCGCCAGGGCGCCATAGGACGTGGTCCGCCAGAGGCGGAGACGCCAAAAATAAAGATCCCATCGACAGAAAAATATGACAGGCTTCAAATATTTTCACGCACCTCATGAACATTACAGAAAGATAAATTCAGAGTTTTAAAACATTTTAATTTTATGATTGTCAGAGATGTACGTGTAAATTGTCGTGACTGCAGTTGAATATATCTGAAATATTATATTTGATTTTAACCGATTTTTTCTCGTCTATTAATTCCACCACTCCACCAATACAATCAGTGAATTTTTGATAAATAAGCAATAACCGCAAAGGACACGGCGACATCAATTGCGCGTGACCTGCCCCAGCGTGAGCATCACCACACTGTGCTCGGGCAATGTCACGGTCAGAGCGCCTTGCGAGAGGGTCGCGCCACTGAACGGGACAGGCCTCACCACATCGGGCGATCCGAAATCATTGTGCGACTGGACACTCGGCGCGGTCAGGATACGCCCCTCGACCATAGAGGCGGTTACCCCCTCCAGTTTCGCGGTCACTGTCATCGGTCGATTGGGGTCGGTGTTGGTAAGGGCGATATGCACAATGCCTGCGCTGTCGCGCACCGCCGCTGCGCTGAGCGCAGGCATCGCCCATTGATCCCTGCTGTACCAGGGGGATGCCAATTCCAAGGGCAGGAAGGTCGCATCCTGGAAGGGCTTGTACATGTCGAACACATGATAGGTGGGCGTCAGCACCATCTTGTCGTCGCGGGTCAGGATCATGGCCTGGAGCACATTCACCATCTGGGCGATGTTGGTCATGCGCACCCGGTCGGCATGGCGGGCGAACAGGTTGATGTTGAGCGCGGCGATGATCGCATCGCGCATACTATTCTGCTGATAGAGGAATCCGGGATTGGTGCCGGGTTCAACATCGGTCCAGATGCCCCATTCGTCCACCGCCAGGTTGACGCGCTTTTCGGGATCATATTTGTCCATGATCGCGCCATGCTTTTCCAGCAGTTCCTCCATGACCAGGGTGCTAGCAAGCGTGCGGGCATAGTCCGTTTCGGTGAACTGGGTCGCCGATCCCTTCACCTTGCCGCGCGTGGGGTGCGTGTAATAATGCAGGCCGATACCGTCGATCGACTTGCCGGCGACGCGCATCATCACGTCGGTCCAATCATAATCGCGGCTGTTCGCCCCGCTCGCGATCTTGAGGATCTTCGTGCCACGCGGTGCTTTCACGAAGGTCGCGTAACGGCGTGTGACGTCAGCCGCATATTCGGCGCGCATGTTACCGCCGCATCCCCACAGTTCGTTGCCGATACCGAACATTGGAAGTTTCCAGGGCTCCTTGCGGCCGTTCTTCGCGCGTTCCTGCGCCAGCGTACCGGCCGGCGCGGTCATATATTCGACCCACTCCGCCATTTCCGCCGGTGATCCATTGCCGACATTGCCCGACACATAGGCTTCCGCGCCGATCAGTTCGGCGAAATCCATGAACTCATGCGTGCCAAAACTATTGGGTTCCGCGACGCCGCCCCAATGGGTGTTGATCTTGACCGGACGCTTGCCACGCGGGCCGATCCCCTCGCGCCAATGATATTCATCGGCAAAGCAGCCGCCCGGCCAACGCACCAGCGGCACGTTCAAATGCTTCAGGGCGGCGACCACATCATTGCGATAGCCCCGCGTGTTCGGGATTTTCGCTTCCGGACCGACCCAGATGCCACCATAAATGCCATAACCCAGATGTTCGGCAAATTGACTGAATATCCTACGATCTATTGTCGCACCGGGCTGGTCGGCATGAAGCGTCGCCGACACGTTCAGGATCGTGGCGGCTGCCGGACTTTCCTGCGCCATTACTGATGCATGCGGCGTCATGATCGCCGTCGCCAGCAACCCGATGGACAATATGGAGCGCTTGATCATTCCGTCCTCTCCCAATCCGGCACGTTTCACGCGTTTCTGAGCGGCTCCACGATCGCGGCGATGTCGCGATGTCCTTCCCCGGCAGAGTCGGCCTCGACGAAGCGCTGCCGTGCGGCCTGGGCGATAGCAGAGGTGATGCCGACATCGGCCAACGCCTGCGCAGCATATCCCAGATCCTTTGCCATCAGCGGCACCAGGAAATGCGGGGCATAATCGCGATCGAGCATCCGTCGGCCCACGCCCTTCACCATCGGACTGGCGGGGGCACCGTCGAAGAGAATGGACATCGCCTGCTCGACGTCCAGTCCATGCTTCTCGAACAAGGCGATGGCTTCTGCCAAGCTGGCCGCCTGCACGCCGCACAGGTAATTATTGGCAAGCTTGACCGTAGCGGCGCTGCCGACGGGGCCGAGATGGACAAGCGCCCCGCCCATGGCATCAAAGGCTGGGCGAGCGGCTTCGATCGCATCCGCGTCGCCGCCGACGAGGAAGCGGAGCGTACCCTGCGCCGCCTGATCGCGACTGCCGGTAACGGGCGCTTCCAGGAAACCTATGCCCCGGGCGACGGCTTCGCGCGCCAGACCGAATACCCAATCGCCGGTCAGCGTGCTGGATTCGATCGCGATCGCGCCCGCCTTCATCGCGGCGAGCGCGCCATCCGCTCCGGTCCAGACCATCTTAGACACGTCGTCATTCGCCAGCATGGCGATGACGATGTCGGCATCTGTCGCCGCCTCCGCCGGCGAGGCGGCGATATGGGCGCCAGCCTCCCCCAATATTGCCGCCTTATCGGCACTACGGTTCCACACCGTCACGTCGAAACCGGCCGACAGCAACTGGCGCGCCATGCCCGATCCCATGATGCCCAGACCAAGTACCGCCACTTTCATCTTCATCATCCGATCACCTTGAAACGCGCGAGCGCGGCCTCGTCAATTTCGAGCCCCAGGCCCGGAAGATTATCGTCAAGATCGATATGGCCATCGACTGCCTGGGGCTCGCCCTTGAAGATGTACCAGAAGAGCTCGTTGCCCACCTCCACATCGACCATTGGGAAATATTCGGCGATGGGGCTGTTGAGGCTCGCCATCACCACATGATAATTGTGCATCTGGCCGGCATGAGGGACGACGGGGATGGAATAGGCTTCGGCGAGCGCCTGTATCTTTCGCGCGGCGGTGATGCCGCCGACGCGGTTGGTGTCGAACTGGAAATAGTCGAGCGACTTCGCCTCGATCATCTGGCGGAAGCCATAGCTGGTAAATTCATGCTCGCCTGCCGCAATCGGCGTCGTGCCGAACCGGCGCAGTTCATGATAGCCGTTAATATCATCGGGGATGATCGCCTCCTCCAGCCAGCGCAGGTTGAAAGGTTCGATCAGGCGCATCATGCGCTTCGCATAATCGAGGCTCCAGCCCATATAGGCGTCGGCCATGATGTCGATTTCATCACCCACCGTTTCGCGCACGGTGCGGATCAGCTCGACATTGCGGGCCATCCCCTCCGCCCCGTCGATCGGGCCCCAGCCAAAGCGCAGCTTCATCGCCTTGTAGCCCTGCGCCTTGTAGGCGGCGGCTTCCTGCGCCAGTTCGTCCAGCGGGATCGAATAGAGGCGGCTGGCATAGACCGGGATCTTCGCCTTGGTCCGGCCGCCCAGCAGGCGGAAGACGGGCTGTTTCGCCGCCTTGCCCATCAGATCCCAGATCGCGATGTCGAGCGCGGAAATGGCCACCAGCGCCACGCCCTTGCGCCCGAAGGCCATCGTCTTGCGATACATATGCTGCCACAGAAACTCGCTGTCCCACGGATCCTGGCCGATCAGCAAGGGCGCCAAATATTGGTCGATCAGATGCTTGGTGACGAGCGGCGCAAGCGCGGCATTGCCGATGCCGACCAGCCCCTGATCGGTGAAGATTTCGACGATCAGCCAGCCATGGAAGGTGAAGGTGCCCATGGTTTCGGGCGACAGCATCGGCGACACCATATCCATGGGATTGGTGCAGAAGTGCGGCGGCAGCGGCACGGTTTCGCCTTCCCACTGGACGACGCGGGTGCGGATTTCGGTGATTTTCAAGGGACGACCTTTCGAGTGAAGCTGAGAGGCGAAATGCGGGGGATAGCGAGGCAGATCAGCGCGAAGGCGATCAGGTGCAGGGTGGCAGCAACCGTCAGCACCGGCGTGTAGCCAAAGCCGGCGTCGAGCGCCCAGCCGGCCGCCTGCCCCATGACGATGCCACCAAAGGCGCCACCAAGGCCGACCAATCCGGCAAGACGCCCCAGGGCGCTGCGCGGTGCGAGGTCCGTCGGCAGGGTCATGACGAGGGTCGACCAGCTTTGCTGCCCGAAGAAGGCGAGGCTGAAGATGGCAATGACCGCTGCGACCGAGGCTGTCGCGGGCGCCAGCATGACCCAGGGCATGCAGGCGGCGCTCAGGCCCAGGGCGATCTTGCGGGCGGCATCGACCGAACGGCCGGCGGAAAAGAGGCGGCTGGAGAGCCAGCCGCCGCACAGGCTGCCGACACCCGATGCCGCATAGGGAATCCAGCCGATGGTCGCCGCCTGCTTCAGGTCGAATCCATGCGCTTCGAACAGATATTTGGGCAGCCAGAAGAGGTAGAAATACCAGGCGCCATCGCTCAGGAACTTGGCGCCGACAAGGCCACGCACTTCACGGCGGGCAAGGAGCATGGCAACGGTCGGCGCCGGCCCGGCGTCCTGGCCTACGGAGACGACGTCCCCGGCGGGCGTGCGATAGGTCAGGAACCACCAGAGCGCCCAAGCGAGGCCGAACCCGCCCGTGATGAAGAAGACCCACCGCCAACTCGCCAGATCGAACCAGTGGCCATAAGCAAGGATGCTCGCGATCAAGGGCGGCGCGACCACGGCGCCCACTGCCGTCCCGGCATTGACGAGGCCCATGGCGGCCGCGCGGCGTTCAGGCGGGAACCATTCGGCAATGGCGCGGGTGGCGGCGGGAAAGCCCCCGCCCTCCCCTATGCCGAGCAGCAGCCGGCTGACCACCAGCGCGGCGATGCCGCCGGCCACGCCATGGCTGGCGCAGGCAAGCGACCAGAATATCATGATCGCCAGAAAGCCGCGCCGCGTTCCCACCCGGTCCAGCAGCCAGCCGCCACCCAGATACATGAGGCCGTAGGTGGCGAGGAAGGCGGAATCGAGAACGGCCTTGGTCTGGTTGCCGATGGGGATGTCGGCTTCGATATATTTGATCGCCCAGGGAAGCGTCTGGCGATCAAGGTAGGAGATGGCGATGGCGACGGTGATCATCGCCGCAATCGCCCAGCGTTCCCGGTACGGCTCCGATGCGGCCACAACGGCCATCCTATTGCGCGTCCAGGATCAGCAGGGCGACACCCTGGCGCGGAAGCGCAAGATCGATGCTGGCCGCGCCACGTGGGCCGGCGACAGCGACCGTCTCCGCCTTCATGACCGACGCGGCCTCCAACTGCGCATATTGATCCTGATCGGGCGACTGGGGCGAGCCCATCTTCTTCCAGGCGGCAAAGGCATTTGCATGATCGCCATCCACTCGCCACAGCGTCGCCGAGGACGGCGCAGCCTTCAGTCCCTTCAAGCCGATCTTCAGCTGCGCATCCGGCCCAGCGACATCATCGTCATGATAATGCCAGAGTAGCAAGGCGACCTTGCCGTCCGCTGTGCGGGTGGCGATCGACCCAATATCGGCATCACCCTGGATGCCCTTCGTCATCGCCTGATCGAGCGGGATCTGCGCGCTGTTGACGGTTGAGAGCTTCGTTTCGCCAAGCTGCGCAAACATGCGGAAGACATTGAGAACCGGCAAGTCGACGCCATTGGTCGAGAGCTGGCGATAACCTGCGAACCAAGGCTGATCCTCGAACTCGAACGACCAGGACAGGACACCTTCCAGATTGACCTTTCTCCGTTCCGCCAATTCCCAGATGCGCGCGAAGCTGGCGGCGGTGTAGCTCGAATACATGGTACCGTTGCGATAGTCGTTCTGCGGCCCCGGACAGGCCGCGCAGCCTTCGGGATCGCTTTCGCCGATCACCACCGGCTTCCCGGCCAGCGACGGGATTGACAGCACTTTGGTAAAGCCGCGATCCGTTTCCCGCAAATGGGTCGCGATCCCCATGCGGACATGCCCGTCGACAAATTCCGGTCGGCCCTTGGCATGGAAGGACAGGAAATCGGTGGGCGTCCCGGTCTGGCCGGTCACATAATTCTTGCCGGACGACACATGCCTCAGGAAGCCGTCCATGAAAGCGCCGCCAGCGCCCGCGACGTCCGGACCGCCGACCCGCGCGGTCGGCAGCGCCCGACGCACCGCGCCGATCGCATAGTCATGAAGCTTGTAGAATTCCTCCGGCGAAGCGGTCCAGTAGAAGGGCGAGTTCGGCTCGTTCCAGACCTCGAAATACCATTTCTCGACCTCGGCCTTGCCGTATTTCTCGATATTGTGGAGCGTCCACTGATAGACCAGTTCCGCCCATTTCTCGTAATCCTTGGGGGGATAGGTCCAGCCGGTCGCGATCAGCTTGTAATCGAACCCGGGCCGCCAGCTATGCTGATAGGGCGTGCCGGCCGGCGCAGATGACATGGCTTCGGGCATGAAGCCGATCTGGAGATAAGGTCGGACGCCGCGAGCCAGATAGGTATCGATGATGCCGTCGACAACTTTCCAATCATAGACGGGTTTGCCGTCCCTGGTTTCGGTATAGGCGTTGCTGCTGCCCCATTTGAAGGCGGCGGTGCCATCGCCGCTGCTCAACAGGTTATGGGCACGGAAATAGACCTCGCCCTTCTTCAGTTCGCCCAGTTCGACCAGCAATTTCCGGCCGTCCTTCATGGTCGCATAATTGGGCTCGTCCGCGCCGAAGAAGCGCCAGACGGGCGGCAGCTTGCCTGCTGGCTTGGCCGCGTCCACGCTGATCGCGACCTGCCGCGCCGGCACTGTCTGGCCATGGGCCAGTTGCGGCAGCGCCAGCAGCACCGACAGCGAGGCGATCACTCGGGAAATGGTCATGGAACATCCTCTCGATATGGGTTTGTTCAAAGCTTTGCCCGGAAACCAAGGGCAAAGGTGCGCGTGTAAAGAACCGTGTCGCGCGGATAGAGACTGGGGTCGTTGAAAGAGGTTTGATAGAGATTTTTCAGAATGTTGGTCGCGTCGAACACGACCGTGAACTGGGGATTGATCTCGTAGGACAAAGACAGGTCCAGATTGCTGATCGCACCGTTGGTAATGAAATTGGGATTGACCCCAGTAAAATGCAGGCCAGCATTATATTTGTCGCGCCAAACATAGGAGGCGCGACCGGAAAAGCCGCCCTTCTCATAGATGAGCGTGGCGGTACCGGAATATTTGGACACATTCTGGAAGGGGATGTCCATATAGCCGGTAACGCCAGGCAGCGGCGAGAGCGCCTTGTTGTTGCCATCGATATAGGTGCCGTTGGCACTGATACCGATGCCGTCCAGCCATTGCGGCAGTCCCTTGGGGAAGAAGGTGAAGCCGCCCTCGATTCCCTGCAGGCGTCCCGAACCGGAATTTTCCGGGCGGGTAATCTGATAGACGCCATTGTCGTCGCCCAGATAATCGATGTCGAAATTGCTGGTAACCGACTGGATGAAGCCCTTGACGTCGCGACGGAAGATCGTGGCGGTGATCGAGCTGGAACGGTCGATATACCATTCGAGCGACAGGTCGTAATTGTCGGAGCGGATCGGTTTCAGATCGGCGTTGCCGCTCGTTCCCCGGCCGAACGGTTGCTGACCGGGTACCGGTGGCGTCAAAGTGAGCGCCGGATTGAGCTGTGCGAAGCTCGGGCGCGTGATCGTCTTGCTGGCAGCGAAGCGCAGGAAGAGATTGTCCTTCAGCCTGTAGCGCAGCGCCAGGCTGGGCAACACATCCGTGCTCTTGTTCCGGATCGTGACGGGTGAGGTGGCGCCGCGCAGAACCAAGAAGGCATTGGATGTGATGTCGGTGCGGATCACGCGCACGCCGACCTGCCCGTCCAGTTGTCCGACCTCGATATTGGCCTGGCCATAGCCGGCCTGGTTTTTCTCCTTGATGTCAAAGTGCTGGGTATCCTGGAAAGCCGGATCACCGGGCGCGAGACCGAATAATTGCCGTAGCGATCCGATATTGTTCAGCAGATATTCGGTGCCCGGCGTTGCCCATTGCTCCACGAACTTGCCGGTTCCCGTATCGAATCCGCCAGGTGTCACCGTCATCAGCCCCGGCAGGCTGGCCGCCTTGACAGCATAGCATTTGACCGCAACCGCCGGACCGCAATTCACGGTCTGGGTGAAACTGTCCGACTGCGCATCGCGCTGGCTGAGCCGAAGGCCCGTATCCAGCCTGGAAAAGATCAGGAAAGGCGCGCGGTAGGAGAGATCGCCCCGCCAGGCCCATTCCCTGCCGTCGCCGATCGTGCGCGTGGTGGACAGGCGAGACAGATAATAGCGGTCCGGATCGGCAATGTCGTCATTGGGTAGGGAGAAATAGGGGGTGCCCGATCCATCATTGAAGACGGCATCGGTGCGGGACGCGATGAAGTCGACGTCCAGATTATTGCCGACGTCGCTGGCCTTAGACCTTGTGTAGGACAGTTCCGTCGCGGCCTTCCAGTCGTTGACCTCCCAATCCGCACCGATCGCCCCTTGCCAGCGATCCGCCTTGTTTCGGTAGGCCGTGCCGAAATTGGAGACACGCCCGCCGCTGATGCTGAGCGATTCTACCAGCTTGGTATCGCCCACGAATGCGAGCGGCGAGCGCAATGTGCCATTCATCGACGTGAAATTCTGATTGCCGTTGCCGCGTTCGCGATAGCCGTAGAAAAGGCCGTCGGCATGAATGGTCAGGCGATCATCCGGCGCCCATTGCAGCGTGACATTGACGGCCGGGCGGGTCCGGGTGCCGATCCGGTCGAAGGCACCGATAACGTCGGTCCGAAACACGGCAGGGTCATTTGCGCCGTTACCGCGCGGGTCGAGCGGGACGCCCGGGGTGTAGGGCGCGCGGCTATTGTCGAGATTATAGCCGAAATATCCGCCGCTATAGACCGTGAAGTCGCGATAGCGGGTCTTGTGGTAGGAGACGCTCACCAATGCGCCAATCTCGCCGATGCCGGTCGACCAGCGATTGCTGATGAGCGCGCTGGCATAGGGATCGATCGTATCGGGCTGCTCGCTATAGACTTCGCGCCCGGCCAGCGCGACTTCCAGCCCCTTGAAGTCGAAGGGCCGGCGGGTGCGCACGTTGATGAGCCCGGCAATGCCGCCTTCCAGTTGATCGGCGGAACGCGATTTGTAGACGTCGACGCCGGCAACCAGGTCTGCCGGCACATCGGCCAGCGACAGGGAACGGCCGGTGGTACTGAAGATGTTGCGGCCGTTGACCAATGTCACGACGTCGGGAAGGCCACGGATCAGCACGGTCGCGGATTCGCCGCGCGCGCGGGGCGAAACCTGGATGCCGGGCACGCGCTGAAGCGCCTCGACCACATTGTTGTCGGGTAGCTTGCCGATATCCTCGGCAACGACAGAATCCACCAACTGCTGCGCATTGCGCTTGATGTTTTGCGCCGACGAAAGGCTGGCTCGCATGCCGGTGACGATGATGTCGACATCGCTCACGCCCGTCCCGCTCGCCTCCGCACCAACCTGTGCCATGGCCCCTTGCGCCGCCAGCAACGCGACCAATGAGATGGACAGCTTCATAGCGCCTTTCATCATAGCAATCCCTCCGAGTCATTTTTATTTCTCATACTAGATTATGCGAATTAAAGGTGGTTTCAAGCGATATTTTGACGGAGTAATAGGGACATGTCGAAAACTCTTCATTTTTCCTCATACCAGTTCTGGCAAATGCCGGATCAGGCTTGACGATCGCAGCCGCAAATCGGACGAGAACCTATGACGCAAGCAGATGAGCACCCACTGTCCCGCCCCGCCAGCCAGCCCCAGCGCGCCGTGCACGACAGGATCGCGCATGACCTGGGCATCGCCATCGTGGGCGGCCGCTATCAGCCGGGAGACATATTGCCAGGCGAGGAGCGCTATAGCGCCGAACAGGGCATCTCGCGGACCGCCTATCGTGAGGCGGTCCGCGTCCTGTCAGCCAAGGGGCTGGTCCACAGCCGGACGAAGAGCGGCACGCGCATCAACGACCGGCTTCGCTGGAACATGCTGGACCTGGACGTTCTTGCATGGATGTTCGAAGCCGGACCCACGCCCGAGTTTCTCCGCGACATCTTCGAATTGCGTATCGTGGTGGAGCCGGCCGCGGCCCAGTTTGCAGCGCTGCGCCGTGATACGCAGGACATTTCACGCATGGGTCATGCGCTCGAGGAAATGCGGCGCTGCGGACTCCAGACGATGGAGGGACGCGCAGCCGACCAGAATTTTCACCGCCAGATCCTGCTCGCAACCCGCAATGAGTCCCTCATCACGCTCGCGACATCGGTCACGGCGGTAGTTGCCTGGACCACGCGCTTTGCGCGCGATGAGCGCCAGGAGTCGCGCGATCCGATGCCCGACCATGACGCCGTTTTCGACGCGATCATGCGAGGAGACGGTGAGGATGCACGTTCGAAAATGCTGCTGCTGATCGGCAATGCATCGAGCGATGCCGGCATGCTGTGAACGAGAAAAACTATTTCTCATACCAGATATTGCAGTATCCGGCAGCAGACCGAACGGAACAACCCGCGCCGTTCACCCCACCTGACACAGCGCTCGCGCTTCGAGCGCGCCCTGCCCGTTCCATATCCGGGTGCCCGACATGAGCTGCCCCAGATCGCTTCCCGCAGGCCGCTGGAACAGGCGCAGCCCGAATTCGGGCAGGATCGCGATCAGATGGTCGAAAATATCGGCCTGTATGCATTCATATTCGGCCCAGACGATGCTGTTAGCGAAGGCGTAGATTTCCAGCGGCAGTCCATGTTCGCTGGGCGCCAGTTGGCGCACCAGCAGGGTCTGGTCGGGCCGGATATTGGGATGCGCGCGCAGATAGGCCAGCACATAAGCGCGAAAGGTGCCGATATTGGTCAAGCGCCGGCCATCCAGCCTGTTGCCCGCTGCATGATCCCCATTCCAGCGCGAGAGATCATCCTGCTTGTCGTGCAGATAGGTCCGGAGCAGGCCGAAGCGCGCGACCGCCGCCAACCCTGTCTCATCAAGAAAGCCGACGCTGTTCTGGTCGATCACCAGCGCCCGCATGATCCGGCGGCCGCCCGATTCCTGCATCCCGCGCCAGTTGCGAAAACTCTCGCTGATCAGCCTGTGCGTCGGGATGGTGGTGATGGTGCGATCGAAATTCTGGACCTTCACCGTGTGCAGCGCGATGTCGATCACGTCGCCATTGGCGTCGAGCTGCGGCATCTCGATCCAGTCGCCCACCCGGATCATGTCGTTGGAGCCGATCTGGACGGATGCGACCAGCGACAGGATCGTGTCCTTGAACACCAGCATCAGCACGGCCGCCATCGCCCCCAGCCCCGACAATAGCAGCAAGGGCGACTGGTCCATCAGCGCCGCGATCATCAGGATGCTCGCCGCGCCATAGACCAGCAGCTTGGCTACCTGCACATAGCCCTTGATCGGCCGGTTCGCGGCATCGGGGCGGCGCTGATACAGGTCGTTGCCGAGCGTCAGCAGGCCGCTCAAGGCGATGGCCAAGGTCAGGATGATGAAGGCGGTGCTCAGGCTGGCGATGAAGCCGGCGAGCCTGACCGGCAGATGCGGGACGGCGGCGACGCCCGACTGGATGATGAGCGCCGGCACGATGTTGGACAGGCGCGCGACGACGGCACCAATATGCGCGGCCTCGACCCGGAACGGCAGATGATCGATCAGTCGCAGCAACAGGGTCAGGACGATACGCTTGGCCACCCAGTTGGCCGCCCAGGCGAATGCGCCAAGCAGCAGCAATCCCGTCATGGCCTGCAACCAGACATTCTCGACATAGCCGCGGGTCAGGATCTGGAGGCTGTCCGACGCGATATAGAGATGGCTGATCATGCGGCACGCTCCCGTCCGAACGGATCGTCGTGGAGCGACCGGCCTGTCGTTTCCGGCATGAAACGGAGCGCAATCAGGCCGATGATGCAGGCTGCCATCATGTAGAAGGCGGGCATGAGTTCATTGCCGGTCGCGCCGATCAGCGCGCTGCCGATCGCCGGCGCGGTGCCGCCGAACAGCGATGTCGACAAATTATAGGCGATCGCGAAGCCGGCGAAGCGGGCGGCGGTGGGAAACAGTGCCGGGAAGGTCGCCGAGATCGTCGCCAGTTGCGGCACATAGAGCAGGCCGAGCAGGACAAAGCCGATGATGGCGCCGGCCAGCCCCGTCGCCATCAGCATGTAGAGCGGGACCACCGCGACCAGCAGGCCAATGAGCGACAGCCGCCACATCGGCCGCCGGCCCACCCGATCGGACATATGCCCGGCGATCGGCAGGAAGACCATCATGAAGAGCATGCCGATGATCGGCACCACCAGAGCCTCGTCCGGGGACAGGCCGATGCGGCGCTGCAAATAGGTCGGCATGTAGCTGAGCAGCGTATAATTGACGACGTTGAGCGCCACGACCAGCCCGCCCACGACCAGCATCGGCCGCTTATGATCACGCAGCAGCCGGGAAAGGGACGGCGATCCGCGGCCTTCGGCCGCCTGCTCGCGGAAGACCGGCGTGTCCTCCATCCTCGACCGCAGATACATGCCGATGAGGCCCATGGGCGCGGCCACCAGGAAGGGAATGCGCCAGCCCCAGGCGTGCATGACCGCATCCCCCAGCAGCAGCGAAAAGCCCAGCATCAGTGCCGCACCGAAGGAGAAGCCGGCGAGCGTGCCGAACTCCAGAAAGCTGCCATAGAAGCCGCGTCGGGCGTCGGGCGCATATTCGGCCATGAAGGTCGCGGCCCCGCCATATTCGCCGCCCGTCGAAAAGCCCTGCACCATGCGCAGAATGATGAGCAGCGCGGGCGCCGCCCAGCCGATCTGCGCATAGGAGGGGATGAGGCCGACGGCCAGCGTCGCGCCCGACATCAGCAATATGGTCAGCGCCAGCACCGACTTGCGCCCCAACCGATCGCCCAGTGGTCCCCAGAACAGGCCACCAAGCGGCCGGACGAGGAAGGAAATGGCAAAGGTCGCCAGCGCGAACAGAATGGCATCGTCCACCGCGCCGGGAAAGAGCGCGGCGGAGATATAGGTCACGCCATAGGCATAGATGCCATAGTCGAACCATTCGGTGGCATTGCCCAGCGCCGACGCGGCAATGGCCCGGCGCAAGGTGGCCTTGTCGGCCTGCACCGGGGCAGCAGGGCTGGCAGGAACGGCGGAAGCGGTCATTCAGTCTGTCCGTCTACGGTATTGGGATCGAGCAGCGAGGCCACGGGCGTGGTGCGCGGCACGATCTGGAAGTCCTGCTGGTCGGGCACCGGCACGGGCGGGGTCGCCGTCTGGCGCCAGAGGCCGAAGGCCAGCGTCGCGCCGGCACACAGGGCAATGAAGAGAAAGAGGCCGCTCGTCGGCGCCAGGCTCATCAGCAGCGCAGCACCGAGCGGGCCGATCGCCGCGCCGACCGAATAGAGCAGCACCAGCCGCCCGCTCGCCGCGACCCGCTCGGTCGCGAGCAGCCGGTCGTTGCAGTGCGCGACGCAGAGCGGATAGAGGGCGAAGCTGAGGCCGCCGAACAGGGCGCCGAGCGCCAGCAGCCACGGGCCGCCCGACACCAGCATCGCCAGCGCCGTGCAGACAGCCAGCGTCGCGGCAAAGCAGCCGACGATCACCCGCCGCCGGTCGAGCCGGTCAGACAGACGCCCCAACGGCCATTGCAGCGCGACGCCGCCCAGGATGACAATCATCATGAAGCTGGCGGTCGCGCCAAGATCCAGCCCCAGCCGGCGCACATGCACCGCCGCCATGCCATAGAAGGCGCCCAGCATCAGCCCGGTCGCGACCGACCCGACCGTGCCAAGCGGTGACGCGGCATAAAGGGCGCGGATGGTGAAGGCCTGCGCATCGACCGGCGCGGGCGCGCTGCTGCGCGTCAGGCAGAGCGGGATGATGGCCAGGGAAATGAGGATGGAGGCGATCTGGAATGGCACCGCCGGCAACGCACCGCTGGCGCCCAGCAGCAATTGCCCGACCGCCTGCCCGGAATAAAGGGCGACCATATAGGCGGCGAGCACGCTGCCGCGCGTTTCCGCCTCCGCCCGGTCGTTGAGCCAGCTTTCGAGGCAGATGAACACGCCCGCGACGCAGATGCCGTCGATCAGGCGCAAGCAGGCCCAGAAGAGCGGATATTGGACCAGCGCATAGGCCAATGTGCTGGCCGACAGCAGCGAGACGAAGGCGGCGAAGGCGCGGATATGCCCCACCTGTCGCACGATCGCCCCGGCCCGCAACGCACCCACCACAAGTCCACCGAAATAGGCGGTGGCGACCGCACCGATCGCCATCGTGCCCGCCCCTGCCCGCTCCAGCCGCAGGCCGATCAGCGTGGACAGGAAGCCGCTGCCCGCCATCAACATGAAGATGGCGAGCAGCAGGCTACGGACGGGGTGGATCGCGGCGAACATGGGGGATGACCGGGGGCGGATCAGGCCGCGCGCCGATCCTCCGCCGGTTCCGCCCCCTCCTCCACCAGGGCACGGTGCAGCGCGCCCACGGCGGTCTCATAATGATCGACATCGACGATGAACTGCACGTCGACATTGCGGATCTGGTGCTGCATCGCGACGATCGGCACATGGGCATCGGCCAGCGCCCGAAGGGCATCGGGCACCAGTCCCGGCCGCGCGATGTCGCTGCCGATGACCGACACGATCGCCACCGGCTGGGCCGATATGGCAGCGTCGGGATAGCGCGCCTGCAAATCCGCGATCACCCGCTTCACCGTCGCCGCATCGGCGGACAGATAATGGGTGATGGTGTTGGCGTTGGACGCCTTGCTGACGATCCAGGCGCCATGGCGGGCCAGCGCGTCCAATATGGCCGCGTCATAGCCTTTCACGCCGACCATATCCTGCTCGAAGAACTGGAGCGCCTGCGCTTGGCGCACGCCAGTGACGATCTCGACGCGCGGCGTGTCGGAAACATAGCTGCCGCAGATCAGCGTGCCGCCATCTTCCCGATCGAACGTGTTGCGCACCCGCAGCGGAATGTCGGTCTGGCGCAGCCCCCTGCCGGCGCCGGGATGGATCGCCTCCATGCCCAGATTGGCAAGCTGGTCCGCCACGTCATAGTTGGTGCGGCCGATCTTGCGCGCCTTGTCCGTGCCCACCAGGCGCGGGTCCGCACTCGACAGGTGGAACTCCTTGTGGATGATCGCCTCGCGCGCCTTGGTCAGTACGGCAATGCGCGAAAAGGTCATTTCCGAATAGCCACGGGCATAGAGGCGCACCATGCCCTCGCTGCATCCGGCATAGCCGGTGACGATCGGCAGGGTGGTTGCCAGATCGATCGGCGCGAACGCCTGGCCGATCCGGTCGTCCAGCTCGCGCATGTCCTGCTGGTCCCACAGGGTCAGGTCGACAAACTGCGCATTGACGCCCCGGTCGCGCAGCAGCAGCGCGGTCGAATGCGCACTATGCGCTTCGCCGAGACCCGCCAGCAGTTCGCGCACCGTCACCAGTTGTTCCTTGACGCAGAAGCGACCATGGCTGCGCAGCCGCGCCAGATCATCAAGGCAGGCGGCGACCGCATCGATCCGCATGTCGACAAAGGCATTGGCCTCCGCCAACCGGTCGGCGCGGACGAACATCGTCGCATTGCGCTCCTGCATGGCGCGGCGCACCGCCTCCATCGCCTGGCGCCAGCCGTCCGCATCCTCGTCCGCCACGAAGCGGGCATAGACACCCGGTTCGCCGCTTTTCTTGTGCTCCAGCAGCAGGTCGGTCATGCCGGCATAGGCCGACACGACGAAGATGCGGTTGTAAAGGTCCGCGCCCTTGCGGCCGGCGATCAGCACATTGTCGAACAATGTCGCGGTCGCGGCCATGGACGTGCCGCCGATCTTCTCGACGCTATGCAGGCTGCTCATGCCAGCGCCTCCTGCATCAGGGGACCGGTGACAGGAGCGATGACCGGCGGCTCGCCGCGCGCGGCGATGAAGGCAGGGCGCGGCCGGTCGACACCAAAGGGCGCCTCCAGCCGGTTGGACACCGCATTATAGACCAGAAAGGCATTGGCGCGCGGGAAAGGTGTGATGTTACCGTTCGACCCGTGCATGATGTTGCAGTCGAAGATCACCACCGATCCGGGCTTGCCGGTCGGCGCGACAATGCCATGATGGTGCGCCAGTTCGGCCAGGCTATCCTCATCGGGAACGCCATATTCCTGGCGCTTGAGCGACTGGCGATAATGGTCCTCGGGCGTCTCGCCGACGCAGGTCAGATACTGGCGATGCGATCCGGGGATCAGCATCAGCGGACCGTTATGCGGCGTGTTTTCGGCCAGCAGCACCGACATGGACAGCGCGCGCATGCGCGGCATGCCATCCTCCACATGCCAGGTCTCGAAATCACTGTGCCAGTAGAATTCCTTGCCCTGGAAACCGGGCTTATAGTTAAGCCGCGACTGGTGGATATAGACATCGTCACCCAGCAGGAAGCGGGCCACGCCGGCCAGGCGGCTGTCCGCCGCCAGCCGCTCGATTACCCGGCTCTGGGCATGGATGCGGAAGATGGAACGAACTTCCCTGCCGCCCGGTTCGGTGATCACCGTTTCGGCTTCCAGCGCATCGGGATCGGCCAGCAGCTTGCGGGCCTCGTGCTGGAGGAAGGCGACTTCCGCGTCGGAGAAAATGTCTTCCAGCACCAGATAGCCGTCGCGCTCGAAGCCTTCGGCCTGGTCGCGGCTGATCGGCGCGCCAACGCTCCAGTCGGCATGGACGACCGGATCGTGGCGCGGCAGGAATTCCGCCATGTCGGCATGGCGGGACGGGTAGAGGTCTTTCATGGGACTCCCCCTTTTTCAATCTAAGGTAATAAAGGCGTGGCTGGCTCGGGCAGGCCCCAAGCCAGAGCTTGATCCGTTCATACTGAATCGGATCAAGCTCCAATTTTCGTTGTTGTCCGCATTTTCCGAGTCAGCAGATGTGGCCATCTGCTTTGAAAATGCTGGAGCGTCACGCATCAGTCGGCCAGCGCAGGTTCGCGCGCGGCGCTGATATCAGCGGGATAGGCGCCATTCTCGTCATGCACTTCCTTGCCGGTAACCGGCGGATTGAAGGTGCAGGCGCACAGGATATCGGTTTCCGGCCGCACGATATGCTGGTCATGGGCATTGAGCGCATACATGACGCCGGGCGCCAGCTGATGGGTGATGCCGGTGCCCAGATCCTCGATCGTGCCGGTGCCCTTGAGCACCAGCACGGCCTCCAGATGGTTCTGGTAGTGCATGTGCAGTTCCTCGCCCGCGTACATGGTGGTGACGTGGAAGGAAAAGCCCATATTGTCGTCCTTCAGCAGAAGGCGGGCACTTTCCCAGCCCTTGGACTTCACATTGCGGTCGGACTTGCGGATGTCCTGAAGCTTGCGAACGATCATGTCTGAAATCTCCTCTTATTCTGCGGCGACGCCATAAGTGACGGTCAGCGCGGACCGGATGCTCTCCTCGAGAATGTCGAGGCCGGCCGACAGCACGGCGTCCTCGATCACGAGGGGCGCCAGTATCTTGACGATCTCGTCATGCGCGCCGCTGGTTTCGATGATGAGCCCCTGCGCAAAGCAGGCGGCGGTGATGGTCTGAGCGATTTCGCCCGATCCGACGTCGATGCCGCGCATCATGCCGCGGCCGCGCGTCGACAGGCCATGTTCGGCCGCCATCGCGTCCAGCCGCCGTTCCAGCAGCGCGCCGCGACGGGCGATATCCTGTTCGAACTGCGCATCGCCCCAGAAATGGCGCAGCGCGGCGGTGGCGGTGACGAAGGCATGGTTATTGCCCCGGAAGGTGCCATTATGTTCGCCCGGCGCCCATTGATCCAGTTCCGGACGGAACAGCGTGAGCGCGAAGGGCAGGCCCATGCCCGACAGCGACTTCGCCATGGTGACGATGTCGGGGGTGAAGCCCATGCCTTCGAAGCTGAAGAAATGGCCGGTACGGCCACAGCCGGCCTGGATGTCGTCGACGATCATCAGCGCGCCATGGCGCCTGGCGATCTCGGCGATCCGGCGCAGCCATTGCGGCGAGGCGGCATTGAGGCCGCCTTCCCCCTGCACCGTTTCCACCAGGATGGCGGCCGGCGCGTCGAGGCCGCTCGACGGATCGGACAGGCGCCGTTCCAGCAGGTCGGCGGTATCGACATTGGGACCATGATAGCCGTCATAGGGTTCATGGGCGACATGGCTCAGCGGCACGCCCGCGCCGCCGCGCTTGGCGGCATTGCCGGTGCAGGCGAGCGCGCCCAGCGTCATGCCGTGAAAGCCGTTGGTGAAGGCAATCACCAGTTCGCGACCGGTGATCTTGCGCGCCAGCTTGATCGCGGCCTCGACCGCATTGGTGCCGGTCGGCCCGGTGAACATGGCGCGATAATCAAGCCCGCGGGGACGCAGGATCACATCCTCCAGCGTGGCAAGGAAGTCGGCCTTGGCATCGGTGTGCAGGTCGAGGCCATGGGTGATACCGTCGCCGGCGATATAGTCGACCAGCGCGGCCTTCAGGACCGGGTGGTTATGGCCATAATTGAGCGTGGAGCAACCCGACAGGAAATCGAGATAGCGGCCGCCCTGATTGTCGTGCATCCACACGCCTTCCGCACGGTTGAACTGGCGCGGCATGGCGCGGGCATAGCTGCGCACGGCGGACTCGCGCCGCTCATAAATGGCCGTGTCGGGCATGGTGCTGGTGGGTTTGGGCTGGGTCGTGACGGTCATGGTTTCAATCTCTCTCAACTCTGTGCCGGGGTCGGCAGCGGGCCGATGCGCGCCTGCCATTCGGTGGCGTGGGCGCCGGCAAAATGGGCCTGTTCTTCAAAGCGGGCGGTCTTTTCGATCCGAACGCCCCACCGCCGCGCCAGCCCCTGGAACAGGGCCCAGGAGGCGCGATTATCGTCGGTGATGGTCGTCGTCAGATGGGCGACGCCGGCCTGTTCGGGCCGAGCCAGCAGCGCCTCGATCATGCGCCCGGCAAGGCGCTGGCCACGCGCGGCAGACGACACCGCGACCTGCCAGACGAAGAAATTCTCGGGCGCTGCCGGCGGGCGATAGCCCGATACCCAGCCGACCACCGCACCGCCGCGCTCTGCGACGATGCAACTGTCGGCAAAGTCCGTGCATTGCAGCAGGTTGCAATAGGCCGAATTGGGATCAAGCGGCGGACAGGCCGCAATCAATCCGCTGATGGCTGGCCCGTCCGTGGCGACGGGCTTGCGTAAGACGATGTCCTGCCCCTCGCCCGATCGAGAGCGCGCAGAAGCCCGTGGCGGCGAAGCAGCCGCTGTAGCTTGGGAATCGAAGATTATTCATCTCCCGAATTATATTTTACTCGGAGAAGCAGATTCTCCGGCGAGACGGGCGGTTATATGCCGATCATCAGCGCCATCTTCAACCCCAAAGCCGAAATTATATTTCATATGATGAAGCATATGATGAGGAACTTTTGGCCCCGTTGGCGCTTTGCGGAACTTCGCGCTATGCGCCGTCCCATGGATTCCGAAATTGCTTCCCTGACCCTGCGCGCGCTGCGCCGCGTCCTGCGCGCGACCGAAATCGGCAGCCGTCAGCTGGCGACGACGACCGGGCTCACCCCCTCACAATTGCTGGTGCTGCGGGAAATCGACACGCGCCTGTCCGTCACCCCCTCCGCCGTGGCGCAGGCGTTGCAATTCAGCCAGGCGACGATCACCGCGATCGTCGACCGGCTGGTCGCGCTCGGCTTCGTCCAGCGCCAGCGCGGCGAGCGCGACAAGCGCCAGATCCACCTGACCCTGCTGCCCGCCGGCCGCGACGCCCTGGCCGACGCCCCCGACCCGCTGCAGAAGCGCTTCACCGATCGCTTCGACGCCCTCCCCACCTGGGAACAGGCCATGATTCTCGCCGCGACGGAAAGGCTGGCGATGCTGATGGACGCAGATTCGATCGACGCCGCACCGCTGCTCGACAGCGGCCGGATCGACCGATCCGAGCCGCTTTGACGCCCCACTGCGCCCTGCCCCCGCACCGTCCCTTCATAGACTATGCATAGATTCCCTATTCGACGCATCGTCTGTCCTTCGGCCGCCGGTCAGGAATCGCTGTCAGTTGCCGCTTCGATCCGTTAGGAGGGCACCATGAACGGGGTTATTTGCATGTTGCGCCATTCCGGCCGCACCCTCCTGATTGCAGGATCGATGCTCATCGGCACTGCTGCGCCTGCGCAGCAGGCCGCGCATGGCTCGCTGCTGGTCGGCGCGGTGGTCGTGCAGCCCTGCCGCATTTCCAGCGACCAGGCTGCTGGAAATTGCGGACAATATCATTATCGCATGGTGAAATCGTCCAGCGACAACGGAACAGTCGCCTCCCTTCGCAGCGGCAATATGGATCACAGCCGGCAGGACGACATCCTGTCCTATGAATTCTGACGGACCGCTCCGTTATCTTGCGACGAACGCGATTTACGCAAAATATTGGTAAAGCCGTCTTTTGCCCAAAAGCGCGTTATTAACCGACATTGACGATACTCCCTCCATCAAAGCTTGAGGTGTTGGAGGACACATGTTTCGTTTCAAACTGGCCGCATCCCTCGCAGCTACGGCCCTGCTCACGGGTCTTGCAGGCACGGCCCAGGCAGCCACCACCACCACGACCTTCCCGGTTACCGCGACCGTGATCAAGGCCTGCGTCGTGTCGGCCACGGCGCTGGCGTTCGGCAACTATGACCCGACCGCAACCGGGCCGACCGACGCCACCTCCACCCTGTCGGTTCTCTGCACGGTCGGCACCACCTACACGGTCGGCCTGACCGCGGGCACGGCATCGGGGGCGACCGTGACCACGCGCAAGATGTCGAGCGGAAGCAATCTGCTGAGCTATGCGCTGTATCAGGATTCGGCGCACACGACGAACTGGGGCAACACGCCTGCGACCGACACCGCCGCCGCGACGGCGCCGGTCGGCACCAATGCCCTGACCGTCTATGGCCGGATCACGGCCGGCCAGAATGTCCCGATCGGTTCCTATAGCGACACCATCACCGTCAACGTCGTCTATTGATCGATCCGGAGCGAGGCAGCCATGCCCAAGATGTTCGCACGATGCGCGGCGGCGACCCTGCTCGCCCTGGCGCAGCCCGCCACTGCCTGGGCCGCGACGCTGAAAATCTATCCGGTCCTGGTCGCGCTTGACGACAAGACCCCGGTCGAGACGATGACGATCGAAAATAGCGGCGATGCCCCCGCCCGCATGCAGGTGCGGGTCGTGTCATGGCGGCAGGATAATGGGCAGGATCTGTTCGAGGAAACACGCGACATCCTGGCCAATCCGCCGCTGTTCGAAATAGCCGCAGGCGGGCAGCAGATTGCGCGCTTCGGCCTGCGCACGGCCGCCACACCGACCGAGAAAAGCTATCGCGTCTTCCTGGAGGAGATCCCGACCGATCGCCCGACCGCCGCTGGCGAGATCCGCACATTGCTGCGCGTCAGCATCCCGATCTTCGTGACCGCGCCCGGTGCGCAGGCATCCCTGGCGTGGCAGCTGACCGCCACCAGTGACAGGCAGCTCACGCTGACCGCACGCAATGAAGGCAGCGCGCACGTTCACCTCAATCGCCTTGACCTGAAGCGGGCCGACGGCACCGCATTGGCGACGAGGCAGGAATCGATCTACATCCTTCCCGGCGCGACACGCAGCTTCCTGTTCGACATGCAACGACCGGTGGGCGGCGGAGAGAAGCTGACGCTGGAGGCGGCCACCGGCCAGCGCAGCCTGACCGCACAGCTCGTCCTCCAGTCGGCATCCCATGCCGGTGGGACGCGCTAGCACCCTTCTTGTCCTGCCCTGCGTCGTGGCCAGTTGCGGCATTGCCAGCGCGCAGGACAGCGCGCCGACGACCGGCGCGATTGCGACGACGGCAGACGCGACGGCGCCCACAATGATGCTGGCCTCGGTCACGCTCAACGGCCGGCTGTTGCCAGGCGACTATCTGCTTGCGCGGCGCGCCGGCGCATTCCTGGTGCGCGTGAAGGATCTGACCGCTTGGCGGATGCGCCCGCCGACCAGCACGGCAATGATGATCGATGGCGACGCCTTTGTCGCGCTATCCGCGCTCGGCGGCGTCGCGGCCGCCTTCGACGAGCCCAACCAGGCCTTGTTGCTGACGGTGTCGCCCGAAGCCTTCGAAGCGACCAGCGTTGCGCCCGCCAGCACCGTCGCCGCGCCCAGCGACAATATGCTCGCCGCCTTCCTCAATTATGACATTTCGGCCGAACATGCCGGCAAGGCGCGCCTGGGCGCCTTTGTAGAGGCGGGGCTGTCCGATGACGGGGGCGTGGTGTCGAACAGCATGTTGCTGGGCAACGGCACGGTCTATGGCCGGGCGACCCGGCTGGACAGCTATTATCTGCGTGACGATCCGATCAACCTGACGCGCCTCGTCATTGGCGATGGCGTGACGGACGCGCGCGACTGGACGCGGCAGATCCGCTTTGGCGGCGTGCGCTTCGGCACCGAGTTCGCCCTGCAGCCAAGCCTCCTGACCTTTCCGACCCCGTCCCTTGCCGGCAGCGCCGCCGTGCCGTCGAACGTGGAGCTGCTGGTGAACGGCACCCAACGCTTCCAGACCGACGTCGGCCAGGGGCCCTTCTCCATCAATCAGGTGCCGCTGGTCACGGGCGCCGGCCAGGTGACGCTGGTGATCCGCGATCCGCTGGGCGTGGAGCGGCGCGTCACGTCCAGCTATTATGTGAGTTCCCGCCTGCTCCGCGCGGGCCTGGCGTCCTGGTCTATGGAGGCAGGAGCCGAACGGCGCGGCTATGGGCTGCGCAGCTTCGGCTATGACAATCCCTTCCTGGCCGGCACCTATCGCCGCGGCCTGACCGACCGGCTGACGATCGAGGGACGGGCCGAAGCCAGCGCCGACGTCACCATGGCCGGCGGCGGCGTCAACATGATCATCGTTCCGATCGGCGAGATCAGCTTGGCGGCAGCGGGATCGACGAGCCAGGCCGGTGAGGGCCTGTTGTATCGGGCGGCCTTCGCCCGCAACGCGCCGACCTGGAACGTCGCTCTCAGTTACCAGCGGGCGTCGAACCGCTATCGCGAAATCGGCGTGGAGCGCGACAGCGAGCGGATCGTGGAACAGGTGCAAGGCTCTGCCGGATGGAGCCTGGGCACGATGGGCACGATCGGCGCATCCTATACCAGCCTGACCTATGCCGACAGCCAGTCTGCCCGCGTCCTGTCGGGCAATTACAGCCTGTCCCTGCGCGACAAGGCCTTTGTCAGCGCCTACGCGATCCGCAGTCGCTTTTCGGAAAGCGGTCATGAAAACAGCATCGGCTTCAACCTGACCATCCCCTTCGGTCCGCGCAGCAGCGCCTATCTCCAGGCCGATCGGGGTGGCGTGCGGGCGGAAATGCGCAGCACCCCGCCGCAAAGCGGAGGCTGGGGCTATCGGGCAGCGATTTCGACCGGCAGCAATGCGCAGCAGCAGGGCGAGATTCTGTGGCGCGGCAATGCGGCGGAGATGACCGCGCAGGTGGACCGTGCCGGCGGACAAACCGGCTGGCGTGTCACCGGCCAGGGCGGGCTGTTGCTGGCCGATGGCGCGCTGTTCCCGACCCGTCGGGTGGAAAGCGGCTTTGCCGTGGTGCGCGTGCCCGGCCAGGCCGATGTCCGCATCTATCAGGAAAACCGGCTGGTCGCGCGGACCGACGCCCATGGCATGGCGATCATTCCCGACCTGCGCCCCTATGAAGTCAATCGCCTCAGTATCGCGGCGGCGGACGTGCCGATCGACATCCGGATGCCCAATGACCAGATCAGGGTGGTGCCGCGCTACCGGGGCGCCGTCAGCGCACGTTTCGTCGCGGTCCGGGAGCATCCGGCGACATTGCGCATCGTCATGCCGGACGGCGCGCCGGCCGAAATCGGCGCCAGCGTCACCGCGGAAGATGAAAAATCCTTTGTCGGCAATGATGGTGCCGTCTTCATCCGTAGCCTTCACCCCGGCATGATGCTGACCGTCGATACGGGGCACGGCCCCTGCCATGTTCGGGTCGACGCCGTGCCGGACGAAATGCTACCAGTGATCGGGCCGCTGACATGCGTGCCATAAGGAGGATGAGGATGCGCACTGGCCATGCCCTCTACGCCGTTGCGGTCGCGCTGGCGGCCCTGTTCATGGCGGCCCCCGCGCAGGCGGCGTGCGATCCCCTGGCCCTGTGCACCTGCACCGTATCGGCAAGCGGCCTGAGCTTCGGCAATTACAACCCGATCGCCAGCGGGGATAATGATTCATCGGGAACGGTGCGCGTGCGCTGCTCGCTGGTGGTCGCGCTGGGCGGCAGCTACACGATCCAGCTGAGCAAGGGGACATCGTCCACCTATGCGCCGCGCGTCCTGACCAGCGGCGGCTCGACGCTCGCCTATAATCTCTACACCAGCAATGCGCGCAACCAGGTCTGGGGCGATGGGACCGGCGGATCGCAGACGGTGACCAGCAATTTCATCGCGCTGCTGAACCTGGACCAGACCACGACCGTCTATGGCCGTATCCCGGCCGGGCAGAATGTCCCGCCCGGCAGCTATTCGGACACGGTGCTGGTCACGGTCATCTTCTGATCAGGCGACTCTGACCCCGGTCATGCGCGCCTGACAGCGCCTATTCATTGGCTGCCAGGGAATAGCCATGACAGGTCTGCGCGTCGAACTGGGTGGTCGTGATGCAATCGCGGCCGCGCTGCTTGCTGGCGTAAAGCTGGCGATCCGCCTCCGCCATCCACAGCTCGGCGGGCAGGTCGGCATGGCAACGGGCACTGGCGACGCCGATGCTGACGGTGATGAAGGGGCTGACCTGCGACTGGGCATGGGGAATGTTCAGCGACTGGATCTGCAACCGGATTTCCTGCGCGACCAGTTCGGCCCCCTGAGGGTCCGCGCCGGGCAGGATGCAGGCGAACTCCTCGCCGCCATAGCGCGCCGGCAGGTCGGTCGCGCGCTTGACCGCGCGGGTCAGTGCGGCACCGACCATCGCGATGCAGCGATCCCCGGCGGGATGGCCATAGGTGTCGTTGAACTGCTTGAAGAAATCGATGTCGAGCATGATGACCGACATCCATTCCCCGGTCCGGGTCAAGCGCGCGCTTTCCGCCTGCAGCGACCGTTCCATGTGGCGACGATTGCTCAGGCCCGTTAGCGCATCGGTGACGGCCAGCGTCGCGAGCTGATCGCGCAGGCGCTTGAGTTCGACATGGTTGCCGACCCGCGCGCGCAATATCGCCGGCTGGATCGGCTTGGTCACATAGTCGATCGCGCCCAGCGACAGGCCGCGCATCTCATCCTCCGTATCGCCGAGCCCGGTGGTGAAGATGATCGGTATGTCGACCAGCATGATGTCCGCCTTGATCTGGCGACAGACTTCGAACCCGTCGATGCCCGGCATCAGCACATCCAGCAGGATCAGGTCGGGCTGCACCGTGCGCGCAATGTCCAGCGCCTGCTGGCCCGACGTGGCGAAGCAGATCTCATAATCATCCTCCAGCACGGCGTTCATGATTTCGATGTTCGAAATCTCGTCATCGACGATCAGGATGGTGGCCTTGCTCATGATGTCGCTCCTGCCGGATCGATCGACCGGCCTGCTGTGCCCGCGCCCGGCGCATCGGCATCGATCAGCGCGAGGGCGGTTTCATAATCCAGTTGCTCCAGCGCCCGCTGAACCGGATGGCCGGCGCGCTGATCGGGCGTCAGCTCCATCGCCTGGGCCAGCCGCTCGAACCCGGCGCGGGCGCTGAGGCTCCGGCGCGCGAGCAGCCCGCGCAACTCGGCGCGCGCCTGTTCGACCGCGTCATCATCCTGGACGGTGACGATCGCAACGTCCGATGCCTCTGCGCCCCCCGTCAGGCTGCGCGCGGCGGCGATCGCTGGTGCTATCGCCACCTCCAGATCGACGACCGCGGCCAGCGCCGGCCCGGTTTCGCCCGCCGCCAGCATCCGTTCGATGTCCGACGCGATCTGCTGGACGCCGGGCAGTTCCAGCGATCCGGCCACGCCCTTCAGGCTATGGGCCAGGCGCCGCGCATCGGGCAGCAACCCTGCCGCCAAATGCGCCCGCAAATCCCGGCCGACATGGTCATAGCTGTCACCGAAGGTGACGATCAGCTTGCGCAGCAGCCCGGTCTTGCCATTGACCCGTGCCAGTGCGGCGGGCAGGTCAAAGGGCGGCAGCCGATCGGGCAGCGACGAACTGGCGACCGGCAGTGCCACTGCCGGCGCCACTTGCGTGGTCACTCGCCCCGCCTTCAGCCAGCGATCCAGCACCCGGACCAGCACCGGCGGCTCGACCGGCTTGGCGATATGATCGTTCATGCCCGCGGCCTTGCAGCGCTGCTTTTCCTCCTCATAGGCATGGGCCGTCATGGCGATGATTGGCAGATCCTCGGCGCTCCACTGCTCGCGGATGATGCGGGTGGCGCTGATGCCGTCCATTTCGGGCATCTGCACGTCCATCAGCACGGCGGCATAACCCGCCCCCTTATCGCGCACCATGTCGCAGGCGATGCGGCCATTTTCCGCGAAATCCACCTTCAACCCGGCATCGTCCAGCAGTTCGGCCGCAATCTCGCGATTGATCTCATTATCCTCGACCAGCAGCACGCGCAGCCCGCGCAGCGCTTCGGCCACCATCGGCAGGGCGGGCGTGCCCGGCGCGGCAACATGGACGACGGGCGCATGTTCCTCGGCGAAAATCTCGGTGATCGTATCCAGCAATATCTTGGGCACGACCGGCTTGGTCAGGAAGGCGGCAACCTTGTCGGTATCGACACCCTGCAACAGATCGTCGGCGCCATAGGCGGTGATGATGAGCGCCTTGGGCTGGGGATGGCGCAGCGCCGTGGCGCGCAGCGCATCGACCGTCTCCATCCCGTCCAGGCCGGGCATCTTCCAGTCGAGCAGGGCAAGGTCATAGGGCTCGCCCCGTTCGTCGGCATGTTCGATCGCGGCGATCGCCTCGCCGCCCGACGCCACCAGGTCCACCGCCATGCCCCAGCCGGCAAAGACGTCATGGATGATCTGGCGCGACGCCGGATTGTCGTCGGCGGCCAGCACGCGCAGCCGGCGGACATGCGCCGACATCGGCATTTCCAGCCCCATCGCCCGGTCGTCCGCATCCATCAGCATGTGGCAGATGAAGGTGCTACCTTCGCCGGGTGCGCTCTCGACCGCGATGTCGCCGCCCATCTGCTCCACGATCTGGCGACAGATGGCGAGGCCAAGGCCGGTGCCACCGAACCGCCGCGTGGTCGAACTGTCCGCCTGGGTGAAGGAATGGAACAGCGATTTCTGCTGCTCGGGCGTCATGCCGATACCGGTGTCGCGCACCGTCAGCTTCAGCCGCACCCGGCCATTCTGCTCGGTCGCCGACAGGCCGATGGTGACGGTGCCTTCCTCGGAAAATTTGACGGCATTGCTCATCAGGTTGAGCACGACCTGACAGAAGCGCATTTCGTCGCCGATCAGCCGCTCGGGCACATCGGCGTCGACCCGCGAGACGACCCTGACCTGCTTCGCCTCGGCATTGGCCGCGACCAGCTGGATCTGGTTCTCGATCGCGCTGCGCAGGGTGAAGGGATGCGCCTCCAGCGTCAGCTTGCCCGCTTCATTCTTCGAGAAATCGAGGATGTCGTTGATCAGCCGCAGCAACGATACGCCGGCCTGGTTGATCTTGCCGATATAATCCTGCTGCTTGGGGTCGAGGTCGGTCCGGGCGACCAGATGGCAGAAGCCCAATATGGCATTCATCGGCGTGCGGATTTCATGGCTCATATTGGCCAGGAACAGACTCTTCGCGCGATTGGCCTCCTCCGCCTCGCGGGTCCGCGCCTCCAGCGCCTGGTTCTTGGCCAATATCTCCTCGCCCATCTTCTGGTTGCGCTGGAAACTCTCGACCAGCTTGTCGCTCAGCCAGACCAGCACCGCCGTCTGGAAGGCGACGATGCCGGCATGCAGCAGCACCCGTTCCAGATTGCCCTGCCCCGGAAACACCGCATAGGGCAGCAGATAAAGCAGCAGCAGATGATGCAGCGCCGTCGCCGTCGCCGCCGCCAGGATGGCGCGCTTGTCGCACCAGGCGATGGTCAGCGCCAGCATGGCGAAGAAATACATGTGCATGTCCATCTGCCAGGCATGGCCGCGCAGCAGGAACAGCAGGATCGCCGGCTCGCCCATCAGGGCGACGGCGGACAGATAGCGGGTCGCAGGGGCGATCCCCTGGCGCCACCAGGTCAGATGATAGGCCCCCGCCAGCAATGTGCCGCCCAGCGCCGCCGCGATCGGCGAATGGCCCGTGAGCAGGGCCACCGTCGCCAGCAACGGCACATGCGCCCAGAAGAGCGGCACGAGGAAGCGGCCGAAATGGAAACGCAGCTTGTCCAGCTCGATAATCATGATGTCTGCCCCCCCGGCAATGGTTCGCCGCATTCGATCCGCGACGGCGTCGCGATCACGCCCCAGGCCCCCGCCCTGCGCAACGCCGCCGCGAAATCCGGCCGGTTCGACCCGGCAATGATGATGTTGGACAGGCGTCCCATGCCGACCAGCCCCCCGTCGGCCGCCCGCACCAGGTTGATCGCCTCGGCCCGCGACGCGCCCCAGGGCGCGATCACCAGATAGCGTCCCGAGCCGCTGCCGCTCATGATCCAGGCGGCGGCCAGCCCGACCAGCCCCGCCAGCAATAGCAAAGCCGCAGGCAAATAGGCGGACATGGCGCAGGACGCGTCCATGCTGCCCGCGCGCGCGGGACGGTTCAAACCCTTGAGCAACCCTGCCTCATCCATCGCATTATTAGGCCATGGAAGCATTTTACAATGGTTAAGAGGCCTTTGCCCGTTCTGTTCGCAAAATGATCGCCTGCCTTTCTCGACATGGCCAATATTTACATATGAAATTACAGAAAACGGGCTTGGATTGGCGGCATAATTTACAAGTTATACGTCAACCGCACGCTCTTTTCTGCAATTCCGGCATCGGCTTGCCCGGCTCGCCCGAACATGGCATCTGCGCCGCCCGAACCCATATTTTTGCCGGACGAGCCCCTGTCTATGGTCGTGTGCAACGCTGCGCCCGGCCCTTGGAGGCGCTTCTCCGGCAGCGCCGAGGACAATGCGCCAGCCTGCCCATCATCCGTCCCTGTCCGACCATCAGCGCACCGGCGATGACTCCATCGCCGCGACCGCGCCAGATCGCGCGTCCCGCCCGGCCGTTCATGGTGCCACCTGATGCTGTTCGGCCAACTCCATTCCGATATCTTCGCGCTGTTCGCCGGGTCGAACCGCTTTCTCTACGAGCGCGTGCTGATCGGCCTCTATGAGGGCTTCTACCGGTCCGACCTGCATTTCCCGACCCAGGGTGAGGTCGTCCAGCTGATCTACACGCTGCTGGGCGACAATGCGGAGCTGTGGCGCGAGGATGAAAGCCCGGTGGTGCTGGACAAGCTGGCCGCGCGACCGGGCCGCCGCGTGCGCCGGCGCAAGCTGGAAGCCGCCGACGCGCAGGCCACCAGCGCGGCGATGATGCGCGCCCGGCATATCTACAACCGACTGCAGGCAACCGGCTGGATCGAGGAAAGCCGCTATGGCCTGAAGGTCACGGTCGACATGCCCGCCGGCGCCATGCGCCTGGCCGAATTTCTCTGCAGCCTGCGCGAAGGCCTGTCCGACCAGCTTGGCGGCCTCGTCATCCAGGTGAAGAACGAGCTGGAAGCGCTGCAGCGCAATGCACGGGAAAATGCCCCTGGCCTGCACAAGGCGGCGCGCGACGCCGCCAGCTTCGGCCGCTATCTGCGCAGCGTGCTGAGCGCGCTGCGCGACATCGACAAGCGGGTGGTGGAAAGCGACAGCGTCGGCCGCAGGCTGCGCCATTATTTCGAGGATTTCGTCGAGAAGCTGTTGCTGCAGGATTATGCGGCCATCTCGACCACCTCCCACCCCTATCGCTTCCGCCATCGCATCTTCACCGCGCTCGACGCGATCGAGGATTCGATCGCCGACGTCGCCGCCATCGCCGAATCCTATCATGAGGCCCGGCTGGCGCCCGATCCGTCCGCCGCCCGTGATCTGGTCTATGACGACCTGCACAAGGTGCGGCGCGTGTTCGACCAGATCGAGGAGGCTTTCGAGCGCATCCAGCAGCATCGCAGCCGGCTGGAGACGCGGCTGCGCAACACCGTCCGCTATGCCGGACGGCGCGGCAACAGCTTCCTCCAGCGCAGCGAACCGATGCTGCTGCAACTCGATCGGCTGCTCGCCCGCACGGATGGGCAGGATATGGCGCCGTCCATGTCCGGCCTGCTGGAACCGCGCCGGTCCTACTGGTCCCCCGCCCTGCTCGCGCGGCCGCGCACCTATCGTTCGACGGTTTCGGGCGGGCTGCTGGTCCTGCCGCCGCCCGATCCCCTGCGCGAATGGCGCAAGCGGCTGGACCGGGACTATCTGGCCCGCCTGGCCGTCACGCCCGAACAGGTCAGCCGCTTCCTCGAACGGCGCGTGGCGCCCTTCGGATCGGGCGAGGCCAGCCGCTTCGCGATCGAGACGGTCGATGATTTCCTGACGCTCGAAGCCCTGCGCCTGTCGGTGCTGGCCGCCGATGCCGATGGCCGGGGCAATACCATCGCCAACCATCTGGCGCCCCATTTCCGCTTCTCGGTCGATACCGGATCGACCATCGACAATGACTGGCTGCACTGCGCGGGCTTCACCGTCTCGCGCATCGGCGATGCCGTGACCCCAGAGATACAAGATGCTCAGTGAATTTCAGACCCTGGAGGCGCTCGATCCGCGCCGGATGCACCGCGTGACCCAGGCGATCAGCCAACTGCTGCGCCATCAGTTCCTGCATGTGCAGGATCGCGGCTCATCGGCCCTGCTCGAAGTCCTGCTCCGCCCCGATGTCGAGCGACTGGTGGCGGATTATTTCGAAGTCGCGGGCTATCGGCTCGTGGTGCGCGAAAGCGAGGGCTGGGCCGGCATCCTGCCCGACACCGAACAGATCGGCCATCCGCGCATGCGGATCGACGAGACGCTGGTGCTGCTGCTGTTCCGCCGATTGTGGGAAGAAGGCATCCAGGAAGGCGATGTCGAACGCTATGGCAGCGTGATGGTGACGCTCAACGCCGCCTATGACGCCTATCAGGACATGGTCGCCCGTGCCCGCCGCGCGACGCTGGGCATCAACGAGTTCAAAGCGCTGGTCACCGCACTCGACCGCCGGGCGATCGTCCATATGTGCGACATCGACGAAGAGCTGGAGGACATGCCGATCACCATCCGCGCGCTGATCGCCACCGTCGCGGGCGAGGAGTTCATGGCCCATCTCGAACAATTGCTGGCCGGCGGCGACTATCAGGAAAGCGAGACGGAGGAGCCCGTCATCGACCTGGATGATGCCGACGAGGAGGAGGTCGCATGATGCAGCTTGCCCATATCGCACTGGTGCAATGGCATCTGTTCGGTCGCGAGGATCTGGCCGTCGGCGGCGACACCGCCGTGCTGGGCCAGAACCGCTCCGGCAAATCGACGCTGATCGACCTCATCCAGGCGGTGATGACCGGCGGTTCGCGGCGCTGGTATCAGTTCAATCGTTCCGCCGGCGAAACCGGCAGCCGCAAGTCGGAACGCACGCTGCGCGGCTATTGCCTCGGCCAGCTCAACGAACATGAATTTCTGCGCCAGGAATCCGTCACCCACATCGTGCTGACGTTCGACGACCCCGACGGCATGCGCCCACCGGTGAGCGTGGGCCTGTGCGTCGAGGCATCCGCGATCGAGGATGCACAGGTGGTCGGCCGCTATATCGCGCCCGGCGTGCGGGTGGATACCGACCTGCTGATCGAAAATCTGGACGGCGGCCAGCAGCGCTCGGCGCCCTGGAATTTGGTGCGCGAACGGCTGGAACAGGCGTGCGAGGCAGCCGGCACCCAGCTCATTCGTCCCGACGGCCCGCGCAACCATATCCGCGAATATATGCGCCAGTTGTTCACCGGCCGGCGCCACAGCGACCCGGATCGCTTCATCCGCGCCTTCGTCATGGCCCTGTCGTTCGAGGATATGCGCTCGGTCGAGGGCTTCGTGCATAATTTCCTGCTCGCCCGGAACGACATCGACATCGGCGAACTGCGCGAGGGCATCCAGCGCTATCGCGACATCCAGAAGGACGTGCATGAGCTGGAACGGCGGCTCGACGCGCTGCGGGCGCTGGCCGAACTCGTGTCCCGCTTCGTCACCTCGCTGGAACGGGAGGATGTCGCCCGCGGCACCGCCCGCCTCGCCGCCATGATCGAGGCGGGCGCCGCGCTGATCGCCAATCTGCGCGAACGGCGCGACACGCTGGCGGAACTGGATGACATCCAGCAGGATATCGGCCGCTGTGATGCGGAGATCGCGGCACTGGGCGATCGGCAGGACAGCCTGCTCGCCCAGTCCGTGGCGGAGGGCGCCGCCGGCAAGCGGGCCGTGGTCGCCAGCGAACTCAAGGCCGTGGACCTGGCCCGCACCGGCGTCGTGCAACGGCTCGAAGCCCGTTTTCGTGCGGCCGCGCTCGGCGCCAGCCTGCTCGACCATCGCGAGCGGCTCGCGCCCCTGAAGCTCGGCGCCCTGTTCCAGGCGCTGGAGGCGCTGCGGCAGCACAGCGACGGGCTGGAGCCGCCGACATGGCCACGCGATCCGCTGGCGATGGAGGATCTGATCGCTACCGCCCGCCGCAGCGCCATCGATAGCATCGCCAAGATCCAGGAACGGCGTGACCAGGCGATCGCCCAGCGGCGCGGCCTGCAGGACGAACTGGCCGATCTGGTCGCGCGCCGCGACAAGGCGCGCGCCGGCCAGGTGAGCCTGGACGATCGCACCATCCGCCTGACGCCGCGCTGGAGCGCGAGAATATGCGTCCGCGCACGCTCTGCCAGGTGGCCGAAATCGTCGATCCGCAATGGCGCGAAGCGGCCGAGGCCCTGCTTGGGCGCGACCGCGAGGCGATCCTGGTCGATCCCGAACATGCGTCCCGCGCGGTCGAGATCGTGCGCGCCAACCGTGACGGCTTCCGCGGATGCCGGGTCATCAACAGCCGCCGCCTCGCCGAACAGCCGCCCGGCTTCGACACCGATTCCCTCGCCACCGTCTTTGCCAGCGACGACCCATTGGCGATCGCCTTCCTGCGCTTCCGCACCGGCCAGGTGCGCCTCGCCGGCACCCAGGCGGAATTGCTGGCGGGCGGCCGCGCGATCATGCGCGATGGCGCCTATAATAGTGGCATCGTGGTCGAGGTGCTGCGCACCCGCGACCTCAAGATCGGCCGGGCCGCAGCCCCGCTGATGGAGGCCGAACTGCTTGCCCGGATCGAGGATCGTCAGGCGCTGATCGCCGTCCATGCCGAAACCGAGCGGTTCCACGACGATATTCATCGCAAGCTGCTGCCGCTGATGGCCGATGTCGATCCGGCCGACCGGCTCGACCTGCTGGTCGCCGCGATCGACCAGCATGAGGAAAGCCGCACCGAACTGCAGCACCGGATCGACAAGATCGCGATGACGGTCGACCCGGCGATCCAGCACAATCTGGACAAGGTGAAGCTGCAACTGCGCAGCGCTACCGAGGAAAAGGAAGAACTGATCGACCGGCGCGGCCAGCTTGGCCAGGCCAAGATCGAAATCCAGCGGCGGCTGGATGCGGGCGATGCCCAGCCCGGCTCCTGGCTCTGCCTGCGCTCGCGGCGCGCCCTATTCAAGGATCGGGTGCGTTCATCGGCCAGCCTTTCGATCCTGCGCGAGGCCTATCGCCAGCAGCGCGGACGCCCCCTGCCCCGACTGGTGCAGGAGATGATGAAGCGCGCGGACGAGGCCCGCGACGCCTATCAGGCGTTGCAAGGCGAAATTCGCGAGACGCTGGGCCATTATCGCGCCGATTTCGACAATAGCGCACCTATTGCCTTGCCCGGCGCGATCGCGACCGAGGTGAAGCCCTGGCTTGTCGCCAATATCGCGGCGCTGGAGGACAATGAGTTGATCCAGTATCGGCGCCAGGCCGACGAAGCCGCCGAGCAGATCGGCCAGCTGTTCCGCACCGCCTTCATCCATGAGCTGAACGCCCGCTTCAACGATCTGCGTTCGGAGCTGGACAATCTCACCCGCGCGCTGCGGATGCGGCCGCTCCATGGCGAGATCTACACGCTCCATGCCCGTCCCAAGGAGGAGTTTGCCGCGCTCCACCGGCTGGCGCGCGAGAGCGAGCATGACGAACTGACCTTCGACGCCCTCTTTGGCCGGGCCGCCCCGCGCGACGCCGAACATGCCCAGGCGCTGGCGGAGGTCGAACGGCTGCTGAGCGACGAGTCCCTCGATTTCTCGGCCTATCAGGATTACCGCAACTATTTCACCTTCGACCTGCGCATGGAGGATGTGAACAAGGGGCGCACCACCAGTTATGACAAGCGCAAGGGCACGGCGAGCGGTGCGGAGCGGCAGGTGCCCTATTATGTGGTGATCGGCGCGGCGCTGGCCAGCATCTATCATGGCGCGCGCCGGCAATATGAGCGGTCGGAACTGGGCCTGGGCCTTGCCGTGTTCGACGAGGCGTTCAGCAAGATGGACGGCCCCAACCAGCGCACCCTGCTCGAATTTTACGACGATATCGGGCTGCAGGTGGTGATCGCTGCGCCATCGGAAAAGCGCGCGGTCGTCTATGAAAATCTCGACAGCGTGATCGACGTGTTCCGCCATGGCGACAATGCCAGCGCCGAAGCCGTCCGCATCAAGCCCCATGCCCGCACCCAGATGCGCGCCGCCAACCCGCAACATTTGGACGATGCCGCGCTGGCCGAACGGCTCGACCTCTTCGCGCTGGACAGCGCGGACTAGGACAGGCCGGCTTCAGGGGCGCCGTCCCGCGCCCCTGAAGCCGCCATTAGATCAGGGGCGCGAAGCTGCCACGCGGATCACGCCCACGCCCTTGACCGTCTCGATCTTCGTGCCGAACGGCGCGGACAGGCGCTGCAGCCGTTCCAGAATGCGCGCGCCCACGGTGGCATCGGCCAGGTGCGGCACGCCCTTGCCCGCACCCGTCGCATTGACGCCCAGGTCAACGGGATAGAGGCGGATTTCACTCAGCTGGCCATCCTTGTAATGGCTCACCGCGATCACCGTTTCATAGAGGTTGGGATCGCCAAATTCCTTCGCGCCACGTGCCTGCAGCAGTTCGGGCGCGGTCACGCTGCCCGGCGTGATGCCGAACTGGTCGTACATGTCGGCAGGCAGGTCATCCAGGCTGTTGTTCATCATCGCGAAGTTGCCGAGCGAATAGAAGATCGGCTTGCCCTTGTAGATCTCGATCCCGCGCAGCTGGTGCGGGCCATGGCCGACATAGGCGTCGGCGCCGGCATCGATCGCCTGATGGGCCAGCCCCTGGGCGAAATTGGCGGGCGTCTGGCTGGCATTGCCGGGTTCATGATTGTGCAGCGAGAAGACGGCGAAATTGCCATTCTGCTTGGCCTGGCGCACGGCCAGCATGTTGGCGGCGACATCCTTGGCATTGAGATCATATTCGATCGTCATCGGTGCGGTCGGGATTGTCGTCGCCCGATATTCGCGGCCCTTCATCTTGACCGGCGCACCGGCCTTGGTGCCCGCCAGCCGGGCGATCGTCGCCAGGTCGGTATCGGACACCAGGCCGACCTCGACGCTGCGGATGGTGTTGGCGCCGCCACGGCCGGGTACCTGGCCCAGTGGATCGGAGGCCGGCGTCATCGGTGTGAAGCTGGTGGTGGCCGACACCAGCCCGACGCGGCCATGCGGCCCGTCATAATAGGCCGGGGCACGGGCCGCCGTCATCGAACGGCCGGTGCCGGCATGGACGATATGCGCGCCGTCGAGCAGCGCCAGCGTGTCATACAGCCCCTCCACACCCCAGTCGGTGGCGTGGTTGTTGGCGTGGCCGACAATGTCGATGCCCATCTTCGCCACATCGGCCGGGACGGCGGGGTCGGCCAGCATCCAGGTGCCGCCCGACTCCGCCTGGGGGGAGCCCTTGAAGGTCTTGAGGTCGAGCGCGGTCGTCTCGAAATTGCCGAAGGTCACATCCGCGCCACGCAGGATGCGCAGCATGTCGGGCGACTGCTGCTCGATCGTCGCCAGCATTGGACGCAGATAGATGAGGTCGCCCACCGCCGCGAAGCTGAAATCACCGGTGATCGGGCTGGTCGGCACGCGGCTGGTCGACAGCTGGCCACCGCTTTCCTCTTCCTCGGCATGGGCCGCGATCGGCGCGGTCAGCATCAGCGCGGCGCCGGCCAGCGACAGGCTGCGCACTGCGCGGCGGCGAAGAATCTTGGACAGCATCAACGGACTTCCCCTTTGTAACTTTGTGTCGGGGATAGCCGGTCGGGCTGACATGAACCTGTCGCCGGGACAGGCTTTTCTGTTCGCTGGACCTATTCCGCGCGAAACGCGATGGTGACGCACAGCCCCCGGCCGGTCCGTCCGTCGGCGAGGCTGATCTGCGCCCCCATCCGGTCGGCGAGCGCGCGGGCGATCGGCAGGCCAAGGCCGGTGCCCGGCGTCGCGCTGTTGCCCGGCAAGCGATAGAAACGGTCCCACACCTTCTCGCGCTGCGCCTCGGGAATGCCCGGACCATCATCGTCGATGTCGACCATCGCCTGCCCCTCGCGGCGATAGAGATGGACGGTCACGGTGCCGCCCGGCCGGTTGTATCGGATCGCATTGTCTAGCAGGTTGCCGATCAGCTCCGCCGCCAGCCCCGGCTGGCCGATTGCCATGGCCGGACCGACCATCGCCTTGTCATAGCCGATCTCGATATCGGCCGGCGCCTGGGCGGCGCGATCGGCAATCACGTCCGCGGCGACTTCGGAGAGGTCGAACGGCCCCATGCGCATGTCGCCATCCTCCTCGCTGCGGGCGAGCGCGATCAGCTGGCGCAGCAATTGCTCCAGGCTGTCAATGGCGTGGGGAATGTCCTGCAACGCTGCCTTGCCCTGCGGCGATGCCGCGCCATAGCGATCGAGCACGTCGAGATGGACCCGCGCCACGGCGAGCGGCGTGCGCATCTGGTGCGAGGCGTTGGAGGTGAACTGCCGCAGCGAATTGGTCGCCCGCTCCAGGCGCGCCATCAGCCCGTTGAAGGCCGCGACGAACGGCTTGATCTCAACCGGCGTAGCTTCCGCCATTTCCATGCGGAAGGCCGGCGACGCCTCGCGCCGGGCGGCCTCCACCTGCCCCGTCAGGTCCGACAGCGGTCGCAGTCCCCAGCGGATCGCCCACCAGAAGAGCAGCCCGGTGACCAGCAGCACCGCGACGCCGACCAGCAGCACCTGGCGCAGGAACAGCCGTTCATAGGCGGACCGATCATCCAGATAGTCGGCAATCTGGATCGCGATCAGCCTGTCATCGCCATAGGCGCGGCGCATCTCGGTCGCGATCCGCACCGGCTTGCCGTGCAGCGTGCCGCTGCGCAGATAGGCCGCCTGGGTGACATAATGGGCGTCCGCCGGATCGAGATAGCCGCGCACCAGCGGCGTCTTGCGATAGGCATTCTTGAAGGTCGCGGGCGGATGGCGATCGGTCACGCCGTCCCAGTCCGCGCGATAGTCGGCGGGCGGCTTCAGGCTTGGATCGCCGGCGACCAGCGTATCGCCACGATAGACGCTGTAATGGACCACCGGCCGGGCGCGGCGCCGGAGCAGGTGGATGACCAGCGGCACCAGCCGCTTCTGGTCGGCCGGCGGGCTGTTATAGGCAAGGCTGAGCGTCCGGACCGACCCCACCAGCACCCGATCGACCGTGTCCGCCTCGGTATTGTGATTGACCAGTGCGGTGATGACGGAAAAGACCAGCACCAGCGCCGTCAGCGGCATCATCACCGCGCCGGTCAGGCGCAGCCGCAGCGAGGAAGACAATCTGCGCATATGTGTGGCGGTCGATCAGTCCGGCGCTCAGGCCGCTTCGATCATATAGCCCAGGCCGCGGATCGTGCGGATCGACGGGCCTGACGGCTGCAACTTGCGGCGCAGGCGGCCGACATAGACCTCCAGCGCATTGGGCGTGACGGCATCGTCGAAGTTGAACACTTCAGCCGACAGCCTTTCCTTGGCCACCACCTTGCCCGGCCGGCCCATCAGCGTTTCGAGCACCGCCAGTTCGCGTCGGCGCAGGTCGATCATGCTGCCCTCCAGATAGACGGTGCGGCTGGACCGGTCGAAGGTCAGCGTGCCGATGCGCAGCACCGGATCGAGCGTGCCCTGGCTGCGCCGCACCAGCGCGCGGACCCGCGATTCCAGTTCGCGCGGGTCGAAGGGCTTGGCCATATAATCGTCCGCCCCGCGATCCAGGCCATTGATCCGGTCGTCCATCATGTCGCGCGCGGTCAGGATGATGATCGGCGTCCGTGCGCCCCGCGCGCGCAGCCGGCTCAGCACTTCCAGGCCGTCCAGGTCGGGCAGGCCCAGGTCCAGGATGATCGCGCTATAGGGTTCCTGATCGGCCAGCCGCAACGCATCCTCGCCGCTGGTCAATATGTCGACGGCAAAGCCCGCGCCTTCCAGCGAGGCCATGATCCCCCGCGCCAGACGCTCATCATCTTCCACCAGCAACAAACGCATTACAGCACTCCTACCGATCCCGGCAGGCACCCTCGATCGACATTAAATTGCGATACGCATCCGCAGCAGGAATGCAAATACCAAATAAAAAGCCCTTATCTTGCCGTTGATTGCAAGATCGGCCGCCTCACCCCTCTCTGTGTCAGGTTCGTGACAGCGACTCCGGTTAGGACTCGCCAGGAAAGACGGACGACGACGGATTTTCCGCCGTACGCGCCGCCAGAAAAAACAGATCGCAGCGCGGCAAGAGCGCTTCGGGCGCACAAGGGGAACATTGATATGACGACCGTTCGGTCCTCGCTCGCGGGGGCGCTCATCTGCATGGCTGCGGCACTGCCCGCTGCCGCCATGGCGCAATCGGCCAGCCCGGCCCCGGCTGATGCCGCATCGCTCGCCCGTCTCGACGCGCTGTTTGCGCGCTGGAACAGCAAGACCGCCCCCGGCTGCGCCGTCGCCGTCTCGCGCAATGGCCAGGCGATCGCTACCCGCGCCTATGGCATGGCCAGCCTGGAACTGGGCGTCCCCCTCACCCCGGACAGCATCTTCGAGGCCGGATCGGACTCCAAGCAGTTCACCGCCGCCGCGACCCTGATGCTGGCCCATGCCGGCAAGCTGTCGCTGGACGATGACATCCGCAAGGTCGTGCCGGAAATGCCCGATTACGGCACACCCGTCACCATCCGCCACCTGCTGCACCACACCAGCGGCCTGCGCGACTGGGGCTCGGTCGCCGCGATCGAGGGCTGGCCGCGCAACAGCCGCACCGCCGACAATCAGGACATGCTGAACATCGTCGCGCGCCAGAAGGAACTGAACTTCGCGCCCGGCAGCCATTATCTCTACAGCAACAGCAATTATAACCTGCTCGCCATCATCGTCGCGCGGGTCAGCGGCCTGTCGCTCGCCGACTTCACCCAGGATCATATCTTCAAGCCACTGGGCATGACCCACACACGCTGGCGCGACGACCATGGCGATGTCGTGCCCGGCCGCACCGGCGCCTATGAATTCGACGATGGCGTCTATCGCAACGACCAGGTGATCGAGGACGCCTATGGCAATGGCGGCCTGCTGACGACGGTCGGCGATCTGGTGAAGTGGCAGGCGGCGCTCGACGCCGACACGTTCGGCACCGGCTTCACCGCCGAAATGCAGACGCCGACCAAGCTCAATGACGGCACGCCGATCGCTTATGCACTGGCGCTGGTGAATCTCGACCATCATGGCCAGCAGGAAGTCAGCCACAGCGGTTCGACCGGCGGCTACCGCGCCTGGATGGCCCGCTATCCGCAGCAGAAGCTCGCCGTGTCGCTGCTCTGCAATACCGGCAATGCCGATACGCCGGTGCTGGGCCGCGATGTCGCCGACATCTTCCTGCCCGCCTACAAGGCCAAGGTCTATACGCCCAAGGGGCCGCTGCCCTCGGGCACCTATGCCGACGGCATGACCGGCTTCCCGGTCCGCTTCGACAGCGACGAAAAGGGCAATCTGCGCGCCGACGGCCGGGTGCTGACCCCGGTGGGTCCGGGCCGCTGGGCACAGCGCGAGGATATTTTCGCCTTCGGCAAGACCGGCCTGACGCTGGAACATCGCGAGGGCGAGAAGATCGCCTATCGCAAGGTCGACGCCGTCACCGCTTTCGATGCCAAGCCCTATGTCGGCCGCTTCTGCGGCGTCGACACCTTCGCCTGCCTCAGCTTCAAGCAGCAGGGCGACACGCTGACCTATAGCGGCCCGCGCTGGTACAACACACCGCTCAGCCCCGCCTATGCCGACGTCTTCACCGGCGAGGCCGCGCCGGGTGCCGGCCGCATCACCGTCAAGTTCGAACGCGACGCATCGGGCGCGGTCACCGCGCTGCGCTTTGGCGAAGGGCGTGCCTACGACGTCGCCTTCCGCCGCGTCGCCGACTGATTTTCAGCCATCACACAAGAGCCGCTCGGGTCGCGGCCACAACATAAGCAAGAGCAAAAGGGGACTATTGGAAATGCGTATTGAAGACACTGGATTTCGCCGCCTGCTGATGGCGGGCAGCGCCGGGGCCGCCCTGGTCCTGTCGCTCGCCACGGCGCAGGTCGCCATGGCACAGGACAGCACGCCCGCCGCTGACGATGACGCCGGTTCGATCGTCGTCACCGGTTCGCGCATCGACCGCAAGGGCTTCGACGCGCCGACCCCGACCACCGTCGTGGGCGAAAGCGAACTGCGCCAGGGCGCCCGTCCCAGCATCGCCCAGGTGCTGAACGACCTGCCGCAGTTCCGCGCGACCCAGTCGCCGGCCAGCACTGTCGCCAACACCAACTCCTCCTCGTCAGCAATGGACCTTCGCGGCCTCGGCGTCACCCGCACCCTGACCCTGCTCAACAACCGCCGCTTCACCGGCTCGTCGGACCTCAACACCGTGCCGCAGGGCCTGGTGAAGCGGGTCGAGATCGTCACCGGCGGCGCCAGCGCAGCCTGGGGCTCGGGCGCGATCGGCGGCGTCGTCAACATCATGCTCGACGATGATCTGGAAGGCCTGACCATCGGCGCGCAGAACGGCGTGTCGTCGCGTGGCGACGGCTATCGCTACAGCTTCGACGGCACCTTCGGCACCCATTTCGCCGACGGTCGCGGCCACTTCATGATCGGCGCCGAATATCAGAATGACGAGGGCATTCTCGACCGCAATTCTCGCAAGAATGTCGGCAGCGCCAACCTCTTCTCGCCCACCACGGGCGACCATGACTATATCCTGGTGCGCGACGTCAACAGCTCGACCACCAGCCTCGGCGGCCTGATCACCTCGGGCACGCTCAAGGGCCAAACCTTCAATTCGGACGGCACGCTGCGCGCCTTCCAATATGGCAGCCAGATCAGCGGTTCGACCATGGTCGGCGGCGAAGGCGTGGCCACCAACGACGAATATGCGCTGACCAACCCCTATCAGCGCGTCAACAGCTATGCCCGCGCCAGCTTCGAGGTTGGCGACGCCACCTTCTGGGCGGATGGCAGCTACAGCCGCATCTGGGCCAAATATCCCTTCTATGCGGAAAATGGCACCTACACCCTGTCGGCCAGCAATCCCTATCTGTCGCAGTCGATCCGCGATCAACTCGCCGCCGCCGGCGAGACCAGCATCAAGGTTGGCCGCTTCTTCGAGGATTATGGCTATCGCACCTTCGGCTATTATCGCCAGAATGTGGAAGGCGCGATCGGCGTCGACGGCAGCTTCGCGGACGGCAAATGGCGCTATTCGGCCTATTACAGCCATGGCGAAAACCGCAACATGCAGAGCTATGACAACCAGATCACCGGCGCGAACCTGACCGCCGCGCTGGATGCCGTGACCGACAGCAGCGGCAATATCGTCTGCCGCACGGCGCTCACCGATCCGACGACCGCCTGCCGCCCGCTCAACATCCTGGGCACCGGCGCCGCCAGCCAGGACGCGATCGACTATGTGTTCGGCAATGTCGCCCGCGTCGTCTACACCACCAAGCTCGACAGCGCCGGCGCCAGCCTGCGCGGCGACCCCTTCTCCACCTGGGCCGGTCCGGTTTCGGTCGCCTTCGGTGCGGAAGCCCGCTGGGAAGAGCAGGTCACCAACAGCCTCGACGCCACCTCGGCCGCCAAGGGCTTCAGCCGCTTCAACTTCTCGCCGCTCGACGGCGGGTTCAACGTCCAGGAAGCGTTCGGCGAAGTCGCCATCCCGCTGCTCGACCAGCCGTTCAGCAAGCTCGATGTCAACGGTGCGGCCCGCTACAGCCGCTACAGCACCAGCGGTGGCATCTGGTCGTGGAAGCTGGGTGTGACCGATCGCATCTTCGACAATCTGCTGCTGCGCGTGTCGCGGTCGCGTGACATCCGCTCCGGCAGCCTGGCGGAACTCTACACCACCACCACGACCAGCTTCACCACGGTCGCGGAAAATGGCAGCACCTACTCGATCACCCGCTATGGCGGCGGCAATGCGAACCTGAAGCCCGAAATCGGCAGCACGCTGACCGCCGGCGCGGTGTTCACGCCGACCTTCCTGCCGGGCTTCAACCTGTCGGTCGACTATTACAACATCAAGCTCAAGGACGCGATCACCTCGCTGGGCGCGCAGGACGTCATCAGCGGTTGTGCCAACGGCAATACCGACCTGTGCAGCCAGATCGTGCGTGACACTGCCGGTGCCCCGACCACCATCTACACCACCTATATCAACCTGGCCGAATACAAGACCGCCGGCGTGGATATCGAGGCCAGCTACACCCTGCCGCTGAGCAAGGTGAGCGGCGGCCTGGGCGGCACGATGCGCTTCCGCGGCCTTGCCACCTATGTCGACAAGGTGCTGATCAACGACGGCATGACCAGCGTCGACCGTGCCGGTGACGTGGGCGACAATGTCAGCTTCGGCACGCCGCACTGGCGCGCCACCGGGTCGATCAACTACAGCAGCCAGGACGTCTCGGTCGACGCCCGCGTCCGCTATGTCGGCGGCGGCAAGTTCAACCATGCGCTGGACATCGCCAACAACGACATCGCCGCCCGCGTCTATGTCGACCTCGGCGCCCAGGTGAATGTCGACAAGTTCACCCTGTTCGCCAACGTCAACAACCTGTTCGACCGCGATCCGCCGCTGACCACCTATGGCGCGATCCACTATGACACGATTGGCCGTTACATGACGGTCGGTGCCAAGGTTCGCTTCTGATCCCTGGCTGATCGATGTGCGCGGGCAACCCCTTGCCCCCTGCCCGCGCACATTGAAAACCCGCCTTCGAACGACCGGCACCCACGCGGCGGGCTTTCATGCGCCGCCCCGCTGGGCTAGCACGCGCTATCCATCCGGTGCAGGATCATGGACGTTCGATGCTCACGGTTCGACAGATAGAAATTTTCCGCGCCGTCATGATCACCAAGACGGTCAGCGGCGCCGCGCGGATGCTCGGCACGTCCCAGCCCGGCCTCAGCCGGATGCTCGGCCATATGGAAGACCGGCTGCAGTTCCGCCTGTTCGACCGCACCCGCGGCCGGCTGGTGCCGACCCAGGAAGCCGGCGTGCTGTTCGAGGAGATCGAACGCATCTACAAGGGCTTCGACGACCTCGCCCATGTCATACGCCGGCTGGCCAAGGGGGAGGACAAAACCTTTCGCGTCGGCGCATCGCCCTCACTCGGCCATTCTATCCTGCCCCAGATGCTGGCCCGCCTCAGCGCCAATTATCCCGGCCTCACCATCCAGTTCGACATTCTCTCGGTCGAGCAGGCGATCGATTATCTCGCGCTCCAGCGCGGCGAATATGCGCTGACCGTCTTTCCGATCGACCATCCCAACATCCTGTCCAGCCGGATCGGTGCCGGGCGCATGGTCTGCGCCGTGCCCAGCCATCATCCGCTGGCGGATCGTGACCGGATCGGCGTGGCGGACCTTGCCGGCGCGCAACTGCAATCCTTCCGCCCCGACACGCCCCATGGCCGGATCATCGCCGACATGTTTGCCCGCGCCGGGCAGGAACCGGACGTTTCCACCTATATCCGCTTCGCCGAAACCGCGGTCGCCTTCGTCGCGAACGGCATGGGCGTGGCGCTGGTCGACAGCTTCACCGCGATGCAGCCCCATGCCGACACCGTCCGCTTCCTGGAATTTGAAGACCCCGGCGTGCTTCCGGTCTATATCAACCGCAATATGGAATCGCCGCGCGCCATCATCGGCGAAACCTTCGAGGAGATTGCCCGCAGTGCGATGCTCGCCCTGCCGCGCCCGCCAAATCCATAACATAGCGATATAGCGAAGCGCATCTGGAGCGGTGGAAATTACCTATTGAATGGATGAGGCATAGCCATCCGCAGAATAGAAGCCGACAGGCCACCGGACAAACAAGGCAAGGGCGCAGGGCGCCGCGAGAGGATGAAAGGCATTATTCGAGATGGCCAGCTATTCCGCCACCGGCAGCGTGTCCGTGCGGCCCTATGTGACCGTTGACGGCCAGGCTGCGCCCGTCGCATCGGACAGCCTATGGACCGCGCGCCAGATACTGGTCGTCGCCATCTGCTTCATCCTCAACATGCTCGACGGCATGGACGTGCTGATCCTGTCCTATATCGCCCCCGCCCTGTCGACCGACTGGCAGGTGACGCCCGAACGGCTGGGCGTGGTGTTCAGCGCCGGGCTGGCCGGCATGGCCGCCGGCGGCCTGCTGATCGCGCCGATGGCCGACAGGTTCGGCCGCCGCAAGCTGATCCTCGCGTCGCTGGTGATGATGGCCGGCGCCATGTTCGGTTCCGCCATGGCCGCCAATATCGGCGAACTGATCGTCAGCCGCTTCATCGTCGGCATCGGCATCGGCACGGTGCTGGCCAGCATGGCGGCGCTGACCGCCGAATATGCCCCGCCCCGGCACCGCACCTTCGCGGTTGGCTTCCTCCAGGCCGGCTATCCGGTCGGCGCCACCATCACCGGCTTCGTCGTCGCCAACCTGCTGCCCATCTATGGTTGGCAGGCGATGCTGCTGGGCGCGGCAATCCTCTGCACCCTGTCCCTGCCCTTCGTCTGGCTGCTGCTGCCCGAAAGCATCGACTTCCTGCTCAGCCGCCAGCCCAAAGGCGCGCTGGAAAAGGCCAACCGCCTGCTCCGCTCGATGGGCCAGCCGGCGGTCGACACGCTGCCCGCCAAGAAGGTGCATGAAGCCAACAAGGCCGGTGTGCGCGGCCTGCTGACCGATGGCCGCGCGACCGGCACCATCCTGCTGTGGATGGCCACCATCTCGGGCTTCATGACGCTCTATTTCGTCATCAGCTGGATTCCCAAGCTGGCGGTCGAGGCCGGCCTGCCGGCCAAGGACGCCATCTATGCCGGCGCCATCTACAATATCGGCGCCTTTGTCGGCGTGACCCTGATCGGCATCGCCGGCACCCATTTCGACCTGCGCCGACTCATCCTGGGCTATATGTCGGCCGCTGCCGTCACGCTGGTCCTGTTCGGATCGGTCGCCATGCCGCTGGTCGCGACGCTCGCCACCGCCTTCCTGATCGGCGTCTTCGTCCAGGGCGGCTTCAACGGCTGCTACCCGCTCGCCGCCAGCCTCTATCCGCCCGAAGCACGCGGCACCGGCATCGGCTGGGCCATGGGCGTCGGCCGTATCGGCGCGGTGATCGGGCCGATGCTGGGCGGCTTCCTGCTCGCGGCGAAAGTCTCACTGCCTGTCATCTTCGGTGTCTTCGCGGTGCCGGCCGTCATCGCGGGCATCTGCGCCGCGATGATCCGCCTGCCCAAGGCCGACTGACCGCCCCCTCTTCCAAGGATAATGCCATGTTGCAGTCCCCCGCGCCCGTCGCGGATCGCCCCCGCGCGTCCATTCTCTGCGGCCTGATCGGCCAGGGCATCGGCGGATCGCGCAGCCCGCACATGCACGAAACAGAGGCAAGGGCGCTCGGCCTAACCCTCGTCTACCGCATCCTCGATGCCGATCGGATGGGCTATGGCGCGGACGACCTGCCCCGCCTGCTGCCGATGCTGGGGGCGATGGGCTTTGACGGGATCAACGTCACCCATCCCTTCAAGCAGGCGGTCATGCCCTTGCTCGACAGCCTGTCCGACGCAGCGCGGGCATTGGGCGCGGTCAACACCCTATTGTTCCGCAACGGCCGGGCCCATGGCGACAATACGGACTGGTCGGGCTATCGCGCCCATTTCCTCGCCGGCCTTGCCGATCGCCCGCGCGGCCGGATCGCGATGATCGGGGCTGGCGGCGCGGCGGCAGCGGTCGGCTACGCCCATCTCGACCTTGGCGCGACGCATCTTGCCATCGTCGATCCGGCACAGGACCGCGCGGCGGCGTTGGCCGATCGGCTTGGCGCGCTCTTCCCGGCGGCGCGGGTGCAGGCCATGGCCCATGCGGCCGATGCCATCGCGAACGCCGATGGCGTGGTCCAGACCTCCCCGATCGGCATGCTCAGCCATCCCGGCCTGCCGTTCGATCCCGATCTGCTGACGCCCGATCAATGGGTGTCGGACATCATCTATTTCCCGCTGCACACCCCGTTGCTGATGGCCGCGCAGGCGAAGGGTTGCGGCATATTGACCGGCGGCGGCATGGCGGTGATGCAGGCGGCCCATGCCTTCGCCCTGTTCACAGGGGTCGCGCCGGACAGCGATCGCATGCTGGCGGACTTTGCCCGCGCGACCGATGCGGCTGTCGCGCCATGATCGCCGACAGCCCCCCCGCCATCGTCCTGCCCGTCCAGGTCGCCGAAGCGGTCAAACCCGCGCCGCAATTGCAAGGTCCGCCCGCCGGACCTCAGACGCCCCCACCCCCGCCACCGGCCGCGCCCCAGCCCGGCTGGCGCACGCGTCTGAAGGACAGCGGCGTCAACCTCACCTTCTCCTATGTCTCCGAAAGCGCCGCATCGATCAGCGGCGGCCGCGATCAGGGCGCGGCCTACACCCAGCAATTGCTGGCATCGGCGGTCATCGACACCGGCAAGGCATTCGGCCTTTCAGGCGGCAAGATCATCGCGACGATCATCCATCGCAAGGGCGAGGATCTGACCGCCACCCGCATCGGCAATTTGTTCGAGGTGCAGGAACTGTTCGGCGGCGGGCAGGATCTGCGCCCGGCGGAACTAAGCTATGAGCAGCAGTTGAACGGCGGCCGGACCGCGCTCAAGATCGGCCTCTACCATACGGGCGACGATTTCGCGACCTTGCCCTCGGGCTGCCAGTTCCAGAATTTCGCCTTCTGCCCGCGCCCGACCACCTTGTTCTACAATAGCGGCTTTTCCGGCTTCCCGATCCCGCGCTGGGGCGTTCGCGCCCGGCAGGACATCGGCCATGGGCTGAGCATCAGCGTCGCCGCCTTCGAAGTGAACAGCATCCGCGCCCAGACCGGCAATGGCTGGCAACTGGCGCCGCGTTTCGACAGTGTCGTCCTGCCGGTCGAACTGGGCTGGAAGTCGGGTCAGGGTGCGGGACAGTTGCCCGGCCTGGTCCGGGTCGGCGGCCTGATCGACACGACCGACAAGCCCGATGTCTATGCCGACGCCAATGGCGATTCCTACGCCCTGTCCGGCCTCGCCCCGGCCACCCGACGCGAACGGTGGAGCGCCTGGGCCATGGCGGAAAAGATGATCGTCCGCTTCGGCCCCGGCGAACGCGGCCTGTCGCTGTTCGGCACCATGACCCTGTCCGACCGGGCGACCGCACGCGTCCCCTTGTTCCTGAGCGGCGGCTTCGTCGCGCGCGGCCTGTGGGACAATCGGCCCAGGGACAATTTCGGCCTCGGCCTCGTGTATGCCAGGGTCAATCCGCGCATCGCCGATCGCCAGCGCGACCAGCAGTCGTTGGGCCAGGATGTCGATCCGCAGCGCTGGGAAGCAAGCGGCGAAATCTTCTATGGCTGGCAGGCGACCCGCGCCCTGCTGCTGCGTCCCAACCTCCAATATATCCACCGCGTCGGGGCGACGAGCCGCTATCCCGATGCGGTGGTGGCCGGCATGACGATCAAGCTGATCCTCTGATCCCGCTCAATCGACGGGATTCTCGTCGCGGAACCGGTTCTGCGCAGCCAGCCGGACGCCGGCATTGGGTGCGCCATAGCCCGTATAGCCACGATCGCGCTGGACGAACTCGAAGAAGAACAGCTTGTCGAAGGCGCGGCTGTAGAGCTGCCAGAAGCCGTGACCATCGGCATCCTCGTCATAGAGGATGCCCAGCGCCTGCATCCGCGCCACCAGCGCATCGTCAAAGCCGAAGCGGGCGGCAATGTCCGCATAATAATTGGCCGGGATGGTCAGCACCGCCGCGCCCTCGTCCCGCAGTGCCTGCGCGGTCGCGAAGATATCGTCGGTCGCCAGCGCCACATGCTGATAGCCGCCGCCAATCCCCTGGTCGAGGAAGCGGGACGACAGCGTCTCGCGCGCATCCGACGCATTGAGCGTCACGCGGAAGGCGCCGTCGGGCGCCTGCAAGGCCTGGCTATGCACCAGCCCCGACGGATCGATCACATCCTGCGCCGCCTTGGCCTCCAGCCCGAACAGGGCACGCCAGTAAAGCTGCCAGGACAGGAACTCGTCATTATGGACGACGGCGGCGAGATGATCGAAGCCATGGGCATGGACCGGCGCATCGGGCGCTGCCTCGATCGCCTGGAACTCGCGCGCCCACAGCCCTTCGACCTCATTATCGTCGATCAGATAGACCAGACTGCCGCCGACCCCGCGCAGCGCCGGCATCGCCATCCGGCCGGGGCGGCCTTCCGCGCTATAGGCCTTGATCCCCAGCGCCGCCGCGCGCGCCTGCACCGCCGCCTTGTCCCTCACCCGCACGCCGATCGCGCAGATGGACGATCCATGCGCTGCACGATAGGCGCTGGCAAAGCCCTTGGGCTCGGCATTGACGACCAGATTGACGCCGTCCTGACGCCATCGCGTCACCTTCTTCTGGCGATGCTCGCCGGCAAGGCTGAAGCCCAGTGTCGCCAGCGTGCGGCCCAGCCGTGCGGAATCGGCGCTGGCAGTGGTGAATTCCACGAACTCGGCGCCCAGCACCGGCTCCGGCGCGGGCATGGTCGACGGGCGCCCCAACTGCCGCAGCGCCGCGTCGCGCACATAGTCGAGCGAACGATGCCCGTCCTCCGCCACCAGGGTCGCCGCATTGGAGCGGAACCGGTCGTTGAAGATTTCCAGCGACAACGGCCCGTCATAGCCGGTGGCCAATATCTCCGCGACGAAGCCGGCGACATCCAGGCCGCCCTGTCCCGGCAGGTTGCGGAAATGGCGGCTCCAATAGAGCAGGTCCATGTCGAGCAGCGGCGCATCGGCGAGTTGGACGAAGACGATCTTGTCGCCACGGATATCGCGGATGCTCTCGCTCGGAATCTTGCGCGACAGCGAATGAAAGCTGTCGAGGATGATGCCGATATGGGGATGGTCGACCTGCTCGACGATCGACCAGACATCGCGATGATCGAACACATGCCGACCCCAGGCGAGCGCCTCATAACCGACCAGGATGCCGCGCTTGGCGGCCCGCTCGCCCAGGTCGCGGAAATCGTCGACGATCCGCTCCCGTTCGCCCAGAGAGGCCGGCGAGCAGTTGGAGCAGACCAGGATGCGATCGGTGCCCAGTTCGCCCATCAGGTCGAACTTGCGTTCGGCCCGGTCGAAGGCGCGCTGGCGCAGCGCGCCCGGCATCCCCTCGAAATCGCGGAAGGGCTGGTAGAGCATGCAGGCCAGGCCCAGATCGTCCAGCATGCGCCGCACGTCCCGCGGCGCCAGTTCCGCCCCGATCAGGTCATTCTCGAATATCTCGACCCCGGCGAAGCCGGCCGCGGCAGCGGCGCGCAATTTCTCTTCAAGCGTGCCGCGCAGCGAGACGGTGGCGATGGCGTTGGACATGGGGGATCTCCTTGGAGTCCCCTTATCCCACAGCCCGGCACCGCCGTTTAACCGCTCAAGACCGACTATCCCATAGCATAGAGTTATAGGATGGGCGCCCGGATCAGGACGGGATCAGCCCCTTGCCCGCCAGCCGGCCGCGCTCGGCCGCGACCTGCGCCGCGGTCTGCTTGCCGCCGGCGCGCACCTTGGCGACCTCGGCCGCGGTGAAGGGCGCGGCGGGCTTGGCCGCCTTCTTGAGCGACACGGCATGATTCAGCACATCGGCAATATCCTGATCGGACATGGTGCCCATGCCGGGCATCAGGCCGGTGATCTTCCTGTCGTCCACGGTGATCGGGCCATAGATGCCATAGAGCAGCACCATGGCGAGATAGCGCCGCCCCTCCGGGCTGGTCGCAATCTGCGCCACCCGGCCATTGAGGCGCGGGAACTGGCCCGGCAGGCCAGCGCCCGAGGGCTGATGGCACATGGAGCAGCGATTGGCGAAGGTCTGCGGACCGGTCGCCTGTGCCGCCCCCGGCAAACCAGCCGCCGCAACCGCCATCAGAGAGAATGTGACGCGCTTGATACCCTGAATCATCGCCTGAAATGTCCCCGCACATATGGACGTTTGCCCCGGAAGCCGCCCCCGACAGGGTGCCGCACCGGATTTCACGCCTCTTCCCAAGATTATGTGGATGCGCGAATACTGGACAGTCTTCAAATATTCGTCAAGCCCACCGTTGCGAGCGATGCGCAAAGGGTGGCGAACCGCGCCGCGCCGTGGTAGGAGGACCGCCAAGGCAGATGTGATATGATACTCGCTCCCTCACGGCCCGGCATCTATGCCCGCGGGTCCGAAACGGTGGACCAGATCCTCAAGGCGGCGCTGGACGTGCTGATCGACGAGGGTGCCGATGCCTTCACCCTGCGCCGCATCGCCGCGCGCTGCGACATGAAGGTCGGCAATGTCAGCTATCATTTCCCGCGCAAGGAAATGCTGATCCAGGTGATGCTGGACGAGATGCTGGAATCCTATGACAAGCTGCTGGAGGAGATGGTGCGCAAGCCCGGCCTCACCGCCGAGGAACGGCTGAAGCTGGTCATCATCCTGTGCCTGGAGGATATCCAGACCAAGCGCACCACCCATTTGTTCACCGAACTCTGGGCGCTCGCCAACCAGAGCGAGTTCGTCGCCGACCGGGTGCGGCTGTTCTACAGCAAGGTGCATGAGGTGATCGGCGAATATGTGGCGCAGATCAATCCGGCCCTGACCCCGGACGAGGTGCATAGCGTCGCCCTGTTCATCAGCGCATCGATGGAAGGATCGACGCCGTTCCTGGGGCATCAGAAGCCCTGGGCGGCCAAGATGCCGGTCTTTACCGCGCTCGCCGCAATGTCGTTCGTGCATCTTGCCAAGACGGTGACTTCGCGCGATCTTGCAGGGCTGATGACAGAAGCGGCCTGACGCCGCCCCAAGGGGGAGAGATGGTCTGAACGGCAGGGGCGCCACCGGCGCCTGTTCATGCTGTGGGGGCCATCATGACGCAAAGCCGTATATTGCCCGGATGGGCACCGGACCGGACCATCGCCTGCATCGCCGCCGCCGCGCTCGCGCTGCTGCAGCCCGGCATCGACCCCGTCTTCCTGACCCTGCTGACCGCCGCCACCGGGCTTGATCCGTCCGATCATGGCTGGATCGTCGGCGCGACCCAGGGTGGCATGGCGATCGGCGCGATCCTGGTCTGGCGCGGCGGCGCGCATCTGCCCACCAGCGCGCCGGCGTTCGCCGCGCTGATCGCGCTGGCAGCCAGCCTGATAACGCCGGCGCTCGACGAGCTGGCAACGCTCATCGTCGCGCGCGGCCTGTTCGGCGTCGGCATGGGCGTCGCCTATACCCATGCGATGAGCGCCGCCGCCTCGCAGCGCCCGACCGGCGCCTATGCCGCCGTCTTCCTGGTCCAGTTGCTGCTGTCCACCCTGGTCGCGCTGGCGCTGCCGGCGATCGGCGACAGCGCCGGGCCGGCCGCTGCGCTGCGCCTGCTGGCGCTGGCGCCGATCGGCGTGCTGCTGCTCAGCCTGCTGATGCCGGCCGCCGATCCAGCGCAGACGCCCACCAACGACGCCAATGAACGCGCGCCCACCCCGCCGCGCGCCTGGGCGCTGGCCGTCGCCCTGTTCTGCTTCATCGCCGCCACCATGATGATCTGGAGCTTTTCCGGCGCGCTGGCGCTGGCCGCCGGCATCGACGACAGCGTGATCGGCGAGGCAGTGGCGATCGGATCGGTGATCGGCGCGCTGACCGCGATCGCACTGATGCGCGAACAGAGCATCGTGCCGCTGCCGCTGACCGGCCTGCTGTCGGGCCTCTGCCTGCTCGCCCCGCTCGCCCTCACCCGGCCCGGCGCGCCGACCCTGTTCATCCTGGCGATCGGCCTGCTCAATATCGGGTCGACCGCCACGATCATCCGCTTTTCCGGCCTCGCCACGGCAGCGGGCGGCGGCAGTCCGCTGTTCCGCCGCTTCGTCGCCTGCGTCCACAGCCTGGGCATGATCGCCGGGCCGGTGGCGGGATCGCTGCTGTCCGACGGGTTGGGGCAACAAGGGCTGGTCGACGGCGCCCTGGTCGCGCTCACCGGCGGCTGTTTCGCGCTGCTGGTCGCTGCTGCACCCGACAGTCTGCGCCTGCCCCGGATCGAGGGCGTGTACGAGATTATCGCTTAATTTTGCTGCGGCGCAAAAATATTTGGCAAGAAGCGCCTTCGCCCTCTTGACCAATCCTTGACACTTGTCCAGCCTTCGTTCCAGCGGCGAAACGCGGACCAGATGAGTCCAGCGCCGCCGCACCGATCAAGGGGGATCACGCCAGATGTCGAGCGCCGCCGTCAGGGGATTTTTCGCCACCGCCGCCATGGGTTTCGCCCTGTGCGCAGCTATCACCGCCCAAGCCGCGCCCGCCGACACCACGGCCGCGCTGGAGCCGGAAACGTCCGATGTCGTGACGATGGAGCCGCCCAAGCCCAACTGGTTCTTCGTCGACGGCGGATGGGACATGCCGGGCACCAGCATCTTCGACGGCGAGACCGGCAAGATGGTGGGCATGGTCGAAACCCGGCGCCTCGCCGACATGGCGATCGATCCGGCCGGCCAATATTATTATGTCGCCGAAACCATCTGGTCGAAGGGCGATCGCGGCACGCGGCAGGACATGGTGTCGGTCTATGACACGCGCGAGCTGAAGCTGGTCACCGAAATCACCATTCCCGACCGCATCCTGATCGGATCGCGCAAGAACAACTTCATCATCAGCGACGATGGCAAGATCGGCTTCGTCTATAATCTCAGCCCCGCCTCCTCGGTGAACATCGTCGATCTGGTGAAGCGCAAATTCGTCGCCAATGTCGAACTGCCCGGCTGCGCCAGCATGATGCCCAATCCGGGCGTCGGCTTTTCCGCGCTGTGCGCCGACGGGTCGCTCGCCACCGTGAAGTTGACCGGCAGCAAGGCCGACATCACCCATAGCGCGCCCTTCTTCTCGGCCACCGACGATCCGATCTTCGACAATTTCACCTATGACCGGAAGAAGAAGGAAACGACCTTCCTGAGCTACACCGGCCAGATCTGGACCGCGAAGCTTGGCCCGGCGCCGACCATCTCCGCGCCCTTCTCGATTCAGGCCGCCGCCGGCATCCGACCAGGCGAAACCAAGCCGCTGGAGCTAAACTGGTATCCGGGCGGGCGCCAGCCGATGGCGCTGCACCGCGCGACCGGCCATTTGTTCGTGCTGATGCACATGGGCGAATATTGGTCGCACAAGGCATCGGGCACGGAAGTGTGGGAAGTCGATCTCGCCACGCAAAAGGTCGTGAAGCGCCGCCCGCTGGAAGAGCCGATGAACAATATCGAGGTCACCCAGTCAGACAAGCCGCTGCTCATCATGGACGGCGAAAAGGGCACAGCCCTTGTCATCGACCTCGCCACCTGGGAGGAAAAGCACAAGATCGAGAAGGCCGGCGGCAGCACCATCACGGTCGCGGACCCGTCCTGATCATGGCGCAGGGCCTGGCGATCGCCGCGCTGGCGGCTGCCATCGGGATCGGCCTCATCCTGTTGCAGGCGGGCCTGTCGAAGCTGCGCCACCGCATCCTGCTGCCCGGCGTGATCGCCAATTACCGGCTGCTACCGCCGGCGCTGGTGGCCCCCGCCGCCATCCTGCTGCCGCTGGCGGAGATCGCCATCGGCGCCACGCTGATCGCCGGCCTGGCTCCGGTGCCGGTGCTGCTTGCCATGCTGCTGCTTAGCCTCTTTGCCGGCGCGATGGCGATCAACATCGCGCGCGGGCGCAGCCATATCGATTGCGGTTGCGGACGTTCCCAACTGCGCCATCCGATCGGCTGGCCGCTGGTGATCCGCAACCTGCTGCTGGTCGCGCTCGTCGCGCCGCGCCTGCTGCCCGCCCCGCCACTGTCCGTGCTGGACATCGCCACCGCCGCCGCTGGCGGCATCGCCCTGTTCCTCGCCTTCCATCTGCTCGGCGCCATCCTGGCGCTGATCGCCACGCCCGCCGCCGCCTACCGGAGATAGACCTATGCTGACGTCGCTCATCATCGCGCAGATCCTGTCCTGGGTCGCCATTTTCGCGCTCGGCATCGCCCTGCTGGCGGTCGCGCGGCAGGTCGGCGTGCTCCATATCCGCGTCGCGCCCGCCGGTGCGCTCGCCACCAGCGGCGGCCCGGCGGTGGGCGACGCCATCGTCAAGATCGACGCCCGCACCATCGACGGCGCGCCCGTCACGATCGGCGGCCATGCCCATGGCACGGCGCTGCGCCTCTTGATGTTCGTCTCCGCCCAATGCCCACTGTGCAAGAATATCATCCCGATGGCCAAATCCTTCGCGCGGGACGAGCGGGTCGCGCTGACCTTCGTGGGCGACGATGATGTCGCCGCCCAGCGCGCGATGATCGCCCAGCACGGACTGGAGGCCTATGCCTTCGTCAACGGGCCGGAGGCGGGCCAGGCCTATGGCGTCGCCAAGCTGCCCTTCGCCGTGCTGCTCGATGCCGAGGGCACCATCCTGTCCAAGGGACTGGTCAACAGCCGCGAGCATCTCGAAAGCCTGGTCGTCGCCCATGAAATGGGGATCGCCACGGTGCAGGACTATATCGGTTCGCTCAAAGCCCAGGCGGCCTGATCGCAAGTTCAAAGGGGGTCCGTGACATGAAGAAGTTCGACGCCGACGCCATGGGGGAAAAGCTGCTGCGGCGCCTCGCCGGGGGGACATCCCGCCGCTCGATGCTCTCGCGCCTGGGCGCTGCCCTGGTCGCTGCGCCCGCCTTCCCGCTGCTGCCGGTCAGCCGCGCCGAAGCGGCCAAGCCCGACCGCTCGCCCGAGGCCAAGACCGCCTTTGCCCGCACCGCACAGAGCAAGGACGAGACCAAGTGCGACTATTGGCGCTATTGCGCGATCGACGGCGCGCTGTGCACCTGCTGCGGCGGCGGCATCCATAGCTGCCCGGCGGGCGCGGAGCCCTCGCCCGTCTCCTGGGTCGGCACCTGCATCAACCCGGACGACGGCAAGGCCTATCTGATCGCCTATCGCGACTGTTGCGGCAAGCCGGCCTGCGGCCAGTGCGGCTGCGACAATACCGACCGCGAGACCCAGCTCTACATGCCCCAGCTCAACAATGACGTGATCTGGTGCTTTGGCACCAGCAGCATGGAATATCATTGTTCGACCGCCGTGCTGGTCGGCGCGGCCAGCTGAGGCCGGCAGGACATGCGGCATGCGCTGCTGATCGGATCGCTGGCGCTGCTCGGCGCGGTCGGCATCGGCCGCGCCGCTCTGCCGCCCATGGGCCTGTTGCCCAGCGCTATCACTGACCCGGACCTCGCTCGGTCTGACTATGTCGAAAATTGCGGCGGCTGCCACGGGGTGCAGGGCAGTGCCGCGCCCGCGGCCCTGCCCGAACTGCGCGGCCGGGTCGGCTGGTTCCTCTGCACCCCCCAGACCCGCGCCTATCTCATCCGCCTGCCCAATGTCGCGCTCAACCGGATCAAGGATAATCAGCAACTGGCCGACATGATGAACTTCGTCGTCTTCGGCCTGGGCGGCGGCAGCGTGCCGCAGGGCAGCACGCCCTTCACCGCCGAGGAAGTCGCGCATGAACGACGCTTCGCCTTGTCCGCCGCCTCGCTGACCGCCGAACGCGCCCGCCATGTCGAAACCGCGATCCGCAAATGCCATGCGCCAGCCTCGCTCAGGCAGATGTTCCCGTCTGCAGGGCGATAGCACTGCCACGGGCATCGCTGTCCTACACGCCGCTTTTCTGATCTGTCCCTCGCCATGCGACAGAGGCTGTTCCCCCTCGCCCAACCCGGCCGCCCGGCGCGTGGCAGGCGCCTATGTGGCGCGCGGCAAGGGCAAGGGCGACGCGCTTCCATGCCCCTGCCCCCATTACCCCCGGCGCGGCACAGGCGCGTTACCGACGCGTCGCAGTTGCGCGACAGGTGCAAATGGCCCCGATAGGCCGTTTACACTGTGAACTTCGGCAGACGCGCGCCCGATCGCGGGCGCCGCCATGCTTCAGAATGTCGCCTTCACCCCGGCATACCAGCGGCGCGGCGCACCCGCGCCATAGGCTCTCGGGTCGCTCGCCCCCGGCGCCTCGTCCAGTTCGATCTCATCCACCTCGGTAAAGGTGCCGAAGGTCGCATAATGGCGGTCGAACAGGTTGCGGACTTCACCGAACAGGGTGACGCCGGGAATGATGTCGATGCCGGCGCGGATATTGGCGATCAGATAGCCGGGCATCCTGGCATTCTGGTTGGCCTCGTCGCCGACCAGATATTGGCCCGACCGGGCGATCAGGTCGCCACCGACCGACCAACGGCGCTGACCGCCCAAGGTGCCGGCATAGTCCAGGCTCAAAGTCGCACTATGGCGCGGGATACCGGGCAGGCGATCGCCCTTGCGAACGTCGATCGTGCCGTCCTCATTCGCCTCCGGATTGGCCGGGCTGCTCAGTGTCAGCGCGCTGCGATAGGTGGCATCGGTGAAGGCATAGCTGAGGCCTGCGCTGAAACCGCCCCGCGCCGCCTTGACCGATGCCTCGACGCCTTGGCGCCGGGTCTTGCCGATATTCTGGAAATAGGCCCGACCGCGAATGTCCGACGCGATATATTGGATGTCGTCATGATTGCCGGTGCGATAGGCAGAGAGCAGCCAGTCGGCGGTCCATCCCCCGACGGCGAAGCGACCCGAACCGCCCGCCTCCCAGCTTTTCGCCACCACCTGCTTGAGCGGCGGATCGGCGATGAAGAAATTGGTCAGGCTGCACGGCGCATTCTCGTCGGCGCAGGACAGTTCGGCCGGGGTCGGCGCGCGGTTGGTCTCGGCATAGCCGACCCGCAGCGACAGCCCGTCCGAAAGCCGATAGTCCAGCTCCGCACCGGGGTTCAGCCGCTGGAAATTGTGCCGTCCGTTCAGTGCCGTGCCGATCTGGTCGGCCAGCTCGATCCGCGCATGGTTCCAGCGCAGCCCCAGTTCCGCCGTCAGCCCCGGCGCCAGCGGCAACCGGTCCTGCACGAAGACGCCCCAATAATCGGTGTGTGCGACCAGCCCGACCGGCGCGATCGCGTCGTCCGGCTGGACGATGATCGACCCCAGCCCCTCGACGCTGCGCTCGTCCGTCATCGCCCCCAATTCGGTCGATGTGTCGAACCGGGTGCGGCTCGTGTCGTAACTCATGCCGATCGCAAAATGATTGGTGCCGCCCATCAGCGCACGATCGTCGATCAACTGCACCAGCGCGCCCATCGCATCGGTCCGCGTCCGCCCCCGGTTGAGCACGCCATAGCCCTCGCCGCCCAGGCTGTCGGCAATGGCATTGCCGTTCGCGTCGGTCAGGACCGCCTGCGCCTCGTCCCCGTCATCATCGCTCCCCACCGTCTCCAGGCAGAGCAGCCCGGCGTCATCCTCCTCCTCGCACCCCTCGATATCGGCGGCATCGCCGTTGACCGTGCGCAGGGTCAGCCGCTGGGCATAGAGCGTCCCTTCGATCCGGGTCGTGTCGGACAACGCGACCCAGGGGTGCAGGCTGATCCGGCCATAGCTGCTGCGGCTATTGTCCGGCCAGGTGAAGACGGCGCGCCGCTCCGCCGCCAGCAGTTCGACTGGCGACACGCCATTGCCGGTCAGGTCGGTCTTTGCCCCGACCAGCTTCATGTGCAGCCCGCCCGTCTCCGTATCAAAGCCCAGGTCGGCATAGCTATTATAGAGATGCGACGGGCTATGATCGCGCCAACCATCGTCGTGGCTATATTGAAACGCGCCGAAAGCACTGAAATTGCCACGTGCAAAACCGCCGGCGATGCTCGCCTCGGCATAGCCGAAACGGCCGCCGGTCGCGCTCGCCTCCAGCCCCGGATCACTGCGCCCGTCCTTCGTCTCCATCAGGATCGCCCCGCCCAGCGCGTTGAGGCCATAGACCGGGCTGGCATCAAGCAGGCTCAGCTTGCGGATTGCCGCCTCGGGGATCAGGTCGAACTGGACGGTATCGCCGAACGGCTGGTTGAAGCGGGCACCATCCATATAGACGGTCAGCCCCTGCGCCTGCCCCTGCAGCGGCGAGGCGACGAAGCCGCGATAGAGAAGATTGGGCTGCCAGGGATTATTCTGCGCGTCCTGCAGCGTGATGCCGGCAATATTGCGGGTCAGTGCGCCGAGCAGGTCGGGCGTGCCGGTGAGCGAGATATCCCGACTGGAAATGGACAGCGCATCATCGACATCGATCGCCCCGCCCGGCGCCGTCACGATGATCGTCTGCGCAGGCCCAGCCTCCAACTCCTCGGCCTGCGCCAATCCCGGCATCAGCGCCACGCCCGCCAGACCCGCGTAAAGCCAGCCCCTGCCCCGCATATTCCTCTCCCATCTCTGTTTATGGGAAGGACGCTAGGGAGGGCTGGCCATCGCCTCCATTATACCTTGGGTCGCATGCGAAAATCAGGCGGCAACCCCGGCGCGACTGCGCACCAGGTCCGCAACCACGCTCGGGTCGGCCAGCGTACTGACATCGCCCAGCGCCTGGGCCGACACCTCCCCCTCGGCGATCTTGCGCAGGATGCGGCGCATGATTTTGCCCGATCGTGTCTTGGGCAGGCCCGGCGCGAACTGGATCACGTCCGGCGTGGCGATCGGCCCGATCTCGCTTCGCACCCATTGGGTCAGGGTGCGGCGCAAATCCTCGCTCGGTTCCTCGCCCACATTCAGCGTGACATAGGCATAGATGCCCTGCCCCTTGATGTCGTGCGGCATGCCGACCACCGCCGCCTCCGCCACGGTCGCATGCAGCACCAGCGCGCTCTCGACCTCGGCCGTGCCCATGCGATGGCCCGACACGTTGATGACATCGTCGACCCGGCCGGTGATCCAGTAATAGCCGTCCTCGTCCCGGCGGGCGCCGTCGCCGGTGGTATATTTGCCGGGGAAGGTGGTGAAATAGGTCTGGAAGAAACGCTCATGATCGTTCCAGACGGTGCGCATCTGGCCGGGCCAACTGCGCGCGATCACCAGATTGCCCTCGCTCGCCCCCTCCTGCACCACGCCATCGCCATCGACTATCTGTGCCTCGACGCCGGGCATGGGGAAGGTCGCGCTGCCGGGCTTGAGGTCCGTGGCGCCCGGCATCGGCGCGATCATCGCGCCGCCGGTCTCGGTCTGCCACCAGGTGTCGATGATCGGGCAGCGCCCCTCGCCCGCAACGCCATGATACCAGCGCCAGGCCTCCGGGTTGATCGGCTCGCCGACGCTGCCCAGCAATTGGAGCGACGCACGGCTGGTCTTCGCGACATGATGGTCGCCCTCCTTCATCAGCGCGCGCAGCACGGTCGGCGCCGTGAACAGCGTATGGACCTGATGTCGGTCGACCACCTCCCAGATGCGGCTGGGCGTCGGCCAGCTCGGCAGGCCTTCATACATCAGCGTCGTCGCGCCATTGGCCAGCGGACCATAGACGATATAGCTGTGCCCCGTGACCCAGCCGACATCGGCGGCGCACCACCAGACGTCGCCGGGCCGATAATCGAAGCAGAGCGCGTGGGTGAGACTGGCCCAGAGCAGATAGCCGCCGCTCGAATGGACCACGCCCTTGGGCTTGCCGGTGGAGCCGGAGGTGTAGAGCAGGAACAGCGGGTCTTCCGCATTCATCACCTCGGCCGGACAATCGGGCGCGACGCCGGCCATCGCCTCGTCATACCAGCTGTCGCGGCCCGGCTGCATCGCCACCGCCCCGCCGGTTGCGCGCACCACCAATACGCGGCGCACGCTGGTGCAATGGTCGAGCGCCAGCGCCGCGTCGACATTGGCCTTGAGCGGCACGCGCTTGCCGCCGCGCCGGCCCTCGTCGGCAGTGACGACGATGCTGGAATCGCAATCGGTGATGCGGCCTGCCAGCGCCTCGGGCGAAAAGCCGCCGAACACGACGCTGTGGATCGCGCCGATCCGGGCGCAGGCGAGCAGCGCCACCGCCGCCTCCGGGATCATCGGCATATAGATGGTGATGCGGTCGCCCCGGCGTGCGCCAGCATCCTTGAGCACATTGGCGAACCGGCAGACCTCGGCATGCAATTCACGATAGGTCAGGCTACGCGGCGCTTCAGACGGATCATCGGGTTCCCAGAGGATCGCGGTAACGTCGCCCCGCTCGGCCAGATGCCGGTCGAGACAATTGGCCGACACGTTGAGCGTGCCGTCGGCGAACCATTGGATACCGAAATCCGCTTCGTCGAAGCTGCTGTCCGACGCGCGGGTCGGCGGCGTGATCCAGTCCAGCCGCTGCGCCTGCTCCAGCCAATAGGCACTACCGTCATCGAGCGAGCGGAGATAATCGGCGGCGCGCGCCGCCTGGTTCATGCGGGCATGGGCCGCCCAGTCGGCAGGTATCGGAAACAGGTCTTCGGACATGATGGCTCCCTTCATTGGCCGAACCGCACGCCGATCCAGAGCGTCCTGGGTGTGCCCAGGTCGATGGATCCGCCGGCATTGCGGGTGACGACATCCTCGTCGAACAAATTTTCCCCGCGCGC
>NZ_JAFCGW010000013.1:0-167024 GCF_018604485.1 Sphingobium sp. BHU LFT2
TAAGGTCTACGGCTATCGCAAGCTACACGATGACCTGCTGGATCATGGCGAGACCTGCTGCCCCAACCGCGTTGCCCGGTTGACCAGGCTGGCGGCTATCAGGGCGCAGGTCGGCTACAAGCGCCGGCCCGGCAGCTATGGCGGCAAACCGTCCCTGGCGGTCGACAATACTCTGGATCGTCAGTTTGACGTCGCAGCTCCCGATCGGGCCTGGGTGACGGACATCACCTACATCCGCACCCTGGAGGGCTTTGCCTATCTGGCTGTCGTGATCGATCTCTATTCCCGCCGCGTGGTGGGCTGGTCGATGCAGAGCAGGCAGACCACCGATGCGGTGTTGCAAGCGCTGCACATGGCAGTATGGCGGCGCAAGCCGAAGCAGCGGGTGCTGATCCATTCGGATCAGGGTTCGCAGTTCACCAGCATGGACTGGGCGGCCTTCATCCGGGCTCACAATCTTGAGCATTCGATGAGCCGGCGCGGCAACTGCCATGACAACGCCGTCGCCGAGAGCTTTTTCTCCTCGCTCAAGCGAGAGCGCATCCGGCGCCGGACTTACAAAACACGCGAGGATGCCCGGCAGGACGTGTTCGATTACATCGAGATGTTCTACAACCCAGTGCGCAAGCAGGTCAGGAACGGGATGCTGTCACCCGCACAGTTCGAACGGCAGCAGATTTTGAAAGCAGAAGGCGTCTAGAAAACTAGGGGCTACTCAAGTGTTACCAGATATCCTTGATCGAAGCGCATTCTTTGTTTTGGCAGAGATTGCTCGAATCGAGGGGGCAGCGATAAGTATTTTCCATGCCGAGTTCGGCAAGCAGCCGGAGAAAACCACTAGCATGGATCCGGGGCGCGCATGGGACTGTCTTTTTCAGGTCTTGCACGAGGACATCATACTTGAATTCTCGCCCAAGCCGCTTTTTGTGTGGCTCCCCGCTGGCGAGCGCTTCCACGTCGTATTCGGAAGCAAGGCGATGATCGCCCAGATCGGCAATGTGCGAGATCAGGCTGGCTCGTTTTCAGCGTTTGTTGACGCATCGGGCCTGACTGAAAAAGGCAAGCAGTTCCTGCGGAAGGCTTATAAACGATACACGATACCCGAATGCGCAGGGTCAGCCATTTTGAGCAATCGCTTATATTGAAGTAGCGCTGTTGACCGTAAGATCAACGGAGTGGACGATGACGGCAGTTAATCAGTTTCGAGTAATTTTTCGGCTGCCGATACTCTCGGTAGGTTTGCCTATGAGCGTCGCGTGGGCACCCCCCGAAGGCAGGCGGCGCGACGGGATATTCAGCGGTTTAGACCATATCAGGGGATTGGAAGGCAGGGCGATAGATGGATCAGCCGGCAGCGAGCATGATCGTACTCTGTCTAGCGCCCGGGCCAACGCCTACATCTTTGGCGTGGCGGGCGCTACCAGCAAACGATGGTGCGGCGCAGTGACGATCCTGCCTCACGAACTTGTCGATCGCGCCTACACCTATCTGCGCGCCCTTCCATCCGATCGTCTTCAGGAAGGCGCGTCATCGCTCGTGGCCGATGGCCTTGCGGGCGCGTTCCCTTGTCGCGCCAACTGATGTTCGCGAAAATTTGTATGGCAAACGCGGTACGCGAGCACAGGACGCAACGATCATGGTACCAAAAACAACTCTCGCTATTCTCATTCTTCTGTCTGTCGGCATGTTGGTTCCCGCCACGATTGTGGCGACATCGAGGCTAACCCTGAGAAACGAAGCCGCCAAGGCTTCCACAGCGTCCGAACTGTCGACCCGACTCATCATATCGGTTGCACGGCCGCTGGACGAAACAGGAGGAGCGATCATCGTTTCCGGGCGACCGATTCCTGATGATGAGTGGCGTGCGCTAGAAGCAGACGGTGGCAACAATAGCAGGAAAGAGTTCAACCTACGCGTATCGTCTCCTGCGTCCATAGTGGATTTTGTCTATCCTCAAAGCGGCACCTATAGTTTTAAGATTCAACGCACGTCCTCGGACGACGCGACACCTCTCAGGACAAGGCAGATTCTGATCGGCAGCGCCGAGGTGCACGATCCTGAAACCAATAAGCTGGTGACCTGGCCATCAATGAGCGTCATTCATGTCGAAGGCGACACTTATGATGCGGGATGGGCGCGGATATTCGCTTCGACCTTTGATGGAGCCTTCAGGCAGGAAGACAAGGATGCTCTCCTGATTCAGCGATTCGCTGCTGGACGTATTTTATCGCTGTCCCGAAGTGCGATCGAAGCTGTCGTACAGGATAGCAAATAGCTTCATAGCATGGAGAAAGTATTTTGTATTTCTGTATTCTATATAGTTCGTCGGGTATGAGAAATCGCAGAGTGACCGTCCAGTTGATGCGGGCCAGCATCTGAGAGCATTTATTTCATTCTGACATAGCGACAGAGGGTGATGATGCGTTTACCTTATGTAATAGCTGTCGTCGCATCCATGGCGGGGATTGGGGGCCGCATCCGCTCGTTTGTCGTCAGGGAGAGGGACGCGCGAATTTGAGGGCGCTTCGCTTAACCAATGAAGGCAAAATCAGCCGTGCTGTCGGGAAGGGTGCGAGCCTCGTATCCGCGTGGGAGAATCCCCGAACCAGCGTCGGCAACTGCGAGAGAACACCGCCTGCTCGGCGAAGCCCAGTTTCTCCGAAATCTCACGGAAATCGAGATCGGTCTGCTGAAGGTAATAGAGCGTCATATCCCGGCGGACGTCGTCCTTGACTTCCTGAAAGCTGGTGCCTTCCTCCTTCAGCCGGCGTCGCAAGGTGCGATGGTGGATGTTCAGCGCACGTGCGACTTCAGCGCTTGCGCAGTCCCCCTGGGCCAGCCTGCGCATGATGAGCCCGCGCACTTCGGCTTCGAAGGGCGGTCGGTGCTTGGGATAATGCCTCTTGATGTATGTCACCAATTCCCGGTGGACTTGCGCGTTCTGGCGCAGCATCGGGCTGGCCAGGTCGCGGTCCGAGAACGTGATCCCGTCCGCCGGCTCTCCGAAACGGACCTCGCAGCCGAAATAGCGGTGATAGTCGCGAGGTGGCGACAGGGGTTCGTGCCTGAAGTGAACACAGCGCGCTCGTGCGTAACCGCCAGTCATCTCCATGGCCTCGACATGGCCGATCAGAAGAATCTGCTCGATGGCCTGGATACGCTCGGCGCTGGTCTCCAGCAGCAATTCATGTCCCGCGAAAATAGTGCCCTCGGCAGGATATGGCCGTAGCCACACGCGCGCGCCGCGGCTGTGAGCGCCGATGTGCGCGCTTGCGAAGTGTAGGGCGTCTCCGAATGTTTTCTAATGGCGCATGGTGTTGCCCAGCGGCCCGAAGATCGCCCCTCCGCGCTGCCGAAGTGCCAGCCGCATTCCAAAATCGCGACAGCCCAGGCGGTTGGCCGCATGGGCCAGTAGCCGGATCGCCTCCGGATATGTCAGTTCGACGATGTCATCGCGAAGGTCCCGGGCGGATATACCGGCCAACGGCAAGAGTTCGTTAGCGTCGCCGCCAAGTGATTTCACCAGTTCCGGAAAATGCCGAAGTAGCGGATTATTGAGGCGCCCAAATTCCGCATCGGCGATGAATGGCATCGGCGGGTCTTTCGCATACAAGGGAAGGGCGATGATCAGGGGATTCGGGGTTGGCGTCGCCCCCCTTCGGTGCAAAGGCTGCATCGCCTGTCCACTTCGGTCAAGTCGCCACCTCAAATCTGCGGCATGAGCCTGGGGTGAACGAGTATGCGTGGCTGCGAGTGGCCACGCTGTTTCCCAGAATTGCAAGGACCACAGGTCTACGGGGAGGGAATGATGACTACACGCGTTACCAAGGCCGCCGCATCTCTGCTGGCTATCGAGGCAGTCTTCGTAACCGCTGCTCCGGCCCTGGCGCAGGAGTCGACTGGCGAGGGCGGTGCCAACGAGATCATCGTCACAGCGCAGCGGCGCGAGGAAGCCTCGCGCGATGTGCCGATCAGCGTGACGACCTTGGGGCAGGACCAGCTCTCAACCGCGAACGTGCGGCAGCTTTCAGACACTGCCAAGCTTACGCCCGGCCTGCGCTTCGATGCGCAGGGGCCAGCGGTACAGCCGACCATCCGCGGCGTCGGCACCGCCATCACGACCTCTGGTGGTGGCCCGAACGTCGGCATCTACGTAGACGGCTTTTTCCAGGCCAACACCTACTTGTCGGATTTCGACCTGCTCAATGTCCACAGTATCCAGGTGCTGAAGGGGCCGCAGGGCACGTTGTTCGGCCGCAACACCACCGGCGGCGCCATCATCGTCACCACCGCCGAGCCGAGCACCGATACGAGCGCACAGGCCAAGGTCAGCTACGGCCGCTTCAACTCCCTCAAGGCGCAGGCTTACGCCACCTATGGCATCAGCGACAGGGTCGCCCTTGACATCGAGGGGCTATACCGCCGGGGTGATGGCTACTTCACGGAAATCGGCACCGGCGACGACAAGATCGGCCAGTACGAGAACTGGTCGTTGCGCCTGGGCCTCAAGGCTGAACTGACCGACGATGTCTCGGTCCTGCTGCGCTGGGTTCATGCGGAGACGGACGATCCCACCACGCAGCTGGTGAACGCCTATGTCGATAAAAGCGGCGATGCCGGCTTTTTCGACAAGGTATCGCCCGCAGGACTGGCGATCTACGGGCTAAACAGCTCGAAGGGGCTTCCGCTGGTCGGCTACGGAACACCTGCCTCCGCCTACGCTACGCGGCCGGGCGAAATTCTGCTCAACAAGCCGCTGAGCTTCCGCACCAATTCGGATGCGCTGCAGGGGACGATTAACGCCGACCTCGGCTTCGCGGACCTGACCAGCTACACCCAGTATCGCAAGGACCTGTCGCCCTACTACGGTGACCTCGATGCGACGGCGATTCCCGCGTTCAACATCTACGTCGGGGTCGATGACGAGACGTGGAGCCAGGAATTCCTACTGAACTCGAAGCCGGGTAGCCGGCTGCAGTGGACGGCGGGGCTCAACTACTTCCAGATCCGCGACACCTGGACGATCGGAGCGTCGTTCGGCGGCGCGCCGTTCGCGCCCTTCGGCGGTTCCAGCACCAAGACGACGTCCTATGCGGCGTTCCTTGACGCGACCTACGAGGTCAATGACCGGTTCTTCGTGACACTTGGGGGGCGCTATAGCCACGACGTGGTGGGCGATGCCTACTTCACCGCCAACTTCACGACGCCGCTGACCGGCTACACCGGCCCCGATGGCGAGAACGTGCCCTTCACCGGCAACCCGGGCGACCGCATCCCCGTGAACACCCTCAAGAACGACAGCTTCACCCCGCGCGTCGTGCTGCGCTACAAGCCAAGCGAGGATTCGAGCGTCTACGGATCGTTCACGCGCGGCTACAAGGCGGGCATCCTCAACGTCGGCGGCTATTCGCAGCAGCCGGTGAAGCCCGAGAAGATCAACGCCTTCGAAGTCGGCTACAAGTTCGACAACCGCACGCTGCAGGTCGACCTTGCCGGCTTCTACTACGACTACAAGAACCTTCAGGTGTCGAGCTACCAGGACGGCGCGGCGCAGATCCGCAATGCCGCTTCCTCGGAGATCTACGGCCTCGAGGCGCAAGTGCGCTATGCCGTCAGCCGGGACTTCAACCTTAACGCCGGCGTCGCCTGGACCCATGCGCGGTACAAGTCGTTCCCGAACGCGCCGTTCTACGGCTATTGCGACCCCGCTGTCACCGACTTCGCCAATCCGATGAACTGCGCCTATTCGGGCACCCAGAACCCCGGCGGCATCGTCCAGGCATCGACCGACGCCTCGGGCTACAAGATGCAGCGCGCGCCCGAGTTCACCGGCAATGTCGGCGCGAGCTACGGCCTCGATCTGGGCGGCGGCAGGCTGCTGGTTTCTGGCAACCTCTACTACACCTCCAGCTTCTACTTCGATCCGGAGCAGCAGTTCCGGCAGAACGGCTACGAGGTGCTGAGCCTGCGCGCGCAGTGGACCGATCCGAGCGAGACGTTCACTGTCGCCGCCTTCGGGGACAACGTCACCGGCCGACGCTATCGCACGCAGGTGCTGTTCAACACGCTCGGTACCGGCTCGGTCTGGAACTCGCCGGTCACCTATGGTGTCGAATTGGGCGTGAAATTCCGTTAATTTTGCATAGGCAGCCATGATCGAGTGGAGTTTCCGATGGAAGAAATACTGCACGAACTGCTCGACCGCGAGGCGATCCGTTCGTGCGTCGCCCGCCTGGCACGCGGCGAGGACCGGCGCAGCGCCGATGTCATCCGCTCTTGCTGGTGGCCCGGGGCGCGCTTCGACTATGGCGTCCATGGCGGCGATTTCGAAACCTATCTCGCCTGGGTCGTACCCGGAGCCGAGGCGATCAAGGACACCCAGCACCTGCTGGGCCAGACCCATATCGAACTGGACGGCGACGTGGCCAAGGCCGAGACGCACGTCTTCTCGTACCATCGGGTAGACATGGGCGAGGGCGACCGCGACACCTGCATCGGCGGGCGCTACCTCGACCGCTTCGAGAAGCGCGGCGACGAATGGCGCATCGTCGATCGCGTGATGCTCTACGACTGGGAGCAGGACTGGGGCGCGGCGGCCGACTGGTCGAAGGGCGTGATGGGTTATCCCTTCACCGCCGAGCATTTCCCGGGCCGCGCCAAGGGCGACTACTCAGAGCGCTGGTTCGCCGAGGACAAGGCATGAGCGCGCCGCTTGCCGGCAAGGTGGCGCTGGTCACCGGCGCCAGCCGTGGGATCGGCAAGGGGATCGCACTTGTCCTCGCCGAGCAGGGTGCGACCGTCTACGTCACCGGCCGCACCGTGCGCGAGGGTGACTACTACCTGCCGGGCACGGTGGGCGGCACTGCCGCCGGGTGCGACGAGCGGGGCAGGGGGAGCGGAGGCCGGGGCATCGCCGTCGCCTGCGACCATGGCGACGACGCGGCGGTGGAAGCGCTGTTCGCCCGCATTGCCTCGGAAGCGGACCGGCTCGACATCCTCGTCAACAACGCCTTCACCCTTTCGGACGACCTGCTGGAGCCCAAGGGCTTCTGGGAAAAGCCGCTATCGAACCTTGAGATGTGGGATGTGGGGGTGAAATCCAACTACGTCGCGGCTTGGCACGCGGCCAAGTTGATGGCGCCGCAGAAGTCGGGACTGATCGTCGCCATCTCTGGCTTCGCGGTAGTGACTTATACCTATGGCGTGATCTTCGGCACGTCCAAGTCGGCTGTGGACCGCATGGCGCGCGACATGGCGATCGAGCTGGAACCCCACGGTGTCGCCTCGCTCACCTTGTGGCAGGGCCTGACGCTGACGGAAAAGGCCAGGGACAACCTTGCCAGGATGGGGGACAAGATGACCAAGTCGATCACCTCGATGCAGGGAAGTTCGGTGGAGCATCCCGGCCGCGTGATTGCCGCGCTGGCAGCCGATCCGGATGTGATGAAGCGCTCCGGCGGCGAATACGTCACGGCGGAACTCGCCCAGGAATACGGCATCACCGATGTGGATGGCAGCACCATCGCTTCCGCCCGCGAAAGCTGGGGCTCGCCGATCTGGAAGCCGATCTCGGAGGTGAACTACCGTGGCAAGTGACCGCCTCACGCGCCGTGATGCGCGCATCGACGCGCTGCTCGACAAGCAGGACATCCAGGAATGCCTGGCCCGCTTCTCGCGCGGGATGGACCGTTTCGACCGCGATATCTACCTTTCCGCCTTCTGGGACGATGCCGAGATGGCGGCGGGTCCCTTCGTCGGCAGCGCGGCGGATTGCTGGGACTGGGCCGTGCCGATGCACGAGGCCGGACAGATCGTGACGCACCACGCCCTGCTGCAGACGATGATCGATCTCGATGACGATGCCGCGCATTCGGAGACTTACTACCAGTTCGTCGGCCGCAACCGCGACGAGAGTCTGTGGATCGCCGGCGGGCGCTACATCGACCGGCTCGAGCGCCGTGACGGCGAATGGCGGATCGCCCTGCGCACCAACGTGATCGAGTGGGGCTGCCTGCCCCCACCCATGCCGATTCCCTTTGCCGACGTACCTGACATCGCGGTCAACGGCGTATCCTCGCGCAGCCCGGAGGACCCGTCCTACCAGCGCCCGCTGGTGAATCGCCGGGCGCCCGCGAACCCGGCGAAGTCCTGATGGGCACGCTCGCGGGCCGCGTCGCCGTCGTCACCGGAGCAAGCCGGGGGATCGGCAAGGGCGTCGCCTGTGCGCTCGCCGATGAAGGTGCGACCGTGTACGTCACCGGGCGAACCGTCGGCGCCGGGGGGCATGTCCTTCCGGGGTCGCTGGAAGAAACCGTGGCGGAAGTCAACGCGCGCGGCGGGCGCGGCGTGGCGGTTGCCATGGACCTCCTTGACGACGCACAGATCGCTGCGGTGTTCGAACAGGTCCGCCGCGAAGAGGGGCGGCTCGACGTGCTGGTCAACAACGCCATGGCCATTCCCGATTCCATGACGCAGCGCACCGGCTTCTGGGAAAAGCCGCTCGCCGACGAATGGCAGATATGGCACACCGGCATGCGTGCGGCCTTTATCGCCGCCTGGCACGCCGCGCGGATCATGGTGCCGCAGGGATCGGGCCTGATCGCCGGGCTCTCGGGCTATGTGGGAGTGACCTATACCTACGACGTCGTCTTCGGCACGACCAAGACCGCCATGGATCGCATGATGCGCGACATGGGCCACGAACTGCGCGGAACGGGGGTATCCGCCGTCTCGCTCTGGCAGGGGTTCACCTATACCGAGCGCGCGATGGAGAACCTGAAGACGGTGCCCGGCATGGCCAGCCAGTTGAACAGCGCCGTCGGCTCCTCGCCCGAGTTTCCCGGGCGGGTGATCGCGGTACTGGCGGCGGACACGCAGCTTGCCGCGAAGTCGGGCGGGACTTTCGTCAATGCCGAACTGGCCGCCGAATACGGCCTGACCGACCGGGACGGGCGCACGATCCCCTCCTTGCGCGAGAGCCGGGGTGCACCGCTCTGGGAACCGGGATCGACAACATGGAGAATGCCATGAGCGAGCGTCGTTTCGATGGACGCGTCATTGTAATTACCGGCGGCGCGCGCGGGCTGGGGTTTGCCTATGCGCAATTGCTCGGTTCGCTTGGCGCGCGTATCGTAATCAATGACAACGGGAGCGCCATGTCGGGCGAGGGTGGCGGTTGCGGTCCGGCTGAGGACGCGGCCGAGGCCTTGCGCGCCACGGGCTGCGAAGCGGTGGCCTCCACTGACAGTGTCGCGAGCCCGGAAGGGGGCAGGGCTATCGTCGAGGTCGCGCTCGATGCGTTCGGGCAGATCGACGTGCTGATCCATTCGGCAGGCAACGTGCGCTATGGTGCGCTCGATGCGATCAGCCATGAGGATTTCCGCGCGGTGATCGACGTTCATCTGCTCGGCGCGTTCAACGTCGTGCGCCCCGCGTTCGAGCGGATGGCGGCGGCAGGCTACGGGCGCGTGGTGCTCAGCGGCTCGATCGGCGGGCTTTACTCCATCGCTCACGGCGTGAACTATGCCATGGCGAAGTCGGCGATGATCGGCCTCAACAACATGGTCGCCATCGAAGGGGCGGATCGGGGCGTGAAGTCCAACGTGATCCTGCCCGGCGCGGTCACGCGCATGGCGGACGGGCTTGACGTGAAGCAGTATCCGCCAATGGGGCCCGAGCTTGTCGCACCCGTGGTCGGCCTGCTGGCGCATGAAAATTGTCCGGTCTCAGGCGAACTTTACGTCTCAATGGCGGGCCGCATCGCGCGGGCTTTCATCACCGAAACGCGAGGCGTCTACCGCCCGGAATGGACCATTGACCAAGTCGCCGCCGACCTCGATGCCATTCGCGACGAAGCCACGCGTTGGACGTTCCACCCGCTCGAGAACGGTTTTGCCGAGCACATGGCGCGAAGTTTCGCGATGGCGCGCGGGAGCAGATAGTCTGGTGATCGGCACTGAGAAGTAACCCGAACGAGTCAGGGTCGCAAGGACAAGCAGTTTTTGCCGAATCAAATAGGCGCGCGCTCGCTGCCCAAGTTGGCTTGCAACGTGGCCAGTGTATATCAGAACCGCTTGAAAAGGCGCAGGCTGATCGCCCGTCCCAACGGATCGAGATAAGCGGCTTGCTGACTGATCGGCGTCTCGCCGGATCGGTCACGAACTTGCGGGCGGGCGTTGGTAATATTCTTGACGTTGAGGTCGATCATCAGTTTTTTTGCCCACCCTGCCTTGGGATAAAGTTGCTCCATGTCGGCATAGATGATGAGACCGGTCGTCCCCAGGCTCGCGAAACGCAGATCCGCTTCAGCGATCGGGCTGCGTACCCTGCTCCCGGAATGCCACACGGACTGCAAATACATGCCGAGACCATTGCGCGACAGTCCGAGATCGGCCTGTACATCCCAGCGTGGCCTGCCGCCGCTCGCTGAAATACTGTCCCCGCCCAGAAGGTCGAGCGGCGGAGCGCCGGGCGCGAGCACCAGCCTGTCTTCCAGCTTCCAGGCCGGCGTCACCGAGGCATGAAGGTAGGTCATCTTCTGCAGTTCGCCTTCAGGCGGCTTCTCCGGCTTCGCCCCGATCTGTCCGGAATAGGTGACTGTCGCCTTGACCGTCCGATGCTTCTCGCGATGAAGGTTGACCGGCCGCAGATCGACCGTCGTCAGTTGTCCTGTTTCATCACGTACAAAACGATCCTGATAGGCAGCGGCAATAGCCGGTGTCAGAATGGAAAGGCTCGCCGACTGATCGCGTATTGCGGCCTCTTCATAGATGATGCTGGTGCGCAAGGCTTCGGTAGGCAGCGGACGAAAATTGGCAGTGAATGTCAGCGTGCGACGCCGTTCCGCCAGCAGGTCGGAGTTGCCTCCGGCGATCGACGTGACGAGGAGGCTCTCGCCTGACACAAGATCGACGAACGGCGTGTTGGGGGTCGCTGTCCGAGGTGCGCCGAGAAGATCCAGCTTTGGCGCGGTCTGCGCATGCCTGAGCGTCGCGAGCAACTGGACCCGCTTTGCGGGTGTCCAGATCAGGCTCGCATGCGCGTTCTTGAGCGCTGCATAGCGACTGATCGCGGTCAGGCCACCCGAGAGCTCGGCTGAAAGCCGTCCCAGGAAGGGCAACACATTGTCGGCCGCCGACGCGATCGGTATCGCCGCTGTTACCGCACCGCCGCCCTCGCTTCGCCCGATATGAGCATCCGCGTCGGGAAACATGGCCGAGGCACTGTCGCTGGACGAGCGCTGCGCACTCAGCGTGGCGGTGAGGCTGACCGGTCCGGCAGGAAGCGATCCGATGATGCCGTTGAGGATAAGTTGGGCATCGGTCGTATTCTGGACGGAGCGGGACCGATCCGTCACACTCGGATCGGGCCCCTGTGCAGATATGATCGAGAACGGGTCGCTGCCTGACAGGACAGCCGCCTGCACCTCGCTGAGATCGAAGCCGAGTTCGCTGGCGATCCTACTGCGTTTGCGATCGTGATTGAGGCGTAGCGACCAGTTCCATCCGCTGAGAGTCCCGGTCAAGCCTGCGGCCGCGTGTAGGGACAGCATATTGCCGCGCTGCTCCAGCGGGCCAACCTCGACCAGATAACGATTGAGGAGGATATCCGTGGCAAAAGGCGCGTAGCTATTGTCCGCGGGTACAAGGATCGAGGCCGCTGCCAGCCCTTGAAGCGACCGGCTGCGCTCCTGTTCAACCGAGAGACTGAGCGCGCCGGTAATATCATCCGAGATCGGCTGACTGAGGAAGCCCGAAATCTTCATCGATCGCTTTACCGGCTGAAGGCTACGATAGGCGCCAAGGTCGCTGACATTGGGTCGGTTCGCACCGGACAGGTAGGCATTGAGGATGTTGCGCTCACCAGGATCGAGCGGGACAGCGGCTATAGTCACGGTCTCGCCCGCGAGCATGCTGAACCGGGGATCGATTTCCCCGCCGTCCAGACCGGTAATGTTACCGGTGCTGTCGAAAATCTGGTCGGGATCGGGCCGGATCGACCGTCGGCTCTGCCGCAATTCGCTCTGATCCAAGACTGTGGCTGAGAGGGTCAGGCGGCTCTTGCCGCGAAGGCGCGTCATGGCAAGACGCCCGTCCCGCGCTCCGCCCCCGCCATCCGTACTGGCCTGGCCGTTCACCATAGCTTCGAAGCCCTGAAATTTGGGCTTGGTGACGAGGTTCATCACGGGCTGGTTTGGCGAATATCCCAGTCGCGCGGCGGCCACCTGAGGCAGAACGTCAAAGGACAGGAGTGCATCGAAGGGCAGCGTCTCCACTTCATCATCGTCGAGCGGCCGACGGCCGTTGATGGCGAATACCGGATTCGAGCCGTCGGGACCCTTTGCTTCCGCCCCCAGTCTTTGCATCAGATCCTGAATGCTGGTGATGCCCAAAGCTCGCAGGTCCTGCGCGTCGAAATGGCGAAGCGGCTGTGTGTCGAGCCTTCCTTTTTGACCAGTGACGACAATATCCTGGGCGTGAGCCTCAGTTCCAGTCTGAACCAAGATTACTGCGCTCGGACACAGGAGCGCAAAACAGCCTGAAACTCTCGCTCTATATGTCTGCCCGTTCATGGTCTCAGGAATGGCCGCTGTGACATGGGGATGGAAGACTTAAAATTCGCGAAAACTGGCTGTGCGCTATCGTTCCCCAGACATTTGCTCGCCGCTCGCCAGTTGCGAGGGCGAAATTAGAGTAGGGGTCATCGATCACTCTTATCCCGCCCGACCTCTCTTGCAATTTTTCATTTCCATCACGCTAAGGTGCCGCAGGGCTGAGACGAATTGAGATGCGTTCACCCGAAAATATTTTCCATCGTTCAATTAATCGGTATAGCATCCTTGTCGATAGAAACGAGGGAGCCCTCCATGCGGAAATCGAGGTTCATCGCTTTCGGGATTGCAGCTGTTAGCCTGGTCGCCTCGGCTGTTCCGGCCTTTGCTCAGGACTATCTGGGCGCCCATCTTCAGGCTCAACGCGACGCGAACATTCGGCTGCATCAGCAGCGTATGGTCAAAAATCAGCAGGCCAAGCGCCGCGGCGCAGCCAAGGAGCAGCGCATGTCAAAACGGCAGTGGGAATGTGCCCGGCGTTATCGGGGCTACGACATCAGCACCGATCGCTATGTCGTTCGGCCGGGCGTCACTGCGAAATGCCCTTTGTCCTGACTGGCTGCGGCTTCACAATCCGGCACAGGCAGGCTGCAGCACTTCGATCGCACGGACCAGCCGTGCCGGTGGCGGTGCGGAGACAATGACGCGCTGAATGCAACTGGCGAGGAGTCGATGAGATTTCTCGCGGCTGCATACCAGATCGGCGGACCCGTCGTTCGCAAGGCTGTTCTCACCGCATTCAAACCCTGCTGCCAGGAGGGATGCTGAGGCCTGCTCCAGCGGCATTCCTGTGCGGACGTGCGTCCTGATCTCGGCGGCGAAATCCGATTGCGAACTGGCCGCACACGACGCCAATAGCGGGGCAAGGAGAAGACCCGGGCAAGCCTTTGCGATCATCGACTATCCTTCACGTTCATTCGCGGGCCGCACAGGCAGAAAGCCAGGCACGGTCTTCCTCGGACAGCGGGAGGCGATCGGCGGAAGTTCGGGTCATTCCCGCGTCCTCCGCCACGCTATTACAGCCGGAAGACGACGGCGTCAGCCGATCGCGGCACAGATGGAGTGTCTGATTGTAGCTGCGCCATCCATATGGGTCTGCACCGTTCGGCGCCCGGGCAGTGCAATAGGCGTCGGTCTCCATGCCACGATCACCGCAGATCCGATCGAAATGCACACGGTTCCCATCTGCTGTCCCGGTGAGACGATGGGTATAGTAAGCGTTCGTGGCAAAATCCTGACTTATTGCGCAGACCCGCTGCCCCTTCTGGATCATGGCTTCCCAAGCCCAGATCGACTCACCCTGATAGGTATCTCGATGCTCCCAAGCCCCGGAAAATGGCGCTCCCTTCTCCTGCTGGGAAAGCGCGACGGACGCCGGTACGAGGAGCGCCGCCAGAACAGTGCAAGCAAGACGGACGATCATATCAATTCTCCAGAACAGGCGCGCTGCATGCGGAATAGACGATCCGGCATTGAAGCCCGCCATTTTTCTCCGAACAGCTGGAGAGCGCAATGCTGGTAGCCTGGGTGATGGTTGCGGCGCTTTGGTTGATGCTTTGCCCGCCGGCTGCAGCTTGGCCGTTGTGGAACGGATCGGCGATCACCACGCACTGATTATGATAGGCAAGTAACAGTTGGCATGCCCGACCGCCCAATCCCTCGCATTTCTGTATGGCCGCCTGGGTAGCACGCTTCTCGGAACGCTGGCCGGTCGCGGTCCCTGTTGATCCTGTCTCGTTGTCGTAAGCGATCGCTCCCCATGTCGTTCTCCACCGCGGCGCTGCCGGTGCCGCTTCCGGTCCCGGCGCGGCGGGCGCATCGGGTAGGCACATGGCGCCCCCTTGCTGCGCGCCATAGGGACAGGCGGTCTGTGCGAGCGCAGGGACATTCAGGAGCGCGAGCGCGATAACGGCAATCGCCGACAGCCCGGCGGTGTTGAGTAATCGTCTCGTCATCCTACCTCCTAATCAGTGTGGCGCGCTTTCATTTCACGCAGGAAGCCATGAAGCAGTTCGGTCGAGAGGCCATGGAGCATCAGCCGAAACCCCGCGCGCAGTGTGCTGTGCGGCACCATCGGATGCTGATTGACGACCATCGCCAGATGTTTTTCTTCTCCCGTCAGCCGCGCCACATAGAGACCGATCGTCTCATCCAGTTGCAGCGAGTTCGTCGCGCGCCAGAAATCGCGGTCGGTCAGCAGCAGGGCATAAGCGGGCGTATAGAGCTCGATCGCCGTCTGAAGGTCGATAAAGGCGAAGCGTCCGCGCGGCAGTGGATCAAGGGCAATCTCATCAGTGATCGCCGAGAAATCGAGGCTTTGCACCCGCTCGATCCGCGCGCCGCGCTTATCCAGCTCCGCGTTGAGGGCGATCAGGAAATTGTAGATATTGAGGTCGTGACGCAGGAACAGGTCGTCACGCACGTCGTCGATCCGGCGTGGCTCCATCGGCCACAGGTCCGGGCGAAATCCGGGCGTCGCATTGTCGGCGATGAAACGCAGTATCTGCGCACCCAGGTGGAAGTGGCGCAGGATCAGGAGATTGGCATCGGGCGTCAGGAAGTGCCGCATGCCGAACGCGATCGTCCGATGCAGCAAGCGCGGTGCATGCGGCCAGCGCGGACTCACGGTATGGACCAGTTGCGCCGCGATGATCGACAGGCGGGCGAAGGGCCGAACCAGCGGCAGCAGGAATTGCCGGCTGCGCGAGCGCTGGTCGCGCAACAGCGCCGCCTTGGCCCGTGGATCGATGGGCAGCGAGCGATCCATCATCAGCGCGAGCCAGGGATCGGGATCGTTCCTGTCCCAATCGGCGAGACTAAGCCCGTCGGAACCGGCGCGATCAGACATTGTCCAGTTCTTCCAATTGCAGGCGGTAGAGCCGCGCGATAACCTTGGCGTGGCGGATGACATCGGTGGCGGTCGCGGCGTCTTGTACGGCAAGCGCCAGCGCCTCGTCGAACATCGCCAGATGATCCTCATCATTCTCGCCATGATAGGCGAGGAAGCTCACTGCTTCCTGCGGCAGGCCAAGCTGCTCGCGGATCATCGCCGCCCATGGGCCGGCGAGGCGCTGGCCAAGCCCCTCGATGATGAACATGGCGCCAAGCAGGCCAACCGGGTCCGGCTGCGAGGCGGCATGAAACATGAAGGCGCTCAACGCCTCCGAGCCGATGTTGCGGGAGCCACCGCGAATGGCTTCGCGATCGCCGCCCGCCGCGACATAATTGTCCTCCAGCAGCCGATAGTCCCTGTGCTCGGCGGCAGCATGGCGGATGAACAGCGAGCGCAATTCCTCATGCGACAGGTTGGAGGCCGCGCGGCTAATCCAACGGCCCCCGTCGACCACCTGCTGACGCAGATTGAACAGGAGGCTGCGATAGTCCTCGATCCGCAGCCGTCCGCCCAGCAGCCGCGCAATGACCGGAACGGTCGCCAGCGCGCTTTCGAAATCGATCCATATCCTTGCCAGTCCCCGCTGGGCGGCTTCCACATGCGTTGAGACCGTCGCGCTCATCCTTCTCTCTCCACCACAGTCATCAAGGCGTGGGCCATGATGCATTGGCCGCTCTCCGGCACGGCGCACAGGATCTTCTGCCCCGGACGCAATTGCTGCGACCGCAGCAGGTCGTCGATCAGCAGGAAGGGCGACGCCGCGCCGACATTGCCCTTGTCATAGAGGTTCGTGAACCAGCGCTCCTCCGGGATCATACAGCCGGCCCGCGTGGCGAGCCGCACCATCTCCTCGCGCAGGGATTTCGCGGAAAAGTGGCACAGGAACCAGTCGATCTCATCGGGCACGAAACGCCCCTCATCGACGAGCCGCATGAATTCGCCGAGCCAGACCGGCAACATGCGATGCAGCGCGTCCATATCCTGCCGCAACTGGAAGGCTCCGCGCGAAGCCGCCTCGCTTATCGAGGCGGAATGGCTCCAGGGCATGATGACCCCATCTTCGCCTTTGACCGCCCCGCCGGTCATGCACGGCGCGAAACGATCCGCAAAGGAGCGCGACATAATCCAGTCGATCCGAAGCGACAGTCCGTGTGCGGCGGGACGGTCCTCGATCAGCACACCGGCTGCGCCATCGCTCAGCGTCCAGCGGAGGAATGCCGCGTCGCGCGGCAGCACGCCGTCCGCGGACAGGGTTTCGGTCCCGATATAGTGACCGGGACGAAAATAGCGGCTCGCAAATTCCGCACCGAGCGCCAGAGCGGCGCGATGCTCTCCCGCCGCGACCTGAAGAGCGGCGCCTTTGAGCGCCATCATCGAGGAGGCGCAGACGCTCTGATGGCTCGACAATTCGAGGGGCGGCAGACCGGACAAGCCGTGAACGGCGCTTGCGAGGCCCGGCACCAGAAGGTCGTTCTGCGTGGTCGCTGTCGCGAGATAGCCGATGGCGTCGCGGTCCAGTTCGGCGCGTGACAGCAGATCATCCAGCGCCGCAGCTGCGAGATGTGACACTGTCCAATCGCTCTCGCCGTTCGAATCCATCGCATAATGGCGGTGACGGATGCCATTCTGCCGCAACGCCAGGCGCCCTTCACGCTCGCAACGCTCTGAGATCATACCGATATGCGCCGAAATGGCGTCATTGGCGATCGGCTTGCCCGGCAGAAACTGTCCGCTTGCTGTTATGAAAGACTGCATCGCCGCTCCAATTGGCCAGTGCTCAATAAAGCGACTTGCCATTTTTGTGAACGATGTTCAATATTCTTGCGTCCTCGGAGGAGCCTTTATGCGTCCAAGTCGCACGCCCTGGATAATCGCCTTCGCAGTCGTGGGGAGTGCGCTCACCCATGCCGCTGCCGCCTCCATGCACGCGCAACCGAGCCCTCTGCGGGAATTATTGCTCCGGCTCGCTGAAGGCGCGCCGCCATCGCAATGGCGCACGATTCCTGGCGTGCGCTGGCGCACATTCCTTCCGCCCGATGCGCCGCAGGGGAACGGTCGGCTTGAATGGCAGGGGCAGCTACGCCTCCAAGGCTTCGGCGAGGTGATGGTCCCCAAGGGCGTGGGCGCAGACAATCGCGCCGTCAAGGCGAACGAAGGCGATGCGCGCCTCCTTGTGCAGGGGGATGCGCGTGAGGGCGTTCGCACCATCGAGCTGGTCAAATATCATGCCAGCGCGGATTATGCCGGCGTTCTGCGCCGGCAACTGCGGGGCCGCGACAAGGTCGTGCTGGTCGCCGATGGCTGCGCAACGGACCGCTATGGCGAAGGCAATGATCCAGGACGCACGGCGATCTACCGGATCGATCTGGAGGCAACGGCCATGCCGGTCTATGCTGAGGCGTCGCGAGACGAAGCCGGGACGCGCTACAGCCCCGGCGAGACCATGCTGAGTTTTACCAGAAAGCGCCCGTCCGACCATCACATGGCGCGTATGGGCTGCTCGATCCATAAGGCGGAGGATCGAGCCCGGTGATGATCGCAACTTTGCTCGTCGGCTGTGCCCTACCAGACAATGCCGCTCTTCAATCCGTCCAAACGCCGGTCGTCTCTTGCGGTGCAGGAAGCGTGCCGCCAGGTGCTGCACATTACGCGCTGGCCAGTGGGCGGCAGACGAGCGACACTCAACATGCCGCAGAAGACCACATAGATCATTATGGCGGATGCGATGTTCGCCGGCTCATTCCTGGGCATTTCAGGCTTGCAGAGGTAGTATCAGGAGATGTCGACGGCGACGATCGGGAGGACCTGCTGGTCATATCGCAGGCGAGAAGCCCCATGCCGACGCCCCCGCGCGGCACGTCCTCGCAAATCGAGCGCCAAGGTTCGGCCCCTGCGCGCGAAGAGAACCTCAACGGCTATCGCCTGACGATCGCTCGGCCGCGCCAGGACGGACCGGACTGCGAAATCGTGGCAACCGACGAAAGCCTGATCCCCGCGCGTGAACACCGCAATTTCGAAGACGCATTCGATGGCGCTGAAATCCACGATGGCGTCATCGTCATCAAGCTGCGATTCTTCATGGGAATGGGCAGTTGGCGCGCGGAAACTCGGACGCTGCGCTTTCGCCGCGATGGCCGGGGCTTCCGCCTGATCGGCGTCGACAGCACGGAGTGGATGCGCAACAGCGGCGAAATGACGAAGCGGAGCGTCAACTATCTGACCGGCCGAATGCGGACCGAAACAGGCAATATGGGAGACGAGGGAGAGGGGCAGGTCCGTTGGTCGCGGCTTGCCCCGACGTCGCCGGCCTATTTCGGCCAGATGGGCGCAGGGCTTTCCTATCCCCTGCCTGGGGATGTCCAGTGAAACTGGCCGCCACCTTCGTGGCTGCGGGGGCGGCGCTGGGATTGCTGTCCCCAATCGTTGCGCCGAATGCTTACGCCGCACCGGGACGCGAGCGACAGACGAGCGCCTGTCCTGCGGGAGACTTCGCCTCGTTCCTCAACGCCTATGTCCGCAACCCCTCTATCCGGCCGCGTTACACCGCGCCGACCGTGCGTTTCGTCACCCCTGACGCGAACCGGCAAGTCCCACTTACGGCATATGCCGACACTTTCCCGCTGGAATTCGTCGGCGTGCACTATCGAACCCAAAGCCGTCCAGGGGAAGTCGGACGTGACGTCACGATCACGACCAGCTACGCAACCGGCCCGGTACACCCAACCGGCGAAACTGGCGCGCCTGCGCGCTCGTCGCCTGTCTGGCAGGCCGACTGGATCAAAGCGCGCTTCGATGAAGATCACCCCGAACTGGTCGCGGAAACCTACGACAAGCCCAATCGCCTGACATTCGCGCGCGCTGACGATGGCTGCTGGCAACTGATCGAAGATGCCCGCGACGTGTCGCGATCGGCTTTGGCTGCCGGGCCGCAATGGCTGTCATGCCATTTGCGCGGCGATGGTTTCGCCGAACGCTACCGAGCCGGCCCCGCCGGTGACAGAGTCGCGGCTCTCGCCTGCCATGTGCTGGAGGCTCGCATCGATGCGGCGCTGAAAAGCGATGATCTGGCCGCCCGTGCGCTTTCCATCCGGCAACGGATAGCCATGCTTTCCAAAGCCAATCCCGCGCTGCGCTCGCCAATCGCGACAGATGAACGCCGCTTCCGCCGCAGCCTGATGCGTGAAGTCGATTCGCAGGTCGACGAGAAGACGTTGAGGAAGGAAGACCGCCAGTATCTGGAGGGGAGGCTGGATGCCTATCTGGCGGGCCTCAATCGCACGCAGCCGCGACGTTCGAGGCCCGTCGGCTTATGGCGCAATGTTTCCGGCGAGATGCTTTTTGCAGGGTCGAATGGCGGCTACGACGTCGAGGGCTGGGCCGCTGAACCCGAGATGTTTGGCTGGACCTGCGAATTCACAGGCACCTTTCGCCAGGAGAATGGCCAGTTGATCCACAAAGGGACGGAAGGTGAGCATATCTCGCTTCAATTGAAGGATGGGCTGCTTCACGTGGCGGACGAGGGACGCCGTCCCCAATGCGGCCTCATGGGAACCTTGTCCGGCATCTATTTTCCCATTGAGAAGGACAGGCGATGAAAGCAGGTAAGTTATATCATCGAAGCGCAGCGCTCGTAGCCGCGGTGGCCCTGGCGCTGGGTTCACCCCCGGACGTACGGGCACAAGGACGTGCCCAAGCGCCCGCCGTCGCGGCGTTGCGGGTGCTTTCGACGCAGGGGTGGAACCTCCGCACGCCTGAAGGTGCTGCGTTCCAGCGGCGCTTCCTCGCCGAAGGAACCGGCCTGGCGCGACAAAATGGCTGCCTCGACGACGAGCGGCTGCCGTTCGATCGACTGTGCCAGTCCTACGGGACAGACGACGAAATGCCCGACCTGATGGTCGGCATCAAGAACGAGCATATCTTCGCCGCCATCCTCCCCGGGACGAGCGGCCAGGCTCTGGGCAAGGACTGGCGATGCAAGCAGGTACTCCACGACTATTATGCGGTGTGCTTCCCGACCGATACCGATATCCAGACCGAGATGCGCTGGACCGATCAGATCACTGCTTTCCTGGGCTCGCTGGGATGAGGAGAGGATGACTGCATTCTGTCGCGTCGGGGCCATTACGATTGCCGGTTGGCTGCTGACGGGGGCGGTCCCTGCTGGATCGGTCGCGGCGGGTTCGCGGATGATCGAGGCAGATGCCGCGTTCCTGCGCGAAGTCTATGCGCTGAAGGCGGAGCAGTCGGTTCGTCTCGACCGCTTCGTCGCGATCGGCGAAAAATGCAGGAGCATCTCCGATGAGGATGCCGCGACGATCCGCGCCCGTAGCCGCGAGATGCTGGAAGCGCATGCGGCGGATTTACCGGAAAAAGAGCGTGATTGGGCACGCGGCTATCTTCAGGGGCTGCGGGTCGGCGCGCTGCGCGTGGTCGACTTCGTCGACTCCATCCAGGCCGATGCCTGCGCTCGCTTCGCCAAGCCCGGCGGCGCGCTGATGAGGATCATGACCTGGACGAACAAGCCGCAGCGGATGCCCGACGGAAGCGTGGCGCCTGCGCGTATGACGCCGTGACCCGCCAGTTCCGAAAGGATAGCGCATGAGATTCCGAACGTTCGCACTCATTGCGGCAGCATTCGTCCCTTCACTTCTCCTGCCGGGACAATCGTCGGCCCAACGCGTTTCCGTCCAGGAAGAAATTCAACAAATGCAGGAAAGGCTCGAGCCCGATCCGCTTCGCCGGATTTTCAAGGCGATGGCCGTCCAGACTGTCGCGCTGGAACGGCTTGCAACGATCGGGCAGCTTTGTCGCATGGTTTCGGATGAGGACGCGCAAGCGATACGACGTAACGCGGCCGGGATCCTGGAGGCGCACAAGAACGCTCTGCATCCAGAAGATCAGCTATGGGCCGGGACCTATCTCGAGGGCATGCGCATCGGCGCTACGCAGTCGGGCATTCTCAAGGAAGACAGGGACGAGGCGGGCTGCGGCCGCTTCGCCCAAGCCGGTGGCGCTCTCATGCGGGTCATGACGTGGACGGACAAACCGCAATATACCAAGGAAGGCCTGCTGGCATCGCCACGCATGATACCCTGATTCATTGCTCGATCATGACAAATTTGGACGGCGTTCATTTTCTGGCCTATAGCGGACGCAATGGGACGTCGAGCAGATCATAGCCGGGAAGAATTGCATCACATGCTCGTGGTGGAAGGCCACAAGCATATGGCGGAAGTGGGCTTTGCCCGCTTCTCCGCGCGAGAGGTCGCCAAGCGCATAGGCTATTCGGTCGGCACAATTTACAATGTCTTTGGCGACTATGATCACCTGATCATCGCGATCAATACCCGCACTTTTCGGTTGTGGGCGCAGTTCATGCGCGAGGCGCTTGAGAAGGGCGGCACGGACCGGATCGCGACCCTGGTGGAGTGCTATTTCGCCTTCGCGCGGTCGAACCGCAAGGCGTGGACGGCAATCTACGATCATCATCTGCCCAGCGACATGGAGATGCCGCAGGAGCATGACTGGCTGCGCAGCGAATTGACCGAGATCGTCGTCACGGAAGTGCGCAATGCCCTTCCGGAACAGGCGCGCACCGGCGCGGGCAGCCTTGCGCGGTCGCTGATCGCCATCGTTCATGGTCACTGCGCATTCGACCTGAGCGGCAGCTTTCGGCTCATGGGCGAAGCGGCGCCTGTCGACATGGCGCTGGCCCGGGTCCGTGAAGTGCTCGCCGCTGCAGCGGATAAGGCCGCCGACGCCCCCAATTAACCACTGTCGATTTTATATTGAACAGTGGAGATTTAATTGATAGCTAGATCCTGTATTTGCGAGTCCCTTTCAACTGCGCAAAGGATCGTGCCGGATGAAATTTGCGATCAATCCTGCCCTGCTCGGATTTTGCCTTTTGTCGGCATGCTCGGCGGCGAAAGAATCAGAGGCTTCGCAAGATTCCGCTGCTAGGAGTGCGTCTTCCCAGCAGCGTTCTGAGAATGCGGCCGAACATATCTTTCAGGTAAGCGTCGCCAGCTCGGTCCAGGGCGTGGCGATCGAAAAGCTGACGCGGCTGCCAAAAGCACCAGCCAGCGGCGATCGCACCGCCTGCGAGGGTACCTGGATCAAGCCTCAAACCCGGGTCGGACGACAGGTCGCCGCGGCCGGTTGGCGCGTGACCGGCGAAGCGCGGATTGGCGCTTATCAGGCTGTCAGTTTCGCCGGCGATTTCAATCAGGGCACCAGCGGATCGTGCGATGTGCGTCACGGCAATGTCGGCTTTTTCCGGGACGACGCGCTTGTGGCGATCGCCTATGCCCCAGCTTCGGCGCAAACGACGATCGGAAGCTTCGAGTCCAAGGGTTCGGAATCGCAGCGGATACGGCTGTGGGACGGGGATATCTCTCCACGGCCGATCGCGGACGTCGAAGTGAGCAGTGACGGCGACATCGCCGTGCAGCCGGTCGCTGGGCAGGACAAGGTCTGCAAGGGGCACGCGGCCGTCCCGAACATCTTCGGGCAGCCGATCAGCCAGGCGCGCGCTGCGGTGCAGTCTAAGGGGTGGCAGCCGATAATCCAGCGCGCTGACAGAGATCCGGAACTTGGAGTTGCGGAACGCGGATATACCGACCGCTTTCCTGAAGTCGAGAGCTGCGCCGGCACGGGATTTGGGTATTGCAACTTCGAGTATCGGCAAGCGGCGGGCACGTTGTCTGTCACGACGGTCGGGGACGGTGACGACCCGACCGTCTCCCATTATCGTGTCGCTTGCGCCGAGTGAGGGGCGTACATCATGACGAAGTCTCTCGCAGCCCTTGCCATCGCGGTCGCCCTGGCAGTCCCGCACGCTCCGGTGGCAGCGCAAAGGCAAGGGTCATCACCCTCGTTCGATTGCGGCAAGGCCCGTTCGCCGGTCGAGCGCGCGATTTGCGCAAGCGGCGAAGCTGCCCGTCTCGACTGGCAGATTGGGGAACAGTTCGGACTCCTGACCCGGCTGTTGGACAAGGGCGCTGCCGCAGCGTTGCGTGAAGATCAGCGCGTTTTTATTACGGTTCGCGACGAGCTTTACGAGCCGACCGAGAGCGGACGTACGCGCTTGCTCGCGCAGCTTCGTGCGCGCCGGGACCTGCTTGCCGGGATCGTCGTCCCTCCCGAGGGATCTCGCTCGCTGGAGGGACGTTGGCGGAATATCGCGGGTGAAGCGGCTATTACCAAGGAGTCTGATGGAACACTGTCGCTTGGCGTGAACACGGCTGAGCCAACGACCGGACGCTGGGTCTGCGAGCTGGGTGGCGTCATCGAAGGTGGGTTCGTGAGCACGAGTTCCGACATGATCATCGAACCCAGGCGCGTGGGTGCGGCTCTGAAGATCGAGGAGCATTCTTCGCCGAACAAACGGGGCACCCGCGACTATTGCGGCCTCAACGGCTATGTCGAGGGCACCTATTTCCTGTGGCGCAAACCATGAAGGCCCGCGGCCGATGAAAGGTGCCACCGGGAGATGGCTCATGGCGGCGGGGCTGGGCATGGCGATCGCATGGATCGTGGGCAGGGCGATCTATACCGTGTTGGAATATGCGGCCGGGCTGTCGACACCGCCCGCGATGATCACGATCTCTAATGGCCGACAGGTGGTCCCCATCGGACCGGCCAAGCTGGCCCGCGACTTGCCGTTCGTCGTACTGCTATGCCAATGTGCGCTGGCCTTCGCGGCCGCTCTTCTTCTCCAGCGATCACGCAACCTGATGCGACAGGTAGGCTGGGGCTTACTCGCCTTCGCCGCAGCGCTTCTTCTCACCTGGCTGCTGCCGCTGATCCAACGGGGGCCGCTGTTCTCGCCGATCCGTAAGGAGGATATAGAAGAGCTTTTTGACCTTAACTATGCCCCTTACCTCCTTCTCTATGTTGGCTCTTATATATTGCCTGCCATCGCAGCAATCATCTGCGGCATCTGGCTGCTTTGCAAAGGCGCAGCGCGATCGGCACCGAATTGTGTGAAAGAGGAAGCGTGACGATGAGAATGCGTTTCGTGTTGCTCACCGCGAGCATGGCCGCCGCGACACCAGTCTCGGCAGCATCCCAATTCGCATGGTACCTCATTGGTGCGGCGGGAGAGAAACCCAACCGCGTGGCGATCTATGCCAACGGCATGAGTATCACGCGCTTCCCCAATCCGGATACTCAGGGCAGCCGCGAACTGCGCAGCGTGGAAACATCGGAGGTTCAGGAAGCGGGCAACGGCCCCTACGCTATCCACTATCTCTATCAGGTCGACTGCGGTGCGCGGAAGATCCGGACGATGACGCGCGAGCGACGGTGGTTGCGTGGTCGCGAGCAACGCCCGCCGGAAGTGACCGTGACTGATGTGCGCCAGTCACCTTGGGAAACGCCGCCCGCCAATCATGCGCGCTTCCCCATCATCGAATTCACCTGCACCCCGGCCGAACGCCGCGATGAAAAGCGGATGCTTTACGTCACCAATGCCGGAGAGCCGGTGGCGTCGAACTGGAACATGTTCTGGCGCGACAGCCCGCGCTTTGCCGAACTGGTCGCGCTCAGCAAGGATGACCGGTGAAACGCGCCGCGATCGCGGCCGCCCTCGCGCTTGTCGCAGGTGGTGCGACGATCCTTCTGGGAAAGGACCTTCGAGGCTGGTCACCAGGCCGCGAGATTGCCGCTGATACACGTATCGAACCCACACGCGGGGGCCGACCGTCGTTCTCAGTCGCCGCGTGCGTGCCAGTCACCATCGGTTATGATCTGCCGCTGGCCGACGAGCCCACCGGACATGCTTCGCTCGAAGTGATCACTTGTCGTAGCCGGACAGGCGCAGCGAGGATCGCGCTCATATCTGTTTTCGTGGCCGGCGCCGTGGTCTTGGCCGGTTTCATATTGCGTCGCCGTTCGACAAACCGGGAAGGAGAATGATGTCCATGAAACGTCTCGTGCCAGCGCTTCTCTTGTTGCAGCCCTTCTCGCCGGTCGCGATCCTCGCCGCCGCACCCGCCGCGGCGCAGACCGCATGCCCCGGCGGTGTATCGCCGGGCGATCCGCGGTGCGGGCCGGGCGGCGGGAATGGCCTCTGGACGGCGCCACCGGAATATCAACCCCGGTGGCGCTACAAGAACCGGTTTGGCGCCTATGCCTTCGGCTTCACCAAAGAAGGGCGCGTGTTGGGGATCGCGACGGGCCGCAAGACACGGGGCGGCGCGGAGAAAGCGGCGATCGAGCATTGTCAGGCGCAAGGCGGGAGCGACTGCCAGATGATCGTCTGGTTCGGCAACAACTGCTCCGCGCTCGCCTATCCCGTCGACAAGGGCGCTTACACCTATTTTGATAGTGATGGTGGCAGCGAGCGGGATGCGGCGACCAAGGCGGTGCGTGCATGCGCCAGCAAGAGCGGCGTTCCCTGCGTCCCGCTCGCTGCCTTCTGTGCTGGGACCGAATGGGTGTTTGGCTGATGAACTTGCTTTGCCAACTCACCCTGATGCTGCCCGTGGTGGCGATGTCGGCCGCGTGCGACGCCTCGCCGCAGCATACGGCGCCACAGCATCAGGCGAAAGCCCCGGTCGCTGCCGTTCGGCCCGGTGCGCCCGTAGCTGAGTCGGCTCCGCCATCGCCACAGGAGGTCCTGCGCAATATCTACATGGGGCAGGGGCCGATGCCCTGGCGCTACGAGACGAAGAGCGGCACCTATCATGACGACGAATTCGAAAGCGAAATGGGCTTTTGGAAGGCTGTCGAATTCACGCAGGATGGTCATCGATACTTCACCGGCTTCACGTACAAGACGCCCGATGGGCCTTTCAATGACCCGAATGAGGCGCCGGGCCCGATCAGCATCGATCAGGCGACCTTTCTCCACGACAATGAGCGCTGGCGGATCGTCGATACTGGATTTGTCGGTGAACTGGAAGTCAATCGCTCCAGTCGTTGGCCCAGAGCGGATTCGCACAAGGCCATTGCGGATCATGCCTTGGCCGACGGCAGGCGATTGATCGCTATCCCGACCAGGGAATTTCAGAATGGCGTGGATCTTTCCGCCTATCTCATCTTCCGTTTCCAACCTCAAGGCATGGCGCCGTCGACGCGGAGGAAGCAGGGCTACCCCAATGGAGGGTGGTCGCTGATCGGAACGATACCGGTCGGTGAGGACAACGGCGCAACATGTGATGGCGGGGCGGTCGTGCCATGCATCGCCAACGGCGGCGCGCTCCAGTTCAGGCCCAATGACGCCGAGTTGCCCGACATTCACGTTGCACGGACCGGAACGGAGATCGCGGCTCCAGGCAAAGCGCGTCGCGTGGTGCCGACTGATCACCTCCTCTACCGGTTTGATGTCACTCGGGATGCATACGTGCGGCATGGCCAGTCCGGAGCCTGAGGGAGAGGGAGAAGCGGGCTTTACGCCCCGGTAATAAAGAACAGGCCCCGTTCCCAGAGCCACGCCTCGATCTCATCAGTTGTCTTCTTGCCGGAGTTGGGCGCGTCGAAGACCTGGACTCGGGTCAAAGCTGCGACCCGCTCAGGAAAAAGCCTGTCGCGCTCGGCAGGATCGTCTTCGGGTTCGTAGATGAGATTTTTGAGGACATGATAGGCCCGCGTCGAGAGGGCGACGCCGTTGGGCTGCTCCGCTCGCCTTTTCTCCCGTAACTGCATCTGAGCGATGAGCTGCCGCACTCGGTCGACGCTGATCCCGAAGGTGGCGGCGATGTCGCGCATTGTTTTTCCTTCGGCCTTCATCGCGAGCATCTGCTTCGGTCGCTCGTCCACATCTTTGGCGACTGCCTTCGGCTTGCGCGGCGCGGGTCGCCGTATTGCCATCGCGCGATAACCATCCCAAAGCCGGATTTCACGAACATTTTCTCGTTTTAGGATCTCCACGGCCCGCGCTTTGGCGGTGTCGAAGTTCTGCGCGTCAACAAGGCTCATCGATGGTTTGCCGGTTTCGAACACATAATGGAACGCAAACGCCGGCATAGATCGATCTCCAAAAGATGATCCTGAGTTTCCGACAAAACCGGCGCGTTATCAACGCGCCGATTACCACAGTTTCTAGGCTGTTTAATCGAAGTACATGGTAGAGAAGCACTGCACCTATCTTGGGCCGTACTTAGGACGGTTCCTTGACCAGCGCAGCATAGCCGATCGAGATAGCGCCACTCGCCCTCACGCGGAGAGCGGCGCGCATATGGGCTATTCGTAAGAATAGCTGTCGTGTCCGCCCCGAAAAGCTCCGACGATGCTGCCACCGTCCTAATAGCCGGTGATAATGCCATGCGGCGCGGATGCTCTTGATCAGTCACCTGCGCGCGGCGAGCAGCTTCGCACCGATCAGCAAGCCCGCGAGGAAGGCGATCGCCGCACGCAACGGAGTCATGGAAAATGCCAATGCACGACACGCGATTCCATCGCGCCACGATATCCCCATGCAACAGGATAGACCTGCCGCTAGCGCGCTCAATGTGCCAAGGTCCTCATCACATCTTCCGAAGCACTAGCATTGCAGTTGGTCAAATGGAGGGGCGGGAGTGGCTGTGTTCCCGTTGCTTCACCAAGGCAGCAGGAAGGCGGTGAGCACGGACACCACTGCACGGTCCCCCTCGGACCCGGTCCAATTTTCCGCGCAATATCTGACCGCGCAAATCCGACCGCCCCAAAGGAGAAGAGCGGGAAGGGGACAGGAGGATTGTCCTGTTGTCCCAAGAGGTGCCCATGAACTTGCCCCAACTCGCCCTGTCGCAGACCCAAGACAGCGCCACATGTCTGTCCGAGGTCGCCCGCTCTCTTTCCCACCGCCTGCGGGGTAGCGCCGCCGTCAGCCGCCAGAGCCTCAGGCGCTTGATGACCGAGGCTTTCGACGACGACGATGCCGGCGGGCTCTGGTCGATGCGCGATGCCTATGACGCATTGGAAACGGCCCAGGTCCTGCTCCTCGCCGATCCGCAAGGCTCGCTCCTTGGCGGCACGCCCGCCGACATATTCGAACGCCTACGGCAGTTCGAGCGCGGCTTGCCAACCCAGACCTACCGCTCAGAAAAGCAGGTCGATCTCCAGCAGTTCAGCACGCCGATTACCCTTGCCTGGCTCGTGGCCATGGCGGCGCGCTGCCGACCGGACGATATCCTACTCGAACCCTCGGCCGGCACCGGCATGCTGGCCGTCCATGGCCTGCGGGCAGGCGCGCACCTGCTTCTCAACGAACATGATCCGGCGCGCGCCGACCTCCTGTCCCGTAGTCTCGGTCAGACTGTTACCCGCCATGACGGCGAACATATCCAGAATCTGTTGACCGGCGAGCGGCAGCCGACGCTGGTGCTGATCAACCCGCCCTTCAGCCGCAGCGCCGGGCGCGGGATCGACCGTCATGCCGGCGCGCGCCATCTGCGCGCCGCACTGGCGTGCCTGACCCCTGGCGGGCGATGCGTCGCCATCATGCCCACCAGCTTCTCGCCTGAAGGGTCCGCGGCGCTTGGCTATAATGCCGTCGCCGAACTTGTGCCGCCCCGCGCCGAACTCACCATATCAGGCAGTCCCTACGCCAAGCATGGCACGGGGGTCGATGTGCGGTTGCTGGTCTTCGACAAGGGATGGACCGGTACGCCCGAGCGCCACGTCGCGGGTGACATCGAAGCGGCGTTGCGCCTCGTGCTTGCCATGCCCGATCGGCTCGATCCCCTCGAGCCGCCGCCGCTTGCCCCGCCGCCGGCCGCCGCTGCACCCCGCTCCCTTGTCCCTGCCGCCCAATCGCCCGACATGCTCTTCGCGCGCATGAACGGCCAACGGCTTACGCCACCCTCCCGGATCGCCGCCACGGCGGATGAGGCGCGACCGATTATCTATACCGCGCATCAGGCGCCGCTTGCGCCTGGCGAAACCGTGGGCATTTATTCGCCCTGGCGCCTCGCGCGGATCGCAATCGAGGATGCTTCCCGGCATCCCGACGACCTGGTCGAATCCATCGCCATGGCTTCTGTGTCGCTTCCGGCGCCCAGCTATCGGCCAATGCTCCAGGACCGCGCGATCAAGGCGCTGTCGGAGGCGCAACTCGAAACCATCATCTATGCGGGCGACGCCCATGAGCGCGATCTTCCCGGTCGCTTCTCGGCCAATCTCGCCGGCGATCGCCTGATCGAGGACAAGGACGGCCACCTCTATCGCACCGGCTTCTTCATCGCCGACGGCACCGGCGTCGGCAAGGGCCGCGAGGCGGCCGGCACCATTCTCGACCAATGGAACCGCGGCAATCGCCGCGCGATCTGGATTTCCATGGCTGACCTGATCGAGGACGCTCGCCGCGACTGGACGGCGCTGGGCGGCCTCGCCATCGATATCCAGCCGATCGCGAATTTCCCTCTCGGCAAACCGATCACAATGGAAAGCGGCATCGTCTTCCTGACCTATGCCGCCCTGCGGTCCGCCCGCCATGACACGGCATCGCGCCTGCAACAGTTGCTGGATTGGACCGGCGATGACTTCGCCGGCGTGATCGTCTTCGACGAGTCCCACGCGATGGCCCATGCCGGCGGCACGGAAACCGATTTCGGGAAGGCTCAAGGGTCGGAACAGGGGCTGGCAGGCGTCCGGTTGCAAAATGCCCTGCCACGGGCCCGCATTCTCTACATGTCCGCCACTGGCGCGGCGAGGCCCGAAAACCTCTCCTATGCCGTTCGCCTCGGCCTCTGGGGACCGGGCACGGCCTTTGCCACGCGCGACATGTTCATGAAGGCGATGGAGGAGGGCGGCATTGCTGCGCTTGAGGTCGTTTGCCGCGACCTCAAGGCGATGGGCCTCTACACCGCCCGGGCACTGAGCTTCGCGGGCGTCGAATATGAGCCGCTCGAACATGTGCTGACGCCCGACCAGATCGCGATCTACGACGCCTATGCGGATAGCTGGAGCATCATTCATCGCGGGCTTCGCGAAGTGCTGGCCGAGATCGGCATCGTCGACCGAATATCGGGCAAGACGCAGAACGCCCGGGCGCGCGGATCGGCGCTCAGTTCCTTCGAATCTGCCAAGTTGAGGTTCTTTTCCAGCCTCCTCGTGAGCCTGAAAATCCCCTCGCTCATCAGGGCGATCGAACAGGAACTGGCGTCGGACAACGCCGTCTTGGTGCAGCTTGCGAGCACGGGTGAAGCCATCATGGACCGGCGGCTCTCCGAACTCACCGCCGAGGAGCGGGCCATGCTGGATGTTCAGGTCTCGCCCAAAGAGACGCTTATCGACTATTTGAAGAATGCCTTTCCCATACGCCAGATGCGGGTCTTCCGGGCTGACGATGGCGCCGTGCGCGCCGAACCGATGACCGATGCCGAAGGTAATCCGGTATTGTGCAGACAGGCGATCGCCGCTCGAGACGCACTGATCGAGGATCTGTGCGCGCTTCCGGCGATACCCACCGCACTGGACGCCCTTATCGCGCATTTCGGAACCGATCGCGTCGCCGAGATCACCGGACGTTCGCGGCGCATCGTGACCGACGTCACCGGAAAACAGAAAATCGAGAGGCGCGGCGCCCGCGCCAATGTCCTCGAAGTCCAGGCATTTCAGAACGGAAGCAAGCCGATCGCCGCCTTTTCGCTCGCGGGCAGCACCGGCCGATCCATGCATTCCGACCGGAACTGCCCGACCGCCCACCGCCGGCGCGCGCATTTCCTTCTCGAGCTGGGCTTCCGCATCCTTTCTGCCGTACAGGGCTTCGGGCGCAGTCATCGCACCAATCAGATGACCGCGCCTGTCTATCGGCCGCTCACCACCGATTGCCGCGGCGAGCGCCGCTTCCTCAGCACCATCATCCGCGGTCTCGAAGCCTTGGGCGCCTTGACCAGGGGGCAGCGCCAGACGGGATCGCAAAATCTCTTCGATCCGTCCGACAATCTGGAATCGGACTATGCTCGTGACGCACTCACGCAGTGGTTCCATCTTCTCTACGAGGGGAAGCTGCGGAGCGTCTCGCTCGACGCCTTCCAGGCGATGACGGGGCTTGAGCTGTGCGACGATGGCGGGGAACTGCTCGAGCGCCTGCCTCCTATCCATCGCTGGCTCAACCGGATCCTGGCGTTGCGGATCGCCACCCAGAACAGCATATTCGAGGAGTTTCTGGGACTGGTCGAGGATCGCGTCGAAGCAGCGCGCACGGCAGGCACACTGGACCTGGGCATCGAGACCATCCGCGCCGACCGCATGGATCTGCTGTCCGATTAACTCTTGCGCACCGATCCCGTGACCGGGGCCGAGACGAGGCTATTGCGCCTGGAACTGCATCGGCGGCCGCCGATCACCAGCTGGGCGATGCTCCAACTCGAATGCAAGGATGCGGACGATATCGCCTGGCTTCGCAATGCCCGCTCCGGCCGGGTGGCACTGCGCGTGCCGACATGGCCGGGGCAGGATGAAGAGGGCAACTGGATCGAGCGATGCTATCTTCTTCGCCCCACAGGCCAGTCCCGCATGGAAGTCGCGGCCCTGGCGGCCGGCCACTGGGGCGAGATCGAGCGCGACACATTCCAGCACCTCTGGGACCAGGAGGCCACTGAGGCAGGCAAGAATCTTCTGGTCGAGACGATCACCCTCGCCACCGGTCTGCTATTGCCCGTCTGGAACAAGCTGCCCGAGGATGATGTGCGGGTGTGGCGGATCGACGATGGCGCCGGCACGTCCATCCTCGGGCGTATCATCCATCCTGCCGCCCTCGAACGGCTCGAAAGGGAGTTCGGGCTCGATGGCGGCATCGCCCTTGGTCCTGACGAAATCATCGCCGGCGCGCGTGCTGGGACCGGCGTTCCGATCCCCGGACTCGGAACCGCAAGGCTCGCACGGGTTCATGTCAACGACAGTCCCCGTCTCGAGATCCGGGACTATCGCCCCGAAGATCGTAACTGGCTGAAGGCATGCGGCGCATTCAGCGAGGTCGTGCAATTCAAGACCAGATTGTTCCTGCCACCCGAACGGGCGCGGGACATCCTTGCCAGGATTATCGCCGAGCGCCGCTGATCTCGGCTCGGTAACGCACCGGACAGGCGAAATGCGGCGCGTTTCCGCCGCACTTCGCCGAAGATCATCATTCCGCCGGTGCGGGCACCTCCGCCTCGCCCGCATCCTGCTTGGCCGCCGCAGCACGCCGCCGAGGCGCCTTCGGTTTCGTGGCTGGAGCGGCCTTCACGGTTGAGGCTTTCGTTGTGGCCCTCTTTCTGGCCGCCGGCTTTGCAGCTTCCGCCGTTGCCGGAGCAGCCGCAACTTCCTCTGCGGGCGCCGGCGTCGGGGCTTTCGCCGCAACCTTCTCCTTCGCCTTGGTCGGCGTCTTCTTCACAGCGGATTTCTTGGCAGCCGTTTTCTTGCCTGCCGGCTTTGCTGCGGCGGCCCCTTCGGGCTGTGCAGGTGCAGCTACCGGCTCCGACGTCGGTTCAGATGCAGCGGTCCCGGCCGCATCGCCCAGATCGGCAAGAGCAGCCCTGACACGAACACGCCGGGACTTTTTCTCAGGGACAGGGGCCGCCTCGGCCACCGGTGCAACCTCCGGCACAGTCGCCGAAGCCCCTGCCGCTTCTGTCTCGGCCACAGGCGCTGCTTCGACTGCGGGCGCTTCAGCCGCGGACTGTGCGCCAATACGCCGTCCAAGCCCGAGCTGCTGCGCGACGGCACGTCGATGCTCCGAATAGGCCGGCGCGATCATCGGATAATCCTTGGGAAGATTATAGCGTTCGCGATATTCCTCCGGTGTCAGCCCGTTGGTCGCAAGATGCCGCTTCAGCGTCTTGTAGGGCTTGCCGTCCAGCATGCTGATGATGTGCTCACGCGAACCGAGGCTTTTGCGGATCGACACAGCCGGAACATATTCGGGCGCCGCCGGCGTCTCCACCGTGGCTTTCCGTTCCAGCGCGTCACGGGTCGCTTCGATGATCCCGGCAATGTCGGCCGCCGGCACCTGATTGTTCGAGAAATAGGCGCTCAATAACTGCACCGTCATGGCGGTGAAATCGGGCTGCTCGGTGTCGGCCACGTAAAACTCCCTGAATTGGAAGGCCATGAATATGGCGGTGATTGTGGGGAAGAACTTGGGAGCAACAGCTAAGCGGGAAAGCGCTGCTCATGCAAGCACCCTGTGCATCACGCGCATGGGACCGAAAATGAGAAGGGGAGGAAGAGGGGAAGATCAGGACCGATTGAAGGCCTTGTTTCCATGAAAGGCGAACCATGGCCGACCGCGTATCCGCCCACATCATGATTGGCGGCGTGCTTGCCCGCTTCGCATATCCTCAACTCATCAAGGCTATAGGCAACGATAATCCCGCTATCGATTGGGATGGCACGCCGTTCAGTCCTGAAGATCTACCCACCGATACGCCACTCGCGCTGATGGATCATGACGTCGCCGATGGTCGTTTCGAAGAGATCGAAGATGTCTTTCGCCGTCATGGCCTCCACTATGTTCGCTGGTCCGGTGGCTATCCCGGCAGTTTTCCGTCTGTTCGGGTTATTTACCTAGGCCATGGCGAACCACAACTGGTTCTGACAACCGAGGAGGACGAGCAAGTCATCCCGATTGAACGCATCAGGGAATTGGGAAGTGTCGAGGCGATCGAAGCGGATTACCGGCTTGCACGCATGAATCCGCCCCCGTTGATCCTTGCCGACGACGATCCGGGCGATCCGGCTATCTCGGAGACCCTCCATGGCTGATCATCATGTCCAGGGATCCTTCGCCTTCACTTGCACGGCATCTGAAAGCGCGCTGCTCGAGGAGGCGTGGCAGCATGCTGCCGACCTGCTGGGTGACTTCACGCCGGGTGAACCGAGCGCGGAGTTTCTCGCCGCTTTCATGCCGACGGACCTCGGCAATCCGTTCAACGGCCTGCTCGGGCTCTTCGATGATCCCGCCTTTCCCGATTTCGGCGCGGAGATCGAAATTGAGGGCGGCGTCGACTGTGTCGTCTCGATCTACGGAACCACGGACTTCCAGCCAGGCCCGATCGCCGAACTCATCCGCCATTGTTGCCTGGAGAGTTTGAAGGCCCAGCCCCTCGGCTTCGACTGGAGCTACAGCTGCTCACGTCCCCGTCGCGACAGCTTCGGGGGAGGGTGGTGCGCGATTTTCGCCGATCATGTCGAGTTCGAGACCACGCAACAGCGGCTGGCGCGACGACTGGCCATATTCGCTACCGCGCCAGTGCGAGACCCACCCGATCCATGGGTCGACGACCCCGACCATCCTTCCGTCGACTGGATCGCCGAGGTCCTGAATGGCGACACGCGCCTTGGTTATCTCGACTGGACGCTCGCCCGGATTGAAGCAGGCGATAGCGCCGATGCCCTGACGGTGCCGCCGCCGGCCTGACCGGCACACACCACAAAATCCTCTCAAACCAGAAGGACAATATCATGACCGACGCCACCGCGCCGGGCGCATCCGCGCGCCTGTATAGCCAGACCGAACATGATGACCGCGGGAACTTCCATTACCAAGGCGACCTCTATCGCGCCGGAGAAGCGTTGCTGTCGCTCGCCTCCCGGATCGAACGCCATTTGGCAGAACATTTTACCGAAACCAGGTTCGCGATCCGTACGCAGACATTTTCCTTAGGGCGCAAGGTCATCGCGGAGCTCCTCGATGCTCCGACCGACCTGACCGGCCGCGACGCGCAGAACGCCTTCATTGTCGAGGTGCGCGATCAGATGGAAAGGTTCGGTTCCACGAAGGCTAATCCCTTGCAGGATTTCTGCTCGTCCAGCTTCTACTGCGACGTGCGCATTGGCCGAGCTTATTGGGCGGCGTTGGCCAAGCGCAAGGGGAGCCGCAATCCGGTCGATACGGTGATATCGCTGGCGGCATTCAAGAAGCGGATCAAAGCCGGCGACCAGTTGAAACTGATCGACGCGCCGGCCGGTCATCGCCTGCTCGGCACGACCCGCGAAATCACGAAGGTGCGCTCCGGCGACCTGATCCTTGAAGGACGCTCCTACCTCAGCTTTCCTCGTGCATCGGCCTTTGCCTGTGACGGCCGTCTCATCCGGATCGCCATCGGCTCGGAACATGGTCCGGATGACCACCTGCTCTACGAGTGGATTCGCCTGAAGGCCGCCTGAGCAGGTCCATATCCGCGCCTGCACTCTTCAGTCCGCGCAAATTCCGGGCGCTCACAAAAATGAGCCGCGCAGAAAATCCTGCTGCGGTTGGCCCATCCGCCCGCGCCATCATCGATCCGGAGGCTCCGATGCATGAGCCCTATCTCAAAGCGATGGCGACGCTGCTCCGCCGCAGCCAGCCCCGCCACGATCTGTACACCGTTTTCGGCCACTGTATGGAGGCCATGGCACTTGCCATGGCCAACAGCGTCGATCTGCGGCAGCGCGAGCCACGCGAGGCGCGCTATCTCGACATTGTCGGGCACTACCGGCCGGATGTGATCGATCTGTTTCCGCGAGTCCTCGCCGAACTGGTGCAGGCGCTCGAAGTCGGCCCTGGCGATGTGCTGGGCGCCCTGTTTCACGACCTTGAGCTGCACAACAAGGCGCGCGGCCAGTTCTTCACGCCATATACCCTCAGTCGCTTCATGGCCCAGGTGACCATCGGGGATTGCGAAAGCGTCAAAGCGATCATCGGCGACCATGGCTTCGTGACCGCCATGGAACCGGCCTGTGGCGCGGGGTCGATGGTGATTGCGCTTGCTGAGGCCATGCGCGATCTTGGCATAAACTATCAGCGCCATCTTCATGTCACCGCGATCGATATCGACCCGCGCGCGATCCACATGGCTTATGTCCAGCTCTCTCTGCTGCATGTGCCGGCGCATCTCATGGTCGGAAACTCTCTTTCGGGTGAAACGGCCGAGCATTGGTATACACCGGCCCATATCCTGGGCGGATGGAACGCCCGGCTCGCTGATCGACGACGCCACAAGCCTGCCGGTGAGACGCTTGTCCATGCTGTCGAAGTGCCGCCTGTGCCAGTCCCGATCAACCATGCAGATTCACCGTCACGCGAGCCACGGGCTTCGCCACCGGCCATGCCGCAACAGCTGAGCCTTTTCTGACCGTCCAAGATTTCACATTGCTGGAGACCGGCATGTTCCATCATGTCCATATCACCGCACTCAGCCGGACGCCGGCCGGGATGACAGTCATAACGCTTGCCATCTGCGGACCACGAGGCCGCATGCGCGCCGTAGAGGATGTTTCTATCGTGGAAGCCGAGAAGATGGCGGCGCGGCTTCAGATGGCCATCACCGACGCGCGCGCCGGGCTCGGCGAGGATCCAGCCGACGTCTTCGTCCAGGATGTGATCGGTCAACTCGGCGACCCCGCTCTTGCTCTCGATCCATCTTTCCGCAGATGGTGTAGCGCGCATCATGGCCTGCTCAGCGCTCGGCAGGCCGCAGAGCGCTGGTGCTGCTGGCACGCGGCCTGACCCCATGGCGATCGAGATCATGGTCGGCCTTCCGCACCTGCGCGAGGGGCCGATATTGAACCGCGCCCGTACCATGCAGGTGCCGACACTCATCTCGGCGAACGCGCTCTCGCGCTGGAATCGCAGCAAGGGCTGGCCAGAATGGCAGGGGTGGCGCCTCGATTTGCTGAAAAATGCCGGCGGATTGTCCAGCATTGCATTGGACAGTGCGGGGTTCGTGGCTTTGTCGCGATACCATGCATATCCTTGGGCAACCGAGGATTATCTCGATCTCGCCGCAAGCTATCCGTTCCGCTGGTTCGCTAGCATGGACTATTGCGTCGAACCCGAGATCGCACCCGATCGTGACGAGGTGCGCGACCGGATTTCAAGAACCATCCGGGTCAACCGCGATTGCTGGCGCGGCGCTCATGACCGCGGCATTGCCCATCGCTTCATGCCGGTAATACAAGGCCGGGTCGCAGGCGACTATGAAAACTGCATCGATGCGCTGGGCGATATCATCGGGGCCGTACCTCTGATCGGTATCGGCTCCATGTGCCGCAGACCCGTAGGCGGCAGCGATGGGGTGATCGCTATCTTCGAGCATCTCGATCGCATTCTCAGCGCCAAGACGATGATTCACGGGTTCGGCATAAAGGGCACGGCCCTCAGCAAGCTCAGCGGGCTCGAACATCGTGTCGCGTCGACAGACAGCCAGGCATTCGGCCTCACCAGCAGAATTGAGGCGCGCCAGCGCGGCATCTCCAAAACCGACGCCTTCGTCGCCGATCATATGGAAAGATGGGCACGCCGCCAATATGCGCGGTCCGCGCTCGCTCCCACGCCCATACAGGGCGAGCTGCCGCTCGGCCCCGATGACCGACTGCCACGCGATCCATGGGAGAGGGTCATTGCACAGGCCCGCGCCGAAATCCGTGCGCTGATCGAAGAGGGGCAACTGTCGCACGATGAGATTTCCGAACCGTGGATTGCGCAGTGGGCAACCGACATCTTCCAGGCCGAACGGCTTGAATCCGCCGGGGCCTCACGATGATCCGCCACGGCGAAAGCATGGAACGCATCCTGCCCGGCCTATATGCGGGGAATGACGTCAGGGCCGAGCGCCACCGTCGCGGCTGGGCATTTCAGATGAAATGCGGCCAGCTCGGCCGCCAGCTCTGGTTTGAATATTCTCCGCATGGGCTGTGGACCGCCATCGGCATCTGGCGCACCCTGGACACCGGACTCTGGGTGGCAGCGCGCCTCCGCGCCGGAACGCATTTCTGGGATGAAAGCTGCCAGACCGCCCGCCTCTATTGTGAGGACGTCTATTCTATTCTGCGCGAAGACGTGTGACGATCGGCGCCTGATCGCGGGTCTACACAAATTACGCCGCCCAAGGTTAGCGCTTCCGGCGAGCCGCCATATCAGCGCCAACACTCCCTGACGGAAAACCCCGACCTCAAGGTTGTCGGGCATTGTATCAATCCGGCATTGTTTTTCGGTTAGTTCAGTGGATTAGATAGTCGCGCAACGCCGTACACGACGGTATTGCTGTGGAATTCCGCTGCGGCCTAGCACCTATCATGTGATTGCCGACATGTCATTAGCTTGTGAACACCCGGCATCATGCTATCTATCGAGATGAAAGGATTGGCGCATGATCGTTATCATCTTTGCCGCTGCCATAGGGGTGATAATGATCGTACTGTCCGTTCGCGCCAACTCGCGCTTCCAGCAGGAGCAGAAGCTTCCGATGCAGTGGATGCTTTCGCGATCACGACCTCTTTCCAGCACCGTGATTTGGTCCGCTCCCCGCGTTTTTGCTCTCAGCCTCATTCCCGCCTTGGCGATCTTAGTGCTATCGCTATTCGCGATTGGCTCTTTCACCCTAACGCCGAGGCCCGGCCAAGAAGGGATGATGATCCCCGCCCTGATATTCATTGGGGGCATCTTTCTCGCAGTTCAAATTTTGCATCTTTGGCTGATTGCGAAAACTTTACGCAGCACGGAACAATGATCGAGCCGCCGCAATTACGCGACAAACAGGTGTTGCCGCCGTGCCGCCCGCCATGTGATTGCCATCACCTCAGATTTTCTAGTTTCTCCACTTCTGATGGGGAATTTTGGGAATAAGCAATCGGGAAGGCGCGCTGCCTAGCTGGTGCGAAAGCCCAGCCTCCACCCCAGGAGCCGCGTGAATTGCTCAGGATCGTCCAAGCGGAACGCAACGCGCACAAAGGGGCCGCGCTTTTTCAGGAGCGAGCGACGATGCAGTGGGCCGCCCAACCGCAGCATCACGTTCGGCCAAGCGAGCAGCGCCGCGTTGAGGGTGGCCGGGTCGCGGACGTCATCGCCGGTGAATGCCCCGTCGATTGCGACGATCGCGTCGAGTGGTACGAATTGATCGATCAGGAAACCGGCTCGTACGCGGACCCCTTCGGGCGTCAGCAATACCGGTCTGAACCGGAACGACTTGATGAGGCCAACCAGATACACGAACCCCATGTCGCTCAGAATGAACATGACGATCGTGGCGGTGCGGCTCCAGTGCCCAAGCAGCAGATGATAAACCGCGATCTCAATCGCCGACAGGATCAGCAGCGTCGCGCACATTGGGGTCAGATGCTTATAGTAGGCAAATGCTCGGGCGTTTGCCGGCACGTCGGCCGGACCGCCCCAGCGGAACAACGCCATGTGGAGGACCGTCATTTCCGCCACGGCTAATCGAACGAGTACGGGGGAAAAGAACTCCGATGCGGCAGCCGCCCACCGCTCCTTACGATCAATACCCTCTTGGTTCATGAGCCGCCTAGCTCGGGCCGCTGCCCAGGCGACATGACCCAGAACGACGGTCCCCATCCCCAACACCAAGATCGGCATTTCGAGTAGCGTATCCCGTATCACCGGAGGCGAACCCAGCCAGACGGTGATGTTTGCCCCGGCCAGCGCTGCTAGAATGGCGCAGCGCTCCGGGTTTCGCGATGATCGGGTGATGAGCGACAGCATCAGCGTGTCTGCGACGATCCAGAGGAACAAAAGTAGCGCCGGGAGAGGATGAGCCATCGCTAGCGGCGTTCGCACCGCCATTCCGGCCAGCGCGACAATGACAAAGGGTGCCACTTTCGCAGCAATCTGCCGCCGATCGACATCGTTACCAACTTGGCCTGCCATAACTTCCTCATTCGCTGGCGCGAATGACCGGATGCTGGTCTGGCGCAGCGTCAGAGCACCATATGCGCTGCTATTCGATAGACTGCCAGCTTCCAAATCTTCTCGAAGCCCCGTTATGGATGCGTTTCGAGGATGCTTTTGTCGTTCCTGAAACTCTTTCCTTTGCGAAAAGAGGCGGTGTGACGAAAATCAGGCGAAACCCGCCGTCACAGCGTGTTTGCCGTTACCGCTCTGAGCGTAGATCGAAAAATTGGCAGTGGGGAAGCCCTTATTAGGTCGCGTTGACAAAAGAGATTCCCAACCCGGTGAAGTTCTGATTCAAGCCTTCCTTTTGGAAGGGCAGGCATGGATCGCGGCGACCTGAGCGACGCAGAATGGGAATTGATCGGGCCGCTGCTCCCACCCGAGCGTGGCAGGCATGCTCGCCCGGCCGGAGATAACCGGCGCTATCTCAATGGAATGCTGCACGTCCTGCGGGTTGGCTGCCCCTGGCGCGACATGCATGAGCGCTATGGGAAATGGAACTCGGTCTACGTCCGGTTTCGGCGCTGGGCCGAGCAAGGCGTCTGGGATGCCATGCTGCAAACTCTGGTCGATCTCGGCCTGACCGACGACTGGCAGCACATGATCGACAGCACCACGGTTCGCGGTCATGTCTCGGCCGTGGGCGGAAAAGGGGGGCTTTTGCGCAGGCTTTTGGTCGATCACGCGGCGGCTTTACGTGCAAGGTCCACGCCCGCTGCGACAATCAAGGCCTCCCTCTCGGCTTCTACCTGACGGGCGGCGAGGCTTCCGATTACGGCGGTGTCGATAGGCTCATGGTCATGCCGGTGCCAAAGCCTGCGGCCTTGCTCGCCGACAAGGGCTACGACGGCGATCGTTTCCGCGAGAACCTGCTCCTGCACAACATCCTGCCGGTCATCCCGCCGCGTTCGAATCGCAAGGCACCAGAGCACCCCGACTATCGCCGCTATCGCGATCGCAATCGCGTCGAGCGCATGTTCGGCTTCCTCAAACACCAACGCCGCATCGCGACACGCTTCGAGAAAACCGCGCTTTCCTACCTCAGCTTCCTCAACCTCGCCGCAGCAAGGCTATGGTTGAAGCATTTTGTCAACGCGACCTAGCGTCTCACTGCGTCATAGTAGTTGTTGCCGCCGTCATCGGTAAGGCAACGAACCAGGTCGAGGCCGACCCTTTTCATGCGGGTTGTATAGGCATTAGCCCCGAGCGAAAGCGAGGCTCGCCCGGTCAGAGTGTCGTTCCATTCACAAGCCTGCTGTGGCGCGCTGAAAAGTAATCGGCCGCCAGGATCGAGGGCGTCAGCTATCTTGCCAAGCACCTTCTGCTGATCGTTTGTATCAAGCAGGAAGATCAGGCCGATCGATACAGCGCCTTCGAAGGTGCGCCCGAAGAAGGAGCTATCTTGCGCCGGTTCGCATGCGACAGGGACGGTAGGAAGGTTGTCGCGGAACGCTCTGACTAGCGAGCGAGACGCATCGATGCCAAACACGACAAACCGATCATCGTTGAGCGCCTTCGCGATCGGAACGCCGGAACCACATCCCACATCCACGATAGACGACGATGGCACCAGACATTCTTGTGCCCATGACCGCACCAACGCTGTCCCGATCTCGGATCGGATCGCAATGAATCTTTCGGCAACTGCTTCCCAGCCCAGGGAATGGTCGGTCGTCACCAAATGCCTCCTGCTCATTTTGAGGATCAGCGTAACAACCGCCTAACTGACGGAGAAGCGCATTCTTCGGCAATATCCTCCAGATGACCGGCAAACAGGCCATAGCCGCCATGCCGCTCATCGTGTGATTTCCGTTAGGGTTGGGGCTTCGGCAGCTTCCGCTCCAAAGCGGTCCTTGGGCTGTTTAAGCCAGCGGTATGTCTAGCTTTTGGGACGGATCAGAGCGGCGATAGCTTCACCTCCTTCGCCTACGTAGAATGAATGTTTTTGGCGCTCTGGTGACACCACGTCTATTTTCTCTGAAATGTTGCCACGGGGCGGCGGACCTGACTTCGGATCATTTCCCGCAGCACGATTGAAGGGGCAAGTTCGAGAAATCGCGTCAGTGAGACGTTCCCCGCTCGCTTTGTCGAGAAGCCATTCCGCTCGTTTCATTGGGGTAAACGGCGCGCCTTCCACCCAGATTTGACTGCGACCGACTGCTGTTCCGCGCCACTGTCCATCGGGCGAACGAACAACAATGATGCTGTACTCCTCAGTAGAAAGGTGCCCGCCTTTGCCATGAAGCATTACCATCGGCGCTCCTTCAGGCATTGGCTCGTTCAATGCCTGCCGCAGCTTCTTGCGGTCTTCAATATCGGACGTTGTCGGCTTAAGTTGATCGGAGGCGACCGGTACGCACAGCGGTAGGCTTGTTGGGATTGCCTGCGAACTGGCAGCGGCAGCAAGTAACAGCAGTTGCATCATTGTCCGATGATGCTTCCTCCAGCCTCACATATCAACAGCTACGTTCGCTGACCACCAATCCTTGCCATTCACGGATGCGCGAAAATCAGGTGTTACGTAAGCGTGGGCTAGAGGCCGCAGATCAGGCGGCTTCGGCGATCGGTTCCTGATCTGGTCGCCAGTTCCACGGCATGAGTTCATCCCAGCGGGCAGTAGGCCATTCGCCCGCGATCTTGGCGATGACGTCGGCGATATAGGCCTGTGGTTCGAGACCATTAAGTTTGGCGCTCTCGATAACGGAATAGATTGCAGCGGCGCGATCGCCGCCCGCCTTTGAGCCAGCGAACAACCAGTTTTTACGGCCCAGGGCCACACAACGCATTGCGCGCTCTGCAATGTTATTGTCGATCTCCAGACGCCCATCGTCGAGGAAGCGTGTCAGCGCGACCCAGCGTTTGCGCCCATAGGCGATCGCCTTTGCCATCTCGGATTTGGGCGAGAGACGGCGCAGGGCATCGTCGAGTGCTTGGCGCAACTCGTCGATCAATGGCTGGGTGCGGTCCTGCCGGCTTCGTCGTCGGATATCCGGCCGATGTCCTCGAACCTCTGCCTCGATCTCATAGAGCTTGCCGATGCGTTCCAGCAGCTCAGTGGTGAGCGGCGTCGGCTTGGTGGCGTGGATATCGAATATCTTCCGCCGGAAATGCGCCCAGCAAGCAACCTCAGTGACGCGGTTCGTGTCGTAAAGCTTGTCATAACCGGCGTAACCATCAGCCTGGAGATAGCCGGTGAAGCTGGCCAGCTGCCGCTGGGGATGGGCGCCGGTGCGGTCGGTGGTGAACTCATACCAGACGAGCGAAGGGGTCGTGGCGCCGGAAACGCGATCGTCGACGGCGTAAGCCCAGAGCCTGCCGGTTGCCGTCTTGCCTCGGCCCGGGTCAAGCATGGGAACCGGCGTATCATCGGTATGGATCTTCGAGGCGGTCAGGCCGACCTCGCGGATGCGACTGACGATCGGGTCGAGCAGCACGGATGCCTGGCCGACCCAGCCTGCCAGCGTCGAGCGGTCAATCTCGATGCCCTGCGCCGCCATGATCTCGGCTTGACGGTAAAGCGGCAGATGATGATCGAACTTGGAGACGACGACATGGGCCAGCGTGCCGAAGGTCGCCTTGCCCCGCGCTATCGCCTTTACCGGCGCGGGCGCCTGCACGATCTTCTCGCAGGACCGGCAGCTATACTTGGGCCGGATGGTCCGAACGACACGCCATTGCACCGGCACGGCATCAAGCATCTCGTCGCTATCCTGTCCCAGAGGCCGCAACGCGCCGCCGCAGTCGGGACAGACGCAGTTGCCCTGCTCAGGCTCGATCCGCTGTTCCTCGCGCGGCAGATGGGCGGGCAGCCCCCGAACGGGCGACGGCCGATCGGCCTGTGCCGGATCGGCTCGACGCGCGGCAGCGACGATGGCCTCGCCTTCGAGTTCTTCGAGCGCCAGTTCAAGCTGCGCGATCTGGGCGTCGAGCTTCTCGGACGACTTGCCGAACTGCATCCGCTTGAGGCGCGCGATCTGTACGCGCAGCGTGTCGATCAGGATGTCGCGAGCAGAAATATCGGCGTGTGCGACCGCCAAAGCAGCTTCGAGCTCGGCGATCCGAGCGTCTTTGTCAGCTGTGGAAAGGCCTGCGTCCGACACCGCGCACCAATAGCGGAAACGCCGCCACAATACCAGCAAAAGCGCCAGAAAACGGGCGTTTTTAGCCCGCCAGTGATGGGGTGAAAGTGCGCTCCGGCCGTCGCCAGTCGATGCCTTCCAACAGCATGGAAAGCTGGGCTGCGGTCATCACCACCGACCCTGTCTTGGTCGATGGCCACACGAACCGGCCCCGGTCCATCCGCTTGGAAAACAGGCACATGCCCTGGCCATCATACCAGAGCAGCTTGACCAGATCGCCCCGCTTGCCCCGGAAGGCGAACAGCGCTCCGGAATGCGGGCTTTGCTCCAGAACCTGCTGCGTCATCACGGCAAGGCCGTCAAAACCCTTGCGCATGTCTGTCGCGCCGCAGGCCAGGAGTATGCGCGTCGATGGCGGCAGCGGGATCATCGCGTCAGGATGCCGATCACCCGCGAAAGAGCATCGGCATCGACCGTGGCATCCACGCTTACCCTGATGCCCGACGGCAGCTCGATGCCAATCACGCTACCGCTGCGCGCCTCGACCGTTGGGGCAGGTAAGGCTGGCTGCTCGCTGATCTGCACCTCCGCAAAAACGGGCTCGATCAGTTTGCGCACCCCGGCCAGTTCACCGGAGATCGCCTGTCGCCGCCAAGTGTAGATCGAGCCGCTGCCAACCTCATGGCGTTCACAGGCCGTGCGCACGCAACCTTCTGGGCCAAATGCATCCCGCAGCACGACCAGCTTCTGCTCCACCGTCCAGCGCCGCCGGCCCGACACCCGGCTAACGACCTCTATCCGACTACTCATACGACCGCTCGTATGAGTAGTCGCTGCACCGCTAGCTGAAACCTCAATCTCGTCCAACACCGTCCACTCCGCTCAAAGAGCGGCAATCATCCCAGCGGATGCCCGGCGTGCAAGGCGGCCGCCAGACCCCGCTTACGGTGTTACCGCCGTGCCGCCCGCCATGTGATTGTCGACAGGCAGCAGTGCGCCCCTTGTCGCCGTTGCCGAGCCGAGCGACGCTTCCTGACTGCTGACCGTCCGCTCTGCGCTTGTCCCTTGAATGGCAGCAGAGCCAGTAGGGACGGCTAGACGCCGGTGATGTCCGTAACGTCGCCGTTTGGAAGCCCGCAACCCTTCGCAATCTGCATGCAGTTTTTTAGCGCCTTGCCAGCTGAAACTAGCTTGCACTTCTTGCCGCGTGCTACTGCCACCGCCTCGAAGTGTTCGAAAAGCGGAAGCCCGCCGAGTATGCCAGAACCGTGCTGCTCCTGTAAGAGCGTGGCTGACTGATTGTTGGCGACAGTGGTTGGGACGTACTTCCTTGGCTGGATCGCGGTGAACGCAGCCCACAAATGAGGATAAAGGTCTTTCAGCTCATCCGAAACCGATCGCATGATGAGCATTTCACCGCTTTGGATCGCGCTGATTACCCGGTTCTTCGCCGAGTTTGACGTTGTCGTGAGCGCTTCCTTCATGCCGTGTAGGTCGATGACCCACTTAGGCGTAACCACGCTAGAGGAGGCGGCCGCCATTCGCTAGGCAGCCCCAAAAAGCTGATCTTGATAGACAGGTTTAAGGCCACTCAGGCGGTAAATATCGATTTCGTCTAGCTGTTCAGTAATCCGTGCTCGCTTGAGCAAATTTAAAAGCCGCGTGCCATATTGCGTGCGCTTGTCACGCAAAGGATCGGGTGTTCCCCCGCTACTCTTCTCCCCCTGGTCGCCAGAAGGCACGAAGTAGCGGTTGCCGAACTTGGCTTTCCACGCTCTGTAGTCGTCGCGAGCCAAGAAGCCAGTTTGAACGAGGCGGACGTACGTTGCCTCCTGACTGATCCCCAACTTCTTCGCAAACAAGCGAATGAAATCGTCGTCAGGGATGGGCGTGTAGCGAAAGCGGGCAAGTGCTGCTTTGATGAGGCGCTTGGGTGCGAGTAAGCAGGCTGCAAAGCGGTTACAGAAACGCTCAACCCGATTTCGGATGATAGAGGGGTTGGATACGCCCTCCTTGCGGAGGAGGACGTGCCCAAACTCGTGAGCAAGCGTGAACAGCTTGCGAGCCTTGCTGCTATTTGTCGTGTTAATGACGATTGTGTGAGGGCCGTCATCAATATGGACGTACAGGCCGGCCGCTTCGTCGGTCTTGAAGGGACGATGCAGAACCAAAACGCCAAGGCTCTCGATAAACGAGCGTAGGCTGATGTACAGCTTGTTGGCGTCCTGCCAATCTAGCTGCTGGTCATCTGTAATGCCCCAACGATCCCGCCATTTCGCGGCGAGTTTAATCGCTTCTTCATCCGAGTAGACTTTGGGCTTTATCTGCTCGACAGTATCGTCAAGCCCAACATCAAGGTCGAGCGCAGACAGGGTGTTGGACAGCTTCTCAACATAGCTAATGGCTTGGAGCGTGCCCTTCTCAAACCCCGCGATTTTCGGGCTGGCGGTGCGGAAGTCAACGGAGGGGAACAGCGGCAGTTCGCGTTGAGTGAAAAGCGCGTGCATCGGCACGGCTAATTCATCCGCAACGGATGTAATTTCCTCGTCGTCTAACTCGCCGCCATCGTCCATCACCCGCTGGAGCTTAGTACGAGACACCCCACTGCGAGACGCGAGGGTAGCCAAGTCTAGGCCGCGCGCCCTAAGGACGTTAGAGAGGGCACCAACAGGGATTTTCACGTGTGTATCGACTTATGGCCTTGGCAAGCGACGACAACCGGGCTGACCTTCGCGCAGCTGGCTAACGTCCAGACGGTAGGAATCGGACTGTATCTCGCGCTAGCGGTTATTCAAGCCGTATCAGCGACCGGCGTGGCTGGCCTCTCCCGGCGGGTAACGACACTAAAGGGTGCGGTGACGGCAAACCTGATGAAGACCGAGGCCAGGAACGTCCGCACTTTGGCGGGGCAGGTCAGCGGGCTAGAGATCGGCTTTCACAAATTCAATCGTGTGCTACTCTGGATCGTGTTCAGCTTGTTCGCCGTAAGCGTGGGCTACTTCGCATACTGCACGGTTTGGCAGGAAGCGCAGGCCCTTCAAGACGGCACATGGTTCATCTTCGGCTTCTACCTCATTCTGCCGGTTGCCATCTTTGTAATTTGCTCGTCAATTATCTGGTGGAGATGCAGAGAGGTGGCGCAGCGGCTGACGGAAGCGGAAAAGCGCATCCAGCGAGCGATCTTGGGCGTGCCATAACGAAGAGATATCAAAGTGGCCGCCTGATTTATGCTCGCTCAGTCCATGCCAAGCGGCAATCGGCCAGGTGCGGGCATCTCGTGGCAGCGTGCGGGGTTGGATCGAGCAAGCTGAACGACAGGCAGCTCACTGCGGCCGCTCCCCGATAGCTGCCCGACTGCAATCGGCCACAGCCTGCATGAATTGCGATCCGATCGGGTCGACATTTGATGTGGGCGAACGGTACTGGGAAAGCCGACTAACTGAGAACAGCTGATCCAACATTCCGGGAAAGCGCTTCTATTTTGGATCGCGCGGATAGGGGGGGAGCAGTGAATGCGCTGGTTTACGTTCGATATTTGTTCTATAAGCGCGGAGTATCGTAAAGGAGCTCGTGATGGACGACAGGATGAAGGAGGCGCTCGCTCAAATCGTCGAGGCGCAGCTGCAAATATTGGCCGTGATCGAAGAGGACCGTCCGCCGTCTCCCGACCTGCGCGCTCGACTTGAAACGCTGCACGAGACGCTTACCCGTAGGTCCGCAATCGATTTGCTGCCGGGGTTCAAGGGCCGCTGATGCCCGCCGCCGACGCTTGTAGCGTCGGCATCGCGCCCCGCCCCAGCAGAGACAACGCGGGGCGAGCATCGGTTCCTGGTCTATCCGGCCTTGGCGATGATCTCGTTCATCAGCAGCTCGAAACAGCCCTTATAGGGCTCGATCTGGTTCCGGGTCGGCAGCGGCTCCCGCGCGCGGATTAGATAATGCGTGTGTAGGTCCGCGATCGGCCGTGCTTCCTTCTCGAGCCGCTCGAGCATCGGCTTGATGCTCCGACTCGCCTGTCCCACCACCCCGGCGAAGCTTGTCTGGTCAAAGATCGGCGGCACATGGTTCATGACCGCCCGGATCAGCAAGGCGCTCGTCAGATAGTGGCCCCGCCGATAAGCATCGTTCAGCTCCTCGCAGAAGCGGATGAGCTTAGCATAGTCGAATGTCTGGCGCTCCGCTGCGCGAAGCGCGTCGAGCAGTTGCGGGGCGACGAAGGCGGCATTGAGACCCAACGCCGCCTCATAATCAGGGCTCGCGGCTGCTTCGCGCAGATAGTCGATCGCGATCATCAGACGGTCGCGGTGGCCATAGGCTTCGACGATATGTTCGGCTTCGCCCCCCCCGACCATCGAGCATGTCCATAAGCTCGATATCGCCGAGGCGGCGCGCCACACCCAGGAACCGGGTCGCGATCCGGTTCCACCCCGCGACATAGGCGGTAATCATGTCGGGATCGTCGCTCGGTCCGCATTCTTCGAGGGGATAGGCCTCGATCTCGCCCGCAAGCTCAAGCGCGAGGTTGAGCTTGGCGGTCATACCGGTAGTGCCGCCGCCCCGGCGACCAGGGCAGCGTGTGATGCTTGCTGGCTTTCGAGTGTCTTGACGCGTAGCTCTTCGGAATGCGCCTGGCGCTCGGTCAGGTGGCGGGCGGTCGTATATTCCGGGTCCGGCGTCGGTGCTGGGCTCAGACGTGCGGCGCAGCGCAGGCGTTCCGCCACCGCCAATGCCTTGAGCCCAAGGGATGCCATCTGGGTCAGCACCTCATGATCGCCCCCATCGGGCGGATCGAAGTCATAGAGATAGGCGATCTTCGCGTTTGCGGCTTCCACCGCAACCCGGAAGGCGAAGGACTCTTCGGTCAGCCGGACGCCAACCTTCTTCCATTCGATCTCCGGCGGGAACGGCGGAAGCTCGGGCAATGTGCCATGATCGTTGCCGGCATGGCCTCCCGAGGCGTTGAAGCTGTCCTTCTCGCCGAGCCGATGGGAGCAGTCGGTCGCATATTGCTCGAAGAACAGCGCGGCATAGAGATTGGAGAAACGCGCCTCATGACCCGTCGTCCAGCGCTCTTTCAACCAGATGGCTAACTGCGCGGCTGTCGCGGTCGCGATCGCGGTCATGAGGATTGTGAGGTAGATCATTGCTGCCTGTGTAAAGAATCAATGTCTGATTTACCTCATTTTCCGCCTCAAGCCGACAGTCGGCAATCGGCAATCGGCCATCGCCGGTCATCCATCACCGTACGGAAAACAGGCCATTTTCGCGATGCCGCCCACCGTGTGTTTTTCGGCCTACTCTTTCAAGCCGGATACCTTTAGCTGGCCTGATGGACGTGGCCTCACAGAATAGCAGCCTGCGGGCGATCATGGCGGCAAGCCCGTTGGTCAGCACCATCTTGGAACGCTGGTCCTCCATCAATTTGCCCGACTGCTGGCTATCAGGCAGTGCCATCGCGCAAACGGCTTGGAACGCCGCATTTGGCCTGCCACCCGAACATGGTCTTGCTGACATCGACTTGGTCTATTTCGATGATGCCGATCTGTCGGAAGAGAGGGAGGCTCGACAAGCGGCTCGCATCCGGGGCCTGTTTTCTGATCTTCCGATATGGATCGACGCCAAAAACGAGGCGCGGGTTCATCTATGGTATGAGGCGAAGTTCGGCTATCCGATCGCGCCTTATCAATCGAGCGAACAAGCGATTTCCACATTTCCAACGACGGCGGGAGCGGTCGCGATCCGGCCTGACGCTACGAGTATCTCGATCTTCGCTCCCTTTGGCCTAGACGATCTGTTGAACTGCACGGTGCGGCCCAACAAGGTGCAGATCACCCAAGCTATCTATGAGGCGAAGGTCGCGCGATGGCGGAAATGCTGGCCAAGACTGACGATAGTCGATTGGCAGCAGGTCTAATTCGCCCCGCCCCCGCTACCGACAAGCAGGCTTTTGCCGCCATGCCGCCCGCCGTCTTCTTTCCGAGGCTTGCTGCGGCCAGCGCCGACAGAATGGCGCGACGCTCCGGCTTTCTCGATGATCGGGCAATGAGCGACAGCATCAGCGTGCCTGCGACGATCCAGAGGAACAGGAGTAGCCCCAGGAGAGGTTGGACCATTGCTAACTGCGTTGGCATCGCCATTCCGGCCTGCACAAAAATTGCGAGGGGCGCTACTTTCGCAGCAATTCTGCCACCCATCTATGCCGTTACCAACTTGGGCGCTCATAACAGCGCAAATAACCCGATGCTGCGCTGGCGCAGCGTCAGAGCGACATACATGGTGCTATTCGACCGACTGCCAGCCACCGCATTTTTTTGAAACATCGTTGTGGTGCATTTCGAGACGCTCCTGCCCTTCCGATACTGGGTCGCAATCGGGAACGAGACAGCCCTCTGCTACCTGCTAGAAAGGAAGAAGGTATTGCCGTCCGGATCATTGAAATAGACGTGCGGAAAAGGCTTAGCTAGCGGCGGCCCTAAGAAGGTCACACCTTTCGCCGATAATCGCTCATACTCGTATGGCACATTGTCGCAGCCGAATGACCCGTTGAAAAAGGTGCCTACCCTTTCTTCATGGCCTTCGGGCGTGAACAAAAGGATGCCGGTCTGCGCGCCAGGGATGGTCAATTCTATCCAGCGCCTCTCCCCAACCGGGCGATCGGTCGCGATCACAAACCCCATGATCTCCGTCCAGAAGGTCAGCGCACGTTCCTGATCGCGGGTGGGGATGCCGACGTAATTCAGCTTTCGGATCACGGCCAACCTTTCTGGCCGCCAAGCGGTTGCGGCTCACCGTCATAACGGTAATTGCTATAGCAATGAGCGACAAGCAGTACGTATTGGACACTTACGTCCTCGACACCCTTATGCGCGATCTGGTGGGTCATGATCGCCGTACATCGGCTTTCCTGGTCTACCTCTCGCTGTTCGCCTCATCTGACGGAGGCTTCGCGCGGATCAGCCACGCCCAACTCGCCGAACGCACCGGGCTTTCCAAGCGCGGCGCGCAGGACGCCGTGCTTCACCTGATCGATCGGGGTCTATTGCGGACTGCCAAGAGCGGCGTGACCGAGGTGACGCGCTACGAGCTTCTCTCGCCTTGGCGCAAGCTGGCCTGCTGATCGCCACGGTCGCATCCTACTTCGGTTGCCACAGCTCAATCTTGGTGCCGTCGGGGTCCTGTATCCAGGCGAACCTGCCGAAGGTGTCGCCATCGTCGCGCCTCAAGATGGGCACGCCCTTCGCTGTCAAGCGTGCGATCATCGCGTCCATATGGTCTACGGCGAAGTTGATCATGAACTCCCGCGTGGAGGGCGTGATGTGATCCGCGGCGTCCGGAAAAGCCATCCATGACACCTTCGGCGGATGGCCGGGTGCGTCGAAGGGCATTGCTGCCCCACCCCATGAGGCAACATCGAGCCCGAGCACCTCCTTGTACCACTGTGTCAGTGCTTTGGGGTCCTGGCTCCTGACGAAGATGCCACCGATGCCGGTGACGTGACCGGGTTGATTAGCCATGCCAGGGGCCTCCCATCCGAGCAACGCGACGAACGCAACGACCCCGATACTCCTTGCTGTCCATCCCGATCTCACTCCCAGTTCCGTTGCCGCTTTCATGGAATGCACGCTAACCGGGACATGCTAGTGCCGCCTAGTGATGCAGCCAATGCTATAGCAACAGAGTGTAGGTCGTGCTCTGCCTTTTCCCAAAACGGGCATGGGCGGTTTTGAGAAGCGTTTCTCGTTCCCGCTTCACCACCGATTTCAGGAAGGTGCCGGGGGTGGCGACAAACAGGCTTTTGCCGCCATGCCGCCCGCCGTGTGCTTGCCAACAGGCTGGGCCGGAGCTTCTCGCTAATTGTGTGCGGTCGCACCTTACCTTTTAGGCATTGTTAGAAGAGCGGCAAGATCGGGTGTAGGCGCGCCACGCTGGAACACGAGAAGGTCTAGGGATGGCGGCTCGGCGTCTGTAAGGATCGACAGACCGGCATGGGCTTGACCCCGATGATGGGTCTGATGGTTGAAGAAATGCAGGAGGATGTCGCCAAGCACCTGTTCCTGCGGTTGCCCGGATGTGGTGCGATAGGGATGCCGCCTGCTGAGCGCTAAGGCGTTGTAGCCATCCATCACGGCGATGATCCGTTCATCCTCTGCTACGCGCGCCTGCGCCAAGTCGCGCAAATTGTCATAAGCGATCGCGTCGAGCCGATTGGGGTGATCTCCCTCGCCGGTAAGGCGCTTCAACCATAGCCGGTCCACGCCCAGAAGATGGTTCAGCGTGCCATGCAGACTCCGGAAGAACAGCCCGATCGGCCGCCGATACGCTTCGTCGGGTAGCGTCGCGACGACACCATAGAGGCGGGCATTCGCCCATGCATTGTAGCGGGCAAGCTGCCCGAAGTGGTTCACGTCCATCATAGATTCCGCTGGTGTTTCGACGACCATAACCTAATCCGGTGCTGAAACCCGTGAATTAACCTCACCATTGGCGACGGATCATAAATGGGCACTGGATCGCTGCCATCCATGAAGGGACTGCATGCGCTGTCGAAGCTCGCGCGTGCCGGCAGTCTGACCGCTGCCGCCACCGAACTCGGGGTGACGCGCTCGGCTATTTCGCATCGCATTGCTGATCTGGAAGGCCAGCTTGGCGTCAGGCTGCTCCGCAAGGCAGGGAGAAGCTCCGGCCTGACCGACGATGCCGAGGCGTTGCTGGCGGCGATGGGCGATGCCATCGAACGGATCGAGGCTGCTGTCGAACCGCTGCATCAGCGGCGAATGCAAATCCGGTTGAGCACCGTCGCGACATTCGCCTCCCATTGGCTGCTCCCCCGCATTAGCGGCTTTCAGGCTCGCCATCCGGATATAATGCTCGCCATTTCCACGACCCGGCGGACCGTGGACCTTGATAATGAGGCGTTCGACTGCGCTATCCGCCACGGCCTTGGTGAATGGGAAGGATTCAGCACGACGTTGCTCTTTCGTGAAACGCTGGTGCCCATAGCCATACCGACGATCACCGATATCGAGAGTGCAACGATTATCCGGGCACGGTCGCGCTATAGAGACTGGCCGACATGGTGGAGCCGATCCGGACGGCCCGGCAAGCCTTCCGGCGAGGGATTGATCGTGGAAACGCGCGCGCAGGCCCTCGATGCCGCGCTGTCCGGCGCGGGCATAGCGATGATGGACCTAGCTTATGTTCAGGGCCACCTCACGGCGGGCAGGCTCCAAAGCCTAGCTGATCCAATCCAATTATCGGAAGGCTATTATTTCGTGCATCGCACGCCGCCACGCAACGAACGCCTCATTTCCGCCCTGCGCGATTGGCTTATGGAGCAAGCACAGCAATGACGATCCCGGCGGATAGCAGTCTGCGCGCGATCGTGGCGGCAAGCCCGATCCTCAGCACCATCTTGGGTCGCTGAGATGCTGTCGCCTTGCCTGATTGCTGGCTGTCGGGCAGCGCCATCGCACAAACGGCATGGAACACCGCATTCGGCCTGTCGCCGGAATATGGCCTGGCGGATATCGATCTGGTCTATTTCGACGCCGCCGATCTGTCGGAAGAGGGCGAGGCGCACCATGCGGCGCGCATCCGCGCCTTGCTCCCCGATGTGCCGCTATGGATCGACGCTAAGAACCAGGCGCGCGTCCATCTCTGGTATCAGGCGAAGTTCGGCTATCCGATCGCGCCCTACCAATCGAGCGAACATGCCATTTCGACTTTCCCGACGACGGCGGGAGCGGTCGCGATCCGGCCTGATGCTGCGGCGACTATCTCGATCTTCGCCCCCTTTGGCTTGGATGATCTGCTGAACTGCACGGTGCGACCCAATAAGGTGCAGATTACCCAAGCTATCTACGAGGCGAAGGTAGCGCGCTGGCGGAAGTGCTGGCCGAGACTGACGATAATCGACTGGCAGTAGTTTTAACTCGCTTGACCTCACGGACGACAGACAGGCTTCTGACGCCGCGCCGCGAGCCCTGTGTTTGTTGATGGCTGTCCTGCATCACCACAATGCGCTCAACAACATGCCTTATAGCAGCCATGATCGCCGGTATGATATTCAAGCTATGGCGATCATCCGGCACGCGTTCTTTCCCGACGATGCAGCGGCGGTGCTGGGCATCTGGCGTGAGTTTGTTGCCAATTCCCCGGTGAACCTCGATTATCAGAACAACGATGCAGAGTTCGCCAATCTGCCGGGCAAGTATGCTTCGCCCAAAGGATGCGTTCTACTCGCGGACCAGGAGGGCGAAATTGAAGGTTGCGTTGCGATGCGCCAAGTCACTCCTGAAATTTGTGAAATGAAGCGACTATATGTTCGTCCCCATGCTCAAGGACGCCATCTTGGTCGCGCCCTCGCCGAACGCCTGATCGAAGAAGCGCGCACTGCGGGCTATAGCGAGATGAGGTTAGATGTGCAGGCGAAGTTCGTTCCCGCGCGCAAGCTGTATGAAGCTCTCGGTTTTGTCGCCGCCGAGCCGATCTCTTTCAATCCGGTCCCCGGCGCGTCATTTCTCGGTCTCCACCTGTAGCTAACACGATACTTCATCTCGGTTGGTGGCCGACAAACAGGCGATAGCCGCTACCCGCCGTGTCTTTCCCGCCCTGATGCAAAGCGGGCCGGGCCAGCCCCTCGCTGCGGGTCGCTCCCGCCTTACACTTCGTCCAGATGGACCAAGTTCATGCCCGTCATTCCGGCGCTACGCAGCGTTTCGGCCAATTTATCCGACATGAAAGGGCCGTTGCCATGATGCTTGTCATACCAAAGATGGTGAGCTCCGATCTGACTAGAGTTGAACACCACCCGCCCTTTGACATTCGGATCGAAATCAGGAGGCCATTGCTCGCGCGGGACTTCACGCCCCGGCATCCAATGGATGCCATGAGCGGGCAAGAGTGTTGTCTCTTGCCGGTCCACGCTGTCGAGCCGATTGCAGACCACCATGAAAAACATATTGGCTATGACGGACCTACGCGCCCCGACAATCTGCATGGGTAGGAATTGATGCACGCCGGGTTCGAGCCGTTCGACAATATCACGAAACGCAGCGGTCACAATTTTCAAGCCGTAGAACTGGCCGTAGTCAGGAATGATCCCGTTCGTCCGTGCCTTCATCTGCTTTGGCAAGTGATCGGTCTGAACCCTTCGGCCACTTACGTGCGCGCGTCCGTGTCCAAAGAACAAGCCGCCATCTGGGGTGGCGTCCGCGACTTCGATTAGCTTGTCTCCATCACCGGGGACGGCATCATAGCCAATGACTGCTCGGCCATTAGCCCGCAGTTCCGCCGTCAAACTATAGACCATTAAGTGGCCTGCTGCCGGTTTGGTTAGGTCTGAGTGTCTAGGCCCGAGACTCAATCAAAGCCAGAACGCCAATGCAGTGACGAGCGCTACGCCTGACAGGAAGTTGGCGGCCAGCTTGTCGTAACGGGTTGCTACGCGGCGGAAGTCCTTGATCCGGCAGAAGGCGTTCTCGATGAGATGTCGCCCCCGGTAGCGCTGCTGATCGTAGCGGATGGCGCGCTTGCGATTGCGCCTGCCTGGGATGACAGGGCTGGTGCCGTTCTCGCGCAGGGTCTTGCGCAAGCTGTTGGCATCGTAGCCTTTGTCGCCGAGCAGGTAGCGCATGTGGCCCGCGCGTTCGAGCAGGGCCGGGGCGGCCTTCACGTCGCTGACATTGCCGGCGGTCAGCATCAGTGCGTAGGGTCGGCCAAGCACGTCGGTCAGGGCATGGACCTTGGTTGTCCAGCCGCCGCGAGAACGGCCGATCGCCTGCGTCTGGCGCCCCCTTTTCCGCCAAACGCCGAGCGCTGGGCCTTGATGTATGTGCTGTCGATCGCGGTGCTCTTCGTGACCGCGCCTGCTTCGGACAGGGCATCGAGCAATTTTGTCCAGAAGCCTCGCCGCGACCAGCGGTTGAAGCGGTTATAGATCGTCGTGGAAGGCCCGTAGTCCGCTGGGCAGTCGCACCACCGGCAACCGGACTTCAGAACATGCAGGATACCTGAGATCACACGCCGATCGTCCACCCGGCGGGCACCGGGCTGGTTCTTCGGCAGGTGAGGCTCGATCGCAAGCCAGGCTTCATCCGACAACCAAAACAACGAGCGCGACATCGACAGGAGCCTCCATCCATCGTGGATGGCAACCTTGAATCAACCCATGCACGCATTTTCAAGAGGCTGATTGGGTTTGGACCCTAGCTAAGATTTGCGGGCTACCGATGTTGCGGAGGTAGCGAACGTAGCAGACGCGATCTAAAGAGCACCGGGTTTGCCCCTCGCCACGGCAATCATTGCCAAAAGATGGGCTTGCAGGAAGTCGTCAGGCTTTGGACCAATCGATATTTGCCGCACGGCGATCTGCCTGGTCAGCGTTGAATATTGCCGTCATTTCGGCATTGGTCGGGCGCACGATCAAACGGGTGTAATTGCGATCGGGGGCCCATGGCCCAAGCTGCGGAGCCTTCTTATCTGATCGAATGAGTTCGAAGGGTTCCATGCCTTCGTAGTCGATCCGGGCGTGTTTTGCATCCAACTAGTGGAAACGGAAATCGTCGGGGCGTGAGTTGGATGCAGGATCGTCGAAGCTCATCTCCACGTCGTCGTCGACTATTATCACGCTTTTGGCACTGCGGCGCAGGGTGGGGCCTGAGACTTGCGAGAATGTGTCTCCATCTAACTGGAAGTGCTCAGGGCGTCCCCAAGTTGCCTCTGTTCCAAGCAGTGCATCACGCACATCGAACCGGTTCGCGAAGAGCGTAGGTCCGGTCCTCTACGGAAGACCGGACCTACGCTCGAGAACACCGAAATCACCGCGCCGTGAGCGGGGGTCAGTTTCTCAGTTCGACGAAGGGGTCAAACCCTCTGTTCGGTTGACAATCCTGATAGGTTGGATCGGAAGAGCCCACTCAATTGCAGGTTAGGCAATAGTTCGCCCAACAGCAGTGCCACTGAGCGATCAGACCCGCCGGGCAATGCGATGAAACCGTCAATCGCTCCCACATGTGCCCACCGCTCTATCTCGCGCACCGCATCGGCAGGCCGCCCTACGAAGAGCCAGTGCGCCGATCCTGCAACCTCGGGCCGAGAAAGAAGATCACCAACCGTTGGCGCATCGCGTGCGATCAGGCGGCGCAAAAGAGCTGCGTGCGTCCGGCTGCGCACGTTCCGGTCCTCATCCGGCAACATCTCCAGCGTGATCTTCTCGCCCTCCGGCATCGAGCTCACATCCAGACCAAGATTATCCGCGATCACGCGATATCTTCGGGCCTCGCCCAGACCCCGATGCGTTTCGGCAAACATATCCCGGGCTTCCGCCTCGCTGTCCGCAAGATAAAGGCTAAGCCCCGGCAGGACGCGCACGGCGTCGGGATCGCGTCCATGGCGCGCGGCACGTTTACGAATATCCTGGCGCAGTTCGATAGCTGCGGTCATGTCGGGCGTTGCGGCAAATACGCCATCGGCGACCCGAGCCGCGAAATCTCGTCCTTCATGCGAGGCGCCCGCCTGAAATAGCGGAATGCGTCTACCCGGGAATGCTGGCAGGTTGAGCGGCCCTTCGACCGTGAAGTGCGCGCTACGATGTCTGATCGGTCGGACCCGATCAGCATGCCCATAGAGTCCGTTGCCCCGATCATAGACCAGCGCCTCCGCCGGATAGCTCGACCACAGCGCCTGCACGACATCGATGAATTCGGCCGCCTGGGCATAGCGCTGGGCCGAAGACGGGAAGGGCTCGCTCCCGAAATTGCCGCTTCCGTCCATGGAGGTGACGATATTCCAGCCCGCCCGCCCATTGCTGAGCCAGTGGAGCGATTGTAGCTGCCGGGCGATGATATAGGGCGGGTAGAAACTGGTGGACGCGGTCGTCACAAGCCCGATGCGCTGGGTCTCGCGGGCGAGGGTGGCGAGAAGCAGCGTTGGATCCAGGCTGCTGAACCCTGGCGACTTGCTAAGTGCGCCGGGATCGAGGAACAGCGAATCCGGGCGGAACAGAAAATCGACCCCCGCCGCTTCCGCACGCCGGGCGATGTCGATGTAGAAGTCGCTCGAAAATATGTCCTCGACCCGGCTATCGGGTCTGCGCCACCCATTGCCGGTCAGCCAGGTGACCGCAAGGCTGAGTCCGACGCATAGCGGCGGTGTCGTCGTCATGCGTACGCCCCGGTCTGGCTACTGACGGGCACGACCATCGGCGCGCCAGTGACAGGATCGGGCATGACCAGCGAGTCCATGCCGAATATCTGCGCAATCCTCTCGCGCGTAAGCACAACTGCTGGCGTGCCAGTAGCGACGATAGCACCTGCCTTCATCGCGATCATATTGTCGGCATAGCGCGCCGCCAGATTGAGGTCGTGCAGCACCATTACCAGCGTTCGCCCTTTGGTCCGGTTGAGATGCCGGCACAGGTCGAGCAGCTCGAGCTGATGGGCGATGTCGAGATAGGTGGTCGGCTCGTCGAGCAGCACGAGCGGCGTATCCTGCGCGAGCGTCATCGCCAGCCAGACACGTTGGCGCTGTCCGCCCGAGAGGGCATGGACCGGACGATCGGCAAGATCGCTGATCCACGTGTCGGCCATCGCCGCATCGACCGCCCGTTCATCTTCTGGGGACCATTGGCGCAGCAGGCTCTGATGCGGATAGCGACCGCGCGAGACCAGATCGGCGACGCTTATGCCCTGCGGTGCGATCGATGATTGCGGCAGGAGCGCCATGGTGCGCGCCAGATCGCGCGCCTTCCAGTCCCGCAGGTCACGGCCATGGAGCAAAACACGGCCGGAAGAGGGGGCAAGCAGCCGGGACAGGGCGCGCAGCAGGGTCGATTTGCCGCAGGCGTTGGGGCCAACGATAATGCTGATCCGGCCGGCCGGAATGGCGATATCGAGACCATGCGTGATCTCGCGCGCATCATATCGCAGGGTCAGGCTCTCACCGCGCAGGATCGCGCTGTCGTCATGCATACTGGTCGTCACAATTCCCTCGATCGGGTAATGAGCCAGGCAAGATAGAGGCCGCCGATAAGACCGGTCACGCGACCGATCGGCAGCGTCGCCCCGAAGGACAGAGCCTGTGTCAGGACATCGGCGAGCATCAGCAGCACAGCGCCGGTGAGCGCGGCCGTCAGAACCGGCATATCCCCATCCCGCACCAGATTCCGCGCAATCTGAGGGGCGGCCAATGCGATGAAAGCGATCGGCCCGGCCGCGCCGGTCGCGAGCGCCGCCAGCACGACGGCGATGGCCATGGCGCCAAGGCGGCAACTCCCGACGCGAACGCCAAGCTGGCAGGCCATATCGTCGCCAAGCTCGATCATGCGGAGTGGTCGGGCGCACAGCATCGCCAGCGGTGTCAGGAGCAGGACGCCAAGGGCAACCGGCAACGCATGCCCCCAGTTGCGGGCACTAAGCGATCCGGCCAGCCACAGATTGGCCATGACCGCATTGTCGAGCTGTCCACGCGCCAGCAGCAGGCCGTTCAGAGCGGAGAGGACAGAGCCGACGCCGATCCCGATCAGCACCAGGCTTTGGCTCGCGACCGCACCATCACGAAGCGCAAGGAGATAGACAAGGATCGCCGTCAGCAGACCGCCGGTGACGGCGGCAGCCGCAACGGGAAGCGGCGATGCCCCGACAAGAACGATCCAGCCAATGGCGCCGGTCGCCGCTCCCGTGAGGAACCCGATGACATCGGGTGAGCCCAGCACATTGCGTGACACGGACTGGAAGATTGCCCCGGAGACGCCGAGTGCAGCGCCGGCTCCGCAAGCGGTGATGACGCGCGGCAGACGGATGCCGAGGATGATCCTGCTGGCTGCTTCGTCGTTCGAAGTCCCGGCGAGGATCGCGGCCACCTGCGCGAAGGGCACATCGATCCGGCCCATGGTGAGGGCCACAAGAGCCAGGATCAGAAGCATGAACAGCAGACCCGCTCCGAGCAGCAACGCTCTGGGCGACAGGATCAGCGACAGGCCGCCCGTACGCGAGACGATGCGCCTGCCATGGGCCGTGATTGGCGTGCCCGTCATGAATGGCCGAGCCTTCGCCCGCGCACCAGCGCGATGAAGAAAGGGCCGCCGATGAGTGCGATCATGATGCCGACACCGACTTCTCCGGGGCGCGCGACCATCCGTCCGGCCATGTCCGCCACGATCATCGTGCCGGCCGACAACAGCATCGCCCCGGGAAGGAGGCGGCGATGCGCTGTCCCTACGATCGCGCGCGCGGCATGCGGGGCAGTCAGGCCAAGGAAGGTGATCGGTCCAGCTGCGGCGGTGGCGGCTCCCGCAAGCAGAATCACTGCGAAGGCGGCCAGCGCCCACGTCCGGCCTGGATGGCTGCCCAGCGAGCGGGCCAGATCGTCGCCGAGCGCGACGGCGTCGAGCCTGCGGGCAAGTCCTGCCACGATCAGCAGTCCGGCGCCGATCGGCAGGGCGACCGCGCCAAGGGCGGCAAAGCCGCGCCCTTCGAGGGAGCCCACCGTCCAGTGCCGGAACTGGTCGAACACTTCGGCTTCGCTGTTGATCGTCACCATGTGGGTGAGAGCCAAGAACATGACCGTCAGCGCCGATCCGGCAAGCACCACCCGCACCGGATTCATGCCCTGGCGCACTCCGCCAAGCAGATAGACGGCCAGACCGGAAAGCGCTGCGCCCCCAAGGCCGAACCAGACGTAGGCACCAGCCTCGGCCTGTCCGAAGAAGGCGATGGCGATCGCGATGCCCGCGGCCGCGCCGGCATTGACGCCCAGGAGACCCGGGTCCGCGAGCGGATTGCGCGTCAGCGCCTGCATCACCACGCCGGCCGCGCCCAGCGCCGCGCCCACCAGAAGCGCTGCCAGAGCACGGGGGATGCGCAGATGCCGGACCAGAAGATGCCGGTTGTCGGCCGGATCGAACGCGGTCACGGCATCCCAAGCCTGCCCGGGCGACAGATCTTCCGCGCCGATGGCTATGCTTGCCGCCGCCAGCAACAGGACCCCGGCAATTCCGGCCACCAGCCAGAGCCCCTGGTGTTGATGCCGCAAGCGTTGATCGCTGACATTCGCATCCATCATTTCCCGAAGGTCTTGACGATACCGTCGACGATCTGGGTCGCGCTATAATAGTCGATCCGGAAGCTGTTGGCGCCCAGGCTCTGAACCTGTCGCGTGCGGACCGATGGCAGATTAGCAAGAACCGGATCGCCCAGAAACGCCGCAACGCGTTCGTCATTCGCGCGCAGCAGGAAGGTCGTCGCTGCGGTCAGCCGGGGCAGCATCTCATAGGGGGCCCAGACGAAGTCGCCCCGGGCCTCCGAGGCGGCGTGCCAGGCCGGATCCGGGTCTTCGACTGTGAAGCCAAGGCCGGAAAGGAGGCGGCCATGCGCGCCATTGGCGGTTGCGATCGGATTGGTCGTGCCCGATCCATTATAGCTGATGATGTTCACCTTACCCGCCGGCACGGCGATCTTTCCGCGAGCGTCCGCGACATAGCGGTCGAACGCGGCGATTCGCGCCGCCGCCTGCTTTTCGAGACTCGCTGCCTTGCCGAGCTGGATCGCCAGATCCTGCCAGGACTGGCTTCCATAATCGACCAATATGGTGGGCGCGATCGCCTGGAGCTCAGCGCGCTGCGCGAGAGCGGAATCGGCGCCGCCCGTCGAGACCACGATGAGGTCGGGCTCTACCGCAATGGCAGCCTCGATATCGACATCGCCGGCTGGCCAAATATTTTCGATGCCGCGCTCTTTCGCGACGCCCGCCCATTGGGGAAAATACTGACCATTGGCGGCAGAGGCGCTGGCGATCAGCGGCGCATCGATGGCAAGTAAGGTGCCGGTCACCGACGCAGCCGTAGAGAGAATGCGATGCGGTTTGGCAGGAATGTCGGTGACAGTACCGTCCGCATTGGTGAAGCGGATGCTTCTCTCACTCGGCGACGTCGAACCATCAGCACTTTTCCCGCACCCACCAAGGCCGCCGCCCAGGAGTGCGAGGCCGAAAGTCATAACCGCATGCCGACGCGTTACCGTCATTCCGTCCATCGCGGGATCAGCCTCCATCAATATGCTTGCACCGGCCACAGGGGGCGCTATTGTTGCGAATGAATCGCATTAAATGCGTTAGACCGGAAAGCGCAAGCCTGACGCCTATCGCGAGATGCGGGAATGCTATCGTGCAATCGCGGGGGTTTCGCGCACGGCTGTGCAGGATGCCTCCTGGACAAGGTGGGAATGTCATGCCTTCGACGGCCGCCGCGCTATCGGTCGCGGACGTTTTGAAACAGGCAGCGCAGCCGGTGCTGAACGCTAGCGATGTTGATATCGAGGGCGCAGGCCCCGAGCGAACCATCATCTCGGGCCAGCTGTTCTCGCGCGAGGTCCAGACTGGGCTCTACGTCAATATGCATGACGTCCTCTATCTGGGCGATTGTGCCTTCGATGCCCGCAAGGAACGATCTCTAAGCTGCGGCCTTCTCCTCGCGGGCGAAGTCGCGCCGATCGGCATCCGGGGATATGATCCCGTCATGCAGACACGCGGGCGACCATTCCTCTTCGGTCTCGGCCAAGCCACGCAATGCGACCGGCTCTGGCGCGCTGGTACCCGCAGCCGCGGCGCCGGGGTGACGCTGAACCCCGACTTTCTCGAGCGTTTTGGAGCGGATGTGGCCGACGACGGTCTTGCACTGCTCCATCAGTATTTGCAGCCCGGCTCGCGTTCGGCCGTGCTGCCCTCCTCGCGCGCGCTGACGCAGATAGCGGTACGCCTTCTCGATCACCCCTATCGCGGGCCGCTGGCGGCTCTGTTCCTGGAATCCAGCGCGCTGCAGTTCGTGCTCGAGATAGCGTTCCTGCTGCGCGATGAGGACAGGCTCGCCCGTCAACTCGGTCGTTTGCACCTTGGCCGGGTGACCGAGGCGCGCGAAATACTCGATGCGCGCCTGGCCGATCCGCCGAGTTCGCTGGAGCTCGCCCGACAGGTCGGCGTGAACCTCACCACCCTGCAGGAGAATTTCAAGACGGCTTACGGGATGACCTTGTTCGCCTATGTGCGGGTCGAAAGACTGAAGTTTGCGCGAGAACTCATCCTCGATCAGGGGCTCGGTATCGCTGAAGCGGGCTACCGCGTCGGCTTCGGTAGTCCGGCCGCCTTCACCGCCGCCTACCGCCGTCAGTTCGGGCATCCCCCATCGGCAGAGCGCGGCGCCATGCTCAATTGAGCGACGCCGCGCCCGGGCCAGAGGTTACCAGCTCAGCCTGATCGATCCGGTCAGTGTCCGGCCCGAGCCATAATAGCAGGCCGTCAGGGCTGAGCAGGTGGCGACATAGCGCTTGTTTGCAAGGTTGCTTCCGTTGATGGAAAGCAAGGCCTTCGCGCCGCCGATCTGCCCGAGATCGTAGCGGATCGCCGCGTCGAAGAGATGATAGGCGTCGATATGCAGGGTGTTGGCAAGATCACCATAGGTATCGTCGACATAGCGGGCGCCGGCGGCCAGGCTCAGGCCGGTCAGCGCGCCTTGCTGAAAACTATAGTCAAGCCAGAGAGAGCCCATCCAGTCTGGAACCCGGATCATCCGGTTGCCCTGGTTCGTCGTATCCCGCGTGACCTTGGAATCGAATACGGTCGCCGCCCCGATGACGCTGAAGCCCGGAAGCGGGGTTACACGGCCCTCGAGTTCGATGCCGCGGATGCGGACCTCGCCCGTCTGCACCTGGTAGGATTCGGTGCTCGTATTCTGCGGGTCGGCGGTGAGGACATTCTTCTGCCGCAGGTCGAACGCCGAAAGGGTGATCATGCCGTCGATCGTCCGGGGCTCATATTTGAGGCCGATTTCCCATTGATCGGCGGTGATCGCCTTGAAGGTGCTGCCGTCGCGCGCCGTGCCGATCGCGGGCTGGAACGACTGCGAGAAGCTGGCATAGGGCGACAGGCCGTTAGGGAAGGCATAGAGCAGGCCTACGCGGCCCGAAAAGGCTTCGTTCCGCGACCGGGTGGCCGCATTGTTCAGCGTGTTGAGCGAGTTGATCTTCGCCCAGTCGTAGCGGCCGCTCATGGTCAGTCGCCAATTGCCTGCCGCGATCTGGTCCTGGAGATAGGCGCCGCTCTGGCTGTCGGTCTCGCGCGTGCCGACCTGATTGACCAGCGTAGGCGCGAAATCATAATGCGTGTAGACGGGATCGTAGATGTCGATCTGGATCGCGGTCTGCGACACCGCCGCCTGCTTGCGCAGGAAATCCCACTTGGTCCGCTGCCAGTCGAAGCCCGCCAGCATGACATGCTCGATGCCGCCAGTGGCGAACCGGCCTTCGAGCCGCGTGTCGATAGTGTAGCCGTTGGAATCGCCTTCACCCTGGACCGCACGGCGCGGGAGAATGCGCCCGTTCGTCAGCGTATTCGGATTGGTGACGGTCTGCCCGCGCACGCCATAAACGACGGTGGCGCGATAGAGCGAGTCGACATGGGTGAAGCGCGCATTCTGGCTGAGCTTGAGCGCGTCGCTGAACTTGTGCTCGAACTGCCAGCCTGCCGACCAGACCGTACGATCATAAACGTTCCAGTCCGGTTCGCCGAGGAACGTACGGTTGTCGATATATCCCTCCGCCGCCGGGATCACCGATCCCTGATAGGGCAGGAATTGGAAGGTGCTGCCGCCGCTGTCTTCCTGGTAGAAGGCCTGCAGCGTGAGCTTCGTCCTCTCGCTCATCTCGAAGGCGACGCTTGGCGCCAGAAACCATTGCTGGTGATCGACATGTTCGAGTTGCGTGCCACCGTCCTTGAACAGGCCGACGAAGCGCGCCGAAACGCTGCCGCTCTCATTGGCCTGCCCGAGGTCGAAGGCGGCCTGGTATTTGCCATATTCGTCCGTCAGCAATTGCAGCACCTGCGGCTGCCCCGCTCGCGGCGTCTTGCTGATCTGGTTGACCATGCCGCCGGGCGCTAGCTGGCCATAGAGGACGCTCGACGGGCCTTTCAGCACCTCGACGCGCTCCATGTTCCAATTGTTATAGGCCGCGTGGTTCCAGCTCGAGGAACTGTCGGACGGCATCCGCAGTCCGTCGAGCATGATGTTGCTGGCAAATCCACCCGCATCGAAGCCGCGGATGTACATGTCGTCGATGCGGTTATCCATGCCCTGGCTTTCGGGTAGGACGCCGGCGACATAGCGGGTGGCTTCGTTAAGCGTCTGCACGCCGCGCGCGTCCAGTTCGTCGCGGGTGATGACAGACACCGATTGCGGCGTCTCGCGCGGCGGGGTGGTCGTCTTGGTCGATGCGTCGATCGTCTCGGCCGGACGATAGGCGTTCACGACGATGTCGGCCTCGTTGCTATCCTGCGCAACCGCCGGCGCCGCCGACATAAGCGCATAGGCCAGCAGGGAGCCAGCCAAGGCCGGCCGCTTCAGCCGGGTTGCTCCCCGAATGCTGGACATTGCTTTACGCGCGGATAGTCTCAAACCACTCATCTGAATCCCCTATTGCGAATGTTTTGCAATAGGGTGAAGGCCGATCACGCCGCAATGTGCGGAACTATCGCGAAATCCAAAATTTCTGTCGTGCGATCCAACCCGGGGACATCTGCTGTGGCGGTTTACTGAACTAGGATCTTACAGTGGCGACAAACGCGCGCGCCGGTGAGGCCGCTTGCTCAATTAGGAGATCGAAGATGGCCGAGAGCCATGTTACCATCGCGACGACGAATTCCAGACGATACCAAAGTCAGCTTTGCAAGCATTGGAGGCACAAACTCGACGTGGAAGGGCATGAAACCCATGCTATCGTGAGACTGCCGCGGGCGCTTCTGACTATGCATGCCGACGAAGCCGCTCTACAGGTTCACTTGCTAGCCGACGATGCGGATGGGCTGGAAGCCATGAAACATGTAGTGACCTCGCATCTCGATCGCTTCGCCTTTCGCGAGGCACCATTTGATTATCTGTGGAACGACGCCTGATAGCAAAACTCGCATAGGAAAGCTGGCGATTTGCAAATGGAATCCGCCTTCATATGCTCCAAAACTTTAACGCACAGTAGGGTGACCTATCGAGCCCGACTTGGAAACGCAGATATTTGGCCGCGTAAGCGTTTCAACCTGCTGCCGGCCCGATGCGGCCCATGACGTGTCGACTGATTCTGCGCTGGACCAGTGGTATCCTGATATCCGTATCTTAGCACTCAATCAGCGCCTCTGGGAGCAAGCAAAGAAATATCGCCCAGTAATGGCGATCACCCGGCAGATGCTGCCAAGCTCAATGCTGCACCCAAGGGCCATTATATCGGATTGTACCCGTGCGAATTGCATTCGAGCGTGTGCAGGACGAGCCGAAGTTACCTTTTGGTGGCGAGACTGGGTAGATACTGAATCGCCGGTCCATCGCCAAACTGACGCGCCGCCGCCTGAGCGAAGCGCTTTGTGTCGAGGGCCAGATCGAACGCACGAGCTAAGCAACCCATAAAAACTGCGCCCATCCCGGTCTTCGCGGCGCCTTATAACTTCTCTTGAAACCTGACCGGCAGGTTTGTGCGTGCGCTCATGCCGTTTGCTTCTTTGACCGGCTGTGATGGGTGGAAAACGGACAGGCAGGTTTCAGCTGAGGACCGGAGTTAACTGCCATCAGCGATCGTCCTGAAAACAATCGAGTTTCGGGACGCTATTTTGCAGGGTCGGAGAGGTGATCGAATAGTGCCTTCGCTGGCGGGGTAAGGTCGCTTTCATCACGTACACACAAAGACAAATGGCGCATTGTCCATTCGTCACGGAGCCTGGTGATCGCGATCCGCGTCGATCGCTGGCATCGTTTTGCCGCAGACTCGGGAATGATGCCAACGCCCGCGCCAGCGCCTGCCATCTGGCAAATGCCCTGGAAGTTACGAAGACGTATACGCATCTTCATCTTCGTACCCAACCGGGATGCTTGGTCTTCGATATGATCCTGCAAGGCACCGCCCGCCATGCCGATGAACTGATCGCCGAGAAGGTCGACGAACCGTGCCTGACGGTTTTGGATCAGCGGATGGTCTCTGGACGTTACGGCAACGAGGCGATCGACCGCAAAGGGCCGCATGGTCAGGCTACCCGTCTCGACTGCGCTCGACAGCACACCGATCTCGGCGAAGCCCGCGCCGACGCTTCTGGCGATTTCGCCGCTTTCACGCTCCTTCAGGTCGACATCTATCTGCGGATGCGTAGCCATCCAAGAGCCAAGCCGCTCGGGCAGAAACTCTGTGATGGCGGCGGTGTTCGCGAAGATGCGCACGGAAGCGCGTAACCCCTTCGCATATTGTCCTATGTCGCCCCGCATCTGTGCCATTTGGTGCAGGATCGTGCGAGCATGGTGTGCCAGCATTTCTCCGGCTTCGGTCGGTGCGATGCCACGACGCCCCCTGTTGAGCAGCGTCACTGCTCCGGTCGCTTCCATATCTCGAAGGCGTTCGCTAGCCGCCGGGAGCGACAAGCCGACTTCGGCTGCGCCGTGGGTGATGCTCCCGGCATCGACCACAGCCAAGAACAGCCGAAGGTCTGTCAGGTCGAATCGCATCGTGGCAACCTAGTGCATCCCGTGACTTCGGTACAGCCGAAGCCAGCCCTCGGGCCTTCCACATTGTGCGCGCGGATGTGACGGTTAGGTCTGCAGTATGTTCGATTATTCGCTCTCCCTCTTCGCCGCGATCGTCGCCACCTTTTTTGTGGCGGGCGTCGTGAAGGGCGTAACGGGCATGGGCCTGCCCACGGTGGCGATGGGCGTGCTGGGATCGCTGCTGTCGCCGCTCGCTGCCGCAGCCCTTCTGCTGGTGCCGTCGTTCGTGACCAACGTCTGGCAGCTTCTGGCCGGGCCTCGGTTCGCAATGCTAGTCCGCCGCCTTTGGCCGATGATGCTGACAATCGTGCTCGGTACCGTTTTTGGCTCGATGCTGCTGACCGGGGGGCAGACCGAACTCACGACGATTGGCCTCGGCGTTGCCCTCATCATCTACGCAGCATACACGCTACTCGCCAAACCACTTCATGTCTCGGCGAAATGGGAACCGTGGTTGTCGCCGGTGGTCGGCCTCGTCACCGGACTTGTGACGGGCGCGACGGGAGTATTCGTGATTCCGGCCGTGCCGTACATCCAGTCGCTCGACCTGGAGCGAGACTATCTGGTGCAGGCACTGGGCCTGTCCTTCACCATATCAACGATTGCCCTTGGCATCGGCTTGTTCTGGCATGACGCAGCTCCGGTCGGAAATCTCCTGACCTCGACGCTGGCTATTGTTCCCGCGTTGCTCGGAATGGCAGCCGGACAGGTGATCCGCGAACGGATCAGCGCCCAACTGTTTCGGCGGCTTTTCTTGATCTTCCTGCTGCTGCTCGGTCTGGAAATGGCCTTGCACGGGCTGCTCTGAAACAAGGGAGCGAAAGCATGGCAATGGCATTCAAGGATGTTGGTGTTCTATCGATTCTGCTGTGCCTCGACCTGCTGTGCCTGTCGGTCGCTGTTGGTAATCTTAGCATCGGGGCAGGCACTCAGAGAGGTTTGATGTGCCAAGACAACGGCGCGATCCGAATCCTACCGCCAAATGAGCAAACCGCTATGCTCAATGAAATGATGCTGCATGACTGATCCCGCAGCGGCGTAAACGGCTGCAACGCGTTGGGAATTCGCCCGAAAGCACCCGAGTCTGGGCGAATGTTCGACAAACAGATGCTTCCGCCAGCGTCCGTTTCTGTTCATCGCGGATTGCCCCAGAAACGACCGACTTGGGGCGGTTGCTGACGGGCTGCACCGGCGGTTAAATGTTTGTAAGTCCGATCGGCTGCTACGCGCCCATTCCGGTCGCTAATCTGAATGGGAGCCTTTCCCGAAAGCCGTCATTCTAGCATGCCTCGGCAGCTGAAGGGTGGGCATCATGCCCACCCTTCTCGTATCAAGCCACGAGGTGCTGTTTGAAGAACGCGGTCAGTTTATCGAATGGAATGATGTCCACCTGGTCGTAAAGGTCGGTGTGCGTGGCGTCCGGAATGATCATCAATTCCTTGGGCTCTGCTGCCGCCGCATAGGCCGTCTCGCTGAAGTAGCGCGAATGGGCGTTTTCGCCGTGGATGAGCAAGACCGGCCGGGGCGATATTTCCGCGATATAAGTGAGGATCGGCAGGTTCATGAACGACAGCGGCGTGGTGAGCGACCATGCGGCGTTCGAGTTGATCGCACGCGGATGGAAGCCGCGTTTGGTCTTGTAGTAGGCCGCATATTGCACGACGAACTCCGGCTCGCCGCCCTTCAGTTCCAGCGAGACCGGGCCGTAAGCAGGGCTGCCCTTCTCGGCGTCGGTCCAGCGCTGCCGGCTCATTTGCTCCAGCGCCTCGGTACGCTGTTGCGGGGTCGTACTGTCATTGTAGCCCTTCGACATGACCCGGGTCATGTCGTACATCGTGCTGGCGACGACGGCCTTGATCCGCTTATCAATTGCGGCGGTGCTGAGTGCCATGCCACCCCAACCGCAGATGCCGATGACGCCGATCCGTTCGCGATCGATCTCCGGTCGCAGCCCGATGAAATCGACGGCCGCGCTGAAATCTTCCGTGTTGATGTCAGGCGATGCGACGTTACGCGGTTCACCGCCGCTCTCGCCGGTGTAGGAAGGGTCGAAGGCCAGGGTCGCGAAGCCGCGCGCAGCCATGGTCTGGGCATAGAGACCAGAGGACTGCTCCTTCACGGCACCGAAAGGCCCGCTGACCACGATTGCCGCGAGCTTGCCCGTCCCGCGCTCCTTGGGGAGGTACAGATCCGCGGCGAGAGTGATACCGTAGCGGTTCTTGAACGAGACCTTCTGGTGATCGACGGCTTTGCTGCGTGGGAACGTCTTGTCCCAATCCTGTGTCATACTTGGTGCCTTTGCTGAGGAAATGTCGGGGATCGAAAGAGTGCCGAGGGTGACAAGGCCGGCAGCGCCGGCCTTCAGCACACCGCGGCGCTCGAATGAGAAGGATCGGTCGGTCATGGCGAGGCTCTCCCTGGTCAGGCGGGTTGTTCGGTGAAGCTCGGCGTGACGCCGATGCGTGATGTGACGATTGCCAGCAGCGAGGCGACCATGAGGAGACCAGCGGCGAGGCTGAATGGACCACGATAGCCCCAGGCGTCGAACAGCGTGCCGCCGACAATCGCGCCCAGCATGATCGCAAGCTGGATGATCGCGACCATCAGCCCGCCGCCGGCCTCCGCCTCGTGCGGCATGGTTTTGCTGAGCCAGGTCCACCATCCGACCGGCGCGGCCGTTGCCAGCAGGCCCCACAGGGTCAGCAGCAGACCGACGTTCAGCGGGGTGCCGTCGATTTCGACGAGCGTTATGGCGATGACCGCCATTATGGCGGGAATGGTGATCAGCAGACTGTAGAGCTGCGACTTGAGCAGCCAGCCGATCACGATCGTGCCGACAAAGCCCGCAACGCCGAGCGCCAGCAACATGCCCGAGATCAGCGGTGCGTCGTTACCCGTCACCAGGTCCAGGAACGGGCGCAGATAGGTGAATAGGGTGAACTGGCCGAAGAAGAACAGCGACACAGCGACCATGCCAATGGCGAACTTGCGATGCTTCAGCAGAGCGAATACGTCGCGCGCGCGGATTGTCGCCTTTTCAGGTGGCAAGGCGGGAAGGCTGCGCCACTGCCACAGCAAAGCGATGACGGCGAGCGGCACTACGCAGAAGAAGGCGCCGCGCCAGCCGATCAGGCCGCCGAGCAGGCTACCGATCGGCGCGCCCAATGTGGTCGCTACCGCATTGCCGCCATTGAGCAGGGCCAGCGCCTTGGGGACTGACTCCTCGGGCACAAGGCGCATGACGATCGCCGCCGATATCGACCAGAAGCCGCCAATCGCGACGCCGAGCAGGGCGCGTCCTGCCATTAGTAACGGGGCATTGGGCGCGAGTGCGACCATCACGCCCGACACGACCATCAGCGCAGTAAAGATTAGCACGACGCGGCGCCGGTCCGACACGCCGATAATCGCCGAGATGAACAGGCTGGTGACAAGCGCGAAGAAGCCGGAGATGGAGATCGACTGTCCGGCATGCCCCTCGGTGATCGCGAGATCGCGCGCGATCGGGGTCAACAGGCTGACCGGCATGAATTCCGATGCAATCAATATCGTGGCGCACAGCGCCATTGCGATCACCGCTCCCCAGGCGGGCGCAGTCGTGGCTTTGCCGGATGCCGGCATGGACTACCTCATTCTTCTCTGATGAATTCCTTCTCCGCTATCTAGCTCGCGCGCCGATCCATTATTAGAGGTATAAGTCTTCTGATAATCAGTAGGGATTGTAATCAATGGCGCGGGACACGCTGAGTGACATCACCGCCTTCGTGGCAGTGGCGCGCGAGCGCGGCTTCACCAAGGCAGCCGGTAAGCTCGGCCTTTCCCAGTCCGCGATAAGCCAGATCGTCAAGAAGCTGGAGGATCGGCTCGGCGTTCAGTTGCTGGTTCGCACGACCCGTAGCGTGGCCCCGACCGAGATCGGCGAGCGGCTGCTCCAGAAGGTGAGCCCCTATCTGGACGGGATCGAGGCGGAACTGGCCGCCGTCAACGAAACGCGGGACCGGCCCGCGGGCAAGATCCGTATCAGCGCATCGGACCACGCGATCAACGAGCTTCTACTGCCGAAGCTGTCCGATTTCATGAGGGACTATCCCGATGTGAAGGTCGAGATGATCACCGATTACGGTCTGATCGACATCATCAGCGAACGCTACGATGCCGGTGTGCGCTACGGTGAAACTCTTGCCAAGGACATGATCGCCGTGCGAATCGGGCCCGACGCACGCATGGTGGCGGTCGGATCGCCGGCCTATTTCGAGCGCTATGGTCGACCCAAAAGTCCGTCCGATCTGCAATCACACAATTGCATCGGATTGCGCCAATCCTCCGGTCGCCTTTACGCATGGGAATTGCAGCGGAAGGGCGAGGCGGAGATTAAGGTGCAGGTCAGCGGGCAGTTGATCTTCAACAACAGCTATTCCTGCCTCAGCGCAGCCGTGGCGGGACTTGGCCTCGCCTTCATCCCACAGGATCTGGCCGAAGCGTATCTACAGGCTGGAAGGCTCGAAATCGTGTTGGACGAATGGAGCCTGCCGTTCCCAGGCTTCTACCTTTACTACCCGACTGTCACCCAGCCATCGCCCGCCTTCTCGCTGCTGGTTGAGGCACTCCGATATCATTGGCCACGATGACCTTGAACAGCTGAATGACTGGCATTTGTCGAGGTCAGCAGGGGCAGCAACGCGCCCATTCAAGCCGTTCGACGGAGATCATGGCGAACAGATGAGCGGACATTCTGCTTAAGACCGTGGCTGGGACATAGTGGCCGTTGCGGCCAACGGTCACGAAGCGCAATTTTCAGGTCGTACCTCGCCAATCACGTTGCTCAGTTCTGAGTGAAAAAATCAATTTCTTCTGAAGTTTGGATCATCATCGATACCATTGTGTTCAGCGGTATGTGGTTCCGTCCAGCCTGCCTGTCGCGCGCAGCATGGCGGCCTGGGCAACCAGGAGATCGGACCGAGCCATGGCTACGGCAAGCTCCGCAGCGCGGAAGCCTTGGTCGGCAACGAGAATATCAACAGTGGAGCGCAAGCCGAAGCTATATTCGGCCCTGACGCCCTTTAGCGCGAGATCGGCGGCGGCAAGTCCCTCTATGTTGGCGCGTAGGCGGCTGCGGGCGGCGTTCAGCATGGCCCATGCGGTGTCGGCACTGCGCAAGGCATCACGCTCGGCGGCATCGGCCAGGAACCGCTCCGCACGGTTGTTCGCTTCCGCCTGCCGGATCCGCGAGGAGACGAGGCCGCCGGTCAGCAAGGGCACGCGCAGGGTCATCCCGACCTTTCCGGCGCCTGCGAAATCATGCAGGCTTCCGCCCGAAAGCCTTTCGCCACGTCCATAGGCGCCGCCGAGGTCAAGCGAGGGGGCTCCCTCAGCCCGCGCGCGCTCGATCCTTGCGCGTGAGGCTTCGACAGAAAGGCGCTGCTGGAGCAGCATCGGATTGGCCGTTTCCGCGGCCTGGCGTGCCTCGTCCCGGCTTGTCGGAAGCGCGGCAGGCGGCGGGACTTCGGCCGTGAGCGTACCGGCATCACGACCTACCGCTGCCCGATAGGTCGCCGCTGCCGTGGCGAGCGCGCCTTCGGCATCGGCAAGGTTGGCGTCGATGGTGGAGCGCTGCGCTTCGAGTTGCGCCACGTCGGTACGGGTCGCCTGCCCGAGATCGTAGCGTGCGCGGGTTTCCGCCACTTGCGTGTTGAGTCGCTCAATACCGACCCGCGCCACTTCCACCGCCTGCTGGTTGTAGAGCAGTGCGGCGTACGCGGAGACGACCCCTTGCAGGATCGCCGCTTCGGTGTCGCGCAGCCCTTCCTCTCCGGCAGCGACATCGCCATTGGCAGCGCGCACGGCCGAGGAGACCCGGCCGCCGGTCCAGATCGGCAGGGCGACGTTCGCGGTCAGCGAAGCCGCCTTACCGTAGCCCTGACGGTCGTAACCTCCATCGCCGTCGATCGACAGTGTGGGCCGTGCCAGTGCGCGCTCTTGCTCGGGCGTTTCGGCGAGGGCTTCTTGCCGTGCGCGTGCGGCGGCAAGCTGCGGGTTGCTCTCGTAAGCCGCGGCGATTGCCTCGCCGAGGGTTTCGGCAGAGGCCGGAGAGGCCAGCAGCAGGGCGGTGACCATCCATGCCGCTCGCTTATTCAGCACCCGTTTATTCATGACGGAGCGCCCAGGCCGGAGCCGCACGGCTGGCGCGTAGCGACTGTCCAAGCACCGTCAGCACTGCAATCACCGTCGCCAGCAGGCTGCCGCCGATGAAGAAGAGCGGCGAAAGCGCAATGCGGTCGTCGAACCCCGTCAGCCAGGTCCGCATCGCCACGAAGGCCAGCGGCCAGGCGAGCAGGTTGGCCAGCAGCACCGGGCGCAGGAACTGGCCGACCAGCAGCCTGGCGATATCGCCGGAGGAAGCACCGAGAGTCTTGCGGATGCCGATTTCCTTGATCCGCATCTGGGTGTTGTAGGAGGCCAGCCCCCAAAGCCCGACGCAGCCGATCAGCACGGCAAGGCCTGCACCGATGGCGAAGAGCCGCGTGGCGCGGTCGTCCGCCTCGTAGAACTTGGTGAGCTGGGTGTCGGCGGTTTGCGCCTCGAACGGCACTTGCGGCACTGTGCGCTGCCAGATCGTGCGCACGGCATCCATCGTCGCACGGGGATTGCCGGTGAAGCGGATCGAGGCGACGGCCGTGCTCGCACGCTCCGCTTCGCGATAATAGATGTAGTAGCTGGCGCTGGTGGGTTCACGGGGGGAGAAGAAGCGCATGTCCTCGACCACGCCGATGATCGTGCGCGGTCGGCTGCCGCCGACGGTTTTGCCCACCGCGTCTTCCGGCGATCGGAAGCCGAGCGTCGATACCGCGCGGCGGTTGATGACGATGTTGACCACCTTGGATGCATTACGGCCCAAGGAGTCATCTTCCCGGTGGGCATCTTCGAACACGCGGCCGGCAAGAAGGCGGGTACCGTAGGCTTTGAAGAAGTCGGGACCGGTGACGATCCAGCGCAGGGAAGGTCCATCGCCTGCAACGCCCGGCAGGGGGACGTTATCGGCATTGTCTTCACCGCTGCCGCCAACGGCATTGTTGCCGATCGCCACGGTACGGACAGATGGCAACTCGCGGATGGCGGAAACGACCGCGCGGGTCTGGGCGCTGGAGACGAGGTTGTCGCGGGTGGAGAGCAGCACCATCAGCCCATCGCGCCGGAAGCCGAGGTCGGATTGCCGGACATGGCGGGTCTGCGCGACCAGCACGCCGGTACCGACCATGAAAGCGATGGCAAGGCCGAACTGGAGCACGACCAGCCCTTCACGAACGCGGGTGCCGACACGCCCGCCGCCGGGCGAACGGGCAGAAGCAAGTACGCTGTCGGCCGGAAAGCGGGACAGCAGCAGCGCCGGGTAGAAACCTGCGAGAAGGCCGACGATCAGAGTGAGTACCACCAGCGCGGGCACCACCAGTGCATAGGGGATCGTCAGCGAGAGACCGCCAGCGGCGTTCACCAGCGGCAGGCTCAATTCGGCAAGAATGAGCCCGATGAGGGCGGCGATGCCCACCGTGAACATCGCTTCGCCCAAAAACTGGCGCACCAGTGCCAGCCGGTCTGCGCCAAGAACCTTGCGCATGGCGACTTCTCGGGCGCGCAGGTTGGCGCGCGCCGTCGCGAGATTGACATAGTTCACGATCGCCACCAGCAGCGTCAGCAATCCGACGATCCCGAGCGTGATGACCGTGATCTTCGCGCTGGCGCTAGCCGAACCGGCCGGCTCCAGATGCATCCGGGTGAGCGGGAGCAGCTTGAGTTGGTGAACCTTGGAGGCCTCCTTGCCCATATCGGCAAGGGCGCGCCGGTCGACGAAGGATGGCAGCTTCTGCTCGAATGCGCGCGCGGCCTGCGGAGTATCGAAACGCAAGAATGTCTGGAGAGAGGTGCTTCCCCAGTGAAACCACTGCCTCGATGGGGGTGTAGAGGGCAACGGTAGCAGCAGCGAAATCTTGAAATCGCTGTTCTTGGGCATATCGCGGAACACGCCGGCGACGCGGTAATTGGCGGTCTTGTCCACCGCGATGGTCAGCGTCTGGCCGATTGGATCGCTCGTCCCGAAATACTGGCGGGCCAGCGTCTCGCTGATCAGCATATTGGCGGGCTGGCGCAAGGCCGTGCCGCTGCCGCGCACCATCGGCAGATCGAACACCTCGAAGAACTGCGGGTCCACTTGCGCGACATCGGCCGGTACGGCAACGCCGCCGCGAATGACGGTGCCGCCGTTCCTGCCGCCCCTTATGCGAGTGCCGACAACACCGGGAAAGTCCTCGCGCATCTGTTCGAGCAGGCCGCCCATCGTATAGGGATAGGCACCGTTGAATGGGCTTTTCGGCATGTTCCACACGGTCTGCACCACGTAGATGCCGGCATGCCGGGGCAGCCATTTCTCGTAGCTGGTCTCGAACCGGGCATAGAGGCCGAGGACGAGGAACACCGCGATCCCCACCGCCAGTCCGCCGACATTGAGCGCGGCATAGAGCTTGTGGCGGGTGAGCGAACGGTAAAGCGAAAGCAGGGCGAAGCGGTTCATCGGTTACCCCTCAGATCGACCGCATCGCCGAGGCGACGATGCGCCCGTCGAGCATGTCGATGCGGCGCTTTGCCATGTCGGCATGGCTGGGCGAGTGGGTGACCATGACGATGGTCGCGCCTTCGTCGTTGAGGGCCTGAAGGATGTTCATCACCTGCTCGCCATTGGCGGTATCGAGGTTGCCGGTCGGTTCGTCCGCGAGGATCAGCTTGGGGTCGCCGACGATGGCGCGGGCGATCGCTGCGCGCTGCTGTTGGCCGCCGGAAAGCTGGTGCGGGAAATGGCGCGCGCGGTGGGCGATGCCGACTTTGTCCATCGCCGCCGAAACCCGTGCGCGGCGGTCTCCGCCATTCGGGCGGTAGGCGAGGCCGAGGGCGACGTTTTCCTCGATGGTCAGTTCGTCGATCAGGTTGAAACTCTGGAACACGAAGCCGAGCGTTGAGCCGCGAAACTTCGCAAGGTCCTTCTCGCCCATCGCGGCCAGGTCCTGATCGCCGAACAGATAGCGGCCGCCCGTGGGCCGGTCGACCGTACCCAACGTGTTGAGCAGGGTGGACTTGCCGCAGCCCGAAGGCCCCATGATGGCGAGGAATTCGCCAGCGGCCACCTCAAGGTCGATATCGCGAAGCGCGGTCGTCTCCACTTCGTCGGAGACATAGCGGCGCTGGATATTTTCCAGACGGATCATGAGCATGGTTCCCTGTTAGCGGAGATTGAGCATGTCGCCGGTGACCGACGAAGTATTCGAAGTGACGATGCGTTCGCCCGGTTGGAGGCCGGATAGGATTTCGACCTGTTCGGGATTGCGGCGGCCGGTCTTCACGGCGCGGCGGCGGGCATGGGCGCCATCGGCGTCGAGCACGAAGACCGAGGTGCCGCCGCCCGCTTCCAGCCAGCCACCGACCGGAGCGACCAACGCAGGCGCTGTGCTGCCCAGAGTGATGCGGATATCGAGCGTCTGCCCGCGATTGAGCCCCGCGGGCGGCGCACCCGCGAAGTCCAGCTCCGTGCGGAAACGGCCGTCGTTCACGGCAGGAAGGACTTTCGAAACGGTCAGGCGGGCACCGTCCACGGCGGCCTTCTGGCCCACGGTCACGCGGCGCAAGTAGTATTCGTCGACATCGGCGGTCAGCTTCCACGAGCCTTCGCTATCGACCTGCCCGGCCGGATCGCCCGGCTTCAGCGCCTGTCCGGGCTGGATCGTGAAGTTGGTGAGGCGGCCGCCCATCGGCGCGCTGATCGTCAGTGCATCGAGACTGGCGCGCACGGCGGCGAGATTGCTTTCCAGCCTGCCGCGCGTGTCGTTGAGCCGGGCACCCTGCGTGGCAGTGATGCCCGCCTCCCGCGCGCTGCCCGATTGCAGCTGGGCAAGCCGCTTCTGCTGGTAGGCGGCCTCTTCGGCATAGCTGCGCACCCCGGCGTCAGAGAGATAGCCCTGATCGTAAAGCTGCTGGCGGATCGCCAGTTCGCGGCGCGCCTTGATGAGATCGTAATTGGCCTGCGCGACTTGTCCGGCGCGGTCGATGCTGTTGCGCTCGATGCCGAGGTTCTCGCCCGCCACGCCGCCAAGCTGGCTGGCGATCTGCGCCTCGCGGGTGAGTACGTCGAGCCGCAGCTCTGGGTTGGCCAGCGTGGCCAGCGGCTGGCCTTCGGAGACCATGACACCGTCCTGCACAAGCAGTTTCTCGACCTGCCCGCCCGAGAGCACGCCGACCAGCGTGGTGACTTTCGGTGCGACTATCGCGCGCACAGGCAGATAATCGGCGAAAGGCGCGCGGCTGACCATGCCGGTCTCGATCTGCGCGGCGGCGATATCGGTCGACCCGCTGGCCGGCAGCAGCCGCCAGAGCAGGACGGCAGCCACCGCGCCCCCGGCAATCGCCAGAACCGCAGGCCGACGCCATAGCGGCGCGCGGCGGCGTTCGACTTTGCGATCCATCTCCGCGCCGGGGGAAACGGTTGCATGTGCGGGCTGTTCGGTCATCATGGGGACAGTGTCGCTCATCTCCGCCGGAAAGCCTAAACGTCGATGAATGCTGGAGTTTTTGAAGATATCGGTTCCGGTGACCGTCCGGCGGTGGACACAGTGTCCGCAAATGGACAGTCGGGTAGCCTGTCAAGCGATGGTGCGATCCTGCTGGTCGATGACAACCCCGCCGTTGCCGGGGCCATGGAAATCGCTTTCCGCATGGCGGGACGACGGCTCGAGACTGCCGGTGGACCGGAAGAGGCGCTCTCGCGTCTGGCCAGTCGGCGCTTCGATGCGATCCTGCTCGACATGAATTTCTCCCCCGGCCAGTCGAGCGGAGAGGAGGGACTGGCCTTGCTCACGCGGATCATGGCGGACGATCCGGCGGCCTGTGTAATCGTTATCACCGCGCACAGTGGCATCCGGATCGCGGTTGCGGCGATGCAGGCCGGGGCGCGGGACTTTGCGATGAAGCCATGGCGGAACAGTGAACTCTTGGCCAAAGTGGAGGCTGCCATTGCGCGCGAGGCGCCTGCGGGGCCGGTTTCGGCTTCCGCCGCGGTCGATGTAGAACCTGTCCGCCTGCTGGGTGAAAGCACGGCGATGCAGGCCCTGCGCGAGCTTGTCCGCCGCATTGCGTCGACGCCTGCCGGGGTGACGGTGACCGGGACCTCCGGCAGCGGACGTATGCTGACGGCGATGGCGGTTCATGCCGCATCGGGGCAAGGTGAGGGCGAGCCGCCGAGGATCGATCTGCGCGATGAGAGCGCATGGGGGCGCTTGCAGGACAGCTCCGGCACCGTGATCCTGCGTCATCCTGACAAGCTGAGCGAAGTGGCGCAGGCGCGTTTGCTGGATCGCCTGTCGCCCTCCATCCGCTGTATTGCGATTGCCGACGATCTTGCCGCACTGACGCCGGCCTTGCGACGGCGGATCGCGACCGTCGAAATCGCGGTGCCGCCGCTCGCCCGGCGGGAGGGCGATGGTATCCTGCTCGCCCGGCACTTTGCACGCATGGCGGCGGAGCGGTTCGCTCGTCCGACGCCCCGGCTGACGGCCGCTGCCGAAGAGGCGATCCGTGCGACCGTGTGGGATGATGAAGTGCGCGGTCTTGCTCTGGCGATCGAGCGTGCGGTGCTGCTGGCGGAAGATGGCACGATCGATGTGGCGGCGCTGGCATTGCCGGTGCCGCAGGTCGCCGTGGGAACGGTGGAAACCAGCTTCGACCTTACCGATGCCGAGAAGGCGATGATCGACGCCGCCTTGCGCGAACATCGCCATAACGTGACGCATGCCGCCACCGCTCTGGGTCTCAGCCGAGGCGCGCTCTATCGCCGAATGGCGCGCTATGGGCTCTAGATGGCGCGCGGTCCTGACCGGGATCGCGCTTGCGCTCAGCGGATTGGTGGCAAGCGAGGCCTGGCACCGAGGCATGTGGGGCACGATGACCGGAGCCGGGCTGGTCGCCGCCTGGATCGTGCTGCTCCATGCTTGGCGTTCCGGCCTGGATAGCGTGCCTGCAAGCAAGGCAGCTCCGGCTCCGGCTGGGCAAATCGGCTCGCATCGTCTGCTGCTCGATGCCGCCCCCACGCCGATGCTCGCCGTTGAGGGTGGCAGTGCGCGAGCGCTGAACCGGGCAGCGCGGCAGCTTTTCGCGACCGACGACAAAGTGCTGCCCATGCCGACCGCGCTGGCCGAGGGCGATGTGAGCCATTTCCGCCATGAAGGGCGTAGCTGGCGGATCGATCGGGTGCAGCTCGCGGCCGAAAACCGCGCCGTGATCACCCTGATCGATATCGAGCAGGAGGAACGCGCGGCCGAAGCGCGCGCTACTGCCGAAATGATCCAGGTGCTCGGCCACGAACTGTTGAATGGGCTGGCACCGATCGTCTCGTTGGCGGATAGCGGGCTGGTCGCAATCGACAATTCAAATCCCGACATGCTGCTGCTTCGTGAGATACTCGGCACCCTGACCCGGCAAGCAGAAGGGCTTCAGCGGTTCGTCGAAGCCTATCGCACTTTGGCGCGTCTGCCTGCGCCTCAGCTCTGTCTCATCCCGGTCGAGCAGCTCATCGCAGATCTCATGCGTCTTTTCGCAGGGCGTTGGCCGCAGGTCGCGATTTCGGTCGACGTCGACGAAGATCTTTCCTGGCCGATGGACCGCGATCAGATCAGCCAGGCCCTGTGGGCGCTGATCCAGAACGCGGCGGAAGCGGCGAGCGCCGATCGCGGTGCCGATGCCAGGATCGAGATAGCCGTTTTCTCTCGCGATCAAAGCCTCGCCTTCGAAGTCCGCGATAACGGCAATGGCATTATGCCCGGCCATGAAGCGCTTGTATTTCGGGCGTTCCACACGACGAAACCCGAGGGCACAGGGATCGGTCTCAGCCTTGCTCGGCAGATCGCTCATGCTCATGGCGGAACACTCTCAAGCCATAGGTCCGCTTATACGGTATTTAGTTTGCTATTGCCCAGGAAAGGTCGTGATCTCGGGGTCTCGTATTGAGCCATTAGTGGCAAAAGGGAGTACCTTGAACAGCAACACCGGACGCTGACAGACGCAGCTCAGAAAGACCGGGTCGGCTGCCGAGTAGCGCGAGCGTCAGCTATCCTCGCGAGCTGGCTCCGATCCGGACATTCGCCTAACGGCCAGATCCGGTCACTCTGTTTCTGTATGGAGAAAAGGGCATTCCCCGCCGCCGCCAACGATAACTTATCCGGTCGAGTGCAAAATCGTCGCTTCCCAGCACAATCGTCCCCGGTAAACCCGGCGATGCGAGAGGGCGCGAAACCACTGACAAGATCACCGCATCGCCGCGCATGGCGGGATCGACGACGTGCGCTAGCGCCCAGCGCAACCACACGTCCTTGCGGAAGAGTACAGTGCCGCTAAGCCCGGACATTGCAAAAACCAAGCCCAGAATTCTCCCGCCCAACCGTGCAGGAGAGCGAGTGTTTGCGATCATCACCAGCTATGTCTGTAAGCGACCGTCAACGTGGCTCCGTTTGCCGGGATGCGCGTGGAATTGAGGTCGTTACGAAGTAACTGGCTGTAGACAGGCAGATATTGCTCATTGAAAATGTTCTCGATGCCCGCCGTGACCAGACCCCGTTCATTGAGACGGTAGCTTCCCAGCAGGTCAAACGTCACATATTGCTCAACCTTGCGTCGGCCGAAGCTGGTAGCGTCATTCAGCCGGTAATCCCGATCGCCGGAAAGCAGGCCCTGCAGGCGGATATTCAACCCTTCCAGCGGCGTGATACCCACATAAGCCGTCACTTTCAGCGGCGGGATGCGATAACCAGTCATGATCCTGCTTGCGGACGCATTGGCGGGGCGTTCCCGGCCCTCGATATAGGTGACGCTGGCGCCGGCACTCACGGGGTCACTGCTCTCCCCGACGTCGATCGCCGCTTCCACGCCGCGTATTTTCTCGGCGGTCCGCAAAAGGAAGAGAGCGTTGTTCAGGCTCTGGATATCCCCCAGCTTCGAGTTCGTCTGAAACAGGGCGAGCGTCGCCCTGGCGCGATCGAAGCGACCGCGCCATCCGATCTCATAGCTGTCGATCTTCACGGGACTGAGTTCCGAACCCCGGATGTTGAAGCCGGGCCGCGCATTTCGGACCTGTAATCCGACGTCAGGAAGTTGAAAGCCCTGGGAGAAGGAGGCGTAGACATCATGATCCGCCACAGGCGTTACCGTCACGCTGCCGTTGAACGTCCAGGCGTCATAGGTCACCGACCCGCCGGTGACAGTGCCGGGAACTGCAACACGATACTGGTTGAGCGGGGTGAAGTCCTCGAAGGACGCCCGAACGCGATCATAACGGGCACCGCCCTCGATCCCCAGCCAGTCGGCAAATCTGTGCTGAAGCTGCGCGAGGCCGCCGAATGTTCGTGTGGTCACTTTCGGCATATAGATGAGGGTGCCGGTGCGATCGAAGACCAGGCCGCCGCTCGCATCATAGGCTGCCGGATCGAAGACATCGAGCGGCATGTCCGTCTTCTCCTGGTTGAAATCTCCGCCCCAGGTCAACGAGGTCCGTGCCGCCAGCGGTGTCTCGATCGTTAGCCGCCCGCCAAGCACCGTACTATTTTGCATGACCTGATCCACATTGTTGCCGCGATTGGGTGATGAACGGAGATCATTGGGCGTGAAACGGAGAAACGTGTCGCGATAGTAGCCAAGCAGGTCCAGACGGCTGCCGAAAAGATCGCGGTCGGCATAGTTGACGGTCAGAATCGTGTTCCTGACCTGGTTCTGCTCTGCAAGTTCCAAACCTTTGAGCGCGCCAGCCAAGGCGGTGCCTGGCGAGAGTCGGGCGGGCGCGGGATCGGATGCATAATCACTATCCTGATCGAGCCGATAGAAGCCGCCAGAGACCTGGAAATAGCGCATATCATCGATCCGCATGCCGATCTTTCCGCCGATGCTGACGATATTGCTGTCGAACTGGTCGCCCTGGCTGGGTTCAGGGGCACGCCGGTCGCCACGCGCATCATAGCTCCCTCCAACGTGTTGGAGAGTGCCATTGAGGGCAAAATCCAAGCCTCCGGCAGAACCGGATACGAACTGGGTCAATCGACCGCTCAAACCTTCATCGGTTATTCGGGAAAGCGAAGCCGTTCCGCTGAGCGTCGTTTCAAGCCGCAGCGGTCCGCCTGCTGGCCGCGTCGTGATGGAGATGATGCCACCTGAAGCGCCGCCGCCGTAAATCGCGCTACTTCCACGCAACACCTCGATACGATCAATATTGCCTGGGTCGAGGCTGATAAGGTCACGGGATGCGTTGCGATTATTGTTGTAGGGCACACCGTCCACCAGCACCAGCGCGAGACGGCCTCTAAGCGTTTGGCCGAAGTCGCTCATCACACGACTGGAATCCGCCAGACCCGGCACCGCCTTGGCCAAAAGGGTGGCCAATGTGTCGGAGGCCGCGCGACCGGACTCGACGGATTGCCTGTCTATGATCGTCACTTGATGTCCTGGTGCTACGATCCCTGCGCGGGTCCGTTGTGCGGTGACGACAATATCCTGTGCGGGAGTGTTAGCCGCATCGAGGGTGGATGGCTCCGGTTCGTGGGTGATTGCGCGCGGGCCTTGGCGTGCAGCCGGCGTCGATTGGACAACCCTTGTTCTTTGGATTGTAAAGCCACCCCTTCCATCGGGACGTGCTTCGATGCCGGTGCCCGCAAGCAGGCGGTCGAGCGCTTGCGCGGGCGTGTAGGGCCCGCGTAGGCCGAGGGTGCGCTTGCCTCGCACCAGCGCCGGGTCGAAAACGATCATTACGCCGGTCTTTCGGCCGAGCTGGGCGATGGCGTTGCCGAGCGAGCCGGCGGGAATGTCGATGTCCCTTGCCGCTTGTGCCGTCTGCGCCTGCGCCGGCATGGGGAGCGCACCGATTCCTGCCCCCAAAATCGCGACAGTCGCCGCGCCGCACATTCCCTTGAATTTCACCACCCGGAATACCCCATTTCACATACCGCTTCACCAAGGGGGACGGGCGAATCTAAAAATCGGGAACCGCTTGCTGAAAATTATTTTGCGCGTACCCACAGCTCGCCGTCGGCGGTGCGCGACACGCGCAGCCCGGTTGATCGCAGGATGCCGTGCAACGCGCGATCGGTGTTGGCCAGAGGAAAGCTGCCCGACACCCTGACGCCGGCCAGCTCGCCTTCATCGAAGCGCAGCGGCTGCGTGCGATAGCGGTTGAGTTCGCGCAGCACGCCCGCCACCGGCTGATCGTCGGCCGCGAGCCAGCCTTCGGCCCAGATCGCTGCCGTTTCAGGATCGACACGACCGAGGCGGGCGAGCTTCCCCTGTCCCATGCGCACCTGGTCGCCGGGAGAGAGATCGACGCAGGCTTCGGGTCCAGCCACCGACAAGCAAGCCCGCACGCTGGACTCGATGACGGTGACGATGGTCGCATCGGCCTCCATGCGCACGATGAAGGCGGTCCCGTGCGCGGTCGCAGTGCCGTCGTGAGTTTCCACGGCGAACGGTCGCGCACTGTCTTTCGCCACTCGCGCCAGGATTTGACCCCGGAAGAGAGTGACGATCCGGTCTGTGCCGCTGGCGCGGAAGTCCAGCGCCGCGTCAGTGTCGATGGTGAGGCCGCTGCCATCAGCGAGCGTCACGGCGCGCTGCTCGCCGCGCGCTGTCTCGTAGTCGGGGAACCATGCCCGAACGGTCAGCGATTGTGCCGCCATCCATCCGCCGCCGGCGATCAGGACCAGGCCGAGCGTCAGCCCGCCGAACCAGCGGCCCTTTCTGGATCGCCTTTCCAGCACGGCGTCGATCGTCTCGCGCCCGATATCGTCCGTGCTGTCGAATTGCGCGTCGAGGCCGCGCATCCGCTCCATCGCCAGGCGATGCAACGGATGCTCGCGGGACCACGCCTCGCAGGCGTCGTGATCCTCCTGGGTGGCTTCATCGGTCGCGAGCTGGGCCGCCCAATAAGCCGCCTTCTCGACCATCTCGGGGGTTGGGCGGGGCGCTTTCACTCAGTCAGGATAGGCGAGCGCGTAGCAATGCGCATAGACCTTCGCGACATGGCGCTTGACCATGCGCTCCGATATGCCGAGTTGGCGGCCCGCATCGGCATAGCGCAGGCCGTCGAAACGGACCATCATGAAAGCATGGCGCGCCTTCTCCGGCAGGGTTTCGAGCAGGCGCAGGACCGCGCCGAGAAGCTGCGCGGCTTGCGCGATGCGCTCGGGCGTCAGATGGTCGGCATCGCCCATGCGTGCGGCATGGACCGCGAGATAGGCACGTTCGATTTCGCGATGGCGAATGTCGTCGATCAGGATACGGCGCGCGACGGTGGACAGATAACTGCGCGGATCGCGCACTGGCTCGGGGTCTGATTCAAGGACACGACAGAACGTATCCTGCGCTAGATCGGCGGCGCGGTGCGAGCATCGCGTGTGCCGCCGGAGCCATTCGCGCATTCAGTCGCCGTGCGACGCATAGAGCGCGCTGACATCGATTGTTGCTGCGGTCGCCGGCACTTCTGACTACTCCCTGATCGCAACCCGGCGATCATCAGACAGTGACGTCGAGCAGATTTCTCCCTAGCCTTCATGCGATTGGTTCGCAATAGTGCAAGCCGGTAAATCGGGAAATTGGTGAAAACCTCCGTTTACCTCGGTTCAGGATCGGTCAGGCGAGTATCTGGATACCGTGCTTTTCGAGGAGCGACAGGAGCTTCAGCGCTGCGCTGCTGGGCTTCTTCGCCCCGGTTTCCCACTTCTCCACCGTGCTTTCGCTGGTGTTGAGATAGCGCACGAAAACCGGCTGACTGAACTTGTTCCGTTCGCGTAGCCGCTTGATTTACTCTGGCGCGATCATCGGGGGCTCGACCAGGCAGCTTTGATCGAAATGGCGCATCGTGGCCCTGTCGATCGAACCGACACGATACATGCCAGCGGCGGCGCTATGAATTGTCTCGAAAGCGTCGCTTTTGAACTTGGACTTGGCCGTCATTGCATATCTTCGTTGTCTCACGCGCCGCCAACTCTCGCGCAATCTGATCGTCCGTTTTTTAAGTATAAAGATCGACGAGATCGCGAAATGCCGGTAATTCAGCATCATCAATGTTGGCGCGGTCCTTCCTGGCGTAAACCCAGAAACGCCGCCCACTTCGCCGATTCGTTGCATGTCGATCGATCCGACTTATAGGTCGGCTTGTCGAAAGCCCTCGGTGCCACCTGCCCAGGACATATATCGAACCGGGGTACGCGGCGTCGTAGACCTGGTTGAGAAGCCGAAGGACATGCAGATGAAACTGACACGGACGCCTATCACCATGCACGCCGCCGCGATCGTCGCCTTAGCGACTACCGGGTCATTTCTCACGCCCGTCCCCGCCGTCGCGCAGGGCGTCGATTATCACAAGGCGCAGCAGGCCGGTGAGGTCTGGCAGCGCAAGCAGGCCGAGAACAACCGGCGCGCGGTCGAGCGCCAAGGCAGCGACGCCTACCATGCGCCGCTCGCCAGAGGCGAGCGGCTGGTGGCATTGGTGAAGTACCGCGACCGCTACAACCGCATGGTCAGCAGCGTCGGCCAGAAGAACGCCGACAGCTGGCTGGGTGGCATGGCGCGCGCAGATCGCGCCAAGCGATAGGAGGCCCACGATGAAGATCCTGCTCGTAACCCTTGCTTTCGCCGCTGCTTCGCTCACAACCATGGCAGCGAACGCACAAGGCGTGAACTACCACAGCGCACAGCAGGCCGGAAAAGTCTGGGGCGACAAGATGGAGGTCGACACCCGTGACCGGAAGCCCGCTACGACGGCGGAACTCAACGCCGCCCGAGTGCGTCACGCTGCCGAATACAACAGGCTGCTTGAAAGCGTCGGCCGCAAGAATGCCGAACGGTGGCTAGGCATGCAAGCCCAGCAGGATCGCCGCGAGCGCACCGCCGCCCGACGTTGAACCCTCGGGGCGTGCCCGCATCTTCGCGATGAAACGGCAACGGTTCCGGTCGAACGAGACTATCTCGGGGGAATAGCACGACAGGTCCGGTAACCGGAAGCGATCGGATTGTCCGCTTCGCCGCTGGTAAACACCTTAAGGCCCGCATCCAATCGCTCATAGGTGAAGACGCAAGTCGCCAGGCCGGTGCGGGCGCACGCCGAGCCTTCGGTGATGTCCTTGGCGGCAAGTGCCGCCGCGCGATCATCCCTGCGATTGTGGTGATGATGCATCGCCGTCCAGCCATCGCGTCCCAACAGCTTGCGGCGTTCCCCGACAGACTGCTCCATGATGGCGGGCAAGGCAACGGCGGCACCGCATTCGGAAATGGCGCGCGCAGGTGTTTGCGGCCCGAATTCCAAGGTTAGCCTCATTGTTGCGTCGCGAGCCACAGGGTCCGGTAGGATGTGCATCGCCGCATTAACTCCGTATGCGTCCCGCTGCCGACCAGACTGCCGCCTTTCATGAAAAGAACCTGATCGGCACCCTTCGCTGTCGCCAGGCGATGGGTGATCATAATAAGCGTCGTCGCGTTATTGGTCCTGCACCGCAGCCTCGCGATCACATCGGCCTCGCTGCGCGGATCGAGCGCGGATGTGCTTTCATCCAGGATCAGGACCGGCACGTCCACCCCCGCCAAGCGCGCAAGCTCCAGCTTCTGGATCTGGCCACCCGATAGGCGCTCACCCTGTTCTCCCAATTCCATATCGAAATCGATCGGTCTCCCGGGCTCGTGAAAGCGCCAGACATGAAGCAATTCCTCGACGTCGCTGATGGGCTGGCTGGCCGGGGGATAGAGGATATTCTCCCGCAGCGATCGGTTGAACAGGCCGATGAACTGCGGCGCATAAAGAATATAACGATGACGCTCGCTCCAGGGGATCGTCGCAATATCGACCCCTGCAATCTGAACCCTTCCCGAGGCAGGTGCGAGCACGCCGGCAAGGATTTGGGCAAGCGTGGATTTGCCCGAACCGTTCGGGCCAACGATGGCGACGAAGCGGCCTGACGCGATGTGCAGTGAAATCCCGGCGAGGGCGGGCAAGCCATCATCATAGCGGAAGCTGAGATTTTCAGCGGCGAGATCGGCGTCGGCAAAGCGGTCGGGCTGCCAAGAACCCCGCTCATCCTCGGCATTCGTCAATGCCAGAACGTCGCGAATGTTGGCGATCGCGACACCGGCCTGCGCCAGGATATAGCCCAGCGAACTCAGCGGAACCGTCAGTCTAAAGGCGTAGGTCTGCAACAACACGAATTCGCCTGCCGTCATTCGCCCCTTGCCGACATCGAGACCGGCCAGCATGAGCAGCGCCACAAGTCCGGCTCCCACGATGCAGAACTGCAGCGCTGCCATGACACTCAGCGAACGGTACATGGCCACATTGGCCTGCCGCTTCGCGCTCAATGTCCTGCCCACATAGTGGAGTTCGCGATCGAGAGCGCCGTTGAGGATGACCCGGCGGGCATTGCGCACGATGTCGCCGATCGTGCGGGACACATGCGATGCCGCCGCATTGGTTGCATCGGCATGCACACGATGGCGTGCCGCACCCATCCAGGTTGCCCCGAGGAATCCCAACAGCGTTATGCCGAGAATCAGGACATAGCGAGGCTCGATCAGGCTGGCGATCACCGCGAGACTGGCAAGAGCCTGCAGGAAGACAGGGCCCAGCCGCCAGATCAATCCTTCCACGACCAGGGTCAGGCTATAGGGCAATCGCTCCAGCATGCCGGGAACGCGTCCGCTCCGGCTGTCGCGCGCCGCGGTGATTTGAGGCAGGGCGGCGCCAAGCGCATGGGTTTTAAGCTGCCGCGCCAGTGCATCGACCATTTTCGCGGTGCAGGAAAGCCTCGCCGTTTCCAGGATGGAGGCGCCCGCCCAGCATCCCACGAACAGCAGGATGTACAACAACAATTGCATGGGCGGTCCCACTGGTCCGGCCAGCGTGTCGATCAGCAGCTTGAGCGCATAGGGACCGGCGACGCCCATCGCGATCACGAGGGCTTCCAGGGCGAAAGCCTCTATCAGGCTCCGCCTGGCACCGAGGTCCGCAGACAGCATCAGCCGCGTCAGCCGGACCAATATGCCGAACGTCGTCACTGTAATGGCCTCCTGGCAATCGATGAATGAGCCAGAAGGAGGATTTGGAACGCGGCCTCTATCCTAGCGGCAAATCAGGCTGTTGCGAAGCCGGGATCGCGAGACGCCAGAAAGGGAAGGGAGGGGCGGGAATGTGACGGGAGACGTGGATCGTCCCGTTGTTCCTCTATCTCAAGGAGATGGTTCCCATGGCGACCCTTGCCCGCATGAACGAAGCGCCCCCCGTATCCGCCCCCTATCGCATCGATGTCTCGCGCGGCCGAATGAGCAGCCGCGTTTCGTCGGAATGGTTCTCCCGGCCCGACGATGAGAAATATCTCTCGCTGACCAGCCTCTATGACGCCGTTCGTGGCCGCGCGGACCGGGCGACCACGCGCATCGTCGAAAGCCGTGCGATCCGGGTCGAAGCGAAAAGCGACAATCCTGAACGCCTGATGCTGATGGCGCCCGGAGATGATCGCCCCCTGGCGCCGACCAACTGGTCCTTCGGCCAGATGGCGAGCCTCGTTGGGGCACCGGCCTCCTATCTTCGCCAGCTGCCAGCGGCCCTTGCGGGCATCAACCTGCAACATGGGCTCATGACCCACCGCGGCGAGCAGGTCAAACTGCTGCAGACGGACAATGGCAGAACCGAACTGCGCGCTGCTACCGGTTCCGAATATGGACGCATTTTCGACTGGGAGTTGGTCCAGGCTGTAATGGCCTTTGCCGGCGATGGCGTCGGGGATACGCGCTGGAAGGTGCCTGGCACAATCCAGTGGGGCAGCGTGACCTACAATCCCCACGTGGATATCACCAAGGAGACGACCACACTCTACGCATCGGACAGAGATATTTTCCTGTTCCTCGTCGATGATACGCATCCGATCGAGGCAGGAAAACTGCCAAATGGCGATCCTGACCTGTACTTTCGCGGCTTTTATGCCTGGAACAGCGAGGTCGGCTCGAAAACGCTCGGCATTGCAACGTTTTACTTGCGCGGAGTATGCGCGAACAGATGCCTTTGGGGTGTCGAGAATTTCGAGGAAGTCAACATCCGCCACTCGAAATTCGCCGGCGCCCGTTTTGCCCATCAGGCCGCTCCGGCACTCGAGCATTTCGCGAACTCCTCTCCGTCGCATTTCATCTCCGGCATCAAGGCCGCCCGCGAACGGATCGTCGCGCGTAAGGACGAAGATCGCGAGCCTTTCCTGCGCAGGCGCGGCTTCTCGAAGGCCGAGACCACGAAAATCATCCAGACCGTGCTCGCCGAGGAAGGCCGGCCGCCTGAATCCATCTATGATTTCGTGCAGGGCATAACCGCGCTCGCACGGTCGAAGCCCCATCAGGACAGTCGCCTCGAACTGGAAACCAAGGCCCGAAAGCTCCTCGAACAGGCGCTTTGACGCCCGGCCTTCGTCCGCTTCTCCGCTCTTCAGTCCCGCATCCTGGTCCCGCGCCAGGATGCCCTTCGTCATGAAAGGATGCCCTCATGCGTCCCCATCAATCCGCTCCCCTCCAGGAATTTACCGTCGACGTCGCCTTTTTCAGCGGCGCAGACCCTTTCGCCACCGAGACATATCGGATCCCGGCCGCGACATGGTTCAGCGCGCAGCAGCAGGCGCTGCATATGTCGGTGAACAGCGTCTACGATAATGCGCGCATTCCCGATCTCCGTCGCACCGCCACCGTTCGGTCCGTCTGACGCTCATCTGCGATCAAGTCGGCCATAGCCAGCCACTCCGGCGCATCATGCGGCGGAGTGGCCTGTCCCGATCAAGGACATCATCATGCAAAAACCCGACGATTGCATGTGGCGCGCGCTGCTCGATTTCCGCGCGCGTCATGGCCGGCGCTGGAAGGACGCGCTCACTCTTAAATGGATGAACGGCGATGACGAGCGAGAGCCACATAGCGCATCGCTTCGCATGATCCGCAACCAGTTCGGGCCATCCTGGCTCTGGGACTTGCCCAGGCTTCGCCTCGACAACGCGGCGCGGCGCCTCGCCAATCTGGAAATGCTTCCAGATATGTGCGCCTGTCCTCATCCGGAGACCGGCGAGACCATCATCATCAAGCGCGGCGAGACCGGATATTGGCCGATGCCCTCGCTCATCGCGGTCGATGCGTTCAATGCCAGTTTCAATGCGAGGCCTGCCGCGATCGCAGCCATGCAAGCCGGAGCCATGTTCGGATGGCATGTCCCGGCAGCCGATCCCGATCACCAAAGGCGATAATAACGACTTCGGCTTCACTTCTAACAATGATTACGCTTGGTGTTGAGGTGAACCGGTCTGCCGATCTATATGCGTCAGTTCTGACAGAGACATATAGATTGGCAATGACCCTCTGCTCGGCGAGGATTGGAAGATGAAGATGCTCGGCAAGGCCGCCTTTATATTCGGCGCGATCCTGCTTTCGCCAAATGCTATAGCGCAGGTGCCACCTCCGCCTCCTCTTCCGCAGCAAGGGAAGATTTCTGAAGATTTGGTTCGTGTCTTCGCTGACAAGGATCTCAGCGGATATTCGAACCTTCTTGCTGACGATCTTAAAGTCTACGAAGATGACGTATTGATAGCGCAGAGCAAAGGAGAATGGCTCAAACGCTTTGGTCCAATGCTAGGTGCTAAGGGCGTGTCATTCACCCTATCCCATGGATTCGCGTCCACCGGCAGAATCCTCTTCACGGAATACTACAATACGGTGGCAAGCTGGGGCGGATCGGTGCCTGCCCATTGCTGCTGGGGATATGATGCTGTCGCCTACGACATTGCTGACGGGAAAATTAAGTCAATCCGACGGCTCAAAGGCGGTGATATGAAACTCGATGAGACTGGCAAGCGTGCCACTCCATAGCTGTAGCACATGGCAATGGAGGAGGGTGAAAAATGACGGCCCGTTCTCTGACGCCATGATGCGAGCGCCTTGAGCCACACTGACCTCAGCTAGTCATCTGCACGCAGAGGTGGTCTGCGCTTTGCCCGGTGTTCAGGACTCTCGATCTTATCGGCAGACATGCCGATCGGCTTGCAAGCGATCGTTCCGGCTGTAGACTTGTTCGACCATTGTCTGGGAGAAGGGCCACGCAACATGGCGCACAAGTTCGAAATCTATAAGGACAAGGCTGGCGAGTTTCGCGTACGCTTCAGGTACAATGCCGAGATATTGTTCTCGACCGAGGGCTACAGCAGCAAAGCCTCGGCGAAGAATGCGATCGACTCGATCAAGAAAAATGGCCCTGAAGCGCCCATCGAGGATAATAGCTAAAGGCTCGCCGCCAGGGCTCGGCACCAACTTTCCCGAGCGACACCTTGCCCTGGTTGATGCCTGTGGCCGCCATATCCACAATCAAATGGCAAGGCGACGTGCCGACCACGTTCGGCCATGTCCATCCTTTGAGCGCGGGAGGCCTTTAGTGCTTTAGCCTATGACCGATCGTTACAGCTTCGACGGCGCGCCCTTCGAACAGGATATCTTCTCGCATTTCTTCCTCAATGTGGCGCAGGCGAATGTGGCTGCTGCTGAACGCTACGGTGAGGACAGGGCGGCCATTGCGCAGGCGGTCGATCGGGCGATTCTCACCGAACTCCAGGCCATCCTGCCCTCGATGAATCCGGCGGCTCTGCTGGGTTTGCGCGCCGGTTTTCCCGATGCGATCCGCCACCCCGCCTTCGGCAGGGCCTGGCTCCTCGTCCGCGAGGCAGCCTCCCATTATAGCGACTTTCTCGCGATCAGTTCTTCGGTCGAACCCGCGATCATCATGGCCGCCCTCGATATTCCCGTTATACCCTTGCGCGGGACCGATATCGACAGCCTCGCCCCGCCGACAAGCGATGTGGACAGGCTTCTCGAGCTATGGGACACGCCACCGCATCCGATCGTCGGATTCGAGCCTGCATCCCTCGATCACTATTTTCTCGTTTCCGGTTCCGTCCGTTCGCTGCGGCGCTGTCTCGCCGGCGATCCGCGTTTCCAGTCGCTGCGCGCGATCATGCGGCCTGCGGACTTTCCCTTGCCGAAAAACCCGACCGGAACCTGCGGGATAAGGCCCAAGCAGCAGGGCCAGCGCATCGGATCCGTGTGGCACAAGGATAATCCCGGCGGGCCCCTCATCACTATATTCATTGGTGGATGGATGGAGGGCGGCAAACCCTGCGACAACGGCGCGCCGCTCCATCAGCCGATGCCGATGCGCATCCTGGAATATATCATGCGGCATGGCGTGCTCGCGATGTCGATCGTCCAGAAACCCTCGGGCAAGACCTGATCGCACGCCGGCAATCTTCACGTCGCATCAAGGCCTCCATCCGTCGATGGATGATCCCGATGCTCTGGCCTGTCGCCGCCTTCCCGCCTATGCGCGCGCCGGGCCGCGGCTTCAAAGCAGCATATGGCCTCCACTCCTGACGGCGACTCTCATGCTGCAGCCGCCGTCAGGAGACCAGCCAACGTGCTGAAATAGACGTCAATTCACCTCGTATCCCTATTCTGCGACGTCTATGCACCAAGCGCGCTGGCGGCTCTCGGGCGCCCTTGCGCCAAATCGTTCCAGGCCCGCCAAAATAAATTCGTCCAGTCGGGGACCAATCAGCGCGTGAATCGTTGACCCGGCTGAGCAAAGCGAAAGCCGCATAGGGGACTGCAGTGGTGATACCGTCCGTCGCCGAAGATCTTCGGCCGCTCCACATTCTCGTTGTCGACGATGATCCGTTGCTTCGTGCCTTCCTGGCAGACGATCTCCGCGACGAAGGCATGACAGTGATCGAAGCATCGAACGCCGACGAAGCGCTGACTTATTGCCAGTCGAACGCACCTGTCGACCTTGTCTTTACCGATGTGCAGATGCCCGGCTCGATGGACGGCATTGGTCTCGCACACAGGCTCAGCAAAACGGAACCCGGCATCCCCGTCATTGTCACTTCGGGCGCAGTCCCGGTTGACAGCCTCGTTCCCGAGATCCCGTTCATCGCGAAACCCTATGCTGTGAAGGACGCCAGAACACTGATATTCTCGACCCTGGGTTTGGAGCCACAGGACACCGAATGACAAGCCTTCTGCTGGTGGAAGCCGATATTCTGGTGCGCGCGGCACTCGCGGCTTACCTTCGTGAATGCGGCTTTAGGGTGATCGAAGCCACGAGCATCGCCGAAGCGCGCATGTTCCTTGCTGACGTTAACGCCTCCATCGATCTCGTTCTGGCCGAAATCGGGGGAACGGATGAGGATGGCTTTGCCCTTGCGTCCTGGATCAGAAAGGAGCGCCCTGCGATAGACGTCATCCTCGCTGGTACGCTCGAAACGGCCACGAAAAAGGCCGGGGATCTGTGCGAGAGCGAACCGTCGGTGACCAAACCTTATGATCACCAGCTTGTGCTGGATCGCATCCGCCGCGCTGTCGCGGGCAGAGAACGTGGTGCCAAATAGACCGATAAACTGCGCCCACCACATCATACGCCGTTGTTCAACCTGCCGACCGGCTTATCGTCGACATAGCGGTCATCTCGCCTGAGCAGTCCGACATCGTCAGTCGAGAAGATCACCCTTCTGCATCGCAGCAAACACTGGAAGGCCGGGCGTAGCCGCAATTGCAGGTGGTCCATCTCCCCGCCATATGGCGCAGACCACAGCGATCACCTGTGCGCCTGCCTCCTCGACCAGCCGGGCGGCGTCCGCGACCGCGCCGCCGGTCGTAATCACATCTTCGACAAGCACCACGCGCTTGCCCGCGACGTCGCCACCTTCGACTGCCTGGCAGGTGCCATAATCCTTTGCCTTCTTTCTTACGAAAGCGGCCGGCAGCCCGGTCTCAAGCGACATAGCGATTGCGATCGGCACGCCGCCAAGCTCAAGTCCGGCAAGAACCTCACTTCCCTCGGGCAACAGCAAGATCATCTCGGCGGCCACGCGCCTTAGCAGCGCTGGGTCAGCCTCGAAGCGATACTTGTCGAAATATGTCCATGAGATCTGCCCCGATCGCAGGCGAAACGCTCCCTGCAACGAAGCAACGGCTTTGACGGCCTCGGAGAGCGACGGATCGATCACGACCGGACAATGACATAACCGCGTCGCGGTCGCCAGCAGGAGCACCTTCGCTGCGATCCGTCGCCAGATGGCACAGCGATCCGTCGCATGCCGATCCCAACCACGCCCGTCATGATCCGATCCCAGGAGAAGAGGGGGAGGGATGGCGTGATCCTCGAGGAGATCGCGCATGCATGACAATCCGCTCAGAAATTCCGTCCAGCATGGTTGCGGGCCGTCGCTGCCTTCCTCCGGTGCCGAGGCCTTCCGCCATGATTGAAGCTTCGACAGCCTTCGATCCCGCCGACGCGCGATGCTGGGTCGCGCGGGGCCGCCCCGAAGATCATGCAGAGCAACTGGCTCGCGCATGGGCTGACTTCCCCGATCTTCCGAATGAGGCGCCAGCCCAGGACCGGATGGCCCGCATTCGCGAGCGCGTCGCGGCGCTTCGCCCCCTCAACGACGCCATCCGCGAAGAAGGCGAACGCGAGCGGAAGCGCAGGAATTTCGCCTTCGTCGAGTGCCGCATCGCGGAAGGGAAGGGCGCCGCACGTGATCATTTCATCCTGCAGGCTTCCTCCCGCCATGGCTATGACTGGGACGACGCGGTTCAATATGCAGATGGCAGTATCGCGGCAATATCAGGCTGGGAGCCTCGCCGATCCTTCCATACAAGGTCTGGCGTAAACGCTGATCGCCTCGACAGCGCCTATGCCCAGGGCTTTCGCGATGGCGGAGGCTGTTTCGAGGACCCGTTCGATGCCGCGCGGCGCGCCAATGCCGCCGCGACCGCCACGCAGCAGGAGCCACGAACCGCCTCTGTCCAGCCGATGTCCCGGCCGCTTCCAAGCAGTTGGCCTCTGCCGACAGACGCGCCGCGCCCCACGCGATGGTCCAGGCGCCTGCTGATCATAGGTGCGACTGCTGCGGCGGATGCAGGCCTTGCCCCTGCTGCCATGCTCCAGTCCCGGTCAGGCCATCACGACATGACAATGATCCTTGCCGTTCCCGGCCGAGGATTTTGCCTTTGGGACAGCATCGGCAATGCCGGAACGGAGAGCGCGCAGAGCCCCTTGCCTGTCCTGCTTGCCGATGTCGATCCTGACGATATTCTGATCGTTGCAGACGGCGATGATCTCGACTGGATCGACCATCACGCCGATCTTCTTCCCCTATGCCGCACGATGGAGCGGACGCGAAACTCGGTGATCCAGCAACGCGGCCAGTTTCGCACCTGGCTCGATCGTGGACTCGATACCGGCGAAATCATGGCAGGCGGCCATATCTGCTGGACGAAGGTCGCCCAGGGGCTCTCCGGCCGCCTTGGCGAATTTATCGCCCGCTATGGTGGTCCCGCCCGCCCGCGCGGCCATCAGATCGTCGTCGAACTCACAGACGGAACGTCCGCAACCGGCTTCATGACGCCGCAGGGCGACCTGCTCAAGCCGGAAGCGATCATCTCCAACAAGGCGCATTTGCGCAAGCATATGGCGGCAATGCTGCGCCGCTTCGCCTCAGCGATCCCGCACTATTGACCTCTTCTGGACCACGCGACGCCGGCTCGCATCGCGAGATTGGAAACCCATCATGACCATCCCCACGACCAGCAGGGCCATCATTCAATCCAACATCGACAGGACGGGTCAGCATATCTTCGCAATCTTCCCCGACGCCGACAATGCAGGCTTTGCCTATACGATAGGCAACGCCCGTCTCGGCCTCCCCGAACTGCTGATTACCGGAAATTTCGCGCCGATCCTGATGGCATCGGTTCTCAACGAAGTGGGCCAGCGAATGCGCCAGACGGACCAGGTGCCCGACAAGGATATCGATATCGGCGGCGATTTCCCGATCCGTCCCCGCCTTGCCGGGGCTGAGGCTCGCACCGCATTCACCATCCAGGTTGGGCGCTTTCTCGGCCATGATGAATATGCCGTCGTTCAGCTCCTCCTGCCCGATCCGATGGGCTTCTATCCCGGCGAGCCAGGATGCGACCCTCGTTACGACGTTCCCCGCCCATGATGCCCTGCCGTTGAGGAACGCAGCCATGCGCCCGACCGCGAAAATCCCATGTACCGAACCACGCCAGCAAAAGCCGGTGTCCCTGATCGTCAGGCAAGCCGGATATCCCGACCTCCTGGTGGAAACGCTTGAGCATGCGTCGCGCGGCTATTGCGAACGCCGCGATCAGACCGGCCTTGGCGCCAGCGCTTTCCCGGAAGCCGAACTCATGCGCAACGGCGTCATCGTCGGCCGCATCAGCTATAACGGCCGCATCTGGCATCCCATCCCATGGCGACCGGGCGACAAGCCCATCTACGACAACGCAGCTTGCCATGGCGGTGAGGCCGCGCGCTGACATCCGCTTCAGCCCAATCCGGCCCATTTCTCCGGAGTATCCAGACCGCTCTTCGGACCGAGCAGCGGAGCGGAGGGGGAGGGGGGTGTGGGAAGCGCGAGCAGCATTGCGCGCCCATGTGAAGGAGACCCCCGATGGATATGATCACCTGCAGGGCCCGCATCGGCGGGCAGGCTCCGCTTTACAGCTACCGCGTCCTTGTGCCGCTGGACCAGCTCACTCCCCTCCGTCGTCATCGTGTCGTCATCCTTCATGCCGTGACACCGGCCGGACGACAGCCCTGTACCCGGCTCGCCGACGTGCTGGCGCCCAACCGCTGGTTCGAGCGCTATCTCGCCATGCATTGCGGCCTGGCGGCGCGCCTCAATCTCGTGTCCCGCCGTGTCGAAGCCATCATCCTGCACGCCATTTTCCCTGAAATGACTGCGCGTCTCGTTCCGCCGATGCTTCAGCTCGATCATGATCCCGGGGAGGCCAGCCATCGCATATCCGGCATCGATCTCAACGCAGCCTTCGATAGCCTCGCACCGCGGATCGAAACGCTAGTGGCCGCCGATCTCGGGCTTTGCATCGATAATCAACGCCGCGCAGCCTGAAGCAGGATCCAGCCCATGACCAGCTATGCCCCATTCCGTCTCGAAATCGCCGCCTGCCTTTGGGAAACGGTCCTGAACTTTCGCGACCGGCCTCCCACCGATCCCGATGCGCTGGAGCGCGCTCTCGCCATCCATAGAGCATTTGACAGGCTTGGGGCTGACGCCCTGCGTCCCATTGTGCTCAGCTGGACCCCTAAGATCGAACGCGCATGGCAGGACGTCGATGACGATTGCCCCTTCGGTTACGACTGGGCCTATATAGGCCGATGGATGGTCGAGAATGTCGACTGGACCCATCCGCACCACCCGGTCCTGCACTCCGATATGACCGGACAGGATGCTGAACACGCTTCGCCAACCGGCATTGGGGAAGAGGCATCGTCGGGACCGACGGATACAGTCAACTGCCAGGATCACCTCGCCCTTTTGGCGCGGGCACGCTCCGCCATCGAATATCCCGATGACCTCGCAAACCATGCACGGACCCAGTTGGTCGCGGAAATCCGCGGTGCCGAGGATCGATTCGAACGATCGCCCTTGCCCTGGCCGGTCCATCTTCATGCCGCCGCTATCGAGCACCGCTATGGCACCAATATCCATGCCGCCATCGATGAGGCCACTCTGGACGCGGAAATCGCCGCCTGGTGCCGGGAGTGGTGGAAAGAATCCGGCGATGAACGCGATCCCGCCACGCTCGATGATGAGACCGTGATCGCCGTCTATTTCGACGGGCATCCGTCGGACGGATGCGTAAAGGACCAGCTGCAGGTCGTGCCGCCAGGTCTCAAGGCAACCAGCACTTCGGATCCGGTAGAAATGGGACGCTATTGTGTGCTCTCGACCGCGCATCTCACGGTCCAGACGGCCGGCCTTCTCGATGGCTGGGCATCCTGGCCGCCGACCGAGCGGCCGATCGACATCGCCGCCTCCGTCTACGGCTGGTTCGTGCCCACGCGGTCGCTCGAAGAAACGCGCCAGGCGCTACTGCCGGCAGACCTGCTGCGCTTGATGGCCTTCGGCAGGAGCAGGGGCTTCCAGTTCCTGCTGCTCGATTGCGACGGCGACCGCTCGGACGATTTGCCGATCCACGACTGGTGATCCCGCACTCGAAAGGAAATCCCGATGATTGGAACGCTTGAGCATGCCGCGACTCCCAGCCGCTCGGCCGGCGCCCAGACACCGCCGACAATACCCGCCCTGCCGCTGCAACCGGGCAAGCTTTATCTTCGGCTCTACCACGGCCGCGCCACGCCCGACGAGCAGATGGAGGACTGGGGCAGCGATGGCCCCGTGATCGGACCGCTCGCCTCGATCCATGTCACTTATACGTGTCATCTGAAATTCGCCGCGGCCCCGGACGTCATGGAACGCTTTTTCCCGGAGGTCATGGCGCAGTGGCAAGCCAGCGGTGTCAGTAACGGTCATGGACCGCTTTGCGACTGGCAATTCAACGTGATCGACGATCTCATCGAATATGGCGGCATCCTATATGGGGATTGGTCGACTTTCCTCGCCGACGATCATGCTGCCCGCTAGCGCGTCCCACCCCATCATGGGCCATCGGCGCTACCCTCCAGCAACGACAGCAGCATCACATGGAGGGCATCTTCCGCGCGCTCCCGCCTTGTCGCATCGCTCGAAGCCAGATCCTTTCGCATCCAGTCGGGCAATCGCCGCACAAGGTCGCGCAGTTTCACATCGTTTGACTGGCTCATCACCCTTCCTTTGCAGGACGGTCATCCCGGCGGCAACCGTCTTGCCCACCTGGCATCCGCAAACCGGGATGAAAGGGGAGGGGGCGGCGCAAGGGAGGCGGACAGACGGTCCGTCGTCGAGACCGGAGATGATCATGCCTCTTCCCGCCACCATCCAGACCGCCGTCAGCCAGGATGCGATCGGCCGCGCATCTCGCCTTTTCTCGGGGGATAGCCGCGACTGTCTCCAGGAGCTGTGCCAGAATGCACGGCGGGCCCGCGCTACGCGCATCGCGATCGATCTCACCCAGCAGGACGGTCGCTTCACCCTTCATGTTCGCGACGATGGTTGCGGCATCGACGATCCGGCCGCCCTGCTGCTGCTCGGACACTCCGGTTGGGACCATGACATCGCACGGTCCGAAGACCCCGCCGGCATGGGCATATTCAGCCTTGCCGGCCGCTCCGTCGAAATCCAGTCCTTCTCGCCGTCGGCGGGCACGGCATGGAAAGTGGACATCCCGGCCCAGGCATGGGACAACGGCGCACCGCTTGCCCTTGAACAGGGCACGATCGGCTGGGGCACGCTGATCTCGATTGCAATGCCCGATGACTGGCATTTCGGTTTACACAGCATTGTCGCGGATATCGCGCTCCACTTTCCCTTGCCGATGACGATGAACGGGGTGTTGCAGCCGCGGGAGGATTTCCTCAAGGATGCGCTGCTGGTCGAAGACGCCTGCGGCTGCCGTATCGGCGTCTACAATCTCGACCCTGACTGGCAAGATGGCCGCCGCATCAACTTTCACGGTTTGCGTGTCAAATGCCCCTTGCCCACCATTCGCGAAGTCAAGGACAGCTTCGACCACTGGGCCGTCCGGATCGATATTGTCGACGCGCCTGAAATCCATATGGTACTCCCGGCCCGCAAGGACGTTATCGAAAACGCCGCACTGAAGCTTCTTCGCGAAGCCGCGGAACGAGCCATGTATAAATTCATCGCCACGCAGCCCGATCATCGCCTCCCCTTCTCTGCCTGGAGACGGGCTCACGAACTGGGTGTCACCCTGCCTGAAGCGCGCTGCGCCCTGTCTCTCTGGCGTCCACAGACGCCCGACGACCATCATGCGCGCGTCAGCACCGAGTTCGCTTCCGAGGGCCCGATGCTGCTTGTCCCCACGCTGGAGTCCGACATCGAGCAGCCACTCGCGCTCGCCCGGCGCCAGGCGCCGCTTCAGGCGTTCCAGCTCGTCGAAGAGGAACGCTTGCTCGAAGGCTATAGCTGGTATGACCAGCTCCCGATCATCGATCAGCTTTCCTTTCAAATCCACCATGATGGAGCTGAATATCGCCATGGCGACGACCACCATCACCCCGTCGATCTGCCTTCAGGTTTTGTCGACAGCATCACCCTCGAACTGACTGTCGCTCAGTCCGAATGCGAAAACGCACCACAAGCCATGCATTCCATCGAAGTCCCGGCTCTTGTTTGCCCCAACAACGGTTGGGACATCGAACAGGCAACCATCCTCGTGGCACGCGACAGCGACATCAAACCGGACCGGCTGGGGCGCCTGATCTACGCGACATTATTTTGTTCGATCGACGATGACGACAATGATAGCTGGGAAACCCAGTCACGCGCCTTCGAGCGCGATGCCCGCCAGGAAGCGACCCGCATCCTTCTCGGCGAGGATGCGGCTATCCTTCAGGCCATCACGATGAACGCATGGGATCATTTGACCTGGCTGATCCCGCAGGATCGCAAGATCGTCATTCACGCCGAGCGCGACGCTTTCACCGTGGATTTCATCTCCAACTGAACCGCCGGCGGGAGTGCCTGGCGCTCCCGCTGCTCCTATCCGCCCCCATGAAGGAGACCGGCCATGCGCCGCTTCCCCGTCTGCGCCTGCTCGACGGCGCATCTTCCCCTTGCCGAGCGCGACGCCATTGACGGTCTGATCCGGAATGCGCCCCGAAGCGGCGGCCGCCTCATTGTCGATCATCCGCTATTGTCCATCGAGCCACACCAATATGGCTTCTGGATCCATCTTGGCCTGCTCGATGACTGGCCGGAGCGCCCCGACGCACTTTCCCCTGAGATCTGGGTTCTGCTGACCCACGCCCGCACGACCGGCGCCAACTGGATCAGCTTCGACCGCGACGAGCCGCATTGCAGTCGCTTTCCGGTCTTTCCCGCGATTACGGAAATAGCGGCAACGCAATCCGGCGACCTCGCCGAACCGGTGGCCACCGCGAGGCCTGTGGCCGGGACCACCGTGCGCTGCGCCTCTTGCGGCAGCGCGGATGTGATGCGCGACGCCTGGGCCTGCTGGGACGATCACACCCAGGACTGGGTTCTGGGCTCGGTGTTCGACGCAGCCTTTTGCGAAGCCTGCGAGAACGACACGACACTGGTCGTGGAGATCCTTGAAACCACGGAGATTGCAGCATGACCATGCCATCGGCCTCCATCGACCATCCTGTCACCCATGTCGCCCTCAGCAGCCTCGAGCGCTCGGCCTTGCAGGTCTCTCTTTTCGATCCCGCATCCATCGCGTCGATCCGCGGTGGCGCGCGGCTCAACCTGATCGACGCGGACGACAGCGGCACGCTCAAACATGTCGTCGCCCTGGGCGAATATCCCGATGCGCTCTGGCACGCGGTCGCGTCCGCCCTTGTCGAAGCTCCAGTTCCCGCCACTTCACCAATCTCGCTGGCCGAACTTTATGCGTCCCGCGCCGTTCCCGATCCGCAACTGTGTGCCTGCTTCATCGCGCTGATACCCGCCGAACTGGAAACGGCGCTCGAGGCCGAGCATCCCGATGCGCTGGACCGACGCGACGCAATCGGTGCCCGGATCCATTGCATGCACCAAATGCGCTGGTTCAACGATATTTTCGCCTTCCTGCCGCTCGAGGCGCTGTCGCAAACCGGCTGGCAGGCTGCCGCACGGCAAATCGACCAGCCCGAAGGGCTTCGCTGGGCACCGGACCTTCTGCTGCGCCGCCGCTCGCTGTTCAACGATCCCAAGCTCGACCGCGCAGCCGCCCTGATCCGGGAGATTGAGGCGTCGCTCTGGATTACCTGCGAAGAACCGTTCGGGGCAGGGCAGGATTTCGATGCCTATCGCGCCGGCCTGTTCAAGCACCTGATGGCCGACCCCTGCGCGCTGGGAATCCTTCACGATGACGGCGATCGACAGTTCGCTGTCGTGACCGATGCCCTGGAAGCGGCCGGTCATGACTGGCGCAATGCTGGACCCATCATTCTTCCGGCAGCGATCGCCGCCTGAATTTCCCCTCCACGTTCAACGCGAACGACCGCCTTCTGGCGGCCGGTCAAGGAGTATGTCCGATGAACATTCCCATCAGCAATTTCACCCGCGACGCCCGCGTCCCCCTCGGCCATTGCTCGACCGGTTCCCTCGAACTGGATCTCGGCAAGCTGATGTCGGGCCGCTGCCTGATCCAGGGATCATCGGGCGCGGGCAAGAGCCAGACGCTGCGCCGGATCATCGAGGAGGCCTTCGACTATCTCACGACCATCATCGTGGACCCGGAGGGAGAGTTCGCCAATCTCGCCGCGCATATCGGCGCTACCACCGTGGTCGCGCGCGACTATGCCAATGACGGTCTCACCGCACTCGCGCTGCGCACGCGCCAGCACCGGATCGCGTTGCACCTCGATCTCACCGATCTCGAACCCGATCACCGCATCGAGAAGGCGGCCGCCTTTTTCGCCGGGCTTCTGTCAGCCCAACGCGAACATTGGGCGCACACGGTGCTGGTATGCATCGACGAAGCGCATCTGCTGGCACCGCATATGGCAGCGTCCGCCCGTGATGCGGAAACCCGCCGCCTGGGCGTTGCCACGCTGACCGACATGTGCGCCCGGGGGCGCAAACGCGGCATCGGCACAATCATCGCTACGCAGCGCCTCGCCAAACTCGCCAGTTCGGTGGTCTCGGAACTGCATAATCATCTGATCGGCCTCAACGTCTTCGACCGAGATGTGGCGCGCGCCGCGGACCTGCTCGGGTTCGGCAGCGATCAGGCGGCGCTATTGCGCCTGCTTCCACCCGGCGAGTTCTTCGCCTTCGGTCCTGCGCTGTCCGCCACGCCCGTGCTCGCGAAGATCGATCCGACGATCACGCCACATATCGGCCGCACGCCTGACCTTGTGGCCGCTGCCGACCTCGGCCCGGACGAGAGCCGCACTTTGCTCGACCTTGATAACTTGCGCGAGGTCGCGCCGGTCAGGACCACCCATGCTGCCATGCGGGGACAGCGCGCGCTCGACGCCTTCCTGCTCGACCCTGCCGCTGCCGCCGCCGCACGCATTGTCGGTGCCCTGGGCAACATTGCACCTAATGCCACTACGTCCGACGATCTTGCGCGCCATCTTGCGCTTGCCGCCAATGATGTCGACGCAGGACTGGATCTGCTCGCTGCCATCGGCGCGTCCGATACGATGCCGCGCGGGGATACGCGTATTGCGCGTCTGTCGGCCCGGTTGCGTCTGCGCGTCGTCGATACACCCGTCGTCGGTCTGGTCTGAAGGAAGCGCATCATGACCCATAAAAGCTTCGATCTCGACGCCGATATCGTCGAACTGACCCCCTTCGTCCCCGAAGCGGAAGCTGTTCCGACCGCGCCGCTTGCAGAGCTGGCTTTCCGCGCGGACGCTTGGCTCCCCGATGAGACGGAGCGTCTGCGCGCCGCATTCGCCGACGATCGCACGATCGATGAGATAGCGGCCATGCTTGGCAGGCCTCGGGCGGGCGTCGCCACGCGTATCCATGATCTTGGCCTTCGGCGTAACTCGCGGCGGTCTTGGACCGAATGGGACGACGAGGAAATGGCACGCTGCTATGCGCACGAACCGACGGCAACGCTGGCTGCCCGGCTTGGCCGTGGTGTAAGTGCGCTCTATGCCCGCGCACGGCTGCTGGACCTGTCCGAGCCCGGATCGCCACCCTATAGCGGATGGGAAGATGCGCAACTTCGCGCCGGCTACGAGAAAGGCGTTCCCGTCGCCCAGATCGCGAGCCTGATCGGCCGCCCGTTCACTGGCATCATTGCCCGCGCATCGACATTGGGCCTGCGCCACGCCTGCCAGCCCGACGACTGGAGCGACGCGGAAATGACCCGTGCGCTCGAACTTGCGTCAACCGGCGCACGCTATGTCGCCATTGCTCAGGTTCTGACGGCCGAAGGCTTTCCGACCCGCAACGGTCGCAGCCTCGGGCAACGCCTGCGCAAACTGGGCTATGGTCGGGGCTGGGGACGTCCATGGATTGCTGAGGAAGACGATCTGCTGCGACATGCCTATACGACCGGCGCGAGCCTGACGCCGCTGCGCGAACGTCTTGAGCGCACGCCGCACTCGATCCGATGGCGGGTCGAGGCGCTGGGCTTGCGCGGCACTCATATCCATCGCGACGGCTTTCGGCAGGGGCCCGTCTGGACGGCCGAAGAAGAAGCCCGATTGCGGGCGGACTATGGCAAAATTCCGACACGGCAGATCGCCGACCAGATTGGCCGCGGGGTGCGCGCCGTTCTCTACCATGCCAACCGGATGGGTCTTACCCATGGTTTCATGCGTGCGTTCAGCGCCGACGAGGACAGGGCGATCCGCAATGCCTGGACATATGGCGTCTCGATGGTCGATGCCGCCCAGGCGCTGGGCCGCGATCCCGCCGTCATCGGTAAACATGCCGCGCGTATCGGCTGTCGATTCAACGATCCTGCCAGACCTGTCCGAGGCCCGAAGATCCGGCGGGCAAATCGCACGCCTGTCACGCTTGAGAGCCTGCTCGCGCTCGATCCTGCGGAGGTGGTCGATGTCGACCTTCCGCTCGCTGCCTGATCCTGTTCCAGCACGGAGATCATCATGTCATCGTCTGATCATCGCGGCCCTTCCGCGTCACCATCCACAAGGCCCGAATTTACCTATTCCCGCTGGAGACATGGCGGCTGGTATGTTCACGGCGTCCGCTACCCAAATGGTGCGATCGGTTGTGTCTCCCGAAACTATCCCGACGGCAAATGGCGCATCGTTTGCGATCCGCGCCCCTTCGAGGAACGCCCAACCTTCCAGAAGCGCGACGACGCCGCCATGGCCGAATGGCGACTGGCGCAAACGCAAGTTCAGGAGAGCAATAGCGGCACTCCGCACTCCTGCTCACAACCCTGATCCTCGACACCCACCGTCAACCGGATGGAGGACACCATGCCATCTGCCTGGAAAACCTGTTGCTGTTGCGGTCAATATGCCGGCCATTTCGAGCAGCACTGGAATCGCGATACCGGCTATGGCCTTTGCGAGGATTGCATCGACTATTGTGCCCGTGGCGAAACGGCCGAGAGTTTCGAGCGGACCTACGGCGTAGCGGGCGTCCATTATGCCCGAAGCCCGTCGCCCGGCATCCTGCGCAATTCGGACTGAGCGACGAAGCCCGCACGATCCCCAAGAGATCGCGTTTTAGGCTCTCCGAGCCGATCAGGCTGGTGATCTACGCGACTATGTCGCCAATCCCCGTCGACGCACGATCCCGTACCGCTCGAAACACGGCTGCCGCTGCCGCCGATCTGTCGATCGCGGCCTGACTTTCCGCTCTTCCCACTGGAGGCTCCATGTCCCCGCCAGACCAAAGCAACGGTTTCTCGCCACTGAGGCAGAAACTCTCCTCTTTCGATAATGCGTACAAAATCGCCCTTATCCTTCGACGTGACAAAGGCGTCCCGCATTATGTCGTACGCGGGATCCTTCCCCTCCAGGCCTATCGGGTGACGACGAGGCCGCCGGCCTGGCCGGACCGCTGGCTGGCGATGGTCGCATGAGCGCGGGCAGTCGTGCGCCCGTCGTCGCGGCATGGGGTGCGGGCACCAATTCGACCGCGATGATCATCGAGTTGGTCCGCCGCGGCGAAATCCCGGACATGACGTTGTTGGCAGCCATGCCCGAGCAGCCACACACGAGGCGGCTTATCCCTGTCTTCCGCCAGTGGATGGACGATCATGGCGTTCCCAACGAGATCGTCGAATATCAGGCCCGGTTCTTCAAGCATTGGCCACCCTACACCTCGCTGCTCGATGCGTGCCTGACGAACGGCACATTGCCGTCAATTGCCTTCGGGCAGCACAGCTGTTCGGCCCGGCATAAAATTTCGCCGCAGGATAAGTGGGTCAAGGCATGGCCTTCCGCCCAGCACGCCTGGGCGAATGGACGCAAGGTTATCCGCCTGATCGGCTACGACTGCTCCGCCCGGGACAACCAGCGTTATGCTCATCGCGAAGGGCATGTTTCAGATCTTTTTGAGTACAGGTACCCCCTTCGGGAATGGGGTCTCACGCGCGAGGATTGTGAACACATCATCGCAGATGCTGGCTTGCCAAGCTTTTGTAAAAGTTCATGTTTCTTCTGCACGGCAATGCAGATTTCGGAGGTCCGCGCACTGCCTCGCGAGGAATTGCGGCTCATCGTCCTGCTTGAAGCGCGCGCCGCGCCGAGGCTTCGAACCGTTGAAGGTCTATGGCGCAAATCGACGAAAAAACGTCCCGGTTCGATGACAGCGTTCATCCGTGCCGAAGGGTTACTCGATCCCGGCGAGATCGACGAGATCATCGCCAACGCGCCTCTCGATCTTCTTGAATTCCAGCGTGCGGCCGCTGCTGTTCCGATCGAGCAACGATCCCATATCAGCACATGGATCGAGCGTTTCAATGCCGGTCGAGCCTGTACTCCCCCGCCCGCCAATGATCCGGATGACCTCCCCCGGACGGCTTGATCCCTGGCTCCAGCGCGGCATGGGACATATCCGGTGCCGGCGGCCTTGGCACCCATCACGGACGTTGGCTGAAACGATCAGTGCAGTCAGCACAAAGGCGTCGTCCGCCGCTTCGTAGTCAATCGCGATCCATGCGCTTTGCTGTGCGTGCCATAAGCTATCCCCGATAGGGACGAAGTGTTCGGCGATCCCGCCGTGCGGCCCGCCACCATCCCCTGATGGTTCCCGCTACCGGAAACGCACCGGCCGGTGCCGCCCAGCATGGACCCGTTCGGTCTGCCTGCAGGAACCGCCTGATCATGTCGCCCCCGCCGCTACCGCTACTCCCGCCGGCGTAGCGCCAGCGCGGCTACCGCCGCGCCTCCAGCCTCGCTCCCCAACCCCTCTTCGGCCCCGCATCTTCCACCCCGGCTCCGCGCCATGCCGCGGTGGTCGCGCAGAGTTGTGGGCGGGCCGCGGCGTTGCGCGTGGGGCAGGCGGGGAGGCGTCGCGCGGGAGGCATGCGGAGCGCTGTCCCACGGGCGGGCGGCGCGCGGGGAGAGGGCGGGACAGAGAGGAGAGAAGGACCGGGGAGGGTGTCGCCGGAGAATGGTCTTCGAGCGACATTCGAAAGGTCAAGACGATGAACATCGGTGAAATCTTCAATGTGAACAACCGCCTGACGGGCTCGATCGCCACCCGCACGATCGACCTGCCCCGCATCGGGCTGCGCAAGGTGATGAGCGAGAACGAGAAGGCTCCGGCCTACGAGATCCTCGCCCTGAACGTCGCACGCCGCTGGGTCCAGATCGGCGCGCTGTGGGAAGCCGTCTCGAAGCGCACCGGCGAAGTGTTCCTCGCCGGGAATATCGACGATCCCAGCCTGCCCGAACCGATGCCGATCGCGCTCTTCCCGGCCGATCACGGGGGCTACATGGTCGCGTGGCGGCGCGACACCATGCGTTCCGACTTCGGCGGTGGCATGGGCGTGAGCCGCACGAACTATGACGATCGCGGACCGCGCGATCAGGATGGCTTCGGCGGCAGCACCGCCGGTGCCAATGGCGAACTGACCGGCGCGGGTGCGCCGTTCGGCGAGGAGGACCCGTTCTGATCGCCGGTTGATCGGAACAGGTTCCGGGCCGGGGAGGCGTCAGGCTTCCCCGGCCCTTTTCTTTTCTCTTGCCTGAGGAGGCAGCCCATGCCGCTCCCTTCGTTGCACGACCTCGCCCCGCTGGCCGATCTCTCCGCGCTCTGCGCAGCGATCATGGCCAGTCCCGCCATCCGGGATATGCTTTCGCCGCCGTTTCCTGCGGCCCATATTCCGGAAATCCCGGCCGGGATCACCTGCGGCGAGATCATCGCTGCCATTTACGACCTGCTCGAGGGCACGCCCTTTGCCCCGCATGCCGCTGAAATCGTCGGGGCCGTCCTGACGCGCTCCGCTGCCTTCGCCGGCATCCGGGCGAGCATGCACTGATCCGACACCATGGGGGCGGGACGCCATCGCGTCTCGTCCCTTTTCTTTTCCATCATGCAGGAGAAGTCCCATGACCCAAGACCGTTCGCGCAGCATCAGTCGCTTCGCAGACCTGCCGGCATTGTTCGCCGAGATGACGGCAACGCCGGAATTCCAGCGCGCCTTTGGCGATCCTATCCCGCTTTCGATCATCCAGCCGGGCGACGAACCGGGCGAGCATGACATGCCCGATCCGTTGCACGCGCAGGCCGATTGCGCGGGGATCATCGCCACGATCTTCGACCTGCTGACCGATACAAGGCTCGATGCGCTCGCGCCCGAAATCGCGTGGGGCACCGTCAACAGCTTCCATTTCGTCGCTGGCAAGCTGGAAAAACAGGAGGACGCACTGGTCGACGAGCTGCGCGACATGATGCGGCGGAACGATATCTCCGAAGTGTTCAACACCGAACTGGAGGAGAAGCAGCTCCTGTGCCAGTCACTGTCCGAACAGCGCGAGGCGGTCGAGTGCATGCGCGACTATGCCGCCGAAACCTTCCGCGTGCTCTCGGGCCGCCCTTGGTCGCCCGCGCGCGGCTCGCGTGTCTCGAAGGCTGCCACCGCCACGCAGGTGTCGATACAGGACTTCCTGCGCGCCCGGGAACTGGCCGACCGCGAGCGTTACCGCCCGCGTGGTCCGATCGTCGTCGCCTCGGGTCATGCCGAATGGCATGATTGGCAACTTCTCTGGGACCGGCTCGATTCCATCCTCGAGCGCATCCCGCACATGACGCTGGTGACGACAGCGCAGCGCAAGGGCTTCGATGCGATCGTGGCTTCATGGGCGGGGAACCGCGAGGTCCAGCTCGTGACCTACTCGTTGACAGGCTCGGGACGCGGTGCGCCCTTCGCGCGCAACCGCAAGCTGGTCGATCTCAAACCCGTCGAAGCCTTGCTGGGGGAGGGGTCAGGCATTCAGGCCAATCTTTATCAGGCCCTGCGCAAGGCAGGTGTCCCTATCCATGCCTTCCGCAAGGTGGATCAGGTTCCGGCCGAGAAGGTCGCTCCGCCGGAGCGGGGGCGGCTGCGTCGGGCGGCATAACTTCCGCGAACTTCTTTCATCCTGTCGGGGACGGCGCTTCGCGCTGTCCCCGTTTTTTATGGGAGCGCATGATGGCGATACCCGATCATCACCGAGCCAATTTTCAAACTTTGCTGGATGCCGCCATGGACGGCAATCTCGCTTTGATGGAATGCCTCGATGCGGTTTCCGGTGAGCCCCGCTATGTGGTCTGCGCCGTCGGCCGGAGCGGGGAGGAATATCTGTTCACGCCGTTCGGGCACTTGCATGACGGCAATCCCTTCGCCGCCTATGTTCCGCCAGCGCCCTGAGCAGGACGCGCCCCCGATCAGGCGGAACGACGTGCGGGCATCGCGAGCAGGCTCGCAATGCCCTCCCATTCCCATGATCGTCATGGAGGCGTCGGTTGGCGTCAAGGACGGCGGGGCCCCACCATTTTGCTCCGCAAAATCGTTGCCCCCACCGCCGCTTCGCGACCGCATCTGCGGTCCTTGACCCCGGCCCTCACCGTCCATGGACATTGAGGGCAGCGCTCGGAGGCAACCATTTGCGAATCAGGGGCATCGAGCCCCAGATTCGCAAAGCCTCTTCTCTCTCTCAAGAATTCCTATGGTGGCACGGGACCGCGTCGGCCTCAAGGACGACGGGGCCCCACCATTTTTTTGGGCGGGTCGGGCGTCGCGCCTGGCCTGCAGTGTAAGTGGCCGCCCAAAAAAATCGTGACCCCCATCGCCGGCTGCGCCGGTCGCTTCGCGATCCTTGACCCCGCCGCTCGGAGCCCGTGCCCAATGGGGAACCTCTTTCGTTTCAGCAGGAGGTTCCAATGACGAATATCAACCGCAGCATCCGCCCATTCTCCGACATCGCCGAATTCATCGCGCAGGAGACAGCAGCCACCACCGACGATTTCCACGCCGCCTTCGCCTCCAATCTCGAGGGGATCCGCATCGGGCGCGGTGAAGAGGAGATGGCGACCGACATGCCCGATCCGCGGGATGCGCAGCTTGCCGTGGAACTCATTGTCACGACACTCTTCGACGTGCTTCGGGACACCCGGCTGCAGCCAGCCGCGGAGCGCCTCGCATGGGGCATCGTCAACAGTTTCCATCACGTAGCCGACCAGTGGGCGGGCCAAGCCGACAAGGCGACGCGCGATGTTCAGGACCTGCTGCGGTGCGCCGATGGCAGCGAAATCCACGGCGTCGAACTTGAGCAGGCGCGCGATAACCTCGAATTCCTCGATGAAGCCACCGACGCCCTGCGGTGCATGCGCGACTACGCCGCCGACGTCTTCCACACCGAAACCGGCCGCCCGTGGTCCGCTCCGAAGGGGTCGCTGATATCGAGCAAGCGCACCGCCTCGGTGATCGCCGCCACCGATTTCCTCGCCGCCCGCCGCCTCCGCAAGAACGAAGCGCACTACCCGGAAGGGTCCGTCGTGATCTTCTCAGGCGGCGCGGACTGCTGGTTCGACGAGCGCCTCATCTGGGGGAAGCTCGACGAAACGAAAGCGCGAAATCCGATGATGCTGCTGGCGACCACCGCACAGGATAAGGGGTGCGACGCTATGGCCGCAGCGTGGGCAGCCTCGCGTAAGGTGAAGCTCATCACGTTCCGCCTCAGCGCCAAGCTGGGGAAGAGGGCAGGGTTCGTGCGCAACGAGCAGATGGTCGGACTGCGGCCCGTCGAGGCGCTGGTCTGCGAAGGGTCGGGACTGCAGTCTCACCTCGCGCGCCTCGTGAAGGAGAAGCGTATCCCGGCGCGGTTCGTCAGGCTCAGCGATCAGGGATGGGAGGCGCAGTGAGGTTCCGCCTGAGGATCGGTCCGGTTCGCCGGGCCGGTCCTCATTTCTTTTATCAAGCGTCACATTCGCTCCCGCTCAGGGACCCGCAAGCGGGCCCGTCGCGGGCGCGATGCGGAACCGCCAGGGCGGTCCCGGCCGTCTGCGCGCGGCTCCGCCGTGCTCGCCGCAGGGACACCCTTCGGGTGCGGTCTGGGCGGGGTTGGCTGAGGTGGCGAGGCCCGCGTCCTGCCATTAGAGGAGAGGAGGGCAGAGAGGAGTGGCTCATTCGAGGAGATTAAAGCCATGTCCGAGCATACCCCATCACACCTCTCCGGTTCGGCCGTCTTCATTTCCGGATCGCTGTCCATTACCGCGCTTCCCGAACCTGTCATCGAACGCATCGGCGGCATCATCGAGCGCGCTCTTCCCATCCTGATCGGGGACGCGCGCGGCGTGGATCGGTTGGTCCAGCGCCATCTTGCCGACCGGGATATCGCTGCCGTCACGGTCTACTGCTCCGGCGAGGGACCACGTAACAATCTGAGCGATTGGCCTGTCCGGAACATTCCTTCTTCCGGGCGAAAGGGCACCGCCGCCTACCATGTCCCGAAGGATGCGGCGATGGCGCGCGATGCCTTCAGCGGTCTCGTGATCTGGGACGGTCGAAGCCGGGGGAGCCTTGCGAATATCCACCGGTTGGCGGCGCAGCGGCGCTTCATCATGATCTGGTTCGGGCCCGAAGCGCGGTTCATCACCCTGAGATCGGATTTCGACAGGGACAGCTTTCTCGATGCGTATCCCTGCCGGAACCTGTGATGACCAGCGGCGTGATCAGATCGCCGCTGGCAGTCCTTTAACCGCCGTCAGCGCCGCACTGCCACCGACCCTGATCGCCTGTGTGAGAAGCTCGCGGAACTCCTTTTCCGTGAGTTTTTCCACCGGCATCTCCGCGATCATTGCGGCATATTTGCCGCGCAGGGCACGGCGCGCGCTTTCCAGTTCATCATTCATCTTGCGCTGACGCGCTTCCAGATCGGCGAGCCGATCCCTTTCCGTCATCTTTGGCATGTCCATCGTCCTTCCCCGATGGCCTGCCCGTCACGGTACATTCTGCCATAGCCACCCGTGGAGGCAAGGGCCGAACGCCGCTTATACCGGCACCGGCGGCTCAGATACGCAGTTCCATGCCCTCCCGAGATATCATCTTCCCATCATTCCTCCCCTGCGCAGGCAAGGGAACGAGGAGACTGTCATGTCGATCACCGATCCCCATCTCGATCGCTTTGTCGGACCCAATGACCCCGATTACCGGGCAGCGCAGATCAGAGGTTTCGCGCTCATTGCCCAGATCGAGGAACAGGTCAGACGGGCGGACCACTATGCCGGTGGCTACACTGGCTACACCGACCCGGTGACCCACGACCTTGTCATCACCGGCGAATGCGACGCTGAATATGATGAGGCGACGACCAAGGCCCATAACCTCGGCTGGATCGCCGCAACCTCGAATGCCTATCTGATCCTCAAGGCACAGGGGAGGACCGACGAGACCGCGCAGATCGTCTACAACGCCCACTACAATATCTTCCACAGCGATCCGGAGCCTCCATGCCCCGGCGAATGATAGCGAACGACTTCCGGGGTCGGGCTCGCGCCCGGCCCCTTTTTTGCTTGCGGGGAGTCCGCACCAATGGCCTTCGTCCCTCGTGCCGCTGCAGCGGTGAACAACAATCTTCTGAAGCAAGGTTGCCCCGCGCCTTCCGGCACGAGGCTGCGCAGCGCGAGCGCGCTGCGTAAGGCTGGACGCACGGCACGAGGCCGTTTGTAATGGACCCTACGCACGGGTGCTGCGGAGAGAGTTTCTTTTTCTTTCATATCCTTAATCTCGTACTTCTCGTGATACGCATTTCTTGCTTTCTGTAGTACAGGGCACACAAAAGGTCAGCTGATTCAGGCCCAAGACATTGGAATCCCGACAAGATTTTGCGTATTGCGCGTCATACATGGCCAAGTTCGTTGCCGGGATAGCGCGGCAAGGATAGCCTCCCTGCATGACTGGCAAAGCATCCAGTCCCGACACTGTTCGCAACGCGCTGAGATCCTGGATCGGCGTTGAGGTTCTCACGCCCGGGACTGTAGAGGCGGGGGGCTGGAACGGCTATGCACAGGCAATAGGTGGCCAGATTCGTAACAGGGCAACTGAGGCGCAGACCGGGCAAAGTCTCTGGGATACTCCTGAAGACGACGATATCGCGCCATGGTTTGGTGAGGTGCAGACCGAAATAACCGAAGCGGAAGACCCGATCGCTTCCCCGGATGGCCAAGCTGTTTTGCCTAATGAGGGCGACGCCACGCCTGCGCGGAAGCGGCAACTCAAATCTCGTCCCTGGTACAAGATCGTCCTTGCGGCGATGCCGACAGCAGGCGCTATAAAACTCCTCGACGGTGTTTTCGGCGATGAGGTTGATGAGGATACCGTGGATCGTAAGATGCGGGGGAATGTCCTCGCCGCAACTCTAATTCTAGATGAGTTCGGGATCCTCGTGCCTGACAGTATGGCGCTTGCAAGCTTTGCCTGGGGTATCGGGAAGCTCTGCGCCGATGGCGCTACTGCCGATCTTTCGGCGTGGGAAAGCGAGGAATCACCACTGCTGCACGAGGTGACAGCCCGCCTTTCGCCGACCGATGCCGAAGGTCGCCCGCGTCCCCTAAGTTGGCAAGATCTGCGCGACGTATCGCGCAAGCTGCGGACCGAGTTGGGCGTTCCGGAGGATCTCTGGATCGTGACCCCTTGCGCTATCAGGACGATAAAGAAAAATCCGCCAAGCGGAGATATCCTCGCCACTTTCTATCTCAGGGACCTTATGGCGATTGAAAGGGACCTGCCGGGCGTCCCTGCCGCCACAAGAGCTTATCTCGGTCTCGATCGCCCCGACGAGAGCTGGGATGCGCTCAGTGACAGGCGACAGTTGTCGCACCTCCTTCAGCCCGCGCTTTTTCCCCTCGCCCGGTGGCGCGGCCCAGGGCTCCATTCTCTGACCCTGTTGCAACAAGGGGCTGTCAACGCCGCCGTCCGCGATCTTTCGGAGAAAGGGCTATTCGCCGTGAATGGTCCTCCAGGGAGGGGCAAAACGACCCTGTTGCGGGATGTCGTTGCGCATGTCCTCACCAGCAGAGCCGAACGCCTGGCCGAGATCGAGAAGCCATGGAATGGGCTCGGCGACATTGATCTTATGGACTATGCGATCGTAGTGGCGAGCAACAATAATGCTGCCGTCGAGAATATCAGTCTGGAACTTCCCCTCCGCGAAAAGGCGCTCGATCCCAGTATCTGGAAGGAGGGCCGTCTAACCCATTTCTCGCATACCGCGAGCCATGTTCTGGGTTTATCGCAGGATGAAGCCGAAGCCCGAAAGGCGTGGGGCGTGATGGCGGCGAAGCTTGGTAATTCCAACAACCGTTACGAGTTTCACCAGCGCTTCTGGTTCGACAAGGACTGGGGATTATCCGAGTGGCTCGACCGGGTGTGGTCGCCAAATCAGTCGCGGTTCGAAGGGAAAGAGCCCAGCCGGCTCTGCAAGGTCGATCCACCGCCCACAAGGGAGCAGGCGCGCGCAGAATGGCGAAAGGCACGATCAGAATTTCGCATCGCATTGGAGAAGTGCAGGCGCTTGCGCTCGGAGTTGATCGAAACGGCACGCGCACAGGACAGGCTGCGTTTGCTGGAGAGCGGAAAGCCTGCTCTGCAGGAAAAAATCCGCGACGCGATTCATGAGCGCGAGGATGCCGAGCGGGCTCTCGTCGTTGATGAAGAGCAGTATAAAGTGGTGGAAGCCGCCAGCCAGGCAGAAATAGGTACGCTTTCGGCCCTGAAGAGTGCGAGGCCAGGTTTCCTGGCGCGACTCTTTGGATCGGACAAATGGCAGGCATATCAACGTTCGATTGAGGCGCGGGTCAGCACTGTCGATCGCACCCGCAACGCGGCCGCCGAGGCAGCGCGAGATCGGGATACAACGAGGCACCTGGTGAAGATGCTTGCCGCGCGGTATGATGAATTAGAGCACCAATTGCGTAATCTGGACACCGAAATTGAAGATCTTTCCGCCAAAGTTTCGATGGATGAGAGCAAGTTGGAAGATTGCTATCCCAAGCCCGGATTCTGGGAGCAGTCTGAAGAAGTCTTGCAAAAGACAGCGCCCTGGAACGGCGGCGAGTTCCGCGCCGTTCGTGATGCCCTTTTCGTGGCGGCCGTGCGCCTCCACCGAGCATTTGTGATCGCCGGTGTGAAGCATATCAAACCGGCTTTGAACAAGGTGATGTCGGCCAGCCGAGGTGATCCGCCGACCGCGCGTGATTGGGGCGCATTCTTCCTGCTCGTTCCCGTTGTGTCGACTACCTTCGCTTCGTTAGGGCGAATGTTTCCCACTCTCAAAGGGGCATCGGTGGGGTGGTTCCTGCTCGACGAGGGGGGGCAAGCCTGTCCCCAATATGCCCTCGGCGCGATCTGGCGTGCTCGCCGCGCGATTGTGATTGGCGATCCACTACAGATTCCGCCAGTGGCTACCCTGGGTAAGGAGACAACCCGGCAAATCTTCGAGAATTGCGGGAGCCAGGTTACGGAATGGGGCGCACCGGGCCAGTCGGCGCAGACGCTGGCGGATCGCGTCAGCGCCATTCAGGGGCAGTTCCCTGCGCTGGATGGGCGGGTTTTCCGCTTCTCGTGCATCGGCGCTGTGATGACCCCATGTTCGCCATCGCCAATCGCATCGCCTATGGCGAACGGATGATCCACGCGACTCGCAGCGACGACTCCCGGCTACGCGAAATGCTGGGCCCTACAGCCTGGATCGATATCGATGCGCCGTCCGCCGACAAGTGGGTTGCGGAAGAAGGACGAGTGATCGATCACGTTCTCCGCTCCCTGTTGCGAAACGATCAGGATTTGCCCGACCTATATATCATCAGTCCGTTTCGTGTGCCGATAGCCAATCTCAAGGCCCTTTTGACGCGTAGAGATGCTGCCTTGAGTAAACTTTCGCGGAGGAGGGCGGAGGTTTGGCTCGATCATCATGTCGGAACGCTCCATACCTTCCAGGGTAAGGAAGCCGAAAGCGTTATTCTGATGTTAGGAGCCGGGCGAGGCGCGAAGAACGGTTCTCGGAAATGGGCAGGCAGGACGCCCAACATGCTGAACGTCGCAGCGACCAGGGCAAAGCGAAGTCTGTATGTGGTCGGCAATCGCGAGTTATGGAAGGGAGCCGGGGTATTTGCGACTGCCGCTGAAATGCTCCCTGTGGTACCTGCCGATGTCTGGGCGGAAGCGCGTCGGAGCATCGGTGTCAAAGCTGGGTGACGGTTCTCCAGTGGCATATAACACTGTAGGCATCGACGAGCCTGCGAAGATTTTTGGTTCGTTGATGGGGGTACAAACGGACAGGGAATAGCTCAGACTCAAGCTATTCTCGCAGGTTCTTTTTGTCGCTGAGAGCTTGAACATGAATGGTGCTCATCAGCGGCGGCCCCGCGCGTAAAGCGGGCGGGCAAAATCGTTGGTCCACGCGAGCGCTGGCAGGCGGCAACCGATCCTGGCCAGTTCGCGGCCGCACGTCGCCAATTCGATGCGCAGCTCGGCCGCCGCGTCCGCATCGATCGTCAGTCCAAAGGTGAGATAGTCGTCCATCGCTGTTTCGCGTGGGGCATAGGCGAGCCAGGCCAGCAAACGTAGCTCGTCGATCGACAGCCACGCGCTGCCGGGCCGACGCACTTCAATGCCCGTCCGCGCCAACAGCGCGCAGAGGGCCGCTATGCCAATCCGACTCCTTTCGTCACCGCCCACCGCGACTATCTCCGCTGCGGCTTCGGCGCGCGCAGCATCATCGACGAGGCAACCGCGAATGATGCGTATCACCTTCTGCTCGCGCTGCGAGCGACGGCGCAGGACGTAGGAGGCAAAGCCGTTTATCGTAAATTGTACTCCACCGGGACGGTCAGCTCGACCACATCGGGCCTGTCTGCGGGAATGGCAGGAAGGGGCTGGGCGCGCTTGAGCGTATCGAGCGCGGCCTGATCCAGATCGAAGGAACCAGATTTCTTCACGATGACGGAGGACAGCACCATCCCTGTACGGTTCATCGTGAAGCGAATAGTGGTGACGCCTTGTTGACGAGCTGCGCGGGCGCGGGCCGGATAGCGACGGAAGCGCTCAAGATGGGAAAGCACCAACCCCTCCCAATTGGGCTTCGCCTCGCTCGATAGCCGGTTGGCTATCGGCGCGGCGATACTCTTGGGCGCAGTGGTTTCCGGCACGGGTGGCCCCGGATCGACAATCTCAACCGGCTTTTGCATGTCCGCCTTGACCGATGGACTCGTGGGAAGCTGGATGAGGGGAACCGGCAGCACTTCCCGTTTCGGTTCGGGTTTCGCTTCCTGCTTCTCCACCTGTTCAGGGCCGGGAGCGACCTCGCGCACCGGCTCCCGAGGGGCAGCCAGCGGTGCGAGATTCACGACCGTCAGTGGCCGCGAAGTAGAAGGAACCGGGGGATGAACCACCTTCCATGTCAACAGGGCGGCCGCCAGCACTATGCCGAAAATCGATGCCGTCCCCCCAAAGCCGGCCATGCGGGTTCGCCAGTCCATCGGCTGATCGCAATAGCGACTATGGCCGCGCAACACCTCGCCGACGTGCGGATCGGCGACAGGCGGAGCCAAGATGTCTTCCTGCTGTGGCGGCCTGTTGGGATAATAGGATCGGAAGACGACATGCCCCTCAAAGAGGGCGGTTTCATCATTCGCAGCGGCAAGCTGCGCTCCGCGATAACCGCCTGCCTTCATCGTGACACTCCCGGCTCGGGCCGCCGAACGATCCAGATCGCCCAGAACAGCATGAACGCGGCGACTGCACTGGTGAGGAGGAGGCCGGGGCGAAGATGAAACCAGAACAGACCATAGCCTAGCGCCATGCCAAAACAGGCCGCGATCTTGGCATGGCGCGGCACCGCCCGCTCCGTTCGCCATGCACGCAAGCTCGGGCCATAGCGGGGATGGTTCAGCAACCAGCCTTCGAGCCGCGGCGAGGACCGCGCGAAGCAGGGTAGCGCCAACAACAAAAAGTCAGTGGTAGGCAGCAGCGGTACGAAGATACCGACGAAGCCGATCACCACCAGCGCCATCCCCAGCATGAGCCACCCGGCGCGGGCCACTCGCCCGCGCCGGAGGAGATCATTGCCTGATGCTTCAACCAAGACGCGCATCGACATGGGCCTGGACCCGCGCAAAGGCTTCGAGCGCGCCTTCCTTAGCACGCTTCTCCTCATCATCGGTCAGAGCAACCGCATCGAGGGCAGCAACGAAGGCGCGCCAGTGAGGCGCTGGGCCTTCGGGCGCCGGGGCGAGATGGCGCGCACCGAGATCATCGGTCAGGCCGAGCTTCTGCGCTTCCTTGCGCAGCAGGGCGGCCCCCATGTTGGAGCCTTCGGCGACATAGAGCCAGCCCAGCGCGCTTCCCACGTCGATCGGAGTATCAGCGAGGAATACAGGTGCCCCCCCATCGGGCGCTGCGGCCCCGAGATCGTCCATGTCGGCCATGACGAGCGGGAGGCGGCAGCGCTGAACGAGATCCGGGAAGGCCTCCTGCAGACGGGCATCCGCATAGAGGGCTGCCACGTCGCGGTGGAAGAGATACTGGATCGCCAGGAACTCTTTGTAGCGATCAATGCTGGAGAAGGAGGCGGTCGACATGATCGAGCGATCGACTCCCTCATGCACACTGCTAGTCAGGGCCTTCAGCCGTTTGGCGCGGCTTTGCTCCTCGATGGGGCGCTCGCTTGTGGTCACGGTCATGGGCAATTCCTTCTAGCTGGTGGTCGAATGAAAGCGCGGGTGGACGACGGCGGGAACTTCAGGGGCAATGGTCGTGGATGGACCATTGCCCCCTCCGCCCGAATCGCCGTCCTGGGGGAATGACGGCGACAGCAGCGAATCCGTGAAGACATCCGCACGGCAAGGGTCGGAGCATCGGCCCCCCGCGCGATTGCGACATAGCGCACCTGAAGAGCTAGAAGGCACGGCTGAGCCTCAAGCTTGTGATTGTGCGATTGTAGGAATAGAGCCAGTCGATGTTGCTCTCGACGCGCGTGTGCTGGACCACGACCTCGGGCGTAAGCCCGACGAGTTTGAGCGCCGGGAAGCGCGCGATAGCGGTGGCGTTGAACTGGTCGTCGCTCCGCTTGGCTCCGAACAACTCGCTATAGGCGCGATTGTCGCGGTGGCGATAAGAACCGATCACGAGCAGGCTCGCGTTCTTGCCAAACGCCTTGCTGACGCCGAGACGACCGCCCCATTGCCGATAGGCATCAACGTCCGCAGGGGTGTCTTTTGCGACAAAATCCGGTCCGCCAAACAGGGTCAAACTTGGCGAGGCGAGGTAAAAGGCCGTCACGCTTGCGTCTGCCTGCGGGCCGTCCTGTGAGGCGAAAGCGCGTTGGCGATAGCGATAGTCTCGGTAGTTTGCCTCCGCCCGAAGCAGGATGTTACGTCTGGCGGTATGCGTCCAGTCCAGATTGGCGCCCCAGGCATTGTAGAGCACCGAAGACCCAAAACTGCCGATGTCGAAGGATGGTGACAGCGAAAAGCTATTGCGGGCGGTTTGATATTGATAGCCGACCCGCGTGATAAGGGTTGCTTGGGAAAAATCGTGTTCGCTTGGATAAATGTCGCCGAACAGTAGCGCGCTGGCGCGCAAGCCATGATGCCCGGATAGCGGAATACTGCGGCCCAGCGTCCCCTCGAAATTGATTCCGGTGGCCTTGATCGGATCGGGCACCTTGCGGTCGAAAACGCAGGTGCCGTCATCGGTCGCGAGAAGGCAGGTATAGCTGGCCGACGACTGGTTGAGATTGGTGCTGTAGCCCGGGCCTATGGCGATCGTACCCTGCCAGCCTCGCCGTTGCTTTAGGGCAGCAAGGAAGGCGTCCACGCTGCGGACCACCCCTGCCGACTTGCCGCCTTCGGCGACAAGCTGGGCGCGCACTTGCTCGAATGCCGCCCGCGCCTCGCGATCCTTGCGGTTCTCGAACAGCACGCGAGCCATTTCGAGCTGTCCGGACAGGAGTTCGGGATTGAGTGCCACCAGTTCGCGGTAATGCCGCTCGGCTTCGCCCAGCTTACCAGCCTGTCGTGCAAGCGCGCCCTTCGCAAACAGTACGAGCTTCGGATCACGATCGGGATAGCGCTCATAGGCGGCGAGGAACCGGCGAACGTCGCCCCATTGCTGCCGCCTGACCGAGATGTAGAGGGCCTGGCCCATCTCATCGGCATTATCGCCGACCGAGTAGCTCTTGCCATCGATCTCCAGCGAAGATGGCGGACCATCGAGAGCGTCCGTATCTTTCAGAATCTGCGATTCCGCCTTGCGCTGCTGCCGCTGTATTTCCTGATCCAGGCGAAGCCGGGTGTCCTGGTCGCCTGCGCTTTGTGCAAAGGCAGGCAAGGGCAGGCATGCGGCGCTGGCACATAAGATCGCAGCCAGGCGCCGCCGGTGAGATTTGAGAATGATCTTCGGGATCGGCATGCGTCGCTTCGGTTTCCGCAGGGCTTTCGCAAAAGAGAGGCCATGGCCGGGAAAACGCGGCCATGGCCCCGTTCGTTATGGCTGCGCGATTACTGCGAACCGCCGAAAGCAGCGTCATACTGGTTGTTGGCAAAGGTCGCGACGCCAGCCAGCGCCTGTGCGGCAGAGCCGAAGAAATTGCCGCTGACATTGCCGTTCGTGGCCAGCGTGGCGCTGGTGCTCGGGTTGGATGCGACTGCGCCCGACCCCGAGAAACCGTTGCCACTGATATTGGCGGTGCCGATGTTCAGCGCATAGGTGGCCGAGGCGATCGAGCCGGTGAGCGTGCCGCCGCTTCCGGAGAAGTTGGCGGTGAACGTCCCGTTCAGCTGGCTGTTGTTAGCGTAGTCGCTCAGGCCCTGAACGCTATAGGTCGCCGTGCCGCTGGTAGGAACATTGGCTGCAAGGGTGGCGCCAGTGCCGGCGAAGTACACGGTGTGATCGCCCAGCGATGCGTCATCCGACTGGTTCCACTCGCCATAGAAGACGTTCTGCCCATCGACCCGCGTCAGGTCGAAACGACCATATTGAGAGTGATCAGTGATCGTTCCGGTGGGGTTGTTGACGGTGGTCACGCCAGGCAGACCGGGGGTGATGACCACCGGCGCTGAGGCATTCTGCAGGCCCTCGAAATCGACGAAGAACGTGCCCGGCCCCAGAGCAGGCACGGAAATTCCGACCTTCCCGGAGGTGTGAGGTCCAAACGGCACATTGCTGACGCCGATTTCGACGTTATCGACGTCGCTCGTTCCGGAAGTGATATCAGCAAGAACGACCTGTGCCTGAGCAGCACCGCCCATGGCGACGGACAGCGCCATGGCGCCAACTACGGCTTTGAGATGCGTGAACTTCATCTTATTCACTCCTACGTTGTGAAGCACCTGACGTTTCAGGTGCCTTCATCCAGGGTCGCCGCCGTCATCCCGATTGTCGAAGATGGTGGATGCAGTGGCGGCCCTGAATCTCGGGTCAGAACCTCCCCGTAAGGCTCATGCGCACCGTCCGTCCCGGAGCGGGCATCATCGAGCGTGAGAGGGGGTCCATGTAATAGCGATCGTTAAGGTTCGTGCCGGCGATCTCCGCGCTGAACCTCTCGTTGATCCGGAAGCGCGCATAGGCGTCGAAGGTAATGATCTCGCCCCAGGTGTAGGGAATGTTGAGCGCGCAACCTCCAACGCAGGTCGTGCCAGTGGTCCATTCCGCGATAGGGTCGGAATTCCTGTAAGCACTGTACCAGATGAGCCGCCCGCCAACTTCCAGGCGGCGGTCGAAGAAGCGGCCACCGACATTCCAATTCACACTGGTTTCCGGCGTCGCCTGCGTCAGGAGGAAGCTGCTGACAAAGCCATATTTGACGCAGTTAGGCACCCGGTACCCACGCGAGAAGTCGATGCTGGCGGCAACGCTTTCGTCACAGACCTCGTTCTTGGTCATGTGACCGGCGCTGATGTCGGTGAAGAAGCGTCCGTTGTCGAAGCGCGCCTGCAATTCGAAACCCGCGATCGTCTGCTTGTCGATATTGCTAAACAGCAGGTTGCTGGTGCGCTCGATCACATCATGCGTGGTGTTATGATACCAAGTCAGCTTGAGATCGGCATGTTGGTTTTCGCCACGCAAGCCTAAAATCGGGCGCAAATCCTGGATGAAAGCCGCTTCCCATGACTTCATCCGTTCGGGTTTCAAATCCCACAGAGGACTAATCGAAGCGGAAAAGCCGATGGTGCTTTCGAACAGGCTAGGCCAGCGTAGGGCTTCGGCATAGCGCAGATAGGCACGGCTGCTATCGCTCAAATACAGGGTGGCGGACGCGCTGGGCACCCAGCCATGCCCGGATTTGCGCTTGGCTTCCGTGACAGAAACGGGTGTATTCCCTGCGGCGCCGCTGAGACTGCATCCAGTCACATTCGCGATAGTGTCGAGGAAACCGTTGATGCAGATATTGTCGGCGCGATGGTACTTCCCGTTCTCATCGCGCACCCAGTCGGGACCCGCATGGGTCCAGGTGAAAGTCCGTGGGTTGGCGGCGAAGGCGGTTACTTCGCGAGCTACAGCCGTTTCAAGTGCTGAACCGGTAAGACCACGGCCGGAATGATACTCGCGGCGAGAAGCTTCGTAGGCCTCGATCGTATTTTCTGTGGTTCTATAGCTGGTCGTGTATTTCGTGTTTACATACTGGGTGATCGATCCACCGCTATACTCGATCAGCTTGGGTAGAAAATCATCCTTCGCCCAATAACCGGTATAGGCCAGCCCCGCATTAAGCTTGAGGAAACTGACGGGCTTCCACTCGCCGCTCAGATTTATCCGATACTCCTCGCGGCGACCTTCTCTGGGATATGCGCGCCATCCAGCAACCTGCGTCGAGAACAGATAGTCGTCGTCCGAACGCAGCTTCTCGTGCTGCCAATTACCTTCGAGTAGGAAACTCAGCGTGGACGATAGATTGAACTGGTTACTCGCGCTGAAGCCATAGCGGTCGTTGCGGGCGTTAGAGATAGCGGTATTGACGATGAGCGGGTTGGCGGTCGAAGCGGCATTGGGAAAGCCGCCCGCGCTGTAAGTATCGCTGTCTGTATCGGTCAGCCAGGCTGTTGCCCTGAAATCGATAAAGCGGCTGTCCGGCTGCCACTTATATTCGGCATTATAGGCTTGCACATGGACCTTGCTCTCAGGCCACTGGATGTTGCCGAACGTATACCCATCGCCCGTCGTCATGATCCGCGAGGGCATGATCTCGCCGAAACTCGAACGGGTATCGCGGAAGCCGATTTGCAGCGTCTGATCGTCCGTGATGCTCCACGCCACCTTGAGCATGACGGATTCAAGCTCGCTCGACGTATTCGGCACCTCGTTGCCGGGCTCATAGTTCAGACCAAGCAGGCGAACATAATTGGCGGCGTTGAGCGGCAGCCCTTCCTGCTGGTAGTAATCGGCCTTGGTTGTGCCTGAAAAATAGTTGCCGCGCTCGCGATAGGCATAGGCGCCGAACAGCTCGAAATCGCCGACACGGCCCGCCGCCGCGATCCGGATTGCGCGATCACCTGCGGAAAAGGCCTCGTTGTCATCTTCCGTGCGTAAATTCACGCGGAGCGAAGGATCTCCATAGGGGTAGCTGGCTTGCCAGCCTGTCGGGAAGCCAGGAATATCGCGATAATCCTGCCCCGTCAGCAGTGTCGGCCAGCGCGGGTTGGTGGAATTATTGCCGCCTTCGAGCTTCAGTTCGATGCCGAAGCTTTGTCCTGGCTTCAATATGTCGGCGGCGTCGAGCGTGTTGACAACCACAGCGCCACCAGTCGAGCCGTTGACCCCACGTGTGGATACAGGTCCCTTGAGAACCTGTACGCCAGAAATCAGGCTGGGGTCGATATAGCTGCGATTGCCCGCGCCATTATACCCGCGCCAGACCGTCAGCGCTTGCTCGCTGCCGTCGATGATGACCGGCACACGCCCTGGCCCCTGGATGCCGCGAATGCTGGGATCGAGCGCGCCACCGTTGCGAGCGTCGCCGCTGAACACATTGACCATGCCCTTGAGCACGTCGGCCGTGTTGGTGCCCCGGTAGCGCTCGACTTCCTCGCGGCTCGCGAAGGTCGTGGAAATGTCCTGATCGTAAATTTCATCCTTGCGGCGGGCATCGCGATCGGCGCCGGTCTCCTGTGCGACAGCGAGGCTGCCCGTCTGCTCTCCATCTACGCGCAGCGGACCAAGGTCCACTCTGCCTTGAGCATCACCGGAGGCTTGCGCGGTCCGGGGCGCTGGGGTGAGGGTGACAAACCCATTGTCGAGCCGCCAGGTGAGGCCCGTTCCCGTCAGAATGTGGCTCAGCGCCTGTGCATTCGACATGCGGCCAGCTACTCCCGGCGACGATCGCCCGCGAATCTGGTCCGCATTGACGTTGACCTGCATTCCCGATTGCCGCCCGAAATCGGTCAGCGCGTCGCTCAGCGTGCGTGGAGGAATATTGAACTCACTGGTGCGGGCGGCGCTGCTGGTCTGGGCACGGGCGGCGTGGGGCGCCACAAGACCCACGGCCGCAACCGATGCCATTAGCGATGCCGCAAGAATCCGATCCCGCTTCTTCGTACTTGATCTAAAAATCCCCGGAAACACTATCCTACGCACCTTTCGTTCTTTGTCGGGGCATCACATGCAATTGCGAAGCAGTTGCAGAATCCCCTAATTATAAGAACAATCCAGGCGGGGGGTTTTTCGGAAAAAAATGCAGGGCCGCAGAAAAAAATTGCAAACGATTGTCGGTGCCGCCTAAATCGTTGACTCGGCCGATTAACCTGTTGATTCTCCAGTATCGGAGTAAGGCGGCACCGAAAACGATGGCTACTCGGCTGAAACCACCGTGATCCACGGGGTTAGGTTGCGCACCGTGATATCCTGCGCCTTGGCGAGCGCCTGTAGGGCGCGGGCAGGATGGTGCGCGTCGTAGACGCCTGTGACGCGCCGTTTGGCAAAGCCCTCGCCAAAGGTCAGGATGACGCCGCTGTGCCAGGGCTTCAGCGCGTCGATCACTTCCATGACCGGCCTGTCGCTGGCAACGATCTGACTGTCGGTCCACGCCGCGATTTGCGTGGGATCGATGCTGCTTCGGACGGCACTGGCGTCATCGCAGCGCAGGCTGAGCGTGTCGCCCGCCGTCAGCCCTTCAGTCAACCGGGGCTGAGCGTCGCACGAGACGCGGACATGCCCGTGCTTGACGGCCACAGAGGCTAGCCGGTCGTCGATTCGGCTGACCTCGAAGCCCGTACCGAGAACCGTCGTGGTCGTATCGGCAGCGGCAACCCGGAACGGGTGATCTGGATCCGGCGCGACTTCGAACCAGGCCCTGCCTTTGATAAGGCGGACTTCACGTTGCCCGCCTTTGCTCACGTCAAAGGCGACCGCGCTTTGCGGGGCGACAAGCATGGTGCTGCCATCGGCCAGATGGACCGACTGTATCTCGCCTGTCCCGGTCGAAACGTCGGCGCGCAGATCGAGGAGCAGGCTGGGGCCGGCGACAATCGCCAGACAGGCGGCCGCAGCCAGAGCGGCAATGCCGGCCCCATGTCGCCTTCCCTTCCCGACGAACGGAAGAATGATAGGCGACCGCCTATCCCAGCGGTTCGGCGAAGCAATCGGCGCGGTCCGGATCACATGACTGATACGCTGTGTCTCGGCCCATGCCGCGCCATGAACAGGGTTTGCGTCGAGCCACGCGGAGAACTCGGCGCGCACAGCCTGATCGTCAGGCTCTTCCTGAAGCAGGATAGCCCATCCCGACGCCTCACGATTGGCTCGACCGCGTTCAGCCCTGTCTTCCTCACGCCCAGCGCTCATGATTGCCCTTTTGCCGGGACCGTTGCCACAATAGCTCCCTTATTGATTAAACAACCGAGCGGCGCGATTTTTCGGCAGCACTCGGAATTTCTCATGCCGGTCCACGATCCGCTTCGGCTCGACAGCGCTCGATGCCGTTGATGACGAGCGTGTGCGCGGTGGTCGTAGAGACACCCAGATGCGCGGCGATGTCCTTCAGCCTTTCCCCACCGATCCTGTGCATTTCTACTGCCTTGCGCATATTTTCCGGCATCCCGTTGAACGCGGCGATGATCCGCGCATATTCATCGCGTGAAATCGCGGTGGCTTCGGGGTCCGGCAATTCCGAAGGGATCTCGACTGTCTCTGTTTCACCCTCTGCTTCAAATATGCGCGCCTCTATCCTCTTGCGTCGAATGCCGTTGAGGGCGAGGTTGCGCACTGTCATCCGCAAATAGGCCATCATCTCTGCGGCCGGCAATTTGGCAGCCCCGGTGGTGGTCCGCAGCCATGCTTCCTGAACGATGTCTTCCGCATCGTCCGTGTTGCCCGCCATTCGTCTGGCGTATCGGATCAGGGATGCGCGATGCGAGAGGAAGAGCTTGAGCGGGGCCTTCCCATCCGACACTCTCAACTCCCTCACACCATTAAAACCAAGATGGGTTAGCACTTTTCTTTAATGCGAGTCACTCGCAAATGCACTCACAGCCCTGCATGCCGAATTACTTCCACGATGACGCTCAAGCTTTAGATCGTGGGAGGGCAGGGTAGAGCGTATTGCAGAATCCAGAAAATTCCACTAAACGGGTAATGCTTCATGACATCTGCGAAGGTATCCGATTACGGAGGTCCTTCGCTTGTCCAAGGTCAATTTCCGTCTTGAACCAGCGCTGCATGTCGCGTTGATGCGACGCGCGCATGGCGCCAATCTCTCGCTATCCGCCTTCATCCGCCAGGTGCTTGAGCAAGCGGTCGATGAGCGCAAGCGCTACGTCTTCTCCTCGCAAGACGAAATTCTCGCCACCTCCATCCAGATCCTCTCGATCCTCGCGACGTCGGTCGGTCAGCGATCGCCCGCGGCATTGGAGCAGGGCATGGCGCAGGCCCGCGCCATACTTGCTGAACGCGGATTGCTGGGCGAGGAGGACGCCTCGTGAGCATCTTTCGCAACGACACGCTGGGCAGTTGGACACGGGGCGGGCAAGCGATCGTCCACAATGTCCGCATGACCACCCAGGTCTTCTACCAGACCATGCTGGCCGGGTTGATCATCTGGATCATCGGCGCGCTCTGGTATGCCTTCGAAAAATCGACGGAATATGAGCGCTTCGTGCTCGTCAAGCTCGCGGAGGCGATGATCAAGGTCGACGCAGCGGGCGGCACCAACGATCCGGTCCAGTTTCGCACGCCCGCAGGCCAATCCTACTGGACGTCCGCGGACTGGTTGGTCGCTTCGACCCTGGCAAAGAAGACGCTGCACCAGTTCGAGATCTATCTTCTGCACGGCGCTCTTCTATCGGGGCTGTTCACCCTCGTCATGCTCGGATGGGCATGGTTCTACTTCACGCGGACGGGCAGGGGCCTTGGCTCCAACGAATATCTGCGGGGCGCCCGCTTCGGTACCATCCGGCAAGTGAAGCGCGCACTCTGGCCGCAACGCAAGGGACCGTTGGTCGTAGGCAATGTCCCGGTCCCGGAAGCCTTCGAACCCGAGCATATCCTTCTGTGCGGCGCGCCGGGTACAGGCAAAACCAACCTCATTAACGGCATGCTTGACGGCATTCGCAAGTCGGGGAGGCGTGCGATCGTCTACGACACGGCGGGCACTTTCGTCGAGAAATTCTATCGCCAGGGCACGGACATGCTGCTCAATCCGCTCGATCAGCGCACGGCGCGCTGGTCGCCCTGGGTCGATGTGCCGCGCGATTATCATTATGACCAGATTGCCGAGTCGACGATCCCCGAGAAGCATGGCGATCCTTTCTGGGCCAAGGCCGCGCGGGGCACCCTTGTCGCGGTCATGCGCAAGCTCGCGCGGCAGAAGCATACCTATGTCTCGGTGCTGCTCGACCGGCTGCTACGCTCCAAACTGAAGGATCTCGCCGCTTTCGTGTCCGGGACGGATGCAGCAGCCTTCATCAGCACCGAAGGCGAAAGGACCTCGGCAGGCATTCAGGCGGAACTGGCGTCGGTCATGCGCAGCTTCGGGTATCTCGACGATACCGAGGATGGCTTTTCGATCCGCGACTGGGTGAAGAAGGGTCAGGAAGGGAGCTGGCTCTTTATCACCGTCAAGGCAGATCAGTTGCCCTCGTTGCGGCCCCTGATCACCGTCTGGCTCGATATCGCGATCAGCGCGATCATGAGCCTCACGCCGGACCGCGGTCGGCGTCTCTATTGCGTGATCGACGAGTTGCCGACGCTCCAGAAGCTGCCGTCACTCTCCGACTTCCTTGCCCGGGCCCGTAAATATGGCGGCTGCGGCATATTGGGGTTCCAGTCCTATCCCCAGCTTGAAGCCACTTACGGCATTCAGGATGCCGCTGCCATCACCGGCTATTGTTCCACATGGGTAGCGTTGCGGGCCAACGATACCGCGACGGCCAAACATGTGTCGGAAAATCTGGGTCAGGTCGAGCAGGTCGAGGCCAATGAGGGCATGTCCTATGGCGTCAACGACATGCGTGATGGCGTCAACCTCTCGCGCATGCAGGTGACGCGGCCGCTGGTGATGCCGACCGAGGTCACCAACCTGCCTAACCTGGTCGGATTTCTGCGCTTCGGCCGCAATCTGCCCGTTGTCCGCTTCGACAGCCGCTTCAATGAGATTCCCTCGCTCGGCCCCGCCTTTATCGAGCGGACGGAGCCCCCCATTCAGATCGATAACGCGAAGAAGCTCGCCCGGATCGCCCACGCCGAAGCGCGCGTGCGGGAGGCGATCGAGCGGGAAGCGAGGCAGACGCCGCCCCCGCCCACGAAACTGCCGGCCAGTTCCCCGGACGAGGCGACGAGCAGTGAACTACCGCCCCAATCACCGCCGCGGCAACCGGACCTGTTCCAGCCGCCTGAGCCGCACGTCGATACGCAGCGGGTTGAAGCCATTCTGCTGAACGAGGAAGACGCTGAACTCCCGGTTCCGCCCCGGCTCGCCTGGACGATCCTGGCCGGCAAGCAGGGCGAAATCCGCTCCGACCTGGTGCAACATGAGCGGGACGATGGTCCGCGCGAACCGTCACGGCCGGCATGATCCAGCCGCAACGTCTCCACGGCCAGCCCGCCAATATCGCCCGATATTATACGGTTGGGGACTATTACACCAAGGGCGGCAACGAGCCGTCCGAATGGGGTGGCAAACTTGCTGCCGACCTCGGCCTTTCCGATCCCGTCGACGCCAGGCAGTTTCGTGACCTGCTTGCCGGCAACGTCGGCGATCAGCAACTGGGACGACACCGCGCGGACCAGGAAATCGAGCATCATCCCGGCTGGGACTTTGCCGTCAATGCCCCGAAATCCGTGTCGATCATGGCACTGGTGGCGGGGGACGAGCGAGTGCTCGCCGCACATGAACATGCTGTCACAGCTGCCATCACCTATCTGGAGGAACAGGCACAACTTCGCCGCCGCGAGGAAGGCAAGATCGTTCATGAGACCACGGGGCGCATTCTCGTCGCGCGCTTCACCGAGCATGGCAGCCGGGAACTCGATCCGCACCTCCATACCCATCTGGTCGTTCTAAATATGACCAATCGCCAGGATGGCGATCCGATGGCGAGCCTGGAAAGCCGCGTCATGTATGGTGAGCAGCGCGTCGCCGGGCAGATTTATCGCAATGCGCTCGCCTTCAGCCTTCGCGAAACTGGTTATGAGGTCGAGTTCGATCCTCGCACTGGCTTGTTCGAGATACGAGGCGTGCCCAAGGAACTCATCGAGCGCTTCTCGCAGCGCGCAGAGGCGATCGAGGAGCATGCCCGGGAACATGGCCTGGTCGGCCAAAAAGCCCAGCGTGCCTCCTTCTATGCCACCCGCAAGGCCAAGGTGAAGATCGGCGCGCAAGAACTCACTGTGCAATGGCATGAACGGACTGGCGACCAACTCGAAAAGCTTGAAAAGATCGCTGCCGTTGCACGCGAACGGGAGGGACAGCATTCTCCCCCGACCGAACGCACGGCGTCACGCGCTGCCCTTTTCGGCCTGCGGCAACTGGAAACCGCCGAAGCCGTCAACAATCTCGGCGATATCCTGCGCACGGGGCTTGCAGCCCATGTCGGGGAAATGCGGCTGGAGGACCTGCGCTCCCGGATCGAGACGCATGAACTCATGCGAAAACTGCTGCCGACCCACGAGCAAACGGGCGACAGGATCCTCACGCATGGACGCACCACCCGCAAGTCGTGGCGCCTGGAACTGGCACTTACCCAAAATATTGCTCTTGGCCTCGACGACGCCCGGCCGATCGCGTCGGGCGACCGGCTTTTGGCCGTACTGGAAAAGACGACGCTCAATGCGGAGCAGCAGCGGGCCCTGGTCGAGACCGCTATGTCGCGGGATCGCGTCACCGGGATCCATGGCGTTGCCGGATCGGGCAAGTCGACACTGGTGCGGGTCTTGGGCGAAGCGGCGGAACCAGGAACGACGCTGATAGCATTGGCGCCCACATCATCGGCGGCTGCGGAACTGGGGCAAAAGGCCAATATCGACGCGCACACGGTCGCCAGCTTTGTAGCGCGTGGCGGCCATGGCATAACGGACCGCCATGTGCTCGTGCTCGACGAAGCCGGTCAGCTTGGCAACCGCCAGGCCAGAAGGCTGCTCGAGATCAGTCGGATAACCGGAGCGAGGCTCCTGTTCCTTGGTGACGAGAAGCAGACCGGCGCCATCGAACAGGGCAAGCCCTTTTGGCTGATGCGCCGGCTGGGATTGCCGGTGGTGGAACTGACCGAGGCGGTTCGCCAGGAAACCCGTACGATCAAGGAAGCGGTCGCTCAGGCGAGGGCCGGCAACTTCGAGCAGTCGCTCAAGAATCTCGACAGCGTAACGACCGTCACCGACAACGAGGCCATGGCCGCGCTGGTGGTCAACGCCTGGGTGAGGCTCAAGCCCGACTCCCGGGCGGGCACTAACATCCTCGTGCTCGACAACGCCACGCGCCTCATCGTCAACAGCAAGATCCGCGAAGCGCTCAAGAACGAGAATGGGTTGGCAGCCGAAGACAGCAGGCTCTCGATCCTCGCCCCGGCAGGCTTCACCGATATCGAAAAACATATGGGCCGTTTCTACGGAGCAGGGCAGGTGGTGCGCTTCGACCGTGACATCGCCGGTCTCGGCGTTGCCCGGCATACGGACTATCGCGTCGTAGGGCTCGGACGGGAGCCTAACGGCCGGCAGGTCGTGCGCCTTGTCGATGAACAGGGGCGCATGATCCGCTGGGATCCTCAGACGACACGGGCCCGGCACATCAATGTCTTCAACCCCGAAGAGCGTGATCTGGCCGAGGGGGATCGTATCCAGTGGCGCCTGGTCAATCGCGATCTCGATCTGCGCAACGCCGAGCGCGGCACTGTCGAAAAGCTGGACGGTGACCTTGCTACCATCCGATGGGATCGGGACGGCCGTGTACAACAGGTCGACCTGTCAGAGCACAAGACCTGGGACCATGGCTATGCCGAGACGGTATATTCCTCCCAGTCGAAGACCTATCCGCGGGTCTTCCTGCTGGCGCCCGTGGAATCGCCGCTGGTCAATGCCCAGAACTTCTACACTGCCATTACGCGCGCCATGTACGGCGTCAGGCTCTGGACCAACAACGTCAAGGAACTTGTCGCCAAGCTGGAGCGCCAGTCGGGTGAGAAGACGTCCTCCACCGAGGGCCTTGGACGCATGGACCAGGACCGCGTCGGTCCGTTCACGAACCGGCAGCGAGCGCGCCTGGCGACGCTGAAGGCCGAACAGGAAAAGGACCGAACGTCGCGTCGGGATCGAGCCCTTGAAAGGCAATTGTCTCGCCGGGATCGCGGGCCACGAGGGACAGCAGAGCATATCGCGGAAGGCGCCCGAAGCGTCGCCCAGGTCCTCGACCGGTTTCTCGAGGGTATTCTCGATCGGGCTCGCACCCGGATCGAGCCCTCGACAACGCATCCTGAACGGCAGTCGCCATCCCCCGCACCTCAACTCGAACCCTCCCCCGGTCCCGAACGATAGAGACTCGTCCCATGCTCCTCATCCTGCTCGCTGTCGCGTTGGTGCTCCTGGCCCTTGTCCTGCGCCGCTTTCACGTGCCCTTGCGGCATCGATGGCGTCGCAGGCAGGCAAGGGTCATGGCGCAGCAACTGCGCGGCCGTGATCGCCTGCAACCGCCCCAACTCCTCTATGCCAGGCTAAGAAGCATGGATCCGCTCGCCTTTGAGGAATTGCTGCTCGAAAGTTTCGAGCGTCGTGGTTTCAGGGTCATCAGAAACCACCGCTACACCGGCGATGGCGGCATCGATGGAAAGGTGATGATCGACGGCGCTCTCTGGCTCATCCAGGCCAAGCGCTATGCAACGGCCATCCGGCCCGAACATGTCAGCGCTTTCAAAGCGCTGTGCCGGGCCAGAAACTGTCGCGGCCTTTTCATCCATACCGGCCGAACAGGACCGCAGAGCCGGGAATCCATCGACAACAGCAGCCACGTCGAAATCATATCCGGTCGGAGGCTGCTTGCCCTGGTGACTGGTGGCCCGATAGCAGTGCCTGAAGCACCAGGCCGTGCCACGCTTCCCGTGAAGCCTCATCGAGCAAAGCCGGGGCGGGCAGGGTGATTTGGCGCCTTCTCTCGAGCACGACATGGGCAGCCACTGCGCTGCTTGCAGCATCGCCGGAACGGGCCATGGCGGCGCCCGAAAAAGTTCAGGAGGAACAGCATATAGCTTTCTGCATACGTCAGGCGTCGATGGGGCATGCGTGGCTGGAGAAGACGCTTTGGGGCCTGCGAGATCAGGAAGCAGGCTGGATCGGTGCTGAAGTCCTTAACAGCAATGGCTCGCATGATCTTGGACCCTTGCAGATCAACAGCTGGTGGGTACCGCGCATCGCCGCGCAAGTCGGGCACTCCGAACACCAGGTGCGACACTGGCTGCGCTTCGATCCCTGCTTCAATGCTGAAACTGCGCGATGGATCTTTCTTTCCGGGCTACGTGCGGCAAAAGATTACCGGGTGGCAATTGGCCTTTATCACAGTCCCACAACGTGGAGGCAGCTCAGATACTCGGGTTCGGTCTTGCGTCGGATAAGAGCTCGCTTTGGCGAGAAGGTCTTTCACGAGCCAATGCCGACAGGAAAATGACGCCGGGAACGACCTTTCCGACTGTCCAAAGCCTGCGTGGAAGCCCGACACACTGTCAGCCTGGAACTACTGCTTAAATGCCACGGGATGGTGAGATAGCGATGCCAACCAGAGCAGGAAACGCTTTGTCGATGCAAAGCCTCTGTTGGCGTGATCCGGACAAACTGGTAAGAAGCAGAGTGCGTTTACACACAGAGAGGGGTTCGCATAAAAGCGCTTCATGATTGCGGGAATGGCGCATTCCTTTATTGCATAGGTCGTTGTATTGGATTTGCCGGGAAGGATTTAGGCCCGCTATTCCTTTGTTTTTCCGCTATCGAGAGCGTCAGCCCGCGTGACCAGCAGCCTCGCGCCGGCACCTTCACTGGCCAGCAGATCACCTGGATTGCGTAACGGACAATCCTCGAGCGACAAACACCCACAGCCAATGCAGCTTTCCATCTGATTGCGAAGCTGCAAAAGGCTGGTGATGCGGTCATCGAGGAGCGCTCGCCATTTCTGCGTAAGGCTGCGCCATGCCTTTGCCGAGATCGGCTCAGACGGCAGCGCATCGAGATGCTCCTTGATGATCGCCAAGGGGAGCCCCGCGCGCTGTGCGATTCGTATTACAGCCACTCTGCGTAATATCCGGCGAGAGTAGCGCCGTTGATTGCCTGCGGAACGCCATCCCTGAATGAGGCCCTTCGCTTCGTAGAAATGGATTGTCGAGACAGGAACGCCGCTGCGCTTGGCGACCTGACCGACGGTTAACTCATCGTTGCTATCGGCGACCGACATTTCCTACTTGACCTCAATATTTGTTGAGGTCGTATAGAGGATTCGGTTAACGGCCACAAGCTCGGTGGCGAACGGTAGGGAGCCGGCAAATATGACAGATGTCCTGAGCAGCAGGCCGTTCCCTCAGCGCTCGAGAACCGGCCGCGCTATGTCCGGTTCCTTCCCTATTGTAGAGGCATCGCAGAGTATGTACCCCCCTCCCGCCTGCATGCTTCTACAGGCTCGCCGACCCCATCCGGAGCCCGCCCCCGAGACGCCGGGCCGGGTCGGCGGGCCAGCAGTCAGTACGACCTCATCTTCAGCCGCAAGGCATCGGGTGACGCTCGAAAGTTCATGTCCACTCAACGAATGGGATCTCAGCGCATTGCGGATCGGGTTGTCCGATGCGCTGACGGGACGCATCGTACGAGACCAGCAGTATCAAAGCCGGACGGGCAAGTGGCTTAGACGTGTGTTCGGCTCAGAAATGGCAACGCCGCTTGCCGATCGGCGCCTTGAGGCGTTGCGAAGTTTTGCGCAATGCTATGCTCGCGCGCGAACCACGCGGTCAGAAACGCAGGACGGAAAAGAAGCCTTCTGGGCAGAATTGCATACTTCTGCCCGGAGGTTCATTGCTTCACCAGGAATTCCGCTGGGCAAAGGCAGCGAAGGACAGGCGCCGCTCCCCTCAAGTGTAGCCCTCCTTCCGGATCACATAGGTGCATCGCCGCCCGCCCTCGATGATATGCTCAGCCCGCGTGATGGAGACGCCGGGACCGAGCGCGGACCGGAAGACTTCGAGTTCGGCGCGACAGAAGCCGGCGCATGCGATGGCCGCCGCGCAGATGGGACAGTGGTTCTCGATGAGAAGAAGCGACCCGTCCGGTTCTTCCCGCCACTGGGCCATGTAACCTTCTTCGGAACGTAGCGCGGCAAGCGCTGCTACACGCTCGGCAAGGCTGTCCTTTCCTGACAGTTCGTCCTGGTACCGCGCGCGGGTCTCTGCCTCGCGTACATTGATGATCGTCTCCAGCGCGCTATCGCCCATGTGAGACCGGATGATTTCGAGAAGCTGGGCGGTCAGGCTCGCATGGGTATCGGGGAAACGGGACTGTGCCGCAGGCGTCAGGTTCCATAGTAGCGATGGGCGGCCAACGCCCCGGGCCTCGCTGATCGAGGTTACGAGATCCTGCTCTGCGAGACGCAGAAGCTGCTGACGCGCGGCCTCTCCAGTGATGCCGAGCTGCTTGCCCAACGCGGCAGATGAGAGCGCGCCGTGCATCTTGAGGGCCATCAGGATGCGATCGGCTGGCGTCTTCACCTGCCAGGCATAATTTTCCAAGCTATAGCTTGACATATTAGGTGATTCAGTTTTCAAAGCCATAGCTTGTTTAATAACGCCCCTCGCACGTCTTCACAAGAGCGGCGCAGGATAACCAGCAGAACAGGAAGACGCGACGATGAAGCCCATGCTTCCCGCATTCAAGCCGCATTCGGGATCATGGGTCCTGGCCGCGTGCGCCGCATATCCCTCCAGCCCCGAGGTGACGGCATGACCGATCCGCTTCACGACATTCCCGAACAGGACCGCTCGAAGCGGCCCCAGATCCGCACCATCATCATCACGCTCGTCGCCCTTGCCGTTCTTCTCGGCGGTCTCTTCCTGTGGCGTTCGATCAAGACCGGGCAGGGGCAGGGGTGGCAGCCGCAGGCGGTTCCGGTGGCGGCGGTTGTCGCTGCGCCCCGCGACGTTCCTGCAGGCCTGGAGGCGGTGGGAACGCTGACGGCGGTGCGCGAAGTGACGCTCTCGCCTGAGGTTGCAGGCCGCGTCGCGGCCCTCAACATCACGGCGGGCGCTCAGGTCCGTGCGGGATCGCTGCTGGTGCAACTTTTCGATGGGCCCGAGCGGGCCGACCGGCAAGCCGCCCAGGCAAGGGCGGCGTTCGCCAGCGTCCAGCTGACCCGCTCGGAGCAGCTTGCCCCCACCGGCGCGGAGCCGCGCGAACTGCTGCAACAGCGCCGAGCCGAGCGCGACCAGGCCGTCGCGGCCGTGCGCCAGATCGATGCACGCCTCGTCCAGAAACAGGTGCGCGCGCCCTTTTCGGGCGAGATCGGCATCCGCCGCGTCAACCTCGGCCAATATCTCAACCCGGGCGATCCAGTGGCGACGCTGACCGCACTTGACCAGCTCTATGTCGAGTTCGCACTGCCGCAACAGGAACTGGCGCGCCTCAAGCCCGGCTCATCCGTGATCGTGACCAGCGATGCCTATCCCGGCCGGACGTTCAGCGCGCGCGTCAACGCGGTCGAGCCCAAGATCGGCGAAGACACCCGCAACGTCAGTGTCCAGGCGCTCTTGCCCAATCCGGGTGGCACGCTCCGGCCCGGCATGTACGTGACAGCCTCGCTCACCCTGCCGCCCCAGACGGGCGCGATCGTCGTGCCCGCCACAGCCATCCAGACCTCCGCGCAGGGTGACAGCGTCATCGTCATCCGCGGCACGGACGCAAGCAAGGGCGGCAAGGCTGAGGTCGTACCCGTCGAGACGGGGCGGCGCGTCGGCAACAACGTCGTAATCGAGAAGGGGCTCAAGAGCGGCGACGTCGTGGTCTCGGAAGGCCAGCTTCGCGTTCAGCCAGGGGCCGAGCTCAAGGTCGCGAAGATCATTCAGGCGGGAGGACGCTGAGATGGCCTTCACCGACATATTCATCCGCCGCCCGATCCTGGCGATCGTCGTCAGCCTGCTCATCCTCCTTGTAGGCCTCAGCGCCATGTTCGCGCTTCCGATCCGGCAGTATCCGGGCATGGAAAGCGCGACCATCACGATCGACACGTCGCTTCCGGGCGCCTCGCAGGACGTGATGCAGGGCTTTGTCACCACACCGATAGCCCAGGCGATCGCGACCGCTAACGGCATCGAGTATCTGACCTCCACTTCGCTTCAAGGCAAGAGCCAGATCAAGGCGAAGCTGGTCCTCAACGCCAATGCCGATCGCTCCATGACCGAGATCCTCGCCAAGGTGCAGCAGGTCAAGTACCGGCTTCCGGCGGGCGTCACCGATCCCGTGATCGCCAAGATCACCGATGGCGCCTCGGCCATCCAGTATATCGCCTTCACGAGCGATACATTGTCCGCGCCGCAGATGGCGGATTTCGCGACGCGCGTGGCCCAACCGCTGATTACCTCGGTTCCCGGCGTTGCTTCCGCGCCCGTCACCGGCGGGGCGCCGCTGGCCATGCGTATCTGGGTCGATCCGGTGAAGCTAGCGGCGCGCGGCCTTACCGCCAGCGACCTCGCGGCTGCCCTGCGAACCAACAACGTGCAGGCAGCTCCCGGCCAGCTCAAGGGGGAGAGCACCGCGATCAACATCACCGCGGGCACCGACCTGCGTGACGTCGAATCCTTCCGCCAGATGGTGATCAAGACGGGGCAGGAGAGTGTCGTTCGTGTCCGCGACGTCGCGACCGTCGAACTGGGCGGGCAGAATTACGACGGCAGCTTCCTCACCGGCGGCAAGCCGAGCGTGACGATCGCCATTTCACCCACGCCTGATGGTAATCCTCTTGAGATCGTAAAAGCCGTCAAGGCACTGATCCCCGACATTCAGCGTGTCGCGCCGCCCGGCCTCAAGGTGACGAACGTGTTCGACCGGGCCCAGTTCGTCGACGCTTCGATCGAGGAAGTCGAGCATACGCTGATCGAGGCGATCGTCATCGTGATCGTGGTCATCTTCCTGTTCCTTGGCACGTTCCGCGCTGTCATCATCCCGGTCGTCACCATCCCGCTCTCGCTGCTGGGCACGGCGGCACTGATGCTGGCCTTCGGCTTTTCCTTCAACCTCCTGACGCTGCTCGCCATGGTGCTGGCGATCGGCCTCGTCGTCGACGACGCCATCGTCGTCGTCGAGAACATCCATCGTCATATCGAGGACGGCCTCAAACCCTTCGATGCCGCCCTGGTCGGCGCGCGCGAGATCATCGGTCCCGTCATCGCGATGACCATCACGCTCGCCGCCGTCTATGCCCCGATCGGTCTCATGGGCGGCCTCACTGGAGCGCTGTTCCGCGAGTTCGCCTTCACCCTGGCCGGCTCTGTGATCGTCTCCGGGATCATCGCGCTTACCCTGTCTCCGATGATGAGCGGCGCGCTGCTTCATTCGAAGATGGGGGAAGGGCGTCTGGCTCAGGCTATCGAACGCAGCATGCACAAGGTCACGGGCGGTTATGTACGGCTCCTCGACAAGACGCTTGCCGCGCGGGCGGCCGTGCTGATCGTGGGCATCACGATCATGGCCGCCATCGTGGTGCTGTTCACGGGTGCACAGCGCGAGTTGGCGCCGCAGGAGGACATGGGCTATGTCTTCGTCCAGACCAAGGCGCCGCAATATGCCAATGTCGACTATACGGCGCGGTTCAGTGCTGAGGTCGAGCGCCTCTTCCACGCGCTTCCCGAATATAAGGACAGCTTCTTCGGCATCGGCGGCGATCAGAATGCCAATGGCGGCTTTGGCGGCATCGTCATGAAGGACTGGGCTGATCGCTCGCGCAACGGCGATCAAATCCAGGCGGAGCTCGCCGGTCGTACAGGCGCCGTAACGGGCGTGTTCGCGACCGCCTTCCAGGACAGCCCGCTGCCGGCGGGCAGCGGTGGCCTCCCTGTGCAGATGGTGATCCGCTCGGCGGACGACTTCCCCGAGATATACAAGACGCTCGAGGCGCTCAAGGGCGCGGCATGGGGCAGCGGCCTGTTCGCCTTCGTCGATACCGATCTCGCCTTCGATAGCCCCGAGGCGCACATCAGTATCGACCAGGGCAAGGCGGGCGAGATGGGCGTGAGCATGTCCGCCATCGCCGACACGCTCGCGGTGATGGTGGGCGAGAATTATGTCAATCGCTTCAACTGGCACGACCGCTCTTATGACGTCATCGCGCAGGTGCCCCAAGGCAAGCGGCTGACGCCGGACAATCTCGGCCAGTTCTATGTGAAGGCAGCGTCGGGCAGGCTGGTGCCGCTTTCCACCATAGCCCATGTGGAGGTGCGGCCGCAGCCCAACCGTCTCCCGCAGTTCAACCAGATGAACTCGGCCACGCTCTCGGCCGTCCTGCTTCCCGGCGTGACCATGGGCCAGGCGGTCGATTTCCTGAAGGGCCAGCCGCTGCCGCCGGGCATGACCGTCGACTGGCTCTCGAACAGCCGGCAGTATGTGCATGAAGGCAATCAGCTCACTGTTTCCTTCGGTTTCGCTCTGATCGTGATCTTCCTGGTGCTTGCCGCCCAGTTCGAGAGCTTCCGCGATCCGCTGGTCATTCTGGTCACCGTGCCGCTCGCAGTGTGCGGCGCGCTGGTGCCGCTCTACCTCGGTTTCACCACGCTCAACATCTACACGCAGATCGGCCTGGTGACGCTGATAGGCCTTATCTCCAAGCACGGCATCCTGATGGTCTCCTTCGCCAACGAGATGCAGCATAGCGAAGGTTGGGGCAAGATGGAGGCGATCCGTCATGCCGCCGCCGTCCGCATGCGGCCAGTCCTCATGACGACCGCCGCGATGGTCGCAGGTCTCGTGCCGCTGTTATTCGCGGGTGGCGCAGGGGCGAACAGCCGCTTTGCGATCGGCATCGTCGTGGTCATGGGCATGCTCATTGGCACGCTGTTCACGCTGTTCGTGCTGCCGACCGTCTACACGCTGCTCGCAGCCGACCACCGGCCAAAAGCGAAGCCGGAAAGCGAGCCGACTGATGCCCCCACCGACACGCCGCTCGAAGGAGGGCTGGCCCATGCGTAAATATTCCTACCCCTTGGCACCACTTGCTGGCCTGGCGCTCTCCTCCTGCGCGGTTGGGCCCAACTACCGGCCGCCTGCTCCGCCGTCGACAGCGGCCGGGGCCTTCGTCACCACCGCGCCGGCGATCGACCCGGCATCGGCGCTGCCCGACGACTGGTGGAAGCTCTACAACGATCCCGCTCTCGACGACCTGGTAACCCGCGCTTTTGCCGCTAACAGCGATCTGCGCGTAGCATCCGCCAACCTTGCAAAAGCCCGGGCAGTGCTGAGCGAGGCACGGGCGGGAAGACTGCCGTCCACCACCGCCAATGGCGGCGTCACCTATGGTGACGGCATCCAGGGCGGCGGCCAATCCGGCTTTCCCGGCAATCTGGGCGACGCCCAATGGTCGCAGTTCGCGGGCATGTCGCTGTCCTGGGAGGTCGATCTTTTCGGCCGTGTTTCCCGTGCGGTCCAGGCGGCGCGGGCTGACGCGGCGGCGGTCGAGGCGGCTCGTGATGCGGTGAGGGTTACGGTCGCGGCCGAAACCACGCGCGCCTATCTCAACGCCTGCTCGTCGGCTTACGCGCTGGATGTCGCGCGCCAGTCCTACAAGGCCAGCGGCGAAAGCCTCAGGCTTGTCTCCGAGCAGGAGAAGGCGGGATCGGTCGGCAAGCTCGATGTCGAGCGCGCCGGCGCCGCGACCGCGACTGCACGCGCCGCCATCCCCGCGCTCGAAGGACAGCAGCAGGTCGCGCTGTTCGAATTGGCGGCGCTGCTCGGCACCACCCCCGATCAGGTGCCGGAGACCGCGCGCAGATGCACGGCGCCGCCCGAGCCCACCGCCTCGATCCCCGTCGGCGACGGCGCGGCCTTGCTGCGGCGCCGGCCGGACCTCAGGCAAGCCGAGCGTCAGCTTGCTGCCGACACGGCACGGATCGGCGTGGCGACCGCGGATCTTTATCCCAAGATCAGCCTGGGCGGCTCGGGCAACTTCTTCCGCAACGATTCCGTACGGGGTGACAACAGCTTCACCTTCTCGCTGGGGCCGCTCATCTCATGGAGTTTCCCCAATGTCGCGGTGGCGCGGGCGCGCATCCGGCAGGCGAAGGCGCAGGGCGAGGCGTCACTTGCGGCATTCGACGGCCGCCTCATCACCGCGCTCAAGGAGGTCGAGCAGGCGCTGACGATCGTCGCCACCGAGCAACGCCGGCTCGACGCCCTAGGCGAAGCGCAGGATCGTGCGGAGAAAGCCTACAAGTTTGCTGATCTGCGCTACCGCGCCGGCTCGATCGGCTACCTCGATGTGCTGGTGGCGCAAGGCGAGATGCTCGATGCGCGCAGCAGCTATGCGAGCTCGATCCAGCGACTCTCCTCGGGGCGGGTCGATCTGTTCAAGGCGCTGGGCGGGGGATGGCAGAGCGGCGCGGACGGGCAGGCGCAACCAAGGCGGGCGGCCAGTCCTGCGCTGGCATCGTCGGCACAAGAGGTAGCGGCCAATGCGGCGGATCGCTGACGCGGCTCTGCCGTTGGGCCTGGCCGCCTTTTTCCTGATCGGCGGCCTCGTCAACGGCACCGCTTCAGATGCGACCATGGCGGCGTATGTCGCATGGGGCTATCCGCGCTGGTTTCCCTATGTCACGGCGGCGATGGAGGGAGCCAGCGTCATTCTGCTGATCCTTGCGGGTACCCGCCTCGTCGGCGCCGCGCTTGGCACGGCGGTCATGACAGCAGCCCTGGCGACGCTGATCGGAGCTGGAGAATATCTCTATGCCGCCACACCTGCCGCGCTCATTTTCCTGAGCGCCTTGGCGGGTTGCCGGGCGCTTGCGTACGAAAAAGTGATCACAGTCGAGACTGTACCGGAGCATGATCGCAACGCAAATCCATGGGGAGGGTATGAAGCTTGAGCGTCTCTCACCTGTTACCCTGGATCCTTGCCGTCCTCCTCATGGCGGGCGGCGTTCTAAATCTGTCAGCGCCGGTGCGCATCCGCAGGCGCTATGCGCGCCTCGGTTACGGCCCCCGGCTGCGTTACCTCGTGGCCGGCGGCGAAATCCTCGCGGCAGGCCTCGTGGCGCTACCCGCAACGCGGGAGAGCGGGGCGGCACTAGCCATTGCCATCCTTTCCGCGATCATCGGCAGCGCGCTTGCCCATCGCCAACCGGGCATGATCGGTGTTTCCGCGTTCCTTTTATTGGTGGCGCTCATGACCATCGCGATTTCCTGACCACAACTCCATAAGATCGAGGAGCAGACCCATGACCTTTACTCTTCCAGCACTGCCATATTCCAAGAACGACTTTGGCGACCTGATCTCGCCCGAGACCTTCGACTATCATCACGGCAAGCATCACAATGCCTATATCGTGAAGGCCAATGAACTGGTCGCCGCCGATCCAGCCCTGCAGGGCAAGTCGCTAGTCGAACTGATCGAGCTGACCGCCGCTCACGGTCCCAAGGGGCTGTTCAACCAGGTCGGCCAAATCTGGAACCACAGCTTCTACTGGCTCGGCCTTAGCCCAGAGAAGAAGGAGCCGACCGGCGCATTGCTCGAGCTGATCAATGAGGCGTTCGGATCGGTGGACGCACTGATTGAGAAGCTGAAGGCCGAAGCGGTGGGCCATTTCGCCAGCGGATGGGCGGCGCTCAACCTCAAGGACGGCAAGCTAGAAGTGACTTCCTATCACGATGCCGATACGCCCGTCGCGCATGGCGCGGTGCCGCTCCTCATCCTCGACGTCTGGGAGCATGCCTATTACATCGACTATCGCAACGCACGTCCAGACTATGCCGACAAGATCCTGCGCAATGCGATCGATTGGGATTTCGTCGCACAGAATCTCGATGGTTTGGGCCTGACCCGGGCCGACCAGCCAGGCAACAAGGCTTCCTGAACCGCAGCGGCTGCATATGAGGAGGTGTCAGGTGACGAGGACACGCGAAATTTGCCTCAGGAAACATCCTGTGGGATCACTTGGTGTTGATGATTTCGGAATCGTCGAACGAGAGTTGGCAGCGCCGGACAAGGGCGAAGTCCAGGTGCGCAATCTTTGGATGTCAGTCGACCCTGTCACCCGTCTGCGTATGAATCGCAACGATGACCCGAACATCGCGCCGCCAGCCTTCGCTCTCGGTGATGTCCTGGATGGCGGGGCTGTAGGGGAGGTGATCGCTTCGCGAGACCCGGCCTTTGCCATCGGAGATTTGGTGCAGTCGTGGCTGGGCTGGCGCGAGGCCTTCAATGCGCCGGCCTCATCGTTGCAGAAGCTCGATCCCGGCGGTCTGCCACCGCAATCCTTTCTGGGCGCGGCCGGCGCCACGGGTTTGGTTGGTTATGTCGGTCTAGTCCACGTTGGAAGACCGAAGGACGGCGAGGTCATTTTCGTATCGAGTGCCGCCGGTGCGGTGGGCTTGATGGTATGCCAGATGGCTAAGGCGATGGGATTGAAAGTCATCGGCTCGGCGGGCGGTCCCGACAAGATCGCCTTGCTACGCGAGATCGGCGTCGATGAGGTTATAGACTACAAAGCCGCAGGCGATCTCACCGCTGCCCTGACAGCCGTCGCGCCGGAGGGAATCGACATTTATTTCGACAATGTGGGCGGTGAGCATCTGGAGGCGGCCTCAATGCCGGGCGGCCGTCTGCCCGTATCATCCTTTGCGGTGCGATTTCGGCTTTTAATGGCTCGGAAGCTCCGTCAGGCCCGCGAAATCTCGTGCTGATGATCGGAAAGCAGATGCGGATGGAGGGCGTCACGCTCTTGGCGCATCTCGACAAGATGGCGGAGTATCGGTCCCATCTCGCTTCTTGGATATCCCAAGGCAAGATCACATGGCGCGAAACCATATTAGAGGGCATCGAATGTGCTCCTGACGCATTGGTTCGGCTCTTCGATGGCAATGGTATCGGGAAGATGCTGGTCAAGCTCGCGTAAATACAAATTCCAAGTATTCACGGCCTGCGTTTGGACCTTTCTCGCATATGGATGAAGAATGAATAATAATCATCCAGAGGATGGGAATAATTTTTATTCTCAAGCGAATAATGCGATTTCTCAGATCGGAGGTAAATGGACTATCCTCATTGTTACTGCCCTGTCCAAGCGACCTCATCGTTTCAACGAATTGAAGCGGAAGGTGCAAGGGATTTCACAGCGCATGCTGACCCTCAGGCTTCAGGCGCTGCAACGCGATGGACTGCTCGACCGAACGGTCATCCGAACTATGCCGGTGCGGGTGGAATACAGCTTGACGGCGCTCGGACATTCCCTTGCCATTCCCCTGAACGCGATTGCTTGCTGGGCCGAGGCGAACTCCGCAGTCATAGAGCTTGCCCGTTCTGAGTTCGATGGTCGAAATGCGCGGAGCTAAAAGTGCAGTTCGGGAGGATGCACAGGGAGTATTTGGTCTGGCCGAGTGACGTCCAAGCCGGGACCCTCTGATTCGTTACGGCGCATGACCCTCAATGCTATCGGGCCTGATTGAAAGAACGCCCCGCTGTTCAAAGTGGCATTCAGCAAATTTAGCCTGAAAGTCTTAGGCAACAGGGATCGCGGTGGCGACCTGATCGGATGAGGGTGGTGGCGTTCTCTCTGCGAGGAGAGCGATGCTGGCGCGTTTGTGAACCTCAGTAGGAGGATCGGCTCAAGATAGTAGGACCGTCGAACGCGCGCCTTAGGGAGGGAACTCTCATACTTACCCCTGTCCTTGCACCTCAATAGGCACGCGTCGGGAATTACCGACATCGTCCCCGCCTGGACGAATTCACGGACCAAGGGCGGGGTGATGTCTGCATCGAATTATTGCCGAGCCCCATTCTCGTCTGGAGAGAAGCCGAACAGGAAAAGCTGCGCAGCCTTGAAATCGCTTCTATATAGAAGTATATGTGTCAGCGATCGGAGCGACATGCCGATGGATGGGGCATGCTGCGAGGAGGGCATCGTCATGATCTCGTTCAGAGTTGGTCTTATCGGAAAAGAAGACGGCCCCAGATTGACTAAGTTCTCGGCACGAAAATTGGCGGCCATCCTGTGGGATGCGATCGGCTGGTTGGCGAGCATCCGCGGCGGAGAGTGCCACCCGGTCGTTCAGCCGACTGGGCGAGCTCAGGTCTCGCCAGGCATCAATGCATTTACATCGACACTTCAGGAACTGCTTGCCGAACAGATCCTCGCGGTTCTGACGATAGAAAAATACATTTCTGATGCGAAGACCGATTCCGCCGTCCGTACTTGTTTGGCATGGAGTAGTTTGCTCGGGATCCGGGAAGACCTACAACGCCAAATTCGCGGAAGCCACGACAGTCGCCATGACTAAAGGGCGGCTCGAAAAGAGCGGATGAAATGGCTCGGCTCCAGTAATATCTTTATAATTTTGCGTCAGGTTTAAATAACATACAATATTACTCTACAGGTAATTTGCTTTGTACTGGATAGAAAACGGTATTGTTCGCGCAGTGCGGTCTGCAATCATTGTAATAGCTCGACATTGTCCATAGGAGAGGAAAAAAATCATGGCATTTCGACTTCTGATCGATGGAAAGCTTGTTGAAGGCGCATCCAGGCTGGACGTGATTAATCCCGCGAGCGGCACCGTTTTTGAAACCTGTGCGTGCGCCGACGAGGTCCAGCTCGAGCAGGCTATAGCCGCAGCAAAACGCGCCTTTCCCGGCTGGGCTTCGCTGACGCAGGCGGCGCGTGGCGACTGTTTGGATCGCCTCGCGGATGCGGTGCAGGCTCGGCTCGACGAATTCAGCTCTTTGCTTACAGGCGAACAAGGCAAACCTCTCAATCAGTCCAAAGGCGAGATTGCGATGGCGGTCGCGACGCTGCGCTATTTCGCGACTCAGGATTTGCCCCTCCAAACGATCAAGGACACCGAGGAAGGGCGGGTATTGGAGCAGCGAACTCCGTTGGGAGTGGTTGCCGCTATCACGCCGTGGAACTATCCTGTCTACTTGCTTGCAGTGAAGGTGGCGCTCGGGCTGGTGGTTGGGAACACGATGGTCGCAAAGCCCGCCCCGTCGACGCCGCTTACGACCTCATTGTTCGGGGAAGTCGCCGCAGACATCCTTCCGCCGGGCGTGTTTAACGTCATCATTGATGCGAACGATCTCGGCAGCAAGCTCACCACGCATCCAGACGTCGCCAAGATCAGTTTCACCGGCTCGACCTCCACTGGCAAGCGGGTAATGGAAAGCGCCGCTGATACGCTCAAACGGGTGACGCTGGAACTCGGAGGTAACGATGCCGCCATCATTCTGGATGACGTCGACGTCGCGGAAGTCGCGCGCAAGGTCTTCACGGCGGCTACAGTCAATGCCGGCCAAATTTGCCTCGCAACCAAGCGGATCTATGCACCGCGATCACTCTATGACGCGCTTTGCGATGAGTTGGCAACGCTTGCCCAAAAAGCCGTCGTCGATGACGGGCTGAAACAGGGAACGCAAATCGGCCCGGTACAGAACAAGCAGCAATATGAGAAGGTCCTCGACATCATCGAGGAAGCCAAAACCCTGGGCACGGTAATCGCTGGCGGTCATGCGCTGGATCGCCCCGGCTACTTCATCGCGCCCACAGTGGTGCGGGACCTTCCCGACAGCGCTCGCCTGGTTCGCGAAGAACAGTTTGGGCCGGCCATTCCGGTCCTCGCCTATGACAGCGTCGATGAGGTGATCGAGCGGGTCAACGACAGCGAATACGGTCTTGGCGGAACGATCTGGACGGCCGCCACGGATCGCGGGCTTGAGATTGCGATGCGTATCCAGTCTGGCACAATTTGGGTGAACAAGCCTGTAGAGTTGCCGTTCGACATTCCGCTTGGCGGTGCGAAGCAATCTGGCATCGGTCGTGAACTGGGCATCGATGGCATGAAGGAATTCACGCAAGGCAAGATCATCAACGTAGCTCGGCATAGTTAGAGCGACATCCACAGTGAACTTAAGGAAATTGGCTTGGTGTGGCATTTGGATGCTCGTGCAAACGTCGCGTCGGCGCGCGCTGCGTATCTCGTGACTGTTGCAAAACAGGCGAGTAGCCGGCTGGTCAGACGGAACATCGGCCACTCGGTCCAAGCGTGGACAGATTGAAGGGACAAGTATGTCGGACGAACTTTCAGGAAAAGTTGTGCTTGTAACCGGCGCGGCCCGCGGGATCGGACAGGCAAGCGCGATCCGCATCGCGAGGGCAGGCGCCAACGTCGTCGTCAGTGATATCCTGGAAGAGGAAGGTGGACAGGTCGTCGAGATGATCAAAGAAGCCGGCGGCACCGCAACCTTCGTTCGAGCCGACCTGTCCCATGAAGAGGAGATTTCGGGATTGATCAACAAGATTACTTCCGACCTGCACCGCCTGGACGGCGCTTTCAACAATGCAGGTGTCCTACAGCATGGGAAATCGCTTCATGAACTTGCGACGGAAGAATGGGAGAAGGTGATCAACATCGATCTCACGGGTGTCTTCCTGTGCATGAAGTACGAGATTATGGCCATGTTGGATCGGGGGGTGGGCGGCGCGATTGTGAACACGGCCTCCGCGCTGGGGCAGGTGGCCATCACCGGAGCCAGCGAATATATCGCCGCTAAGCATGGTGTCCTGGGCATCACACGGGCGGCGGCGGCGGAATATGGCGCGAAAGGCATACGTGTGAACGCCATCCTCCCGGGCATCGTCGAGACTCATGATGAAGGTCTTCTGGACAATTACCTCAGGCAAGTGTTGTCAAGTTTGAAGTCGCGGCATCCAATCGGCCGTTTTGGACGACCGGATGAAGTCGGCGATGCCGCCGTCTGGCTTCTGTCGAACGGCTCGTCATTCGTGAACGGCGCAGCGATCCCCGTCGACGGGGGTTATCTGGCTACCTAGAGACGATTACATAGCAGCCGAGATCTCAGCGGCTTGCTTGATCATAAATGCGTAACCGTGGCGCCGAAGCCGCCTTGCGCGGTAACGGGATGCAGGGCGGATCCCCGTTTGGGCAAGGGCAAGGATGGTTTGCAGGAGACGGTGGACAAAGCGCGGCGTGAAAACGCCAATCCCGCCGCAAGTGAATTTAACAGGGTGGCCCTGTCGAAGAGAGTTCGCCATAGACTACCAATATGAAAACCTATGGCGGAGGCATCCTCATGAGGCCGACGCCGAGGACGTGGACGTCCTCGGCCGTTGCTCATCATCGCACGAAAGCTCTTGCGCCGCGAGAGGCGGCCACGACTGCTTTCCGGGTTCTAGACCGCCTCGAGTATGGGCAGCCAGGACGCGAGGTGAGCGATGAGAGCGCAAGTCAGCAAGGCGAAACGCGTTGGTCCTCAAGCAAGCTCAGGACGGCACGTGGATCGGAAAGTTGTCATCACGCTGCCAATTCTACACCCTCAGGTGGATCGTAACGAACAACTTCTTGAATATCCGCGTCGCTTAGTTCCGCAACCGCCTCGTACATGGGGCGCGGGATTGGGGTTGGATAGATTGCCGTAGTGGGGTCAGGCTGTGCTACCGCGCCCCGGTGGCCCGCAAAGGCGGGAGGAGATGCGAACCTTTTCAAATCTTCTAACTCGATTCCGACTGTCTGCGCGGCTTGTAGGTCCGTCCACGCTGCTGCAGTCATCTTCGTGCAACCTTCCGATGTGGAGAACTCAAGAAGGATTCCCTCAGGCGCGCCCAAGTACATCGAGTGGCTGATCATATGATCAAGCGGACCAACCACGGCGTAGCCGTTGCTGCGTAACCGATCGCGCAGGTCCATCAATTCCTCAAAGCTGTCGACGTTGAACGAGATGTGCTGCATAGCGCCACCGGCCACCGGGTGGGATGCATCCAATGCGTGACTCACGCCCATGACCGGACTCACACCTGGCCCCGGCATTTGAATAAAGCTGAGGTAGCAGTTCTCGCCAGATTCGAGGAAGCAGTGCGTGGCACCCTCCGTGCCGTGCATGGGAAAAAGTCCGACGAGCTTCATGCCGACGACCTGAGTGAAGAACTCGATCTGCGACTTCATATCATTGGTGCAGAACGCAATATGATGGACGCCTGAGATCTTCATTCCCAACTCTCCTCTACCCAGCGGGGCATGTTTCTACACACCACAGCCTACTTCTTCCGCATCTTGTGCAATGCCGGATATCCTGTCTGTTAAAATAACTTCGATATAGAATTTGTCAAGCGCAAATGCCGTAGACGGGCTGCGCAAGGGGGTAATGTTCAGGGGAAGGGCTGCAGTAACCCATGGCACCTGCAAGATGGGTCGCCCTGTCCGCAAGCCCCCGGTTCCCTCTGCTTTGATCACACCGGTTGCGCCGGCCCATCTCCGACAAGTACCAATCAATCGCAATTTGAAAGGTGTGGGCGAATGCGCCAACTTTCTGGCGTACGAATCCTCGGCGCTAGCCTGTGTCTGCAGTGCGTGTTAAGCAGGATGATCAACCTTTATGTGCCAGATGGCGGGATGAGGAGATCAATTTTGAAGTCGGAGCGGGTTGAGGATCGGCAAATCAAGCGTCGGCGATCGCAGAGCGAACGTCGGGCAGAAACCCGGGCGCGCCTTCTGGATGCGTCCATACGGCTGCTCCAGGAAAAAGGATTCTCCCGTTTCCGCATTGCCGATGCTGCGGCCCTCGCTGGCGTCTCCCGAGGCGGGCAGACACACCATTTCGCAACGAAGGGGGAGCTTATTGAGGCTACGATAGAAGCACTTTTCGAAAAGGAAGTCGAATCGGCGCATGAGGATGCCAACCTCGCGGCGGGCGGCGAAGAAATATCTAGCGCTACGAAGCACTTCGAGACGTTCCAGCAGAGCGATCTATACCAGGTCAGCCTTCGGCTCGTCATCTCAGCGCGTTCCGTCGAGCAATTCAGCGAAGGAATTCGGGCGATTTCTGCAGGAAGCCGCCAGGCCATCGAGCAGGCGTGGATCGATCGCTTTGTAAAATCCGGAGCCAAACGGAAGAAGGCCGAGGAGTCGTTTGGCATCCTGGCTAGCGTTTTGCGAGGCTTTGCCGTGCAGGAAAGCATCAAGGACGAGGATATGGAAATAGGGCCTGTAAAGGAATTGGCAATGGAATTAGTCAAGAGTCATCTACAAGAATAATTTTCAAGACTTAATTAGTTGAGGAAGTATTATTTGAGGGCGCAGTAGCTGATTTTGCCAGAGGGGCAGGGGAGGGAACCACAAAGAGGGGCGGCGACTTTTCGAGGTGACGCGAGCGATCGGAGCAGACAGTAGGAGTAACCCACGGCGGTAAGGATCCCATTTGTGAACATCGCCTCAGGATCAGACGAAGAAATCCCAGTTAAGAAAGCCTATGTGATGGACGGTCTCAGTCAACCGGGCGATCATATGGTCGTTACCCGGCTGCCGCTAACCTGATCAGGAGTTTCCCGTCGTTTTGGCCGCTGTACAATCTCTGAAGCGCCCCGGGAGCGTTCTCCAGTCCCTCCAAAATGTCCTCGCGATACCTGAGCCGGCCCTCCCTGATCCAGTTCGCAAGCTGGGCCGCCGCTTCGTTGAAACGGTCGCTGAAATCAGTGGCGAGAAACCCCTGCATTCTGGCTCGCTTGACGATAAGATGCCGCTCCGGCCGTGGACCGGTATTCCAGGGATTCCAGCTCGGATAGGCAGCTGTGCCGCAGATCACGACGCGAGCTCCTATATTGATATGGCGCATGACCGCATCGCTGACCGGTCCTGATGTGTTGTCGAAGTAGACGTCAACGCCCCCAGGAGCGACTGATGCGATCGCGCCGTCAATGTCATTGGTAGACTTGTAATCTATTGCGGCCTCGTAGCCGAACTCATCCAGACATTGCCGGACTTTCGCCGGCCCGCCGGTAAAACCCACCGTCTTGCAGCCTTTGATGTTGGCAATCTGCCCGACGATGGAACCCACAGCGCCAGCAGCTGTTGAGACCGCGACTGTTTGCCCGGATTCCGGACAGCCGACTTCAAGCAATCCGAAATATGCTGTAATACCGTTCAGCCCCAATGCTCCTAACGCGAGTGAGCAAGGCAGATCACGTTCTTTCACGCGCAGAAGAACCGCATCAGCCGCCACGGCCGCATATTCCTGCCATCCAAATATACCCATGAGCATTTCACCCACCACATAATCCGGGTTCCGCGACATGAGTACCTCTCCAACGGCGAAGGCGCGCATGGTATCGCCGACCTTGACTTGCGGAAGATATCCTCGGGGATCGGCGATCCAGCCTCGCATGGCTGGGTCAACTGATAGATATTGGTTACGAACCAGGATCTCCCCCTCGGCAATGTTGGGGATCTCGACCTCACGAATGCCGAAATGTTCCGCATGCGGAATGGCCGTTGGACGCGATGCAAGCCAGACTTGACGGTTGCAGGTATCAGACAAGGCTCGGTCTCCCGGACATATAAGATGTTCCCTCGTAAGTTGGAAACTCGCTTCTGAAAAAGGCAGGTCAAGATGGTAAGGGAGCTGGAGCAGGTAGTTCCTGTCCATCGGAAGCCGAGGATGGCGTGGTCCGCCTGACTGGCACATTTCGGCGCTTTTTGGAGATATTGCTTCTTGCAGCGTTCATGGTGGAGATCGTCCGCAGGGCTCGCTGATTGCTGATGGAGGTTTGCGACACCGATTCACTCGCCGCAGGCGCCCACGCCGACGCGGATCGTCGAGGACGGTATTCGCTTGAGGCCACCGATCGCGCAGTCGCCTGTCTTCCAGAATGCAGCTCCCCTTCTGCTGTTGGCAAGCTCAGATCTTTGTCCGACAAGGCGCTCTGCTCAGACACTCGACGCCGGCCGATGGACTGGGGTAGGGCGCCCGGTAGCCGAAGCATGCTCTCACGCGCCTCGATACCGGACACTCGGCAAATGTTTGTCGCGATCTCATGCTCTGCACCGCCGCAAGCTCAGAAATATCGCTCTGCGCCGCCGGCTCCCGCAAGGCCTTTGCGTTAGGCTCTTAACCTTTGTGCACATTTGCACCGCCTACGGTTAGAGCTGGGTGGGCCACTTCCCTCTTAACCGAGGCGTGCCATAGCAGCACGATACTCTTCGCCTAATCGCCGTATGCGTTCGGCAGCCGGCAGGATCTCTTTCACCGTTCCTATGCCTTGCCCGCATCCCCAGATGTCTCGCCAGGCTTTGGCTCCGTCGCCATGTCCCACGAGATCCATGCGAGAGGGATCGCCCAGGGGCAAATTATCGGGGTCCAGGCCTGCCTGTCGAATAGACGGCTTCAGATAATTCGCGTGAATTCCGGTAAAGAGGTCGGAATAGACAATATCTTCAGCAGACGAGTTCACCACCATTTGCTTGTATTCAGAGGCAGCATTCGCCTCGTTCGTCGCGATGAATATGGAACCCAGATAGGCTAAGTCTGCGCCCATCGCCTGTGCGGCTAACATGGCGCTTCCAGTCGCAATTGCGCCGGAAAGGACAAGCGGACCGTCCCACCATTCCCTGATTTCCGCGATCAAGGCAAATGGCGACAGCCTGCCGGCATGCCCGCCAGCACCTGAAGCTACGGCGATCAACCCATCAGCGCCCTTCTGGACCGCCTTCTGCGCGAACGTGTTGTTGATCACGTCATGGAGAATAATTCCGCCATAGGCATGGATCGCATCGAACACCTCCGTATTTGCGCCGAGCGAGGTAATCACGATAGGGACCTTATAGCGGACGCAAAGGGCGAGATCTTCCTGCAGCCTGCCGTTCGATTTGTGAACGATCAGGTTTACCGCAAAGGGGGCATCCCGATCAGTAAGTTCGACCGAGAGCCGCTGCAGCCATTGTTCAAGAACGCCGGAGGGCCTCGCATTAAGCGCCGGAAAGGAGCCAACGATCCCGGCCCGGCATTGTTCGATAACTAGATCGGGCTGAGAAATAATAAACATGGGGGCGCCGATCGCGGGTAGCGCGAGCCGGTCGGCGAGCAGTTGCGGCACTGACATATTCACTCTGCCTTGGCGATAGTGTAACTTAATAGCGCCGCCAGCAATCCGCATCGCGGCGACGTGGAGCCCCGGCGGCATGAAGCCGTGCCGCCGGGGCAATCGGCTTAGCGTTGCGGGACGCCAAGTAGCGCACGCATCTCGTTGGCGGTTGCCGGAGTTCGGCCGTGGAGGGCAGCAATCTCCTTGGCGGCCTTGAACATTTCAAGATTGCTCGAGAAGCGCTCATCGGAGTTGGGATATTTCCACTCGGTGTCTTCCGTCCCCACGCGGATGTGGAGCCCCAGCATCGTTGCCAGCGTCGTCATGTACATCGTCGCACGGCCGGCGGCGCAGACGTGTATGGGGGCCGTCGGATCAACCTTGCGGATCTGGTGCACCATCAACATCATCTGGCGGACCATGTCGTCAACGTCCGTCACCGAGTTCCCAGAGAGCAGCGTACGACCGACGTCGAAGGGCAAACCAAATAGAAGCCCCCAGTACACCGTACCCTTCAAGATTCCGGTGTCGATCAGCCGGCGCTTGGCCAGTTCGATCTCGCCCGAATTGTGGATCGCCAATGCCGGAACCACACCATTGGCAACGAGCGTACGGACCGCCGGACCCGCGAAGGATTCGGGATGTCCCGGCGCGCACGGCCCTATTTCCGCCAGACCGGCGACAGCCGGGCTGAGGCACTCCTCGAACGTGGCGCCATTGAGCACGTTCAGGTCGGCCATGAAGCTATAACCATAGCGTTTGCGGAGCGGCTCCAGCACCATCGAGTAGGCCTCAACAGGGGGAATCTTGTCCAGCCGACGGCCCTTCTCGTCGGTTACCCAGGTGAAGTCAATGTGAACGGAAAAAGCACCCTCTTCAATGACCGCGGATGCCTCGTCGATATAGCGTTCGATGGAATTCGTCGTATGTCCGCGCTCGGAACCTTCCGAGAAGCGACTGGAGACGGCGCACGAAATTCCGATTTTGTTCGGTATATCCCACTTTGGCTGCTCATAGGAGCCGAGGAAGCTATAATCTTCCATCTCCCGGCGCGCTGCCTCCCAGAGCGAAGGAATTTCTTCCTGCACCGATGATACTGAACTCATCTATCCTCTCCTTTTGAAAAGCATTCATCACCCAGCGATGATAGAGACCGTTCATACTGCTTTTTTATGCTGGCGCAATCCTTGCGGAGAAAAATCTCTCCCTCCCTCTGCTGAGCGCCCCTATTGCGAACTGGGTAGGAGGTTGCTATTTACAAGCGGGATATCCTGTTTGCGTGTTGAATGGCCGTAGTGCATGGCGTAACGCCAGGTCCAGAAATCTTGGCTTCTATTCTGGCATGAATCGTAATTTTTCGGGTAACTATCTGAAAAGATCAAAAATGAAAAAACTGCGAATGAAAATCTGAAGATGGCGCGTCAATAACCTAGCATCTTTCTTCGAGTAACAGGATCATATCGTATATTAATATTTGGGGAGGATTGTTTTATGAGTATATCGCTGACATCCATCTTTATTTTTCTGGCTGCATTGATTACCCAAATCTCGGGGGCGGCCCTCATTCCTAGAACGGCAGGTTTCACCGATATTGGATGGACAGCGACATGCCTGGCCTCATACATCGCATCCACCTGGCTCCTGGCGATCCTCGTCCGCCAAGGCGTGGCATTGAACATCGTGGTGCCCTTCATGGCTGCGGCAGTGCCACTCTCTACGATTGCCATCGCTTATCTAGCATATGGCCAAAGCGTGTCTTTGCCGAAGCTGGGACTGTTGGTGGGGGCATGCTGCGCGATCGGCATCGCCGGGTCACTGAAGTAGGATCACGGCGAAGGACCAGCAGCAATGCGCGCCTGACAAACGCCTCGCCGCCTTGGACCCATCAGTTTACCGACCTTGGGCGATTGAACAGCATGCGCGAACGACTTCTGGCATTGGTACTGCCATCGTGCCGCGAGCATTCAACGGATGTAGGGTGCGATATTAGGTTAGTATCGCGGGTAAGGCGCTGGTCTGCTGCAGTGCGGCAGCTTTAGCTCTCAGTTGTACCGCCAGCATTGATAAGAACTCATGGTGTCAACCGAACCGGGGATTTGACCCGTCGTGTTTCCAGGTTCGTCTGACACATGGACCCGTTGGCGTAGTCCAATCGGCATGATCCGCTACGTCGGATGTAGCGCCCCAGCAGCCCTTGGCCGGTATGTTGATCTGCTGATTTTCCTAACCCGATCTACTCGATCTTTCGCCAGTTCGGATCGTCGCCTTTATCACTCCTCTTATCAAGCGTCAGTTGGCGGTACTTCCACCATGCGGCTGCGGCTTGGCCGGAACCTGATAATCTTCACTCTTCGTCAGCGGCGCTCAAATTATGCACCATCTTGTTGGCCGGTACGATCAGCGCGCGCGGGCACAGTCGGCTTGAAGCGACACGGCTTATGCCTGGGCCAATCACCAGCAAAAAACGCATTGACAGGCAGGATGTACTGTTCCTAATAAATGGCGACGCTCGATGAAACAGAGCGAATCCAGCGGTTGGTCACTCAGCTGAAACGGTGCCCATCGCTTTGAAAATCCTGGGAGGGGAAGAAGAAATGAAGCGATTCAAGCTGCATACCGCACTCGGCCTGTTTCTTACGGGAACGGGAGCACCGGTCGTCGCTATTGCGCAGACTTCAGTGACGGATGCCGGAAGCGCGACCGCGTCTTCCCTGAGCGAAGACATAATCGTCACCGCGCAAAAGGACCGGCAGACGCTGCAGCGAACTCCCGCAGCGATCACAGCTATTCAGTCCACTGAAATCGTGACGCGCGGCATCACGGATCTTGTGAGTGTGCAGAACTTTGTGCCTTCGGCGCGCATCCAAGCCCAAGGTGCTTCGGTCGAGGTCTACATTCGCGGAATTGGCACGACCAACGATTTTGCCAATACCGAGCCGCCGGTCGCATTCGCTATCAATGGCGTATATGTGCCTCGCGAGGCCATGAGCACACCCTTTTTCGACATCGACCAGATCGAGATTCTGCCCGGTCCACAGGGCACGCTTTATGGTCGCAGCGCCATTGGCGGCATCGTGAACGTCACTCTGAAGCGTCCGACCCATGAATGGGAAACCCAGGCTATCGGCGAAGTTGGCAATTACGGCCTATTCCATGGGACACTGGTCCAGAACATTCCGGTTTCGGACAATTTCGCCCTGCGCGCGGGTGTCGACTACACGAACAGAAATGGCTATCAGAAAAGTGGCGCATCGGCTGCGGATGATCTGGCAGGCCGCCTCTCTGCCCTCTATACGCCGACGGAGAACTTTTCTGCGTATGTCTGGGGCTTCCTAACCCGCAAGCGCGGCACTGCGACGAACCTCGTCAACAAAGGCTTCAATCCAGTGACCGGGCAGGTTGACGGTAAGTCGTTCCTGCATAACGATCCGTGGGATGACACTCTTACGGGTCCGCTTCTGGAGCCATATACGGCACTCTTCGGGCCGGTCAAAAGCTTCCCAGTCGACTATGATGGTCTGTCTGTCGGCGCGCAATTCGATCTGACGCTCGGTGACGTGACGATTTCGGCGATTCCTGCCTATACGAGTGTCGATTCCAAGATCAACTACTTCCTCGGTTCTTTGTTTGCTGTCTACAATGCGAAGATTAAGGCATACTCGAATGAACTGCGAGCCTCCGGTGACAGCGGTCGCATGAAGTGGCAGGCAGGCGTCAACGTCTATCGCCAGGTGAACTCGGACGTGACCGGCATTCCTCCAATTTTCATTAATTACAATTACAGGAATCGCTCGAAAGGCGTGGGCATCTATGCACAAGCGACCTACAGCATCACTGACGAATTTCGTATCACTGGCGGCGGTCGCTACAGCTCCGACAGCCGCACGGGACGGGGCGTAACGGCGCAAGCAGCTTTCGACTACAGCTCGAATGCGCCTTGGACTGCTGACGTAAAATCGAACCATCTCGACTGGAAAGTCGGACTCGAATATGATGCGACAGACAAAGTTCTGCTATACGCTACCGTCCAGTCCGGCTACCAGCCGGCGACATACAATTCGACCCCCGATACGGATTCCTTCGACAACCGCGTGGATTCCTCAACCATCATTGCCTACACTGCAGGCTTCAAAAGCCGCATGTTCGATAATAAACTGACCCTGAATTCCGAGTTCTTCTACTATGATTATAAGAACCTGCCGCTTCAGGGCTATGACCCCGATCTTCTTTTCAACCCAATTTTCAACTCGCAAAAAGTCGAAATCTACGGGAACCAGACAGACATCATATTCAGACCTACGCGTAATGACAATCTGAGCGCCTCGATCGGTTACCTCCATGCGCGCCAGACGGAGGCGATCGTTCCCAGCTCGCCTTTCTTTGGAAAAGCGGCGGGCCTTGACGTCAGTGGCCTGCAGATGATGAATGCGCCGACCTGGACAATCACGGCCAGCTATTCGCATGACTTTCAGCTGTCCCGAGGGTACGTACGTGCGTTTGTCGGAACCCGTTATGAGTCCGACTTCTACGGCTCCTACACTCATGGCATCGGATCGCGACAGAAGGCTTACTTCATGTCTGACGCAAACCTGACTTATCATGATGAGCAGGGAGGGTGGAGTTTGGGTGCGTGGATCAAGAATATCGAGAATGAGGCTGTTCAGTCCGCTCTCGGACTGGGCGGCACCCCAGGACCAGCAATAACCTTCCTGCAGGCGCCGCGTACCTACGGGCTGCGCGCGACCTTCGATTTCTAGAGTGTACCTGGGCGGATCGATACGTCTGTCAGGTCTGAAGTCCCGGACGAAGCCTTTGGGTAGCAGATAATCCTTTCCGAAGCGGCCTCCCTCCGCCCAGACCTTAGTCCTCAGGATATAATCGATGCATTTGAAACGACTTGGCTTTCGTCTCCAATCTGGCCGCCGCAAGCCACCTTTCAACTCCGGACAACGTTCCGGAATAAGTGGGAGTATGTGACATGCCTGGAAGACTGGCTGGTAAAGTCGCTATCATCACCGGTACGGGCAGCGGTATGGGACGGGCTGCGGCAGTGGCCTTTGCCCGTGAAGGCGCGAAGGTGGTGGGATGCGACATTAATGAGGCGCGTGGTGAGCAGGTCGTTGCAGAAGTGACCGCCTTCGGTGGCGAGATGGTATCGTTGCAACCTGTGGACCTTTCTGTTCCCGATGGCGCTAATGCCTTGATCAACTTCGCACTCACGCAATACGGCGGAGTAGACATTCTTTATAATAATGCGGCGATGGCCTATTTTGACTTCTTTCCCGCGATGACTTATGAAACGTTCTCGCGAACGATGCGAGAAGAGGTCGATATCGTCTTTCTTCTCACTCGCGAGGCTTGGCCGCATATGGTGAAGCGGGGCGGGGGATCCATAATCAATACTGGCTCTATCGCGGCGAGGGTCGGATCGAAAAGTCAAGGGTCTCTTGCCCATACCACTGCGAAGGGCGCAGTGGTGGCCATGACCCGCCAGCTTGCCGCGGAAGGTGGTCCGCACGGAATTCGTGTCAACTCGATCTCGCCGGGTTTCATTCGATCGGCGCAGACTGAGCCCTTTATCGCCGATACTAAGGTCATGGATATGATCAGCGAAAATTTCCTCATTAAGCGTGCCGGCGAAGCAGAGGAGGTCGCATCCTGTGCGGTCTATCTTGCTTCCGATGAGAGCGGTTACGTGACGGGGGCTGATTTCCTCATCGATGGCGGTTTCACGGCCATTTAGCAGGCGGTCTGGCTGCCGGTGCATGAGGCTACCGAAACGGCTCGTATCACCAATTTGAAAGACCGGATATACCGTTTGTTTGTGCGTAGTGATTTGTGGCATTATCGTCGACGGTTCGGTGATCGCAGCAGGTGTCATGTGCAATTGTCAGTTAGGTGACTCGGAAATCTATCGTCGGACCGGAAAAGTGAAGGGCGGTGCCTCAGAGCGCAAAAATGATCGGAGAGATGTCATGGTTCATGATAAGAAGTCTGCAAAAGTTATAGCTAAAATGTTTTCATCAATCGAGCAGGGGGATATGGAAACATTCCGCACCTGCTTCGAAGCAGGCGCCATCATTTGGCACAATTTTGATCAAGCTGAGCAGACCGTCGAGCAAACGGCGGATATCCTGCAATACTTCTGCTCCTCAACGGTATCTCGTAAATATCAGCAGCAGCGGATATCGTGGGCCGACGACGCGGCATTTTCTCAGCATTTTCTGACAGCAAAATTCCCGTCCGGCTATGAAATGCGACTGCCTGCGCTCATGCGTATTGTGATTGGCGCTAACGGTTTAGTTTCGCGGATCGATGAGTACTTCGATCCAAAGGACTCGGTGGTCCCCGAAGTCGAGCAATCTGACCTGGTCGCGTCGAACTAGAGGCGTGGGGTAGCGTGCGACGGAGACATCGCCGCAGTCCAAGCAATGGGAGAAAGGAAGGCAGGACATAACCTGCAACCTGCCTGCGCCCCGCAACACAAATCGAGGAATTTGCTATGTCAAAGATCATTATCAGCTGCGCGGTCACAGGCTCGGTTCATACTCCGACGATGAGTCCACATCTGCCTATCACACCCGATCAAATTGCGCAGCAGGCCATCGAGGCTGCCGAAGCAGGTGCTTCCATTCTTCACCTTCATGCCCGCAATCCGGAGACTGGCGAGCCGACCCCGGATCCTGCCGTTTTCATGGGTTTTCTGCCTCGGATCAAGCAGGCAACTGATGCAGTCGTCAACATCACCACGGGCGGTGGGCAGAACATGGCGCTGGAGGACCGGTTAGCGGCAGCTGAGCATGCCTCACCGGAACTATGCTCTCTCAACATGGGATCGATGAATTTCGGTCTCTACCCGATGATTGACAAATACAATTTCAGCCAGGAATGGGAAGGGGCCTATCTAGAGGCATCCCGCGACAGGATATTCCGAAATACCTTCAAAGATATAGAGAACATCATTGAACGTCTTGGTGTGCGACATGGTACGCGCTTTGAGTTTGAATGCTATGACGTGGGGCATCTCTATACGCTGGCCCACTTCCTAGACCGGAAGCTGGTCAAGCCGCCGCTGTTTGTGCAGTCGATCTTCGGTATTCTCGGTGGCCAGGGTGCAGACACAGAGAACCTCCTTCACGCCAAGCGAATCGCGGACAAACTATTCGGCGACGACTATCAATGGTCCGTAATGGCTGCGGGCCGTCACCAGCTTCCTTTCGTGACGATGGGCGCATTGAATGGCGGCAATGTACGCGTCGGTCTGGAGGATTCTCTTTACGCCGGGAAAGGGCGTCTCGCAACCTCCAATGGGGAACAGGTTCGTATCATTAGATCGGTTCTCGAATCGTTGTCTCTGGAAGTTGCGACGCCGAGCGAAACGCGGAGCATCCTCGATCTGAAGGGCGGAGACAATGTTTCGTTCTAGTGGACGTTATGGATGAGAAATGATCGTGGGGAAGGACTCCAACAGATGAACTATCAGACGATCAAGTATGAGATCGACGAGACGGGCATTGCTCTTTTGCTGCTTAACCGGCCCGATCGACTGAACGCATTCACGGTTGAGATGTGCCAAGAACTCGAGCACTTCTATCGCGCGGCCAGCTTGGATGATTCCATTCGGGCAATTATCGTATCCGGTGAGGGAAGGGCATTCTGTGCAGGCATGGATCTTGGCGTCCAGGGCAATGTCTTTGGTCTCAGTGAAACGCTGCAGCCTACGCTTGAGGACATGAACAAGCGGCTACACGACGAAGCGATCCGGGATGGTATTCGCGATACGGGTGGCCGCGTCACGCTGGCCATGTACGACTGTCTGAAGCCCATCATCGGTGCGATCCATGGTGCAGCCGTGGGTATCGGGATTACCATGACGCTGCCCATGGATATCCGCTTGGCCACCAGGGACGCCCGGATCGGCTTTGTGTTCGGCCGGATCGGCATCGTGCCGGAAGCCTGCTCCAGTTGGTTTTTGCCGCGGATCGTCGGCGAACAGACTGCCCTGGAATGGACATTGAGCGCCGATATCATCGATGCGGACACGGCACATGCCGGCGGGCTTGTTCGGAGCGTCTATGACGATCACGCGACAATGCTGGAGGAGGCTTATGCCCTGGCCCGTCGCATGACCCAGAATCGTTCGCCCGTTGCGGTCGCGCTCACGCGCCAGATGATGCGCCGGAATCCGGCGCTTCCGCACCCGGTCGAAGCCCATAAGATTGATTCTCTTGCCGTCCTTCACGCGAGCAGGCTGGAAGGCAAGGAAGGTGTGAGCGCTTTCCTCGAAAAGCGTGAGCCCCGTTTCACTGGCAAAGCCTCGGAGCTGTCCTTCTTTCCATGGGAGTTGACCGACCGCTGAATCTCTATGAACCGCACCCGGTTTGCCGGAGGCTCCAACTCCTGAGAAGGTGGAGTCGGTATGAGCAAGACGACGAAAAAGTTTGCGCCGGAAGTTCGCGAACGCGCGGTACGAATGGTTTTCGGCCACGAGCGGGATCATCCCTCGCGATGGGCCGAGGTGGTGTCTATCGCGGAGAAGATCGGCCGCGTTCCGCAGACGCTGCATGAGTGGGGTGAAGAAAGCTGAGTTCAACAGTGGCAAGCGTGCCAGTGTCCCGGCCGAGGTTGCCGACAAGGTGAAGGCGCTTCAGCGCGACGTCCGTGAACTGCGGCAGGCCAACGAGATTTTGCGCAAGGCGTCCGCATATTTTGCGCAGGCGGAGCTCGACCGCCCGTTCCGGCGATGATCGCGTTCATTGACGGTCACCGCGATTCCTATGGGGTCGAGCCGATCTGCCGCTTCCTGCCGATCGCCCCATCCACTTACCACGAGCGCTTCATCCGTCCCCGGGGATCACCGGCGCTGCGTGGTAAGATCGCACCGTACTTCATGAGATCGTCACAGCCGACAACATGGTGGCTGACGGCTGCGCCAAACGGGTCCCACGCGACGATCACAGATGCTGGCTTCGCGTTAGCAGCGTTGCCAGTGGGATACCTCTTTGGGCTGGCGGCAGAGACAGGGCAGCCGTCACCTCTAGCCTTCGGCTCAAATGGTGACTAGGAATCTCGGACTAACACCAGTCTGTCGTGAAGGTAATTTGATGGGAAACTACAGTGTGGCAGCGGAAGGAAGATCGGGTTCCTTCCAAAAGGCGCGGGGACAAACCGCCCCCGCCGCCGCGCATGCGACGTCTATCTGCTACGGTTCCTTTTCGAGGCCGATCCTTTGATGGCGAGGCATGTCAGCGAAGAAGAGGCCTTGCCAGTACGACAAAGCGACCGAAGTGCTATCACACGCAACAAGCTGATGGACGCAACTTACCGCATCCTTCGGGACGTTGGGCATGCTGGACTGCGATCAGCCAATATTTCCTCCGAATCCGGAGTGTCACGTGGCGGCTTGCTTCATCACTACCCCTCTAAGGAGGAACTTGTCGCTGCAGTTTATGAGCGCATTCTCGTGGACATGGAACAAAACGCCAGAAGTGCCTTGGTCGGCGTCCGGAATGAAGATGTTTTGAAGCAATTTGTCGGCGTCGCGCAAAGGCGGTTCTTCGACGAATCGTACCGCATCGTACTTGACATACTCGTCGCGTCGGGCTCCGAAGAACCTGTGATCAAGGTGCGGGAGGCATATTCCTCTCCCAATTACCGCATGGCGAGACTGGATTGGGCAGAGAGGCTTGCGGACACCGGCATCGCCTTCGACCAGGCAAGCATTGTGACGCGGTTCCTTTGGGCCACGGTTAAGGGCACCGCTATTCGTGCGCTGGTTCGCAGGGATGATGTCCTGGAGGATCGCATCATGAGATCGGCTCTTCGCCTCGCCGAGCAGCACTGTGATGCATTGAGAAGATCAGCCTGACTGGCCGATGGCAGCCGAAGCATTTCCAATCGGTGAGGCAGTTGCGGTGAGCCATGCTAAGCGGCTGCCGGGTCCGGCATCGCCGTGGCGCCGAGACCGCATAGTTTATCACAATTCCGCAGCTGCCTTGCTTTGCGTAATTAGGTCTACCCGTGCCACTCATACTTACCAGATCAGTCACGGATTCGCCGAGGCGGATTTCCTCAACATGGAGGCGGTTCAGGAGCACTGACACCCGAAGGATTTAGGTACGTCACGAGCCACAGCGTGGAAAAAATATGAGTATGGCGGGGTTGGGGCCATCGGTTCCGGACCCGTTGTGGCTCTAGAATCGCCATCCGTTCCTTGCCGTAAATGGTGAGCGATCAGGCGTCGCCGCCGGCAACGGTGCCAGCATCCAGATAACGGTCCGCGGTTTCCTGCGAAGCGAACGCCTCCAAGGCGACGCTGAAATAGTAGGCGCCGCCGCGCGTTCTACTCGGCCGGCCACACGGCATCACCATTGTCGCGCAGGCTGGTGGTCAGCTTTAAGATATCCTGAACGAGCAACAGCCATCGGCCATCTGACAGAGCGGCAGCCGGAGCGCCCTCGATCTTGCCGAGCGTTGGCCGCCGGATTGCTGCTCAAGTGGGTTCAGACCTGTGCGTCCACGGGCAGCAGTCAAAAAAGATGCAACTCGGACTTGATACTAAAAGAACTTCGATATAGAAGGATATTCGATCTCGATGATTGAATGTCCAATGCGAGTCGCGGGGTTACACGCCGACTGCGACATAAGATAAGGAACCGTTGTTCCATGACCCCTGAACAGAATGATCTTTTGTGTCGTGTTGAGGGCGCAGCCCCGATGGGCGAGTTGATGCGCCAGCACTGGATGCCAGCGTGTATGATCGAGGAAGTGGCCGAGCGTGACGGAACGCCGTTGCGCGTGCGCCTGCTTGGTGAAGATATGGTGATATTCCGCGACACAGAGGGGCGGGTAGGCGCGCTCGACGAGAAGTGCCCTCACCGTCGCGCCTCGCTGGCGTTCGGCCGTAATGAGGAGTGCGGACTGCGCTGCCTCTATCACGGCTGGAAATTCGACGTGGATGGCAATGCCGTCGACATGTCGTCCGAGCCGGTCGATGCCAAGCTCCGGTCGACCATGAAGACCAAGGCCTATCCGGTGCGGGAAGCTGGCGGATTCGTGTGGGTATGGATGGGCGATCCCGATCAGGTTGCGCCATTCGATGTACCGAACTGGGCGACGGCGCCAGACAGCAAGATCAGCATCGTCAAGATGCACGGGTCTTGCAACTGGGCGCAGGTTCTAGAAGGGTCCATCGACTCCGCGCACAGCTCCAGCCTGCACTCGTCGAACATGCCTACCGCCACCGGGGTAAGCGGCTCCACGGCCACCGACACAGCCTGGCTGCGTCCGTCGGCGGACAAGGCACCGCGACTGGAGGTTCAGAAGACCCCCTTCGGCTTCCGCTATGTGGCCATCCGCAAGCCGATCGTGAACGAGGACACGACCGACTACATCCGAATGACGCTGTTCGTGGCGCCGTTCACAGTCCACATTCCTTCGAACGACCAGTACCACCTCAGCCAGATGCTGGTTCCGATCGACGACGAGAATACGATGTTCTACTGGATCGCCTGGCACCCGACCAAGGGTATCTCGCAGGATGCATGGCGCAAGTTCTGCGGCGCTGAAATCGGCAAGGATGTGGAGCCGATCACCTTCAGGAAGATCCGTACGCTGGAGAACAACTATCTCCAGGATCGCGAGGCGATGAAGGCGGGCGACTTCACCGGTATCTACGGCATCCCCACCCAGGACATGGCGATGTGGGAGTCGATGGGCAAGATCGCCGATCGTGGCGATGACCGCCTGGGATCGAGCGATAAGGCAATCTTCGCCTTCCGCACGCAGATGTACCGTGCCGCCCAGGCAGTGGCCAGGGGCGAACCGGCGCTTGGTGCCGGTACGGGCATTCCACATGCGAAGCTGATGTCGTTTGAGGGCATCGTACCCAAGGGTACGGACTGGCGCCTGCTCAATGTGTCGGAAGAGGAAATGGCCATCGGCGCGGATCAGAAGTCCCGCACCGATCTCGAGGAGATGGTTCCCTGATGATCGACACACTGGAGGCACTGCCGCCGACTGCCGGACTCTATCGCAAAGGACTGGATGACTTCGTGGCCAGGGTGCTCGCGGAGGATCTCGGAATTGGGGGTGACGTCACAACCTCGTCCACTATCGGCGCCGACGTTCGTCTTTCCGCGCAGATCCGCAGCCGACAGGACATCGTTCTTGCGGGTGTGGATCTGGCGGTCGCCTTCTTCATGGCCCTGGACCCGCAGGTGCGCGTCGAGAGGTTGGTGGAAGACGGGGCGCGGGTGCAGCCCGATCAACCGATCATGCGTCTTGAAGGCAATGCCCGCGCCATGCTCGCCGCTGAACGCTCGGCGCTCAACACGCTCCAGCATCTCAGCGGCATCGCCACGCTGACGCGCCAGTACGCCGATGCGGTCGCAGGAACCGGCTGCACGCTGCTCGATACGCGTAAGACCGTTCCCGGCCTGCGCGTGATCGAGAAGTATGCGGCGCGCATGGGCGGGGCGACCAACCATCGCATGCGGCTGGATGACGGTATTCTGATCAAGGACAATCATCTGGCGCTCTGCGACAGCGTGGAGCAAGCGGTGCGATCCGCCAAGCAGTCGGGGCTGGAGGTCCAGGTCGAAGTGGATCTGATCGAGCAGATCGAGCCGGCACTCCGTGCGGGCGCGGATCGTCTGCTGTGTGACAACATGTCGCCCATGAAGCTGCGCCAAGCGGTCGCATTAGTGAACGGAAGGGTACCGATCGAAGCATCGGGCGGCGTTCGGCTGGACACCATCCGAGCAATCGCCGAGAGCGGCGTGGACTTCGTATCCGTCGGCCGCATTACGCAGAGTGCGCCGGCTGCGGACATCGGTCTGGATTATACAATGGCTTCAGACTAGGCCGTAAACTCATAAAATGGCTTGAGGATTGACCGTTTGCGTGATTCAGGAGCCTCCAGATTTGGAGGACTTGATGGCACGGCGGCGGTATGAACTGACAGATCGGGAATGGGCCATCATCGAGCCGTTGTTGCCCAACAAGCCGCGTGGCGTGGCGCGGGTTGATGACCGGCGAGTGCTGAACGGGATCATGTGGCGTTTCCGGTCCGGTGCGACATGGGCGGAAATTCCCGAGCGCTATGGCCCATCGACGACCTGCTACAACCGGTTCGTGCGCTGGCGCAAAGCCGGGGTGTGGGACCGGCTTCTGGCTGAGGTTTCCGCCGGATATAATGGCGAACTGGTGATGATCGATTCCACCTGCATGCGCGTCCACCAAAATGGTGCGACGGGCAAAAAGGGGGAAGCTGCGATCGTGGCATGGGACGTTCCCGGGGCGGCCTCACCAGCAAACTCCACGCTCTTGTCGATGCTGACGGGCGTCCTGTCAGCCTGAGACTGACAGGCGGGCAGATTCACTATGCCTGCGAGGCGGAGGCGCTGATCGAAGCCATTCCCGAGGGTGCAACCTTGCTGGGCGACAAAGGGTATGACAGCAACGCCATCCGTGAAGCCGCTGCGGCCAGGAACGTCTGGGCCAATATTCCCAATCGATCCAACCGCAAGCAGCGCTTCGCCTTCTCGCCATGGCTCTACAAGCAGCGCAATCTTGTCGAGCGCTTCTTCAACCGCATCAAGCAGTTCCGCGGCATCGCCACCCGCTACGACAAGGATCCCGACAACTTCCTCGCCGCCATCAAACTCATATGCGTTCGCCTCTGGTGCAACGCGTAATGAGTCATCGTGTAATTGCGGCTGCTTCCTCGGACCCCGGTGGAGGCGCACACTTCTGGTTGTCGAATCCTGAAGGAAGGAAGCAGCCATGAAG